>NZ_JBBMXF010000012.1:372500-714577 GCF_037996785.1 Xenorhabdus thailandensis
GAACAAGCTGAAAATTTGAAACCGCCAATGTTATGGAATGATAACATTGGTGAAACTCTCAACACTCCGACCGGAAGACTTCTTCGGGTTGTGAGGTTAAGCGACTAAGCGTACACGGTGGATGCCTAGGCAGTCAGAGGCGATGAAGGACGTGCTAATCTGCGAAAAGCGCCGGTGAGCTGATATGAAGCGCTATCAGCCGGCGATGTCCGAATGGGGAAACCCGGTGCAATCCGTTGCACCATCATTAACTGAATCCATAGGTTAATGAGGCGAACTGGGGGAACTGAAACATCTCAGTACCCCGAGGAAAAGAAATCAACCGAGATTCCCCCAGTAGCGGCGAGCGAACGGGGAGGAGCCCAGAACCAGCATCAGTGTGTGTGTCAGTGGAAGCGCCTGGAAAGGCGCACAGTAAAGGGTGATAGTCCCGTACACGAAGAGACACAGGCTGTGAGTTCGATGAGTAGGGCGGGACACGTGTTATCCTGTCTGAATATGGGGGGACCATCCTCCAAGGCTAAATACTCCTGACTGACCGATAGTGAACCAGTACCGTGAGGGAAAGGCGAAAAGAACCCCGGCGAGGGGAGTGAAAAAGAACCTGAAACCGTGTACGTACAAGCAGTGGGAGCCTTGATTTATCAGGGTGACTGCGTACCTTTTGTATAATGGGTCAGCGACTTATATTCTGTAGCAAGGTTAACCGTATAGGGGAGCCGCAGGGAAACCGAGTCTTAACTGGGCGTTAAGTTGCAGGGTATAGACCCGAAACCCGGTGATCTAGCCATGGGCAGGTTGAAGGTTGGGTAACACTAACTGGAGGACCGAACCGACTAATGTTGAAAAATTAGCGGATGACTTGTGGCTGGGGGTGAAAGGCCAATCAAACCGGGAGATAGCTGGTTCTCCCCGAAAGCTATTTAGGTAGCGCCTCGTGAACTCATCTTCGGGGGTAGAGCACTGTTTCGGCTAGGGGGTCATCCCGACTTACCAACCCGATGCAAACTGCGAATACCGAAGAATGTTATCACGGGAGACACACGGCGGGTGCTAACGTCCGTCGTGAAGAGAGGGAAACAACCCAGACCGCCAGCTAAGGTCCCCAAGTCATGGTTAAGTGGGAAACGAAGTGGGAAGGCTCAGACAGCCAGGATGTTGGCTTAGAAGCAGCCATCATTTAAAGAAAGCGTAATAGCTCACTGGTCGAGTCGGCCTGCGCGGAAGATGTAACGGGGCTAAACCATGCACCGAAGCTGCGGCAGCGACACGTTAGTGTCGTTGGGTAGGGGAGCGTTCTGTAAGCCGTTGAAGGTCCACTGTGAGGTGGGCTGGAGGTATCAGAAGTGCGAATGCTGACATAAGTAACGATAAAGCGGGTGAAAAACCCGCTCGCCGGAAGACCAAGGGTTCCTGTCCAACGTTAATCGGGGCAGGGTGAGTCGACCCCTAAGGCGAGGCTGAAAAGCGTAGTCGATGGGAAACAGGTTAATATTCCTGTACGGGCCCGAATTGCGATGGGGGGACGGAGAAGGCTAGGCAAGCCGGGCGACGGTCGTCCCGGTTTAAGTGTGTAGGTGGGCTAACTTGGCAAATCCGGTTAGCCACAACACTGAGGCACGATGACGAGGCACCACGGTGCTGAAGTTGCTGATGCCCCGCTTCCAGGAAAAGCCCCTAAGCTCCAGATTCGGGTCCATCGTACCCCAAACCGACACAGGTGGTCAGGTAGAGAATACTCAGGCGCTTGAGAGAACTCGGGTGAAGGAACTAGGCAAAATGGTGCCGTAACTTCGGGAGAAGGCACGCTGGCGTTAGGTGAAGGAACCTGCTTCCGGAGCCGAGGCCAGTCGCAGATACCAGCTGGCTGCAACTGTTTAATAAAAACACAGCACTGTGCAAACACGAAAGTGGACGTATACGGTGTGACGCCTGCCCGGTGCTGGAAGGTTAATTGATGGGGTTATCGCCTCGGCGAGAAGCTCTTGATCGAAGCCCCAGTAAACGGCGGCCGTAACTATAACGGTCCTAAGGTAGCGAAATTCCTTGTCGGGTAAGTTCCGACCTGCACGAATGGCGTAATGATGGCCAGGCTGTCTCCACCCGAGACTCAGTGAAATTGAACTCGCTGTGAAGATGCAGTGTACCCGCGGCAAGACGGAAAGACCCCGTGAACCTTTACTATAGCTTGACACTGAACATGGAGCCTTGATGTGTAGGATAGGTGGGAGGCTTGGAAGTGTGGACGCCAGTCTGCATGGAGCCATCCTTGAAATACCACCCTTGAATGTTTGATGTTCTAACGCCGGCCCGTTATCCGGGTTGCGGACAGTGTCTGGTGGGTAGTTTGACTGGGGCGGTCTCCTCCCAAAGTGTAACGGAGGAGCACGAAGGTTAGCTAATCACGGTCGGACATCGTGAGGTTAGTGCAAAGGCATAAGCTAGCTTGACTGCGAGCGTGACGGCGCGAGCAGGTACGAAAGTAGGTCTTAGTGATCCGGTGGTTCTGAATGGAAGGGCCATCGCTCAACGGATAAAAGGTACTCCGGGGATAACAGGCTGATACCGCCCAAGAGTTCATATCGACGGCGGTGTTTGGCACCTCGATGTCGGCTCATCACATCCTGGGGCTGAAGTAGGTCCCAAGGGTATGGCTGTTCGCCATTTAAAGTGGTACGCGAGCTGGGTTTAGAACGTCGTGAGACAGTTCGGTCCCTATCTGCCGTGGGCGTTGGAAGATTGCAAGGGGCTGCTCCTAGTACGAGAGGACCGGAGTGGACGCACCACTGGTGTTCGGGTTGTCATGCCAATGGCACTGCCCGGTAGCTAAGTGCGGAAGAGATAACCGCTGAAAGCATCTAAGCGGGAAACTTGCCTTAAGATGAGTCTTCCCTTACCCCTAGAGGGTACTGAAGGAACGTTCGAGACGAGGACGTGGATAGGCCGGGTGTGTAAGCGTTGCGAGACGTTGAGCTAACCGGTACTAATGAACCGTGCGGCTTAACCTGACAACACCGAAGGGGTTTTCGGGAGTGGAAAGAGAGAGAAGGGTTTCAGCGTAGAAAAGCAGCTTGTTCGGGATTGAAAACAGGATTTGTCTGGCGGCAATAGCGCGGTGGTCCCACCTGACCCCATGCCGAACTCAGCAGTGAAACGCCGTAGCGCCGATGGTAGTGTGGGGTCTCCCCATGTGAGAGTAGGGCACTGCCAGACATTAATTAAGCCAGAGAAGCCATCCGTCACCGGATGGCTTTTTTGCGTTTAGGTGTCTTAGAAATAGAAGATTAAAAAATTACTTCACCGATTGATATAAACTATAACCTGCTATCGCTCCAGTTATATCATAAACAATATCATGCCAACTCCAGCCTGTTCCTGATGGGCGGCTATCATAAAGTTCTTTTGCTGCACCAATACTAACGGATAACAATACACCAAATTGTGCACTTTCACGATGACCCCAATGCTGACGATCACCATAAGCATTACCCGCAGCAGCGACAATTGCAGAAAATAAGAAATGTTGCGCTTTATCTTTTCCTGTCCAGTTGTCATTTGCCTGACGAATATTGGAACAAGAAGTATTCAATAGGATAGGAGAGATTATTAATATATTTCGTATCAGAGTGATGATGTTTTTTCTCATCGTAATTTACGCCATGATTTATTTTTTTAAATCATAGCTGTTTGATAAATAAGGTACAAAAATCCCCTCTGCCAATAGCGAGAGGGGATTCAAAAAAACGATAATTATTTATCTATTTTACAATATCCTGCTGATTAATCGGTCTACCCGAATACGGCGTAAGCGTCGTATTAGTTTGCGTACTTTAACAGGATAGAACTGGATACTTTCCAGTTCCTGATAATTGTGGATAATTTTTGTATGGGTACGGATGCAATCCAACTCCATTGTGCGTTGCTCTTGCATCTCTTGGTGGGGATCATGAATAAGAATAGCATTTTCCAGATCCAATCCCCATGCGCGAGGATTCAGGTTATTACCCGTAATTAATTGCCATTTATTATCAACCCAGATCCCTTTTAAGTGATAAGTATTATCTTGATCTTTCCATAATCGGATAGTTAATTGCTGGCTATCGATAAACTTTTGCAGCCGACTGGTGAATCGACGCAAGTTAATTTCATACAGATAAGGCAATGCACCAATGATCTTAAATGGTTCTTCGGGTGGAATATAAAAATCGTTCGCTGTTTTATCTCCGATGATGATCTCAACTTGCTTTCCTTGGCGGAGTAGGCGAGATATTGCACGCACTAATACTGCTGGTAAATTGAAATATGGTGTACAAATAATCAACTTGTTTTCAGTGCAAGACATGAGATGACAAATTGTTTTATTTAGCAGATTTTTTTTGCCCAATCCCACAAGGGGAGTTACCGCCAATTCTTCATTGGATGCTTGATTTTCAATGTGATACTCGCTATTCCTCAATGAAGCACGAAATTGACGGATCAAATTTTTAATTTCAAGGTTACGAGGGCGATTGTGGCAGGCTAAATTTTTTACGGCTCCAGCGCTAATAATACTCTCGTCAATAAATTGCTTCATGATCGAGGCAAGTTTTGCATTATGCAGCAAATGATAACGATCGTAACGGTATTTTTCATGGCGATGCAGATAGACATCATTAATACTTGCTCCACTGTAAATAACCGTATCATCAAAGATAAAGCCTTTCAGATGCAAAACCCCCAGTGCTTCACGTGTATTCACTGGAACACCCAAGATAGAAATATTGACATCAGGGTAGCTTTCAGCCATGGAGCAATACCAATCTGCATTTGTTGCCGCAGCTTCTGCACCAATACGGCCTCGTTGAGCACGATGCCAATCAACCAGGATTTTTATGTCTAACTCAGGGCGTTTCTGTTTAGCGGCATATAATGCAGTCAAAATATCTTGCCCTGCATCATCGTTTTCTAAATATAACGCGGCGATATAAATATGCTTTTGGGCCTTTGCGATACGTTCCAATAAGGTGCTGCGAAACACTTTAGATTCATAAAGTGTCGCAATATCAGCAACTGATTGTGGTAGCTTAGGCAGTTGTGCAAGGTGTTGTTGGTGTTTTGCTTGTTTAAATTTGGACAACATCACAGTGCGTTTTTCTCTTAGTCTAGATGGCGTGAATACCATCATAAGGTGTATGAATCAAAATGATCTGGCGATGATACCATTAGTTTGGTCCATTGTGAGTATGAATTAACTCTCTTGAGCTGATTGCTTCAAGACTGTGCGATCTATCACGGAGTCAGCATTTTTTAGTGTTCATCACGAGCTGTATGTTGAATTTATTTTTACTTAGAGTTTCAACATGAGATTAACAATGCCCTCTTCTAACTGTATATCAATGGTAAATCCAAGTTTTTTCGCAAGTTGGATCATGTTACGGTTTTCAGGCATGGTAATAGCTGTTAGTGCTTGAATACCATGTTCTCTTGTATAGTTAATCAGTTTAGTCATAAGTTGATAACCTAACGTAATCCCCTTCAGATCTGATCGGACTAATATCGCAAATTCAGCCTCGATATTATCGGGATCAGCCATGGCACGAGCGACACCAATAATTTCAGGTGTTGTTGCTGGATGGCGGATTGCTACGAATGCCATTTCTCGGTCGTAGTCAATTTGAGTCATGTTTGCAAGATCATCATGAGTAAACTCGTTAATTTCACTGAAATAGCGATAATAAAGATCTTCCTTTGTTACCTGGCCGATAAATGCTTTCAGCAAAGGTTCATCTTCCGGCAGGATTGGCCGTAGCAAACATTCAACATCATCTTTGATATAGATAGTCTCTTCCAGTTCATTAGGATAAGGCCGGATAGCCAGTCTTTTGCGGGGATCGCCTGTTACTGGCATTAACTCCATTGTCACATCCAATAGCGTGAACTCATTACCTGATGCAAGCAGTGGATGGATATTCATACGAGTAATTTGCGGGCAATCGATCAGAAGATTCGATACCCTGACCAATAACTGGCTGAGAGCAAGAATATCCAGCTGCAAAAATGAACCACCAGATTTTATTTTGCCACTCTTAATTGCTTGAATAACCAGATAGCGGGCTAGTGCCATATTAAGGGGAGGAAGAGCGACAGCCGCTTGTGTTTCATGCATCCAATCGATATCTCCCTCACCTAGCATGATTAAGGGACCAAATATCTCATCTTGCTCAATAGCAATTCTCAGCTCTTGTGTGCCAGCCCGATTAGCCATGCTTTGTACTAATAATCCATGGATCCTGGCTTGCGGGAAGTTTTGTTTAACACGTTCAATAATCGCTTGTGTTGCGGCTTTAACTTCATCAGCATTGCGTAAATAAAGCATCACTCCCTGAACTTCTGATTTATGTGGGATATCAGGGGAGCGGAGTTTTAATGCTACGGGATAGCCAATTTTTTCTGCAATATTGACCGCATCATCACTGGTATGAGCGATCCAAGTTGGTAAAGTATTTAAACCGTAAGCATCAAGAATAGGTTGTACTTCATGGGTATCCAGTCGAACATTCCCGTTATCAAGTGCCTTTTGTATACACTCATGGGCTCGAGCCGTATTCGATGTGATGCCAATGGGTAAAGATGGTGTTTCTTTTAGCTGTTTTTGGTTTCGCTGATATTCCACCATATGCATAAAGGCGGTAATGGCACCTTCTGGTGTCCGATAAGTTGGAATACCCGCCTCACTGAACAGCCGTCGGGCTTCCAATGAAGAGTATTCTCCGCACCAATTAGTGAAAATAGTGAGCCATTTCCCACGAGGATGTTCTTTAATGGTTTGTATAACCTGAACTGCTGTAGTTTGGCTGTGGGATATGGCACTGGGAGAGTGGATTAACAGTAAGGCATCATAATCATGACTATCCAAAAGTAACCTGAGTGCAGAAACATATCGTTCGGTAGAGGAATCATCACCGATATCTAATGGATTACGTAAAAGCAACGTGTCTGGAAGTGTGCCAGACAACCCATTGATCGTTTCCTCACCTAATATAGCGAGTTTGCCGGTTCTCCTGAATAGTTCATCCAGTGCCATTGCCGCTGGTGCTGCTCCATTACTGACGATCAATAAACGTTCTCCACGCAATGGCCGCATAAAACTCAATGTTTCCACTGCGGAGAACATTTCGTGTGTATCTTGTACACGCAGTAATCCGGCTCGTTGAATTGCTGCGTCATAAGCCGCATCAAAATTTTGTTGTTCTCCCAGTAACTTCTGGACTTGCCGGGTACGACTGCTTTTTACGACCAGAATTGGTTTATTGCGTGAAGCGCTTCGGGAAGCAGAAAGAAAACGGCGGGCATCGCTGATATGTTCGAGATGCAACAAAATGGCACTGGTTTTACTGTCTCTTGCTAAAAAGTCGAGCAGGTCATCAATATCAATATCAACACTGTCGCCCAAGGCAATAAAATACGAAAAACCAATATTACGATGATTGGCCCAGTCCAGAATTGTGTTGGATATTGCTGCTGATTGTGAAATAAAGGCGAGTTTACCTTTAAGGATAGGGATCGGGGAAAAACTGGCATTTAGCCCACTCCAGGGGGCTAAGATACCAAGGCTATTTGGCCCCAGAATTCTAAGATGATGTTTTTGGCTGCACAGTTTCAATTCAGTAAATTGTGATGGCGGAGAGGATAAAATAATGACAGTTTTGCATCCGTGTTGGGCCAGCTGCTCTAGTAAAGACAAATTACGACTGTGATGAGTACAGATCACAGCCAGGTCAGGCGTTAATGGTAATTTATCGATAGCAGGATAGGCTAACACACCCAGAACGGCAGATTTGTGTGGTGTTACGGGGAGAATAGGTCCTGTAAACCCACCCATTAACAAATTTCTCATCAACACTGAACTGGCTTTTTCTGGTTTTTCAGAAGCACCAATAACGGCGATAGATTTAGGGCGTAATAATGCTTCAAGTCCGCGCTGGCTCATTTCTGGGGTTCCTTATCAGCTATCACATCGATAAACAATAAACAATGACCATGAATAACCTTAGCCACCATCAGTGACTTTAGCGCGGATTGTCAAGCATTACTGTGAGTTATACCTACAGATGATTGGATTTTCCGGCCAGATATTGTTCACGAAAGTGATTGAAATGATTCAATAATGATTGTGACGCTTTAATATCCCCGGCTAATTCTAATGCCGCAGCCGCAACTTCGGCGGTACAATGTTGTTCTGTTCTGGAGGGTACCCGAAGTAAATAGTCCATCTTGGCAATATTATTAATAGACAATAGGGGAATATCATCCAAATATGGGCTTTTGCAAAACATTTTTCTTGCTTCAGGCCAAGTACCATCCAATATAATGAACAGCGGTGGTTTTTGGTTGGCGGGGATCTGCTGATACACCGTACGAGTAGGCGTAGCATAACTGTCTGGGAAGATCAGATAAGGTTGTCGGGTTGGATCACGCACGATTTCGAGCAGTTGTTGATCAGGCTCGGTTCTAGACCAGAGAAAAGCGCATGTATCAGGCAGAATATCTGCAATCAACTTTCCCGTATTACTGGGTTTCATCGGCTCCGTATCGAACATGATGAGACAGAAGCGGCTTTCCGCATTTGCAGGTGAAATCATTTCACATAGACATTTATTTTGGGGTAATAAACAATGCAGGCAACGTTGCACTCGGCACCCCCTTGCCAGAAAAGGGCGGGTAGATCGGGCAAGGCGGTGTTGGCGAAGCTGATAAACGGCGTTGTTATTTCTCATTTAAGAACTCAAACATGTTCGTGGATAAAACCAGTAAAAAAATTAGCGGATATTTTAATGGATTGTCGTTACCGGAGGTAGCTTCGGACGCGTACATCGGGTAATCTTCGCGCCATAACGCAGTTGGAGAAATAAATGAACGATTCCTATAGTGGTAAGAACGGCAAAGTCAAAGTAATGTATGTCCGCAATAATGAGGACAATAACGATAACCGTAAAGGCGGCGATCGTCGTAAAAACAGTGATAGCCGTAAGAGTGATAACCGGCCGTTTGGTAAAGGGCGCGATCAGGGTGACCGCCGTCGTGGCAATGAACGCCCAGTGCGCTCAGGTGATCGTTCTCCGTGGAGAACAATCTCCCGTCCAGAGGATGAATCTCTTAGCCCAGAGCACCAGGGCATTAGCGGCAAAAGCAACATTGATCCTGAACAGCTTCGTCGTCAGCGTTTGGAAGAAACTCGCATCTATGGGGAAAATGCTTGTCAGGCAATGTTCCAGCACCGTCCTGATGCAATTGTTCGGGCCTGGTTTGTTCAATCGGTCACGCCGCGTTTCCGCGATGCCTTGAAATGGATGGCGGCAAATCGCAAAGCTTACCATGTCGTTGACGACGAAGAGCTATCCAAGGCATCAGGTACAGAGCACCACGGTGGTGTCTGTTTCCTGATTAAGAAACGTAATGGTTTGGATGTGGAAACCTATTTGCAGCAGGCGCCCGCAAAAGATTGTGTCTTGGCATTGGAAAATGTAGGTAATCCACATAATCTTGGCGCAATTATGCGTAGTTGTGCGCATTTTGGCGTACAGGGGGTCATTTTGCAGGATACGGCGCTGTTGGAATCAGGTGCCGCTGTTCGTACAGCAGAAGGCGGCGCTGAGCACATCAAAGGCATTGATGCGGATGGGTTCACGACTACGCTAAATCAATTCCGTAACCAAGGCTACACAATTGTGACGACATCAAGTCATAAAGGCAGCACAACATTGGCACAAGCAACATTGCCAGAAAAAATGGTTTTGGTATTGGGTCAGGAAAGTGACGGATTAAGTGACAGCATTTGGGAAGATGGTGACATTCGCCTTTCTATTGGTGGAACGGGACGGGTAGAAAGTCTGAATGTTTCTGTTGCAACAGGTATTATGCTGGCGGAATGGTGGCGTCAGAATAAGGTTTAATTTATACCTATCACTATCACAAGCTGCCATGTAGTCAAAGAATTGTGATTTGGAAATAGATAGTTTAATTTTCATTGTTAATAAGACCCTGTCTACTTAGCCAGGGTCTTATTTTATTCCCTTTATTTATTAATTTAATTTTATTATTTCAATTAGAAATTAAATAAAAACATTTGTTATTATTTCAAATATAATTATTAGATTAAGTTTTTATTTCTCTAAATTCGTTACTTTTTATGGTTGTTAATAACAATCATTTTCATTATCATTTAATAAGAAAGAGTATATCCTTAGTGAGCTAGAATAAATGCCCCATTTATTAGATGGTTATATCCAGAGATTCCAATGATATATCAACTTCTCAACTAATGCTTATATAGAAACAAGTGGAAACTATCAATCACAACATTTATATCAGATGGATACATTCCGCAAATTTGAACTGTTTAAGTATGATTAGAGTGTAGCTGAATTATCTGTAAATGGATGAGCGTGAGAAGAGTTTAAATTTAGGGTTGATAATAGGTGTTAGGAGAATAGGTAATGATAAATAAAAATAATCAAGACCCCATTGAGTTGGCTTCTGAAATAACGATTGAAGATATCACTAACCTATTTGATGGGGCATTTAGCCATTTCAATTCATCAGTAAAAATCAATTCAGACAATATTCCATTGGGAAGTATGGAGTTTTATCAATGGTCGAGTGATGAAAAATTCCCATTATTGATAAAAAATTACCAAGATTCATATTATAGTGATAATGAATTAAAACCAAATCAGAAAGGGCTTTATTCTTTATGGGCACAATGGTATTTTGGCTTAATTGTCCCACCAATGATGTTAATGTTATTGGAATATCCCCAGGCTGTTGATACGGATTATAAGCTTTTTCAGATTGAATTTCATGAAACAGGCAGGCCAAATGTTGTTTATTACCAGTTAACGTGGTTGGACGAATCAATATCTTTATTGGAGCGTTATCATTCTATGTTGGATCGGCATATTATTCCTGTATGTGAGAAAATTGCATCCTATCGTGGAATAAATGGTCGTTTATTATGGAATAATATTGGCTATGTTATGTATTGGTACCTAAATAATTTCAGGGAAAAAATAGACGCGGATGGATGCTGATACATTAATACAAAATCTTTTCTTTACACAAACGTTACCTGATGGCAGGGATAATCCACTTTATCGTACAGTGATTATGAAAAATAATGTCATACAACGCCGTTGTTGCTGCCAAAGAAATAAATTACCCGGAGTCGGAAATTGTCACGACTGTCCTCTTGAACCTACAGCGCAATCCTTTTAATCGTAATTGATACTTTATGATGAGAGAGAGGATTGTGGCGTGTAGCATTTTTCTTAACGGGAGCAAATACTCCCGCTAAGGTCACTCTATTAAATCGATTTAATGTAATAAGATTAATGCGCTCCTCCGTGGTCTTTACCTCCGGCAGAGAAAGGTGGTTTTGCCAGCCAGATCAATAACGTCAAGACAAGGAATATGCCTGCTGAAAGCCAAAAGATCTCATTGGCAGAGATAATTAACCCTTGATGAGTGATCTGTTTTGCAAGGTAAGCTGATATTTGTTCATCATTCATGCCCAATTGAGCTAATTGCTGATGTATTTGCTGATAATTAGGGTTATATGGATTGATGTATTCCGTAAGGTTCGAGTGGTGCATTGATTCACGTTGTGTCCACATTGTGGTTGTGAGGGATGTCCCGATTGAACCCGATAATATACGGGTAAAGTTCGATAAGCTGGAGGCTGAGGCCATTCGTTCTGGTGCTAGCCCTGATAATGTAATGGTTGTCAATGGCATAAAGAAACATGCCATGGCAAGTCCTTGAACAAACTGAGGCCATGCAGTCGCAGCGAAATCCATGTCTGGTTCAAAGGTATATGCCCGCCAATAGAAGCAAATAGCATAAGTGATGAAACTAAATATCACGATATAGCGCATGTCTATTTTATGGCCAAACTTGCCAATGACGGGTGACAATAACAGTGGCAGTAATCCTATCGGTGCGGCCGCAAAGCCCGCCCAGGTTGCGGTATAGCCGTAAACTTCTTGCAATAGTTGTGGCAGTAAAACAATTGAACCGAAGTACATCATAAAGCCGAGACTAATACTTAATGTACCGATGGAAAAATTGCGCAACTTGAACAGGGATAGATCGATTATCGGATGATCATCAGTGAGTTCCCATATGATCAGGAAAATCAGCGCGACAATGGCAGTAATCGTAAGAATAATAATCTCGGTGGAATTAAACCAATCAAGTTCTTTACCTTGGTCAAGCATAATTTGCAGGCTGCCAATACCAATCACCAGCAAAGAAAGACCAACAATGTCTATGGGGCGGATTTCTGTTTGTGTTTCCCGGCCACGCAATAGCTGGGTAATAACAAAGATAATTGCGATACCAAGGGGAATATTAATGTAAAAGATCCATCCCCAATGGTAGTTATCACTGATATAGCCACCAAGGATAGGTCCACAAATGGGGGCAACCACAATCATTATCGACCACAGTGCCAACGCCATATTGCGTTTCGCCACTGGATAATTATTTAGTAATAAACTTTGACAAAGGGGAAGTACGGGGCCTGCGGCCAATCCTTGCATAACACGGAAGAAAATTAACATACCGAGGCTATTGGAAAGGCCACACAGCCAAGATGAAAGAGTAAAAATTGCGGTAGACCAGAGGAACAATTTCACCTCACCGAAACGCTTTGCTAACCAACCGGTAATAGGAATGGAAATTGCGTTTGCGACACCGAAAGAGGTAATCACCCATGTTCCCTGTGAGCTTGACGCACCTAGATTACCCGCGATCGTCGGTATGGCGACGTTGGCAATAGTAGAGTCGAGAACAAGCATGAAAGTTGCCATTGAAAGAGTAATGGTCAAAAGGGCGAGTTTCGCGCCTGTAAGCGGTTCTCTTGTTACCATGACTCCCCCTTAAATTTGATTTCCTGAATTACTATTAATAATGTCAGTAACTATTTTGTTTGCAGGAGTCATATCTATCGTCAATGCATTGGTTTGATAGGCCGGAAGGGTACGTTCTGTGGTTGCCAGTACAGTTCCATCAGTGTTTGCGGTGTTCACGGTGACTTTTGTTGATAACCCAATTCGTAAGGGATGTTGTTTTAATTGTTCAGGATCAAGTTCAATACGAACCGGTAAGCGTTGTACAACCTTAATCCAATTTCCACTGGCATTTTGTGCGGGCAATAGAGAAAAGGCGCTACCGGTTCCCATATCAATGCCTGCAACCTTGCCGGTATAGACAACATCGTCACCATAAAAATCGCTGACGATTGTAGCTGGCTGTCCAATCCGCATGTTTGCCAGTTGGGTTTCTTTGAAATTGGCCTCAATCCACATATTGTTGGCAGGCACTATCGCCATCAATGGTGTTCCTGAGTTGATACGGGAACCTACCTGAACGCTACGACGAGCGACATAACCATCAACAGGGCTGACAATATTGATCCTCTGCAAAGTGAGCCAAGCATCACGAACACCGGAGGCTGCTTTTTCAATCGATGGCTGTCTTTCCAGTGGAGTATCCAGAATAATGGCTTGGTTGCTCTGATATTGAGCTATCGCGGCATCCAGATCAGCTTGGGCAGTAGAGACAGTTTCACGCATATGTTGTAATTCTTCTTTACCGATCAAATCCTGAGTGCCCAATATTTCCCTTCGATTGAGATCATTTTGCGCTTTTCTGAGAGCAATTTTTTTCAGTTCAGTGATAGCTTGATATCTTTTACTGTCGATCATGTGTTGATGAGTGATTCGAACAGAATTAGCTAATTCATTTTTGGCTCTTTCCAAAGCCAATTCAGCGTCACGGGGATCGAGTTGGACAAAGAGGCTGACCACTTTTCACAAAATCAGTATTGTCAATATTGACAGTCACGACGCTGCCCGCAATTTGTGACATAACTTGTATTTGATTACCTGTTACATAGGCATTATCAGTTTCTTGGTGGTGACGTAAAGTGAGAAACCAGTAAACGCTATAGCCAGCTCCAAGCAGGAGTAAAAATAACGTCAATAACGTAATGATATGGCGGCGTTTCTGTTTTTAGGATTATTTTTTGTTCTTACCTTTGCAGGTGATTGCATTTCGTTTGAGGATAGCGTTTCTTCGCTAGACGGAAGTGGTGTTTTCTCACTAGTACTCATGGAGAGTCTCCGTATTTGTTCTTAACTTATTATCAATTGTGTGGCCGCAACAGGACGCAATACGTCTCCAGTAGTGTGCATTTACACTACTGGAAGGGACGAACGATATGGATTTAAGTATTATCTGAAGATAATAATCGGCCATACGAAGTATCTGATGATACAGACTAGTGGAAAATTTTTTTTAGATCATGTTGCTATAATGTGTTCTCTTAGTGCAAAACCATCCAGAAGAAAGGCAATCAGTTACTTAAACAATCCCCAATATTATCTAATTGCCCTAAGATTTTTCTCATCAATTTTTCTAACTGTTTTTTCTCCTCAGAATCCAGGATAGACCAAAGTTTGATCAGGCATTCATGCTGTGGTGGAAGTAAACTATTCAAGAAATTTGAACCTTTATCTGTGAGATGGAGATGGAGACAACGACGATCGTTATGACTCTCCTTTCTTTCAATCCAGCCTTGCTTTTCTAATTCATCCGCAATTCGGGTTGCATTTGTACGGGAAGAACCCAATGCAGCACTAAGTTCTGATGGCTGAATGCTACGACTTTCTTTGGTATCCAGAATCATCAGAGCCATAAACAAGGTTTCATTGATTCCTTGTGCTTTCAGCATGTTGTTGCGATTTTCCAGAAGCTTGCTATGGACATGCATGGATAAGCGAGTTAGTAAGATCTCTTGATAGGGTAAACTTTTTTGCTGTGCTACACGGCAATTAAGTAACTCTTCTGTGGGAGTGAATGAACTTTCCATTGTTTAGATACCTTATTAGTTTCAACCGGTAAAGTAACTTTTGTTAAAAACCATACAAATACTATATTAAAAGTTAAATTTAGCAATTATAGTTATTTATTATCATCATATTTCTTTTAATATTGATACCTAATTCATAAATAACTTGAATACTATTCCAAAAACTATGGCACCAGACAGTGTTGAAATAATGATGCTTCGAGTTTTGTAGAAAAACAGGCAGATGGTTAGGCAGCCAATTAGGGTCGGAAAAAATTTGTTGTGCTCCTTCATAACGTCAGGAATGCTTGAGACGATAAGAAGTGAGCAAATTGATGCAATACCAATGCTGTCGAGTATGATCCCCATTTTTCCTTTCTTTTCTGTCGGTGCACGATTGACACCCAGACGCAGAGGCAAATAGCGGAATAAAAAGTTGGCAGCGCCTACAATAAGTCCTATAAGAAGTATTTTATTATCAATCATATAACCATCTGAGTATGTAATATATTAATTAAGTAAGGTACTAATTATGTATTTTTAGTTTGCAAAAGTGCTGCTAAACATCCACTCATAATCCCCGCGAGAATGGCTATAGGGATTGAAAAAAATATGATTCCTATTAATGCGCCTGATAAAGCAGCGGTAACACAGTAGGTATTTTGTCTTTTGAAAGAGGCTAACAAAAAACTTAAGAATAGGGCTGGAAGCATAAATATCATGGCTGCTTCAACAGCTGGATAAGAACTCAAGTAACCATTACCCAATATGGCCCCAGCTACAGTACCCAACACCCAAGAGAGCCAGGAACATATGGCAATGGCAATCATCCAGTTTTCACTCCAACTTCGCTGGTCTTTAATCAATTTGGCTGTTGCTGCGGCAAAAACTTCATCAGTCAGACCAAAAGCCCAAATTACGGTTTTCTTTCCCGATAGTTTTTGTTTGATGCGATAACGTAAAGCAGGTCCATATAAAATATGGCGGATGTCCATTGCCATTACGGTTAGCGCAGAAAACCACAATGACATTCCTGCGCTCAGTAAAGCCGTGATAACAAACTGACTGGCGCCAGCATAAATGACGCATGAGAAAAATATCGCTTCGATGGGAGTAAATCCCAGCTTAGTGGCGCTTAAGCCAAATGCAAAAGAGACGGGAAGATAACCAATGGCGATTGGGAAACTATCCCAAATACCTTTTTTAAAGGAAGAAGCCTTGTTTGGTAGAGAATTTTCGGTAGATATTGGTATATCAGGCGCAGGTTTATCAGTTATTGGCATTGGAGTATTTTATTTTTTTGTTAACAGATAAAACAACATTAACAAAATATGATGAAAGTGAAAATATAAAATATATAAATTATTTAAATTATGTCATTAAGAACTAATGAGTTAATGGTGTTAGAAAAGTGTTTACTGGTTAGCCGTGAGTTTTTGTTAATGTCTTCACGGCTACCAGATGCAGAATAAAGGAAAGGGTAATTTATGCTTTGTGAGCGGCTTTTCTGGCTGCTTTTAGCCAGCCATTTACCGTTTTCTGATGTATTTTGAGCCAATCTTCAGCTTGGCGTTCAATATCAGCTTCTGAAATTTTAGCATTATGCATGAGCTGATTTTGGGCGCTGATATCCGCAATAGGTAAGGTCATAACAGCAAAAAGTTTCGCAGCAGCAGGGTTCTTTTCTGCCCACACTTTGTTGGCCACAATATGCATGGTACTGGGAGGGAAGCCATAGTTACGGCCGTTAGGCAACTGCGTATTGATGGTTTCTCCCTCACCAATAGCAGAGAAGGGAACTTGAAGCCAAACGACATCTTTTCCAGGTTTCAATACATCACTCACCCAATAAGGTGTCCAGGTATAATAGAGGATAGGCTTACCTGCCCGATAGCGGGCAAGCGTATCAGCCATCATAGCTGCATAATTGCCTTGGTTTTGTTCCACGGTATTTTTCAATCCATAAGCAGTTAAGTGATGATTGATCGCTCTTTCACACCCCCACCCAGGGTTACAACCTGTTAAATCTGCTTTTCCATCTCCATTACTATCAAACAATTTGGCAAGTCTAGGATCTTTTAATTGAGCGATATTGGTGATGTGATATTTTTCTGCGGTTTTTTTATCAATAAGATACCCTTGAGCCGCATTGACAACATAACTTCCCTTGCGATAAAAGACGTTATCTCCTCCGGCAGCTTTGTATGGGGCATCATGGAGTGGTACCCAATTGACGGCCATAAAGGTGGCATCACCAGAAGCAATGGAAGTGTAAGCGACGTTATAATCAACTTCTTTGATCGGTTTGACGTCATAGCCGAGTTTTTCTAATGCCTTGCAGACAATCAAAGTCTGAAATGTTTCCTCAGTAATTGTACTTTGTAGCGGTTGTACACTGATGCCTTTGCCGGGAAGGTCAGTTGCAGAGGCTACTGAGGATAATGAGAAGTTCATGAATACCATAAGGAGCGCTGCAAAAATTATCCCCTTATTCATGATTTCTTTGCATAAGGTGATTATGCGCATGGTTGTTTCCTCCTTTTGTTGCCAGGTCAGATATTATTTTGGGCGGATTGAGAGAAAAATCAGGCGAAGTAATCCTATTGGCCCGGAGTGATACCAGTGCCCTCCTTGGGTTCGATGACTTTTTCCCAAGGATTGAGTCAGGCGATCAAGGATAATAGCAAGAATGACAATGCCTGTACCGCCAACGGCGGCTAATCCTATATCAAGGCGGCCAATACCGCGCAATACCATCAGCCCCAAGCCACCAACGGCAATCATGGAAGCGATGACGACCATGGAAAGGGCTAACATCAACGTCTGATTTACTCCTGCCATAATTGTAGGCATCGCCAACGGCAATTGAACTTTGAACAGCATCTGCCGTGGGCTAGCGCCGAATGATCTGGCGGCTTCAATTAAATCTGATGGAACTTGTTTTATTCCCAAAATTGTCAGGCGAATAATAGGTGGTAAAGCAAAAATGATGGTGACGATAACGCCAGGGACATTACCTATGCCAAACAGCATGACGATAGGAACGAGATAAACGAAAGCTGGCGTGGTTTGCATAGCATCCAGTAAGGGACGAACAATTTTGGCTAGCCGTTCATGACGAGCCAGCCCGATCCCAAGAGGAAGCCCAATGATAAGGCAGAAAAATAGGGCAGTTAGCACCAGAGCCATGGTTATCATCGCTTGTGACCATGCCCCAATTGCACCGATCATAATCAGTGAAATTAAAGTGCTCACGCCTATTCCTGCACCGGCAATTTGCCAGGCCAGTAACGCAAAAAATAAGATGGTGATGGGAGGGGGCACTGTCGTCAGGAACTGTTCAAAACCACTGAGGACAAAATCTACCGGGACACGGATGACTTGAAAAACAGGCCGGAAGTGTACGACAACCCAATCGATGATATCGGTCACCCATGAGTCAAACGGAATGAGTTTATGCTGAAAAGGTGACATGAAATTAAAGTGTTCTGGAAGAGTATTGGTTGCAGGAGTATTCAGCCAATCGTGGTTTGATGAAGGAGCAGCAGTGCCACTATCTATCCAGGGATCACTATTATTGATGGGTTCAGTGACTGTCTGTGGAGAGTTATTGTCCATTGGGTGCCTCCTTATCTAAGGCCTGTAGCAATATTCCTTTGGAAATGACACCTAAATAACGGCTATTGTTATCTATGACAGGAACGGCACAAGGAGATTGCGCAACAGTGGATATCAATTCATTCAGCGGAATATCTGCTGAAACGGCGGTTGGTTTTTCCAAGATGGCATGTTCAATGGATTTTTTTTCTGCCAATGCTTGTTGCAGGGAATTGACAGATACCACGCCAATAAACTTCTGGCCTTTTTCAATTAAATAACCATAGTTTCTGTCTTCATTATCCAGCACTTTCAATGCAGAGCGGGGACCAAAGCCTACTGCGGTATGAAGCAATGTCTCTGGCCGACGGCGGGCAATGTCTTTGGCTGAGAAAACATGTCCAACATCCACACCGCGGAAGAAAGTTTTGACATAATCATTAGCGGGGCTATTCATAATCTCATCAGGTGTGCCGACTTGAACGACAATGCCGTCCTGCATGATGGCAATGCGATCACCGATACGCATTGCTTCATCCAAATCGTGGGAAATAAAAACAACGGTACGTTGATGTTCCCCTTGCAGGCGCAGTAATTCATCTTGCATTTCAGCGCGGATGAGAGGATCGAGGGCTGAGAATGCTTCATCCATTAACAGAATATCGGGATTGTTAGCCAAAGCCCTCGCTAACCCAACACGTTGCTGCATCCCACCGGAAAGTTCATTGGGATATGATAGCGCGTAGTTTTCGAGATTGACTTGTTGCAACGTTTCAAGTGCTTTTTGATGACGCTCTTCTTTGGGAACGCCGGCAAGTTCCATACCAAATGCCGTATTTTCCAGAATATTCAAATGTGGCATAAGTGCAAACGACTGGAAGACCATGCTGATCTTGCTACGGCGAACGTCTCGTAGCTGAGTTTCTGTGATGGTGGAAATATCTTCGTTGTCGATAAGTACATGACCTTTGGTCGGCTCTATCAGACGATTGAGAAGACGTACTAGTGTGGATTTACCTGAACCAGATAATCCCATGATCACAAATATTTCGCCTTCTTCAATGGCCAGATTGACATCTTGAACACCGACGGTAAGACCTGTTTTTTCAAGTATTTGTTCTTTACTGAGACCGGTTGCTAATAACTTAAATGCTGGCTCAGGATTATTACCAAATATTTTATAGAGATTCTTAACTTCAAGTTTAACAGTCATGGAATAATATTTTCCTGTTGTTGATGATATATTGTGTTCAATTACTCCGGTGTTATTTTACCAACATATACCCTAACATATTAAAATACACTGACAACCCTTTATTTAACATTGTTAATAAAAAGTTATGCTTTCCATAGCATAATATTGGGAGGAAGGCGAATTTTTTGAGTGTTAATTTAGTAAAGCTCAACTGTGTAAATAAATTTTTTGTAGAAAAATCATTATCATTAATGAATTTATTTTTTGTTTCTGGCGTGTTTTATTGGTTTTACAATCTTTTGGTTTTTTATGCTTTCTTTTGATGTGTATAATAATGCACATTCTAATTATAGGAAAAATCATGAAAAAGTGATGGGTTTAAATTATTGTCATAATATGGTTATGTGATTGGTGAGTGTAATTCTATAGTATATAAATAGTGGTATAACAAGGATATACATCATTTTTATTTGTCGTTTTTTAATTGATTAACCGTATGGTGTTAAATTGAAATACAGTATTAAATATTTATTTTATTCATTCTCTCTTTTTGGGTTTTTATATTAAACAGCGTATTAATAAATATAGAATTTAATATCTAATAATTGGTGAAATAACGAATTATTAGATATTATGCCGGGTTCATCATTTTACCACTCTAAGGAAATAAAATAGTCATTGCTAAGAAAAATAATAACAAGATTTAGTGCCTAGGGAGTTGATCTTCATATAGTTTGTAAGTGAACGTTGTTAATGCCTGTATATAACTGTCTTTTTCACTCCATTGAGTTGATTGACAACAGTGTAGTGTATCTCTATTTAGGGGAATTAGCGCTCGATCATCGTTTTCTGACTTAGTATAAGCCAATGATATACCACAGTGTTTGCCATAAATAATAACACTTCTAGTAAAATTTCTGGGTGCTATATTATTTAATAATAATAAAAACTAACATATGTATATTATATTGAGATAATTTAATTATGAAATTTATACTATATATAGTGCCTTATTAAAATATCTTATCCATATGTAGTGTTTTAATCTTTTTTAAAGAGGTAACATTAAAAATAAAGTATTATAACTTATTGGCAGAGCCATAATTTTAATTGTCAGAGGGCGCGATGGTTTCTTTATCAAATTGTCAGATGTGTAACCGAATTCATCATTGCAAATTGATGAATGAGAGATCTAGGCTAGTACAGAAATTTTTAATAATAAATTAAATGGAGGTAGTTTATGTATCATCATTACCTGAATACTCCAGATGGATTTCCCAAGCCTTATGTACATATCACTGCGGACGATGAAGGAGTAACCAGTATCTATTTCGTCAACGAAAAGAAAGAATTAGAATCGAAGAGTGTGATAACCAAGCAGTGCGTGAAAGAGCTGCAGGAATATTTTAAAGGGAAACGGCTAACATTTACCGTCCCTTTAAGTATGCAGGGAACTGAATTCCAAAAACGTGTTTGGCAGAAACTGTGTAAAATTCCTTATGGCGAAATGTGGAGTTATAAACAGTTGGCACTAACGTTGGGATCGGTAAATTATTGCCGTGCGGTCGGTATGGCGAATTCACGCAACCCTATTTCTTTGATTGTGCCTTGTCATCGGGTGATTGGACATGATGGTAAATTGGTTGGCTACACCGGTGGGCTGGATATCAAAAGGTGGTTACTCGATCATGAAAAGAATAGAAAGGTAAAAAGTAAACAGAATTAAAATAAAACGCTAATTTATTTGTGAAATCACCATTGGCGTATAAAATCAATCAATGTAATTAAACAAAAAGTGTGTTTTTTTACATTCGGTTATATGTTTCGTGATCTATGTTGCAGACAGTGGACTATATTATTTGCTGTACTGTACGTGACACAGAGTTCGTGTCTTTTTTATTAAAGGTAAGTTTTAATGTCAAAAATTAAAGGTAACGTTAAGTGGTTCAATGAATCCAAAGGATTTGGTTTCATCACTCCAGAAGATGGTAGTAAAGATGTTTTTGTACACTTTTCCGCCATTCAGTCTAGCGGATTCAAGACTCTGGCCGAAGGCCAAAAAGTAGAGTTTGAAATTACTGAGGGTGCGAAAGGTCCATCTGCTGCAAACGTTGTCGCAATCTAATTTCGAATCCCATATTCTGAAAACCCGTTTTGATAACGGGTTTTTTTATTTTATTAGCTTTTAGACTAATCGTCTTTCAAGATACGTCTTATATCTCCTGCTACGCGGGGAAATATAGACAAGCAAAGCTGCAACTTGAAGTTGGATTAGTATAGATAGTTACAGTTTGTTCATCATGGCAAAAGCCAATATTGTCATCAACAATGAGCCGATTATATTTACCAAAATACTAAACAGTGCCCAACCTATTTTTCCGACCTGCAATAAGTGAACGACTTCAGCGGAAAAGGTGGAAAAGGTCGTTAGCCCACCGCAAAACCCTGTCGTTAGCATCATCTTCCAAACCGGATCGAGATGTGTGGCTTTATTAAAATAGGCCAAACCCAATCCAATGATAAAGGCACCAAGACAATTTGCCGTCAGCGTACCAACGGCAATAGGGGAAGCAGGTGTATTTAGGCGAAGGCTGATGAACCAGCGTAGTACACTACCCATGCCACCACCAATAAATACAGCAAATATAATATTCATCATGATGGTGGCAACAGATTATTTGATTTCTACGCCCTTGGCCTGCAAGTCAGCATGGTATGAAGAGCGAACAAACGGACCACAGGCAGCATGGGTAAAGCCCATTTCTAACGCGGCTTCTTTCATTTCATCGAATTCAGCGGGACTGACATAACGCTGTACTGGCAGGTGATGGCGGCTTGGCTGTAAATATTGCCCCAAAGTCAGCATAGTAACACCGTGTCTACGCAAATCACGCATGACCTCTAAAATTTCTTCATTGGTTTCGCCTAATCCCACCATTAAGCCTGATTTAGTTGGAATACCAGGGTGTGCTTCTTTGAATTTTTCCAGTAGTTTCAACGACCAGTCATAGTTAGCACCAGGACGAACTTGACGATAAACCCGTGGTACGTTTTCCAAATTGTGGTTGAACACGTCAGGGGGAGTTGCAGTCAGTATTTCCAGAGCACGATCCATACGCCCGCGGAAATCTGGTACTAACGTTTCAATCTTAATTGATGGGCTTTTTTCACGAATAGCCGTGATACAGTCAGCAAAATGTTGTGCACCACCATCACGCAGATCGTCACGGTCAACCGATGTAATAACGACATAACGCAGCCCCATGTCCTGGATAGTCTGCGCGAGCTTGATAGGTTCATTTGCATCAGGTGCATTTGGGCGACCATGGGCGACGTCACAGAATGGACAGCGACGAGTACAGATGGCGCCAAGGATCATAAAAGTGGCGGTTCCGTGGTTAAAACACTCAGCAAGGTTAGGGCAGGAGGCTTCTTCACAGACAGAATGCAACCCATTTTTGCGCATTGCCGCTTTGATACCCTGAATGCGGCTGGAATCCGCAGGAAGTTTGATTTTCATCCACTCAGGTTTACGCAAAAGTGCTTCACGTTCTGTGGCAATTGTTTTCACAGGGATCAAAGCCATCTTGTCTGCGTCGCGGTATTTGACACCTCGTTCCATCTGAATTGGTTTACTCATAATCGTGCTTCTTCCAGTTATATTCTTCAGATTTTGACTTACTGCCTGATGGTTATGAGAAAAATATCGAGGCCAATAAATCCATTCAAATTTTTTTGAAAAATGTTAAAAAATTATATCATCTTTCATCGATGAGTTGGAATCCCAAGAGCTGACAGAATTTTTCCACCAGAATGGGTTGTACATCTTCAATGGTCACTCCGGTGACGAAGTCACTGAGTTGGACCATTTGCATTCCTGCATAACCACAAGGGTTTATGCGTAAAAATGGTTGTAAGTCCATTGCAATATTCAGTGCCAGACCGTGGAAAGAGCATCCTTTTCGGATACGCAACCCAAGGGAACATATTTTGTTACCTGCGACATAAACTCCGGGAGCATCTGGGCGGGCATATGATTCCACGCCAAAATGAGTCAGCGTTTCGATGACGGTATTTTCGATCGAAGTGACCAATTGACGCACCCCAATTTTTGACCGTTTTAAGTCAATCAAAACATACATGACCTGCTGTCCGGGACCATGATAAGTAATCTGTCCTCCCCTGTCTGACTGAACGACAGGGATATCACCAGGTGCAAGTATATGTTCAGTTTTGCCGGCTTGGCCTTGCGTAAATACTTTTTCATGTTGGACAAGCCAGATTTCATCAAGTGTTTCCGCTGTACGTTGCTCGGTGAACTGGTGCATAGCATCAGAAACCGGTTCGTAAGGCTGAATACCTAACTGGCGTAAAATAATGGTGTTATGTTGCAATGGAAATTTCATCATTCATTAACAAAAAGTGCCCGCCAGTATAACGCTGTAAGATGATTCCCACCAGTTTGAGAATGCCTTAATGCAACAATATTGTTCATTAGGCGAATATATTTTTATTTTATATTATCATAGTTATATATTTTGACGATTTTCCCTTTAATCTCCTGTTTGAGCTAGCAGATGGTCAAAAAAAACCAATTCCTGATTGTGGGGCATCTTTGTAGTTTTCTGGTGCTCCTTTACAGCCTCTCAATGTTGCTGCCTACTTTTGTGGCTCTGTTTTATAAAGAAAAAAGTGTTTTTGCTTTTTTTGAGACATTTGTCATTGGCTTGGCTACAGGTGGAATAGGCTGGTATTTTACCCGTAAAACCAAGGCACAACCCAGTACACAAGATGGATTTCTTATCATTGTACTTTTCTGGCTATTGTTCTCATTGCTGAGTGCTCTGCCTTTTGTACTCGATAAAAGTTTAAATATCAATTTGGTAGATGCAATGTTTGAAGGGATATCTGGCATTACGACTACCGGAGCCACGGTATTGAATGATGTCTCAGCCCTGCCAAAGTCCGTGCTCTATTATCGTGCTCAGCTCAATTTTATTGGTGGTTTGGGAGTCATTGTCCTTGCCGTTGCCATTTTGCCTTTATTGGGGATTGGTGGTGCCAAACTCTACCAATCAGAAATGCCCGGCCCTTTCAAAGAAGAACGGTTGACTCCCCGGCTCGCGGATGGTGCCAAGAGTTTGTGGGTAGTATATTTGTTGCTGGGTGGGCTCTGTTCAGCCAGTTTTTGGGCCGCAGGAATGTCGTGGTTTGACGCTATTGTCATGGGATCTCAACGGTGTCTTTGGGCGGATTTTCTACTCGCAATGAGAGTCTTGGTTATTACGACAGTGCAGCTATTGAAATGGTGGGGGGCATTTTTTCAGTCCTGTCAGCCGTCAACTTTACGCTCTATTTTGTTGCCCTGACGCGCAGGAGCTTAAAACCGCTGCTAAAAAATGCTGAATTGCAATTTTTCTTACTGGTGTTGGCGGTGATCGTTGGCATTATCTGGTTAGAATTATACCGTTCAGGCATGTATGGCGTGACAGAAGCCTTTGTTCACGGCTTTTTCATGACCAGTTCTATGATGACGGATAATGGTTTAGCAACCTCTGATTATGCTCAATGGCCTCCCCATACAATATTGCTATTGCTGGCAGTGAGTTTTTTTGGTGGCTGCGTGGGATCAACGTGTGGGGGCATTAAAGCTCTCCGTTTCATGATCCTGGCAAAACAGAGTGTGAGTGAGATTAACCAGCTCATTCATCCCAATGCCATCTCAACGATTAAGATTGGCAAATCAGTGGTTCAGGAGAGGGTATTGCGTTCTGTCTGGGGATTCTTCTTTCTCTATGTCTTTTTTAGTTGTTTTTTTATCTGGGCCTTGAATTTGCTCGGTTATGATTTGATGACGTCATTTGCCACTGCGGCGGCTTGTATTAATAACATGGGGATAGGATATGGTGCGACAGCGCAAGGATTCGGTGATCTTGACCCTATAGCGAAATGGATGATGTGTGCGGCCATGTTGTTGGGACGATTGGAAATTTACCCGATACTGATTTTATGTTCAAAAGCGTTTTGGCGTTTTTGAACAAAATGTCAGAGCGAACATCAATTAATGTTATGGCGCATTGGGCTAAGTTTCCACGAAATAATCATGCTTGCATTTGATATTAACAATGCGCTGATGTGTATCAGCGCATTGTATTTTAATGAATCGAGTTTTAATGGATCGTAGTTTTACTATTATAGTACAACGCGAACCAACTTAATTGACCCAACTCTTCATACAGCGTTTCAACTTGCTCAATATGTGTCGCATTGATGGTAATAGACACGGAATGGTAATTGCCTTTGCTGCTGGGTTTCACGACTGGAGAATAATCGCCTGGGGCATGGCGTTGAACAACTTCAATCACTTGATCCACCAGCTCAGCTTGAGCCAAGCCCATCACTTTGTAGGTGAATGAGCAGGGGAACTCAAGCAGTTCATTTAATTTCGTTTTCATGGATATTCCTAAAATATCTTTGCCACGGCGTGGTCATTTTCTAACGGTATGTAATCAATATAGGCGCTCAAGAAATCAGCCGAACCAGTGATGGAACATCAGTCGGATATAATCGATCATACGACTAAAGAAGCCACCTTCTTTGACTTCTTGCATCACAACTAATGGACGTTGTTCAATGGTTTTACCATCAAGCTGGAAGTTGATAGTCCCGACAACTTGATTTTTAGCGAGTGGTGCATGTAGCTCGGTATTGTCCAATACATAGCTAGCTTTCAGGTCTTTCAAACGGCCACGAGGGATAGTCAGGTAAACATTTTTGTCCACACCTAATTGCACCTTATCAGTATCACCATACCAGATTGGCTCTGACGCAAATTCTTTACCAACTTGTAGTGGTGAAACCGTCTCGAAGAAACGGAAACCCCACGTCAATAATTTCTTGCTGTCGGTTTCGCGCCCTTTGGAGGTTGGGCTACCCATTACCGCAGAAATCAGGCGCATATTGCCTTCGGTAGCAGAAGCAACCAGGTTATATCCCGCGCCGCTGGTGTGGCCTGTTTTAATACCATCAACATTCAGGCTCTTATCCCATAGCAAGCCATTGCGATTAGGCTGATGAATATTGTTGTAAGTAAAATCTTTTTCTTTGTAGATAGCATATTCATCTGGAACATCACGGATCAGGGCTTGGCCAATCAAAGCCATATCATGGGCAGAGCTGTATTGATCGTTGGCATCCAAACCATGCACGGTTTGAAAATGGGTATTTTTCAGCCCCAAACTTTGCACATATTGATTCATTAAGCTAACGAATGCATCTTGGCTGCCTGCCACATAGTCTGCCATCGCAACACAGGCATCGTTGCCAGATTGCAAGTTGATACCGCGGGAGAGCATAGCGACAGAAACTTGATCACCGGGTTTTAAAAACATCAGGGACGAGCCTTTAAATACCGGATTACCCGTTGCCCAGGCATCTTTACCTACAGTAACAATATCATCTGGTTTGATTTTTCCTGATTTGATGGCTTGGCCAATGACGTAGCTGGTCATCATTTTGGTCAGACTTGCAGGATCACGGCGGACATCTGCATCCTTTTCGGCCAATACCTTTCCTGAGTTGTAATCAATCAGAATATAGGCTTCTGAATCCAGTTCTGGTACACCAGGGATCATGGTCTTGAAATTATCATCCGCGTAGGCAGATGCGGAAATGCTGGCAGCCAGAGCAATGCCTAACGTGGCTCTTTTAATAAAACGGGAAGTAACTATGTATTTCATGATTGATTAGATAACATCCGTGAGAGAAGGATTGATAATAACTGACATAATAACAAATGAAAAAAAAGCTGACATTAAACAAAACTGAGTGCAGCAGATTTATCTGCCTGCTGACAGGAAAATATCAGCAGGCGGTGATGCTTTTTATCGCGTTATCGTGATTGTGTTTAAGGGATCAGGGGGCAACAATAAACGAAGATTGCTGCATCTGATCTGTCAATTTCTTTTGTAATTCCATAGCTTGCTGGCGGCTATTGAATGGTCCAAGCTGGACGCGATAGACGTTACCAAATGGGATAATACGCCCTTGAACATTAAAGCGCTGGCTCAATGACTGTTGCCATTCTTTGGCTTTTGGTTCAGCGCTGATTGCGCCTACTTGTACCATGTAACTGTTTGTTGATTCAGTTGCAGGGGAGGTAATAACTTGTTCAGCGGGTGGTTGTTTCTCTGTATTCTCGTTAGCAGGAAGCATTGATGATTGAGGACTAAGATTAGGTCTTTCAGGTAAAGCAAAGCTTTGTTTAACAATCGTCGATCCTTCTGTTCCCAGACCGGAAAGTGAGCCATCAGGTGAAACGAGAATGCCATCCAATTTTACTTTACTTTGTGGCATCAAATTGAGCCGCTCTGCTGCTGCATGAGATAATTCGATAATTTTCCCTGGCTTATTGTAAGGGCCGCGATCATTGATCCTAACAATCATCATGCGTCCATTGCTTAAGTTGGTGACACGAACATAACTTGGAATAGGCAGTGTCGGGTGTGCTGCCGCTAAAGCATAGGGACTTGCTCGTTCACCAATAGCAGTCAGTTTTCCATTGGAATCTTCCCCGAACCAACTCGCATAGCCTGTTTGGGTAAAGTGAGCAGGATCTTGTACTATGTGATAGGTTTGCCCATCCCGCTGATAATCTTGGTTGGCATTTGGATGGTAAGGTTCATATTGAGGCTCAGCCCCCATAACTTCACGAGTTGGAAGTGGGGGAAGAGAAGGTGTCCGAACGTTATCTGTTGTGGTACAACCTGATATTAGTACAGCCACGATGCTAAGTATAAGCCATTGTTGACGCATGAAACTTCTTCCTCATAAGCTTTTGGACAATAATTTACGATGCGTATGTATCGACATGATAATGCCGAACCCCGCCATTAGGACAATTAATGCTGATCCCCCATAACTAATCAACGGCAGGGGAACACCGACTACCGGCAGGATACCGCTTACCATGCCGATATTGACAAAAACATAAACAAAGAAAATCAGTGTCAATCCTCCAACCATGACTCGGCCAAAAGTATTCTGCGCTTTGGTTGCAATAAATAAACCCCGCATAATGACCAGCAAGTAGAGTACCAGCAAAACCAGGACGCCAATCAATCCCAACTCTTCAGACAGAACGGCAAAAATAAAATCGGTATGTCGCTCCGGCAGGAATTCCAACTGCGATTGAGTGCCTTGTAACCAGCCTTTTCCAAATATTCCCCCTGAGCCAATAGCTATTTTAGACTGAATAATATGGTAACCTTTGCCCAATGGGTCACTTTCTGGATCTAATAGCATCATAACGCGGGCGCGTTGGTAATCATGCATCAGGAAGAACCATAATATTGGAATGAAACAGGCAAGTAATAAAGCAGCAATACCAATGAGTTTCCAATTCATTCCCGCCAAAAATAGGATGAATATCCCAGAGGCAGCAATCAAAATAGATGTGCCTAAATCGGGTTGTGCTGCTACCAGTAGAGTAGGGACAAAGGTCAAAGCTAATGCAATGCCTGTATTTTTCAGTGAAGGTGGACAGAGATCTCGATTCATAAAGCGAGCTACCATCAAAGGCACGGCGATTTTGGCAATTTCTGATGGTTGGAAACGTACAATACCCAGATCCAGCCAACGCTGCGCCCCCTTACTAATTTGCCCAAAAACATCAACGAAGATGAGCAATATGACACAAACAATATAGAGATAGGGAGCCCAGTTTTCGTACATGCGTGGAGGAACCTGAGCTAAAGCGATCATCATGATGAGGCCCATGATGACCTGTCCTATTTTGCGCTCCATCATCTCAATGTCTTGCCCACTGGCACTCCACATAATGAAAAGGCTGTAGACCAGTAATGCCAGAACGCATAGCAATAATGGAATATCTATATGTAGTCGAGTCCAGAAAGGGATCTTGTTTGATGAATCTGTCATGGTGTTACTCAATAGTTTCTGTTTTGGGTAGCTTGTGTTTTGGCCGTATTGACTCCTGTTTCAGCGGCGGCGCTGGCAGGAGAGGTGTTTTTGCTATCCCTGAGTAAAATATGATCCAGAATTTGGCGAACAATAGTGCCGACAGGCGGCCCAGCGCCACCATTTTCAAGAATGATGGAAACGGCAACCGTCGGGTTGTCATAAGGTGCAAAGGCAATCATCAGCTTATGGTCACGTAGATGTTCAGCAAGCTTACTTGCATTATAGGTTTCGTAACTGAAAACCTGAGCTGTACCTGATTTAACCGCCGCTTTATATGGCGTACCGGCAAAGGATCTACGCGCTGTGCCATTTGGGGCATTGGCAACACCATACATGCCATCTTTAGCAATTTCCCAATACCCAGAATGAATATCCCCAATCGGTTCGCTGGCAGGGGGCTGGTAAGGCTGCATTTCGCCATTTACACGCGTATTCATCAAAAAATGGGGTGTTTTTACTACGCCATCATTAATCAAAGTCATTAAAGCTTTTACCATCTGCATAGGGGTTGCAGTCCAGTATCCTTGGCCGATACCAACGGAAATTGTATCGCCTTGATACCACGGTTTTTTATAGCGTTTAAGTTTCCATTCACGGGTCGGCATATTACCAGGATTTTCTTCTTTCAAATCAATGCCAGTAAATTGACCATAGCCGAATTTCGTCATCCATTCGGAGATCTTATCGATACCCATATCATAGGCGAGTTGATAGAAAAAAGTATCCGCTGACTCGACAATCGATTTGTGCACATTCAGTTTGCCATGCCCCCAACGCTTCCAATCACGGTAACGCTTCTCTGAGCCTGGCAGTTGCCACCATCCAGGATCATTGATGGTAGTGTTTTTTGTAATGACATCACTACTAAGGGCGGCAACGGCAATAAAAGGCTTCACTGTTGATGCTGGTGGATAAGCGCCTTGTGTGGCACGGTTAATTAAGGGACGATTGGGGTCATTGAGCAGAGATTTATAGTCCTGACTTGAAATACCATCGACAAACAGGTTCGGATCATAGCTTGGGTTGGAAACCATAGCCAACACCTCCCCTGTGCGGGGATCGGTAACAACAACGCCTGCCCGGCTGGTCGTCAGTATCTCTTCAATATAGGTTTGCAGCTCTAAGTCAATGGACAGGTAAATATCTTTGCCAGCTTGTGGTGGTTGTTCATGTAGCTGGCGGATCACTTTACCGCGGTTATTGACTTCGACTTCCTCATAACCTGGTTTGCCATGCAGAACGGATTCATAATAACGTTCAATACCCAATTTTCCGATATCATGGGTGGCGGCGTAGTCTGCAAAAATACCTTCTTTTTCTAGTCTATCTACATCCTTGTCGTTAATTTTGGCAACATAGCCAATCACATGGGTGAGAGCGGAACCATAGGGGTAATAGCGACGTTGGTATCCTTTGATTTCCAATCCCGTAAAGCGATATTGGTTGACGGAGAACCGAGCAACCTGAACTGGAGTCAATGATGTTTTTAGCGGAATGGAGGTAAAACGACGTGCACGTTGACGCTCTTTTTGGAAGGTTTCAATATCTTCGTCAGTCAATCCAACGACAGAGCGTAGCTCGGTTAGAGTCTTATCAAGATCAGCGACTTTTTGTGGCACAATTTCTAACTGATAAATAGTTCGGTTAGCCGCTAACGGTGTACCATTACGGTCATAAATGATACCCCTGCTTGGGGCTATGGGAACGAGCTTAATGCGATTTCCATTCGAGCGGGTTTGGTAATCTTCGTGGCGCGTAATCTGGAGATGATAGAGATTGGCAAATAGGATGCCTGTTAAAATAATAATGCCGATAAACGCCACGAATGCGCGGCGTATGAATAAGGCCGATTCAGCAGAATGATCGCGAAAAGGGGTTCGTTGATTCTTCATCCCATTGCCAGAATTCACGGTGTCAGATTACCCAATTTATTCCCGATGATAAGGGTGGTTAGTAGTGATGCTCCACGCCCGATAAAGGCTCTCCGCAACCAAAACTCGTACAAGAGGATGTGGCATGGTTAAAGGAGAAAGTGACCAGCTTTGTTCCGCGGCTGCTTTGCAGGCGGGCGCCAAGCCTTCAGGGCCACCAATTAACAGGCTGACGTTTCTGCCATCCAGTTTCCAGCGTTCAAGTTGTTGTGCCAATTGTGGGGTATCCCAACGAGAACCAGGAATATCCAGAGTCACAATACGATTACCTTTACCAACGGCAGCCAGCATCTGTTCGCCTTCTTTTTCCAGAATGCGTTTGATGTCAGCATTTTTGCCCCGTTTTCCCGCTGGAATTTCAATCAGCTCAAAAGGCATATCCTTGGGAAAACGATGCAAATAATCCATAAAGCCGGTCTGTACCCAGTCCGGCATTTTTGTTCCTACAGCGACCAGTTGTAACTTCAAACTCAACTCCAGAGTTTTTCCAATTCGTACATACGGCGACTGTCTTCTTGCATCACATGGACCATGATCTCGCCGAGATCGACGACTATCCAGTCTGAAATGCCTTGTCCTTCAACACCTAAAGGCATAATACCGGCTTGGCGGCAGTCATCCACCAGATGATCTGCCACAGACATCAAGTGGCGATTTGATGTTCCGGTGCAGATAACCATGCAGTCAGTAATGCTGGATTTTCCACGAACGTCTATAGAAACAATATCTTGTGCTTTGGAATCTTCAAGTCTATCAATAACAAATTGTTGTAGTTCTGTGCCTTGCAAAAGGATCACCTTTATTTCATCAAATTGGTTAAGTAACGCAGAATAATAGCACGCCAATCTCTATAAAAGTAAGCGAGTTAGCTGCAAATCACCGCATGGTTTCGTTATTTCTTATATAGTCCCTGTGAATCGATATAATTTTGTATCGATGGGGGCAGCAAATCATCACAACTTATTCCTTGTTGGTGACGCTGACGAATATCTGTTGCTGAAATGTTCAACAACGGAGTGGCCGCTAGGTAAATATAACCGTGAGGTTTTTGGCTCAGTGGGAGGGAAGAACCAATTTGGTGCTTTTCAAGCCACGATTGCATTCCTGGAGCCGTAAGTTGGCTTTGATAACCCGGACGGGAGCAGACCAACAGATGACAAATATCGAGCAACTCTTCCCACTTATGCCAGGTATGAATAGTTTGTAATGAATCCTGGCCAATGATGAATGCCAATGGATGTTGCTCACCGATTTCCTGACGAAAGGATTTCAGTGTTTCTATTGTGTAAGAAGGCGCTTGTCGCTCTAGTTCACGGGTATCCACAGTAAATAGAGGGTTACCCTGCACGGCTAGACGAACCATTTCCAGTCGTTGCTGGGCGGTTGCCTCTGGCTGAGGGCGGTGTGGGGGAACGTGATTTGGTAATAAGATAACCTGCTTGAGTCCCACTAATTGGGCCAGTGCTTCTACAGGGCGTAAATGACCATAATGGATAGGATCAAATGTGCCTCCAAATAATGCCTGAATAACCGGATAATTTCTATTAGTTACAAAATCAGTGTTATTGATTGGGGCAATATTCGTTGAGTCAATATCTTGATCGATATTGGTTGGATCAATAGATTCAAGCATTCAGGAAGTTCTCTGGTAATGGTTTTCCGCATAACAACATGGAAAGCGTTTCCAGGTCAGCCCAAATAGATTGGCTATAATCCTGTTTGACGCGCAGTTCCATCTGGGTCAACAAATGTATGGCAGATCGCAGCTCTCGCTGTGACAGGCGCTGTAGTGCAGTTGACAGCAAGGCTCTACGGTTTTGCCAAATCTTGTGTTGATCAAACAAAGTCTTTAAAGGGACGGTTGTACATTGACGCTTAAGTACCAGAAGCAGCATTAGCTCCCTCTGTATAGTACGGAGCAAAATAACCGTCTCGGTATCTTCCTGCCGCAGTTGTTTCAGTATATGCCATGCCCGCTTTATTTTTCCTGCCAGCAAAGCATCAACCCAATGATAAGGAGAAAAGTGAGCCGCATCGTTAACAGCTTCTTCTACACGAGGAAGTGTCAATCGATTATCAGGATAGAGCAGAGAAAGGCGCTCCAGGGCTTGGGTCATTGCCAATAGGTTTCCTTCATAGCAATAGCACAGTAATTGATTGGCTTCATTTTCCAGTAATAGCCCCATGTTTTTGGCACGTTGCGCCACCCATTGTGGCAGGCGATTTTGCTCAGGTGTCAAGCAACTGACATATACCCCATTTTGCCCAATTGTTTTGAACCAAGAACTATTTTCCTGCGCTTTCGTCAGCTTGTGTCCACGCAATATCAGCAGGATATCTGAATGCAGCAATCCTGACAGCTTGGTTAGCCGCTCTGCCATTGCGGCATTTGGACCATTTTCTGGAAGCAGCAGGTTGAGAGACTGACGGTTGGTAAACAGGCTAAGTGACTGACATAGATTAAAAATTTCATCCCAATCGGTATGGTTATCCAATGTAAAGGTGAAATTCTCCATAAAGCCATGTTGCTCAGCCACTTTGCGGATGCTGTCTTGACTTTCCTGCAATAGTAATGGTTCATTACCCCATAGCAGGTAGCTGCCTCGCAGCCCTTCATTGAGCTGCGAGGGAAGTTGTTCAGGATACAGTCGGATCATTGCTTCTGTGTAGCCGTAGCTTTTTGTTTTGCCTCGGCTTTCAGGAGTTCTGAGCTATGAACAGTCAGCAATTGGCGCATCAGTTGACGGGCAGCCTGTTCACGCATTTCCTGTTTAACCAGTTCATTTTCTGCATCTTTTGCCAGCGCTTCTAATGAGTTATCGAAGAAAGAACGATCAACCTTTGCCCGCAATGGATAGATGCTGCCATCTGGCATGAGAACTTGTGCATCAACATTCAGTACCAACAGACGTTCAGCCGCTTTACCATTCTGAAAGATAGAAACTGTCTCTTTGTTTTCATGAGAGCCAACCAATTTCAGAATAGGTAATGAAGCATTGCCATTTTCCACAATTTTGACATCGTTCAGCCGAAGTTGCTGACGTACTGCCCGTGCCAGGGGCCCATACGGGTCACCAGAACTTAATTGCAAGGTTTGCAACTCCTTTGGTACTTGTGTTGTGCCTCGAAGATGAAAACCACAGCCAGCGGTGACTAGCACCGCTAACCCGAGCAAAAATGTACAAATATGATGTCGTAGATTCTTTTCTACCACAAATAGGATCTCCTGTTATCAGCCTACAACCAGATTCAGTAACTTACCTGGAACATAGATGACCTTGCGGATACTAACGTCTTCAAGATATTTCTTCACACCGTATTCTTGCGTTGCCATCTCTTGGACATACTCTTTTGTTGCATCTGCCGGTACCGTAATGCGACCACGAACCTTACCGTTAATTTGGATAATGACCAGTTTAGTATCGTCTACCATTGCCTGCTCATCAGCTTGTGGCCATTCCACAGTGTCAATGTCCCCCTCATTACCAAGTGCTTTCCACATGACGAAGCAAGCGTGCGGTGTAATCGGTGAAAGCATACGCACAATCGCTGTTACTGCTTCTTGCATCAGAGCACGATCTTGCTCTGTTTCCTGTGGTGCACGAGTCAGTTTATTCATCAGCTCCATGATGGCCGCAATGGCAGTATTGAATGCTTGACGGCGACCAACATCATCAGTGACTTTCGCAATGGTTTTGTGCAAATCACGGCGCAGATCTTTCTGTTCTGTCGTCAGATTGCTGATATCCAGTGGCTGGGTTGTCCCTTTGTTGCTGTGCTCGTAAACCAGACGCCAAACACGTTTCAGGAAGCGGTTAGCACCTTCCACGCCAGACTCTTGCCATTCCAGGGTCAGTTCTGGTGGTGCAGCGAACATCATAAACAGACGAACGGTATCTGCACCGTATTTATCGACCATAATTTGTGGATCGATACCATTGTTCTTGGATTTTGACATTTTGCTCATGCCGGTATAAACCAGCTCATGGCCGTCTTTATCTGTTGCTTTGACAATACGACCTTTCTCGTCGCGCTCAACAATGGCATCAGTTGGAGATACCCAGACTTTCTCACCGCTATTGCCGGTATAGTAGAAGGCATCAGCCAGAACCATGCCTTGGCACAGCAGGCGCTTGGCAGGTTCATCAGAGTTGACCATGCCAGCATCACGCATCAATTTATGGAAGAAACGGAAGTACATCAGGTGCATGATAGCGTGTTCAATACCACCGATGTATTGATCCACTGGCAACCAATAGTTAGCCGCTGCCGGATCCAACATGCCTTTATCATAATCTGGGCAGGTATAGCGTGCGTAATACCATGAGGATTCCATAAAGGTATCAAAGGTATCAGTTTCAAGCAGTGCAGGCTGGCCGTTAATGGTCGTTTTTGCCCATTCAGGATTCGCTTTAATTGGGCTGGTGATCCCATCCATCACGACATCTTCTGGCAAAATTACCGGTAATTGATCTTCTGGAACAGGGACAACAGTGCCATCTTCCAGTGTTGCCATTGGAATTGGCGCACCCCAATAACGTTGACGCGAAACGCCCCAGTCACGCAGGCGGTAATTGACTTTACGCTGTCCGACGCCCATTGCAACCAGTTTGTCTGCGATAGCATTGAAGCCTTCTTCATGGCTCAGGCCACTGAATTCACCGGAATTGACCAGCGCATTTTTATCAGTAACCGCTGCTTCCTGAACGTTTGGTATATTACCATCGTTGTCCAGAATAACGGCTTTTATTGGCAGGCTGTATTTAGTGGCAAATTCCCAGTCACGTTGATCGTGTCCTGGAACAGCCATCACCGCACCAGTGCCGTATTCCATCAAGACAAAGTTAGCAACCCAGATAGCGAGTTTTTCATTGGTTAATGGATGAATGACAAACATGCCAGTTGACATGCCTTTTTTCTCCATCGTTGCCATATCAGCTTCGGCAACTTTGGTATTACGGCATTCGTCAATAAATTTCACCAGTTCAGGATTATTTTCCGCAGCTTGCTTTGCCAGAGGATGACCTGCTGCCACTGCGACATAAGTGACTCCCATGAAAGTATCAGGGCGTGTAGTGTAAACGGTGAGTTTTTCCTGACTGTCAGCAACATTGAACGTGATTTCGACACCTTCAGAACGGCCAATCCAGTTGCGTTGCATGGTCTTGACCTGTTCCGGCCAATCTTCCAGTTTATCCAGATCGTTTAGCAGCTCTTCTGCGTAAGCGGTGATCTTAATGAACCATTGTGGGATCTCTTTACGCTCAACCTGGGTATCACAACGCCAGCAACAGCCATCAATAACCTGCTCATTTGCGAGAACAGTCAGATCATGTGGGCACCAGTTAACGGCGGAAGTTTTTTTGTATACCAGACCTTTTTCGTACAATTTAGTGAAGAACCACTGTTCCCAGCGATAGTATTCTGGCGTACAGGTCGTGACTTCACGATCCCAATCATAGCCAAAACCCAGTTGTTTTAACTGGCTTTTCATGTATTCAATGTTGGAATACGTCCACGGAGCTGGGGCGGTATTATTCTTGACCGCTGCGCCTTCTGCTGGCAAACCAAACGCATCCCAACCGATAGGTTGCAATACGTTTTTGCCCAGCATGCGCTGATAACGGGAAATTACATCACCCATAGTGTAGTTACGGACGTGGCCCATATGTAGTCGGCCAGAAGGATAAGGTAGCATGGACAGGCAATAGTATTTTTCTTTGCTGCTGTCTTCTGTCACTTTGAACGTTCGCTTCTCTTGCCAATGAAGCTGGACTTGTTGTTCTATGTCTTCTGGGCGATATTGTTCTTGCATGGCACCGATAATCCTATGGTGAGTAATAAAGCTACGCCTTTAGCGCGTTTAGTTTGTTTATGAAATCTAAGGTTCCATAGCATAGCTGATAAGGGATAGGGGCAACAACTCTTGTTAAAGGCGGAATGCGGAAAATTACTTATTTTTAGGGAAAATTTAAAATCGGCGGTAGTTTTGCCTGCCGCCGATAAGGAAAAATCAGTGTAGAATTTTCGCCAGAAAATCGCGGGCGCGCTCCGATTTTGGGTTAGCAAAGAAATCTTCTTTCTTACTGTCTTCGACAATTTTGCCTTCATCCATGAAAATAACGCGATGTGCTACTTTCTTGGCAAATCCCATTTCATGGGTGACGACCATCATGGTCATGCCTTCGTTCGCCAATTCCACCATAACATCCAGTACTTCATTAATCATTTCAGGATCAAGGGCAGAAGTAGGCTCATCAAACAGCATTGCAATAGGATCCATGCAGAGTGCACGGGCAATGGCAACACGTTGTTGCTGGCCACCGGAGAGTTGTGCAGGAAATTTATCCGCATGGCTGGCTAACCCAACTCGCTCTAGCAGTTTTAAGCCTTTTTCAGTCGCTTCTTTCTTGTCGCGCTTTAACACTTTAACTTGAGCCAGTGTCAGGTTTTCAATAATCGATAGGTGAGGAAAAAGTTCAAAGTGCTGAAACACCATCCCCACCTTGGAGCGCAATTGTGCCAGATTGGTGCTCTTGTCATTGACTTTTGTGTCGTTTACTCGAATTTCACCTTGCTGGACAGGTTCAAGACCATTGACCGTTTTTATCAGTGTGGACTTACCGGAACCAGATGGCCCACATACCACGACTACTTCGCCTTTTTTGACTTCAGTTGAGCAGTCAGTAAGAACCTGAAATTGGCCATACCACTTGGATACATTTTTCAGGGAAATCATCAAACAGTCCTTTTCTTCAAATAGTTAACCAGCATAGAAGCGGAAAAACTAATCACAAAATAAACAAAGCCGGCAAACAGAACCATTTCAATTTGGGTTCCATCGCGCTCACCAATATTCGTTGCTGTACGGAAAAAATCCGCCAGACTCAATACATATACCAGAGAAGTATCCTGGAATAATACAATGCCTTGTGTTAGCAGCAATGGGATCATGGCCCGAAATGCTTGTGGCAGTATGACCAACCGCATGCTTTGCAATTGAGTCATACCCAGTGCCAGCGCAGCAGAAGATTGCCCGCGGGAAATACTCTGAATACCTGCCCGAATTATTTCGGCGTAGTAAGCTGCCTCAAAGAGCGAAAAAGCTACCATTGCAGAAATTAAACGGATATCGGTTTTTGGTGAAATACCTAGAATATTTTGTAATAAGTTAGGCACAATCAGATAAAACCACAGTAATACCATCACCAGTGGAACGGAGCGGAACAGGTTAACATATAGGGCTGCAAACCAGCTTAATGCCTTGATGGATGAGAGGCGCATTATCGCCAGCATGGTTCCCCAGACAATGCCGATGATAACGGCTATTACGGTAATTTTTGCCGTTATCGATAATCCATCCAGAAGGAAGGGTAAACTTGGTACAATTGAACTCCAGTCAAACTGATACATTTTTTATCGCCCCCCCATATTGCCGGGTAAACGTACTTTTTTCTCCAGTATGTTCATGGCAAGCATGATCACCAGGTTGATACCTATATAAGCCAGAGTGATCGCTGTGAATGATTCATAGGCGTGAGCGGAATAATCCAGCAATTTATTGGCCTGAGCAGCCATATCAACCAACCCGATTGTGGAAGCAATGGCAGAATTTTTCACCAAATTGAGCATTTCTGAGGTCATGGGGGGAATTATCACTCGGTAGGCGTTTGGCAGCAGAACGTAACGGTAGGTTTGTGGCAAGGTTAGCCCCATTGCCAGACCTGCGGCTTTTTGCCCTCTTGGGAGTGACTGAATTGCCGCGCGAACTTGCTCACATACACGGGCAGCAGTGAATAACCCTAAGCAGATGACTGAGGAGATAAAAAATTGGATATTGGGGTCCAGCTCCATTTTGAACCAATCACTCAGATTTTTTGGCAGGAATTCAGGAACCACCAGATACCAGGTAAAGAATTGGACAATAAGAGGAACGTTGCGAAATAACTCCACATAACACGTTCCAAGCCCGGAAAGAAATTTATTCGGGACTGTGCGAAGAATACCGAATAATGAACCGACAACGAATGCAATGATCCAGGCACAAGCGGAAAGTGCCACCGTTACCTGAAAACCAGAAATAAGCCACCCCAGATAGGTGGTATTACCAAAAGGGGCGGCTTGTAAAAAGATGCCCCAATCCCAATTAGTGGACATAATCGAACTCCCTGATATGGGGTTAGCTGTCATTCATCGAATTTAAATCTGGAAAAAATGAGGTAGGGAACGACTACCTCATACCCGTCTTGCCAATGAAATCGGGATTTTGTTTGCTTAATTCAATGCCTTATCGTTTGGTGACTTAAACAAAGCTCTCATTTCATCTGACATAGAGAAGTTTAAATTCAGGTTCTTAGGTGGAATGGGTTCTTTGAACCAGCGATTAAACATTTTTTCTGCTTCACCGGAGGTTTGTGTTTTGGCAATAACGTCATCAATCAATTTCTTGAATTGAGGATCATTTTTGCGCAGCATACAGCCGTAGGCTTCTTCTGATTGTGGTTTGCCAACAATGATCCATTGATCGGGTTTTTTAGCTTTCGCGCGTTCACCAGCGAGTAAAGCATCATCCATCATAAAGGCGACAGCACGACCTGATTCCAGAGTACGAAATGAATCACCGTGGTCTTTGGCGCTGATAATACGCATTTTCATTTGCTTTTCATCGTTGAGTTTATTTAACAAGATTTCAGAGGTTGTACCAGAAGTCACCACAACATTTTTTCCTGCAAGATCATCAAACCCCTTGATGCCTGAATCTTTTTTGGTCAGCAGGCGAGTACCGACGGAAAAGATGGTATTGGAGAATGCCGCTTGTTTCTGTCGTTCAACGTTGTTGGTGGTAGAGCCACATTCAAAATCGAAAGTACCGTTTTGTAGCAGAGGAATACGGTTCTGGGAGGTAATCGGGATCAGCTTAATTTGCAAATTAGGCATATCGAGCTTTTTCTTGACGGCATCAACGATCAGGTTGGAATAGTCTTGGGAATAACCAACGACATTTTGTTGATTATCGTAGTAAGAGAATGGAACCGACGATTCTCGGTGTCCAACAACGATGATGCCGTTATCTTTGATTTTTTTCAGTGTTCCTGTCAATTCCTCAGCATGGGCAGTCCCGACTGCGCTAAGCAACATCATAGTTAACATCAACTTACGCATATACAGCTCCTTTATCTGGTTATTTTTTGTGAAATTGAATTTGCTTACAAATAATTGTGTTTTTGCATGTTTCTACATAAATAAGACTGTCGAAACGATTTTTCGTGTTATTTTGTTTATATGTCGTAAAAAAATAATTCAAAATGTTACTTTTTTGAAACCATAATGTTTCTATTTCGCGACCTACATCGCACTATAAATAAACAATTTCATTTATGTGTGGTTAAAAAGAGAATAATATTGAATAGTGTTCACACTTTGTACTATTTAAAATAATATTTTGTTTTAGAGGGTATTTTATGGTGATATATGTGAGGAATTATTGTTATTTCGGTGATGAAATCGATAGTTAAATGAAATCAGGACATAAGTAATATGCCCTGATCACTATTAACGTTTAATTACAGGAAAATAGAAACTCAAGCTTTGCGGCGTTTTTTTATCAAAGCAAAGATAAAAAACAGGGCACTTGCTCCCCATATTGGCCAATTGCCGAAGCGAAAATAAGGTGTTATCCCTGTGGCTGGGGTTACTTTGGTTTCCAATACCTGTCGGGTAAATTGTGGAAGTTCAGCCTGAATGGAGCCATCCGGGTTAATTACTGCTGTAACACCATTATTTGTTCCTCTTAGCAGAGGACGGCCTAGTTCAAGAGCACGCATCCGTGCCATTTGGAAATGCTGCCAAGGGCCAATGGAACGTCCAAACCAGGCATCATTAGAAACGGTCAAGAGGAACTCGGTGTCAGGTTTGAAATTATCACGCACCTGTTCACCCAAAATAATTTCGTAGCAGATAGCGGCAGTAATGTTGTGCCCGGCAACAGAAAGTTGAGGCTGGATGTAATTACCTTGGCTAAAAGAAGACATCGGCAAATTGAATAAAGGTGCTAGTGGCCGCAGTATTGATGCCAATGGCACGAACTCACCAAACGGTACCAGGTGATGTTTATCGTAGCGGGTTGGTGCTGGGTATTGGTAAGGTATCTTATCCCCTAATACGATGATGCTGTTATAGAATTTATAGCCTTCCAACGTCGGTCGGGCGTCCACAATGCCAGTGATTAAGCTGGTATTATGTTTTCTCAGCACGGTATCCAGTTTAGTCAGAAAATCACTCTGGTTATATTCATAATCAGGAATAGCAGATTCCGGCCAGATGATGATTGGCGTTTTACCGATGAAGGGGCGACTGTTATCCAAATAGATATCCAGTGTTTTCCCAAGAGCGCTGGACTCCCACTTAATGGCTTGGGGAATATTACCTTGAACCAAAGCAATATCAGTGGCTTTTTCTGGTTGTAGGGTATACCACTGGTAATGCCTCATTGACCACGGCAACAGTAGCAGGATAATGGCGAAAATAGCTGCGGAAATTTTTTTCTGGGTAACAGCAACAACCAGCAATCCGCTGATCATCATCAGTAAGAAGGTAATACCTTCTACACCCAGAATAGGCGCAATGGCTTTCATCGGGCCATCAATTTGGCTGTAACCAAATTGTAACCACGGAAACCCAGATAACACCCAACCACGCAAGAATTCTGTCAATTGCCACAGCGCTGGACTGGCTATAACCAGCCTGATGCTATTAGAAGCCGGAAAAAAGCGGTTCAATACACCAGTAAATAAAGCGGGATAAAGGGCAAGATAGGCAGATAGCAAGATCACCAAAAAGATATTGATAGCGGTTGGCATGCCACCAAAGTCAGCGATACTGACATAAACCCAGTTTGCGCCACTGCCGAATAAGCCAAGGCCCCAGCATAAACCAATCAAGCAAGCCTGGCGGGTTGTTCTGTTTAAAGAAAGGATTTGCAAGCCAAAAAGGGAAACAAGAGCAGCAGGCCAGAAATCAAAAGGTGAAAAAGCCAGCGTTCCACTGGCTCCGAAGAAAAGTGCCAGCACGGCACGTAACCGCTGGCAACTCATTAATGAGGCTTTGTTCATCCAGATCCTATTTATTGTTTATCAAGGCTAGGAACATCAGCATCATCCGGTATTTTTACATGAACCTGAATGATTTTACGGCTATCAGACATTGCCACTTTGAAAAGGTAGCCATCAATGGTGATGGATTCCCCACGTGAAGGCAGATGCCCAAATGCCTGCATGACTAACCCACCAATAGTATCAACCTCTTCATCGCTGAAATTAGTGCCAAAAATGTCATTAAAATCCTCAATTTGAGTCAATGCCCGCACTGAATAGGAATGGCGACTTAAGGCACGAATATCGTTATCTTCATCATCATCGTATTCGTCTTCTATTTCACCCACAATCAGTTCAAGAATATCCTCAATGGTGACCAGCCCCGAAACGCCGCCAAATTCGTCGATCACAATCGCCATATGGTAGCGTTGGGAACGGAATTCTTTCAGCAGGCGGTCAACACGTTTACTTTCCGGCACGACAACAGCCTGACGAAGGACTTTATCAATGCTGAAAGGTTCTGCATTTGTACGCATGAAAGGTAGCAGATCTTTCGCCATTAATATGCCTTCGATATGATCTTTGTCTTCGCTGATCACAGGAAAGCGTGAGTGAGCCGAGTCGATAATAACATCCAGACATTCGTCCAGAGATTGGTTGCGTTTTAAGGTAACGATCTGTGAGCGTGGGATCATAATGTCACGCACGCGTTGATCAGCAATATCTATGACACCTTCGAGCATCTCGCGGGTGTCGGGATCGATTAGGTCATTCTGTTCAGAATCACGGATCAGTTCAACCAAATCATCACGGTTTTTCGGTTCACCGTGGAAAAGCTGATTAAGAAGTGCAAAAAAGCCTTTCTTAGGGCCAGGGTTATCGTTACTTGAAGGATGGTCGTCGCTCATGGCGTTTTAATGAAAATTCCCCATATAAAATCGTAGACTATTATGTTTAACATAAAAATGTTGACAGTGGTTATTCTTTTTCCGCGAGATAGGGATCAGTATAACCCATTTTTTTTAGGAGCTCTGTTTCCAGCGCTTCCATTTCTTCCGCTTCATCGTCTTCTATATGATCATATCCCAGAAGATGAAGGCTGCCGTGAACCACCATATGTGCCCAGTGTTCTTCGACCGTTTTTTGTTGCTCTTCTGCCTCTTGTTCAACAACTTGACGACAGATAATTAAATCACCGAGTAAAGGTAATTCAACTTCAGGTGGCGCTTCAAATGGGAAAGATAGCACATTAGTTGGTTTATCTTTCCCACGATAAGTGAGGTTTAAATCGTGGCTTTCTGCCTCATCGACCAGGCGAATAGTCACTTCACTTTCGGTCTGAAATTGTGGCAGAACACCTTCCAACCAGCGTTGGAAAAGGGCTTCCTCGGGTAGCCCTTCGGGATTTTCACATGCAATTTGTAAATCTAATATGACTGAACTCATTGTGCTTCCTGTCTGCGTTTCTCATTGAGCGCTTTTTTGCGTTCTTGTTCCGCTGCTTCCCATACTTCATAAGCGATAACCACTTTTGCCACCACGGGATGGCGAACAACATCTTCACTATGTAAGAAGTTAAAACTCAGGTCATCAACATCAGATAACACTTCTATTGCATGACTCAGGCCTGATTTTTGCCCTCTTGGCAAGTCAATCTGGGTTACGTCACCGGTAATGACGGCCTTGGAATTAAAACCAATGCGAGTCAGGAACATTTTCATCTGTTCAATGGTCGTATTCTGGCTTTCGTCGAGAATAATAAAGGCATCATTGAGGGTACGTCCACGCATATAAGCCAGTGGCGCCACTTCAATAACGTTTCTTTCGATAAGCTTCTCAACTTTTTCAAATCCCATCATTTCAAACAGGGCATCATAAAGCGGACGCAGATAAGGGTCGACTTTCTGGCTAAGATCACCAGGCAGAAAGCCCAGTTTTTCTCCAGCTTCAACCGCAGGACGGGTCAGCAGGATACGGCGGACTTCCTGGCGTTCCAGTGCATCAACCGCCGCAGCGACGGCCAAATACGTTTTCCCTGTACCTGCAGGCCCCACCCCGAACGTGATATCGTGATCAAGGATGTTAGCAATATATTGCGCCTGATTGGGAGTTCGGGGTTTTACAACACCCCGTTTAGTTTTGATGTTGACAGCCTTACCATATTCAGGGACGCTTTCTGCTGCTTGTTCCAGTACCCGGCTCTCAGTAATAGCGAGATGTACCTGTTCAGGCTCAAGATCAGGTATGACGCCGCGTATAGGCGCGGTTTCGACATAAAGGTGGCGCAAGATCCCTGCGGCCGCATTAACACACAATGGCTTACCAGCCAGTTTGAAACGGTTATCACGGCGATTGATTTCAATACCCAAACGACGTTCAAGTTGTTTCAGATTATCATCAAGTGGTCCACACAGACTCATCAGACGTTGATTGTCAGCAGGCTCCAGAAAGATTTCTTGGGTTGCTACTTGTGGGTTTATTTGTGTCACTGATTATCTCTATGTTAGGGCCTGTTAAGGCTGATAAAAGCCAACGCCGAGCTCATCTTCCTTGCGAGTACGGGCAATGACTGATTCAGGTGACTCATGAATGCGTAGATCCATCTCATCTTCAGTACGAATGACTTTACCTCGCAGGGAGTTGGCGTATACGTCAACAATTTCGACATCAACAAATTTACCAATCATGTCAGGCGTTCCCTCGAAATTAACCACGCGGTTATTCTCGGTACGGCCAGAGAGTTCCATGATATTTTTGCGTGATGGGCCTTCAACCAGAATGCGCTGCGTACTGCCAAGCATTGCGCGGCTGTAGCTCATAGCCTGCTGGTTAATGCGCTGCTGGAGCAGGTACAAGCGCTGTTTCTTTTCTTCTTCGCTAACGTCATCTGGCAAATCGGCTGCGGGTGTACCTGGGCGCGCTGAATAGATAAAGCTAAAACTCATGTCGAAGTTAACATCGGCAATCAGTTTCATGGTTTTTTCAAAATCATCCTGTGTTTCACCTGGGAAACCGATGATGAAGTCAGAACTGATCAGAATGTCAGGGCGTGCTTTACGTAAACGGCGAATGATGCCTTTGTATTCTAGCGCAGTATGGGCGCGTTTCATCAGGGTAAGAATGCGATCAGAACCACTCTGGACTGGCAGGTGCAGGAAGCTCACTAATTCAGGGGTATCTTCGTAGACTGCAATAATATCGTCAGTAAACTCGATTGGATGGCTGGTTGTGAAGCGAATGCGGTCGATACCGTCAATAGCCGCAACCAGACGCAACAGCTCGGCAAATGTGCAGATACCGCCATCAAACGTTGCGCCGCGATAGGCATTAACGTTTTGACCAAGCAGATTAACTTCACGTACACCTTGCGCAGCAAGTTGGGCAATTTCGAATAAAATATCATCACAAGGACGGCTGACTTCTTCCCCACGGGTGTAAGGTACAACGCAGAATGTGCAGTACTTATTGCAGCCTTCCATGATGGAAACGAATGCCGTTGGGCCTTCGGCACGAGGCTCTGGCAGACGGTCAAATTTTTCAATTTCAGGGAAACTGATGTCAACAACCGGGCTGCGGGTGCCTTTGACATGATTAATCATTTCGGGCAGGCGGTGCAGGGTTTGTGGCCCGAAAATAATATCGACGCTGGGTGAACGTTGGCGAATGTAATCCCCTTCCTGGGAAGCGACACAACCCCCCACACCGATAATGATTTCAGGATTTTTATCTTTCAGGCCTTTCCAGCGGCCAAGTTGGTGAAAGACTTTTTCCTGAGCCTTTTCACGGATTGAACAAGTATTCAGGAGTAAGATATCTGCTTCTTCGGCGACATCGGTTAACTGATAACCGTGAGTGGTTTCCAGCAAGTCGGCCATCTTGGATGAATCGTATTCGTTCATCTGACAGCCCCAGGTTTTGATATACAGTTTTTTTATCGTCGACATTTTGTGTATCCGGTGTTTCCAGTGGAATGATGCTTCAACACTGAAAAGCGCAATATATTGCACGTAGTGTATTTAGCATAATATTGTTAGCTATTGTAGTCATTTGAGGCACCAGTGACCAGACTGTAATAGCGGATATTCTCAGCCGGAAAGGGAAAATTCCGGTAGACTGTTTTAATCAATAAGTTAATGACGTGATGAATATGAATAATCCACAACAAAAATTCGATATCGTTGTCGTTGGCGCAGGTATGATTGGTGCAGCGACAGCATTGGGATTGGCGCAGGAAGGTTGGCGTGTTGCATTATTGGAGCACCAGCCTCCTGCACTTTATGATGCAGAGTGTGAACCGGATGTTCGTATATCTGCGATCAGCTGTGCTTCGGTGGATTTATTGAAACAATTGGGAGCATGGGAAAACGTCTTGCAAATGCGCAGTGCTCCTTATCGAAAGCTGGAAACATGGGAGCAAAATGATTCGAATGTCATTTTCGATGCTGCAAGCTTGGGACTGCCAGAGTTAGGGCATATGGTTGAAAATCGTGTCTTGCAGCTGGCATTGTGGCAGGAATTTGCACGTTATCCAAACCTGACATTGATTTGTCCCACCGTTTTGCAATCTATGCAGCGTCAGCATGAGAATAAAACGTGGCGGGTGACGTTGGAAGATGGCACGGAAATTAACACACGACTGATTATTGGTGCAGACGGTGCCCGTTCTCAAGTCCGTCAATTGGCGGGTATTGGCAGTAACGGGTGGCAATATCGCCAGTCATGTATGCTGATAACGGTCAAGACTGACCAGCCTCAACAAGATATAACCTGGCAACAATTTTTTCCTTCTGGCCCTAGGGCCTTTCTGCCGTTGTTTGATCAATGGGCTTCGTTGGTTTGGTATGATTCTCCTGCCCGTATTCGCCAATTGCAGTCAATGACGATGGCACAACTTGAACGAGAAATTCTTCAGGCATTTCCTGCCCGCTTAGGTACAGTTACCCCGATTGCTGCGGGTTCATTTCCACTGACTCGTCATCATGCCAGCCATTACGTACAAGAAGGGTTGGTTCTGCTGGGAGATGCGGCTCATACCATCAATCCGTTGGCAGGGCAGGGAGTGAATTTAGGTTATCGAGATGTTGATGTGTTACTCAAGGTACTAACCAATGCTAAGGAATTGTTGCAAGAGTGGGATTCTTTGCCAGTTTTGATGCGTTATCAACGTCGCAGGATGCCGGATAATTTGGTGATGCAGGCAGGAATGGATTTTTTCCATACCACATTCAGTAATGATTTGCCGGGGTTAAAAACGGTACGAAATCTGGCATTAATGGCTGCGCAACGTGCAGGAGGCATGAAAAATCTTGCTCTGAAATATGCATTGGGGTTGTGATGGATATTGTTGCCTATTAGCCCCTTATGGGGCTAATTTGGTTTTATTATTCACAGGCTATTTTGCCTAACCATCCTGGGTGTGTAGCTTCGCACTGCGCAATACATTTTTCACGTATTTGAGGGATTACCCAAATCGAGCAGACCACAGCATAAGTTTGCATTGAAGCTAAAAGTGTCGTGCCTGCTAGCAAGCAAAGAAGAATGAACTTTTTCATTTTACTCACCCCATTTCACTGACAACAACAAAAACTAATTTACCCTGTAAACCTATTTTCACCCAATAACAAGCGAATAATATTTAACAATTAGTTATCCTCTGAAACTAAACCCAATATTTTTGTATCCATTCCCTGAGTGGCTACAGAAATAACCCATGCTGCCACCCGTTTCTATCGCGTACCTAACGCACACGGATTGGTGGCATTTTTATTTTCACTGCGCATTCGCACGCGCAAATTTAATCCAAGATTGTAACCAAATAAGGTTCAGGGGCATCACGCCCCTTTCTGACACTGTAGATTAGACGTCTGTGTTCAGATGCTGGAAGATTCGGTGTGGAATTTGAGGCAGGGGGACAAGATCTATAATTTCAATTGTGTAAAATTACAAACCTAAATTTATTAGATTATCTAATTGGTGAGAGGGTGGGAAAGTTTATCTTTATGAGATAAATGCGAAAAAACCACCCTTAATGGCGGTTTCTATATCAAAGAATATTCTGTATATTCTTTCTCTGCTCTTTTTCAATTCGCTACATCATGTAACTCGTTGAAAATATTGGCTGGGGTACCAGGATTCGAACCTGGGAATGCCGGAATCAGAATCCGGTGCCTTACCGCTTGGCGATACCCCAACTGAATTTTTAAATGGTGGCTACGACGGGAATCGAACCTGTGACCCCAGCATTATGAGTGCTGTGCTCTAACCAGCTGAGCTACGTAGCCATTTACGATAAACGTAAGAGTTGTGATAAACCTCAGTAATATGGCTGGGGTACCTGGATTCGAACCAGGGAATGCCAGGATCAAAACCTGGTGCCTTACCGCTTGGCGATACCCCACCTGAGTGTTATCAATGCAGCCTTTGTTATTCCCAGAATGTGCTGTTAACCTTATACCGTTTTAATTCATTGTTCCAGTTAAATGGCTGGGGTACCTGGATTCGAACCAGGGAATGCCAGGATCAAAACCTGGTGCCTTACCGCTTGGCGATACCCCACCTGAAACAACACACTAAAACTTAAAATCGTTACTAAAACACATTCTAAGTAAAACCCGATAAAGAAAATGGTGCGGGAGGCGAGACTTGAACTCGCACACCTTGCGGCGCCAGAACCTAAATCTGGTGCGTCTACCAATTTCGCCACTCCCGCAAAGATGGTGGCTACGACGGGAATCGAACCTGTGACCCCAGCATTATGAGTGCTGTGCTCTAACCAGCTGAGCTACGTAGCCATCTTTTTTCGCTTTGCCTTCATCGGCGGTGCGGGGCGCATTATGCGTATATCAGACAGATGCGTCAACTGCTTTTTTAAAGAAATATGCACAAAATCGTTTGTTTGTTTGTCTTATAAGCGTTTTGTCGACAAAGTCGGCTAAAACGGTTGAAATTATCCGCCAAGAAGATGTTGCAACAGTACACCATTAAGCATTGCGCGTTTCGTTAGGGCGAATGCCCCAATTGCTGAACAGTGATTTAACTCAGAAATCACTATAGGGAGGTCTTCACGGAATGCTTTTAATACTTGGGTATTGATGCTGCTCTTGATGGTTGGCAACAATACCTGTTCTGCTTCAGTGATTTCTCCGGCAATCACCACCTTCTGAGGGTTAAACAGGTTAATCGCGATTGAGATAGCCTTGCCAAGGTAGAGCCCTACATGTCTGATGACTTCTGTGGCAAGGGGATCGCCCGCATTGGCTGCAAGGCAAATTGCATGGATATTGCAATTATTCAAGGCAAGCTGACTTGGGAACCCTTGGCGTAATTGTTGTTGTACTTTAGTTTCGATTGCTGAATTGGCAGCGATAGTCTCCAGACAACCAAAATTACCGCAATGGCAGCGTTCACCGAGAGGATCGATTTGAATATGGCCTATTTCACCCAGATTACCGCGTTTGTTGAGCAAAATGTTGTTGTTAACAATGACACCAGCCCCTGTACCACGATGGACGCGTACCAGAATGGAATCTTCACAATCGCGTGTTGCCCCGAAATAATTTTCTGCCAATGCCAGGCTGCGAATATCATGACTAATAAAGCAGAAGGTGTTAAAATGTGCTTTGATATTCTTCACCAGAGGCCAGTTATCTACCTTAATGTGTGGCATATAGCGGATAATACCCAGCTCAGGATCAACCAGACCGGGAAGAATAACTGAAATTGCGATCAACTCACGGATCCGGCGCTGGTTTTTGTTGATGAAACTTTCAATGGCGTAAATAATTCGTTTCTCGACTTCCTGCTGACTATTTTCCCGTACAGGGTAGTGTGCTTCCGCTAACGTCTTGCCACTCATATCGAACAGTGCCACAGTTGCATCATGGCGCCCAAGCCGGACTCCGATCGTATGGAAATGGCGTGTTTCGCTAATTATGGAGATTGCACGTCTTCCGCCAGTGGAAGCCTGATGTTCGACTTCTTTTATCAGGCCACGCTCCAATAACTGACGAGTAATTTTAGTTACACTGGCAGGAGCAAGTTGGCTCTCTTCTGCAATTTGGATGCGTGATATTGGCCCATGCTGATCAATCAGCCGATAGACCACAGCACTATTTAGCTGTTTGACTAGATCAATATTACCAATTTGCTTCTGTGCGTTTTCGTTACTCATCAGTCTTTATACTCACGGTAGTTTGATTTCGTTTCCGTTAACAATGGTTTTGCAGGTTTTGAAATCGTGAGTAAATGCGGTCAGGTTCGCTACCTTGCCGGATTCAATCGTACCGAGGTGTTTATCAATACCGATTGCGCGGGCTGGGTAAAGCGTTACCATTCGCAACGTTTCATCCAAAGCAATACCAACATGCTCCACACTATTTTTGACACAATCAATCATTGTGATTGATGAGCCGCTCAGTGTGCCATTTTCATCAACACATAAACCATTTCGATAATATATTGTTTTATTAGCAAAGGTAAATTGATCCATGGCATCGGGAGCAAGCCCGGCAGGAGCGATGGCATCCGTTACCAAGATAAGTTTTTCATTTTTTAATCTCTTGGAATTTCGGACATTTGGCCATGATACATGCATTCCATCACAGATTATGCCGGCATAGACATCTGGGGAATCATAAATGGCACTCACCAGCCCAGGTTGGCGGCCAGAAATTGCAGGCATGGCATTATATAAATGGGTAGAAAAAGTAATACCCTGTTGGAAGCCATGACGAGCTTCTTCATAAGTCGCATTAGAATGGCCAGCAGAAACGATAATACCGGCTTCGGCGAATTGCTGAATATATTGGCTTTCTACCATTTCAGGAGCGAGAGTGATTTTGGTAATTACATCAGCATTCTGGCATAGGTAATTAACCATTTCAGGGGTGGGTTTGCGGATATAAGCTGTATTATGAGTTCCTTTTTTTATTGGATTAATATAAGGCCCTTCCAGATGTAGCCCTAATGCCTGATGAGGATTTTTTTGTAGATAAGTGCGCATGACTTCAATGGCTTTTATCATTAATTCATCGGGGCTGGTGATGAGGGTAGGTAAAAAACTGGTACAACCGTAGAGCTGGTTGGTTTTCTGCATAGTATGCAGAGTTTCTTCTGAAAGATTTTCCAACCGTTCATTAAACTGGACTCCCCCACAACCATTCACTTGTAGGTCAATAAATCCTGGTGCGAGATTTGCGCCATGTAAATTGTGTTTTTCTATCTCTTCTGGCAGCTCGTTTACCGGACAGACTTGTTTAATTAAACCATCTGCAATGACAACTGCATGGTTATCGAGCCTGTCATATCCGGTATAAATAATGCCATTGGTTAACGCGTACATTGATATTTTGACTCCTAAATCAGTTTAGCTGGCAAATTCATTAACGATATCGGCCTCTAACTGGTGAAAATACTTCACTGTCTTTACCTTCAGTTCCATGGTGGCAGGTTCATCACAGACAATAAGTGATTTTGGATGCATCTGGAGGCAACTGATAGTCCACATATGGTTGATATTCCCTTCTACCGCGGCTTGTAAGGCTTGCGCTTTATTCATCCCAGTTGCCAAAATCATAATTTCTTCGGCATCCATTAAAGTTCCCACTCCAACAGTTAATGCATATTGGGGGACTTGTTTTATATCATGGTTGAAAAAACGGGAATTGGCAGTCCGCGTTTCAATGGTCAGTGTTTTAATTCGTGTGCGTGAAGAAAGAGAAGAGGCCGGTTCATTAAAGGCAATATGTCCATCATTACCAACACCTCCCATAAATAAATGTATTTTGCCATAGGATTTGATTTTATTTTCGTAACGTTGGCACTCAATATCAATATCTTTCGCATTTCCATTTAACAAATTGATGTTCTCTTTGGGGATATCAATGTGATTAAAGAAATTTTGATACATGAATGAGTGGTAGCTTTGAGGATGATCTTCTGGCAGGCCAACATATTCATCCATATTAAATGTCACAACATGCTTGAAGCTCACTTTTCCGGCTTGGTACAGGGAAATAAGTTCTTTGTAGGTTGCCAATGGGGTACTGCCTGTGGGAAGCCCGAGTACGAAAGGGCGCTCCGCAGTAGGATTGAACTCATTTATCCTACTTACAATATAGTGAGCAGACCATCGACCAACATCACTTGCCGTAGTTAGGGGGATAAGCCTCATGATTACCTCTTAAAAACATTCAATAAATTAATTATGAGAATTATGCACGATACACATGATTTTGAGATATCAAAGTGGTGCGTGATAGCAATGTGACAAGACGACACATAGCCCTTTCTCTAAGTGGGGTTTTGTCGCATCTAATGCAATATACATATTTTTCATAATAAAATAAGTTTTGCGTGATAGCTAGATTTTTGATTAAAAATTTATCAAATCAAGTGACTTTAATCACATATCAGACGGATTTAATTTGCGATGAAAAATATTTTTTTTAGACTAAAAACGTTTTAACAATAAATACATAAGTGATGGCACAACGTCATTAATTAACTAAAAGACTCCATTAATAGAGCTTTAAGGGGGCATAAGTGAATATTCTGAGCTACTTACAACGGATTGGCCGGGCATTAATGGTGCCGGTGGCAACATTGCCCGCAGCGGCAATATTGGTTGGTGTAGGTTATTGGATTGATCCAACGGGATGGGGGGCTGATAATGAGTTGGCGGCACTGTTTATCACGTCAGGTACTTCCATTCTCAACAATATGGGAATGTTGTTTGCGATTGGGATAGCCTATGGAATGTCGAAAGATAAAGATGGCGCTGCTGCACTGTCAGGTCTTATCGGATTTATTGTTGTCATGCAACTATGTTCTCCGGCAGCGGTGGCAATGATTAAGGGGATTCCGATTGAGGAAGTCCCAAAAGCATTCGGTAAGATTAATAACCAATTTGTTGGGATTTTGGTGGGTGTCTTCTCTGCTGAGTTGTATAATCGTTACAGTAATGTGGAGCTACCACAAGCACTGTCTTTCTTTAGTGGCCGTCGTTTAGTCCCTATCTTGAACTCTTTCCTGATGATTGTTGTGTCTTTTATTTTGATGTTTATTTGGCCAGTAGTTTATGGCTGGCTGGTAGCATTCGGTGAAAGCATCACCAATCTGGGTTCTGTTGGGGCGGGTTTGTATGCCTTCTTCAATCGTCTGTTGATACTGATTGGTTTGCACCATGCTCTGAACTCCGTATTTTGGTTTGATGTCGCTGGTATCAATGATATTCCTAACTTTCTTGGTGGACAGAAATCCATTGAAGCAGGCACTGCTGTCATGGGGATCACTGGTCGTTATCAGGCGGGTTTTTTCCCGATAATGATGTTCGGTTTGCCAGGGGCAGCATTAGCGATTTACCACTGTGCTCGTCCGGAGAATAGAGCCAAGGTTGCCGGTATTATGATGGCTGGGGCATTTGCGTCTTTCTTTGCAGGCGTAACTGAGCCACTTGAATTTTCGTTCATGTTTGTTGCACCAGTACTTTATGTGTTACATGCGGTCATGACTGGGATTTCGGTTTACATCGCGGCTACCATGCATTGGATTGCTGGTTTTGGCTTTAGTGCTGGGCTTGTCGATATGTTACTTTCCTCCCGTAACCCGTTGGCGGTTCATTGGTACATGTTGATCCCGCAGGGTTTAGTATTTTTCTGCCTTTATTATGTGGTTTTCCGTTTCACCATCAAAAAGTTTAATTTGATGACGCCGGGACGTGAGTTATCGGCTACGGATGAAACTGATGGTTATGATATCGATATGGCGAAAAAAGAGAGTCATTCAGCGGGGAGTATTCATGAAATAGCTCATCAATACATTGCTGCTGTTGGCGGCTCAGACAACTTGACGAGTGTTGACTCTTGTATTACTCGCTTACGTTTATCAGTGAACGATTCTAGCCTGGTCAATGAACAATGGGTAAAACATCTTGGTGCCACAGGTGTTATCCGCCTGAATAAGCAGAGTGTCCAGATTATTATTGGTACACGTGCAGAATTGATATCCAGTATGATGAAAGAAATTCTGGAAAAAGGTTATGTTGCAGCGGCAAAAGTCACTCTCAAGTCTGAGACCGATGTTTTGGTGGAAAAAGAGGACAAACAAGCAGGTAAACCTATTTTGACTTTAGTTGCTCCTGTCACAGGTGAATTGGTCAAATTGGAAAATGTTCCTGATGAAGCCTTTTCCAGCAAATTAGTCGGTGATGGGATTGCCATAAAACCCACATCGGATACGGTTTTTGCTCCTGTTGCGGGTAAGGTTGTGAAGATATTTGATACCAACCATGCGGTATGTATTGAAACGGATAGCGGTATTGAGATCATTATTCATATCGGCATAGATACAGTCTCACTGAATGGCACAGGATTTGAGCGTTTGGTGGAAGAAGGGGAACAAGTGAAAATAGGGCATCCTCTATTGAAGTTAGATCTTGATTACTTAAATGCACATGCCAAATCGATGGTCAGTCCTGTGATTATCAGCAATATTGATGATTATGCTGGTGTGAAAATTCTGGCTAAAGGAAATGTAATCGCTAATAAGTCAGACTTATTTCAAGTAATGCAATAAGTGAATGCACATAATATTTTATGTCATAAAGAGTTAACAAACTGAGTTGAGACATAAATAAACAATTTCCCGGGAACATAGCTAAATATGTTTCTGGGAGTCGTCATCTGGGGTTATTCTCGCTTTTCCGTACTAACTTTACCCATTCCGCCATTTCCCACGAACAAAGTATTGTTTCTCGGTTCAGCTTATTAGATTATAGAGGGTTATGTTAAAGCGCTTTTTGCATTGAGGAAAAAAACGATGAGTGAGGCAGATGCCCGCCCGACAAACTTTATTCGTCAGATTATTGACGAAGATCTGGCAACTGGTAAACATACATCCGTACATACCCGTTTCCCACCTGAACCTAACGGTTATCTGCATATCGGCCATGCCAAGTCGATCTGCCTGAATTTCGGCATCGCTCAAGACTATCAGGGACAATGCAACCTACGTTTTGACGACACAAACCCCGTCAAGGAAGATATCGAGTACGTTGAGTCGATTAAAACTGACGTTCAGTGGCTGGGATTTCAGTGGAGTGGAGATATTCGCTACTCTTCTGACTATTTTGATACCCTGTATCAATATGCCATTGAATTAATCAATAAAGGCCTGGCGTATGTCGATGAACTGAGTCCTGAAGAGATCCGTGAATATCGCGGTACTTTAAAAGAGCCAGGTAAAAACAGCCCGTATCGTGATCGCAGCATAGAAGAAAACCTGGCCCTGTTTGAAAAAATGCGTGCCGGTGAATTTGCTGAAGGTAAGGCATGTTTGCGTGCCAAAATTGATATGGCATCCCCGTTTATTGTTATGCGTGATCCGGTCATCTACCGTATCAAATTCGCAGAGCATCATCAGTCAGGTAATAAATGGTGCATCTATCCGATGTATGATTTTACGCACTGCATTTCCGATGCGCTGGAAGGGATCACACATTCCATCTGTACGCTGGAATTCCAGGATAACCGCCGTTTGTACGATTGGGTATTGGATAACATTACGATTGATTGCCATCCACGTCAGTACGAGTTTTCTCGCCTGAACCTGGAATATACGGTGATGTCCAAGCGTAAGCTTAACCAGCTGGTGACAGAAAAGATTGTTGATGGTTGGGATGATCCACGTATGCCAACGATCTCTGGGTTGCGTCGTCGTGGTTATACTGCGGCTGCTATTCGTGAATTCTGCCGCCGCATTGGTGTGACTAAACAGGATAACAACGTTGAAATGGCAGCACTGGAATCCTGCATTCGTGATGATTTGAACGAAAATGCCCCACGCGCGATGGCGGTGCTTGATCCGGTGAAACTGGTGATTGAGAACATGCCAGAAGGTGAAGTCATTCTGACAATGCCTAACCATCCGAATAAGCCAGAAATGGGCAGCCGTGAAGTGCCGTTCAGTCGTGAACTGTATATTGACCGTGCGGATTTCCGCGAAGAAGCAAACCGCCAATATAAGCGTCTGGTTCTGGGCAAAGAAGTTCGTCTGCGCAATGCTTATGTGATTAAAGCAGAGCGGGTTGAGAAAGATGCAGAAGGTAATATCACTACGATTTATTGCCAGTATGACGAGCAAACCCTGAACAAAGATCCTGCTGATGGTCGCAAGGTTAAGGGCGTCATTCATTGGGTCAGTGCTGCACACGGTGTAGCAGCGGACTTCTATCAGTATGACCGTCTGTTCAGCGTGGCAAATCCAGGGGCAGAAGATGACTTCTTGTCTACTATCAATCCAGGATCGCTGGTGATCCGTAAAGGATTTGTCGAACCAGGGTTGGCAAATGCATTGCCAGAAACAACCTATCAGTTTGAGCGTGAAGGTTATTTTTGTGCTGACAGCCGCTTGTCAAGTGCGGAACATCTGGTCTTTAACCGTACAGTTGGCCTGCGTGATACTTGGGCAAAAATCTCACAAGAGTAATCATCTCACCAAGATAATGTGACCTCGTACACAAAAAAGCGTGATTATTTTCACGCTTTTTTGTGCCTGATAGCCTCGTAATGAAAATTAACTCCTTCAGCTAAGATTAGAAATTGCCTTATAGTCCCATATTATATAGGGTTATTGCCTGACCAAATTTGTACACTATTTACCCAAAAATTTTGTCCCAAAATTTACCCATCGAAAAATAATAAGTTCGGACGAGGTAATTTATGAAACCTATTACATTACGTACTTTGGCAGTATTCATCACGGTAGTTGGATTTATAGGCAACGCTCATACAGAAATGATATCACCAATGTCACCGTCGCAATCAATGTCATCACAGCAGATCGTGGATTTGCTGAGCCAGTTAAAAGTCAATTTCAACGTCATTGATAATCAGGCGGGTTCACATGGTACAGATTGTGCCATTCTTGGCGCTGATTCGGCGGCCTGTAATCGAGTCAATATCATCTTGAGCAATGGTGAGCAGGCAATCAACTCTTCTGATTGGGCGCTCTATTTTCACAGTATTCGCCAAATACTGAAACTAGATAATGATCAATATAAAATCACTCATGTTACGGGTGACTTACATAAACTGGAACCGACGAAAAAATTTACGGGCATCAAAGCCAATGAAAAGGTCGTGTTACCGATTATTGGTGAATATTGGCAAATTTACAGTACGGATTTTATGCCGCGTTGGTATGCGACTTCCGGTGATGCAAGGCCCAAGGTCTTGGTAAATACTGATACGGAGAACATCAGCCAATTTTTATCCGATCTGGAAGGTGAACAGTGGAAACGAACCACCGCGGATAACAATATCCTGATGACACCTGAAAACCGCTTTGCAAAAAACCAACAGGTGGCAATAATCAGTGAAGATAAGCTGCGAGGACAGATTATTCCGACACCGAAAGTCCTTTCCGTTCATTCCCAGGACGTGGATTTATCTCGTGGCGTGAAATTAGAGTTGGGTGGGTTGAGTGGCGAATCTATTAACGTGATCAAGGAGTATTTCAAAGCCCGTGATATTCCTTTAACAGATAACGGTTATCGAATAGCGACCCAGATCAACGCAAACCAATTTACCAAGTCCTGGAGAGTAAACGGTGCGTATTCATTGGAGATTACTACCAAAGGAACACAAATCGTCGCGTTTGATCAATCTGGCGTATTCTATGGCTTGCAGTCACTGTTTTTCTTACTTCCTGCCAATGGTATGCCAAAGATTGCGACACTGACGGCAAAAGATGCACCACGGTTTGAATATCGTGGAGTGTTCCTTGATGTTGGACGAAATTTTCATAGTAAAGAAGCTGTCCTGCGTCTGCTTGATCAAATGTCCCGCTATAAACTGAATAAATTCCATTTCCATTTAAGTGACGATGAAGGCTGGCGTTTGGAGATCCCTGGTTTACCGGAATTGACAGAAATCGGTAGTCAACGCTGTCATGATCTGAGTGAGACTCAATGCTTATTGCCGCAGTTGGGATCAGGGCCAGATAGCAACAACATGGGAAGTGGTTATTTTAGCCGCCAGGATTACATTGATATTTTGCATTATGCCAAAGCCCGCCAGATAGAAGTGATCCCAGAAATTGATATCCCCGCCCATGCTCGTGCCGCAGTGATGTCGATGGAAGCACGCTATAAGAGGCTTATGGCACAGGGCAAAGAGCAGGAAGCTAATGAGTATCGTCTGCTTGATCCGACAGATACCTCGAATACAACCTCCGTGCAGTTCTATGATCGCCACAGTTATCTTAACCCGTGTATGGACTCTTCAAAACGGTTTGTCGATAAAGTAATTAGCGAAGTTGTTGCCATGCATAAAGCGGCCGGTCTGCCGTTGAATACATGGCATTTTGGTGGGGATGAGGCAAAAAATATTCGTTTGGGTGCTGGATATCAGGATAAAGATGGACCGATTGTGCCAGGTAAGGGGATTATCAACCAGAAAATTGAAGACAAGCCGTGGGCAAAATCTCAGGTTTGTCAGAAGATGATAGCGCAAGGCGTCATTAAAGATGTTGATGAACTTGCCAGTTATTTTGCCATTGAAGTCAGCAAAATCGTCAATGCCCACGGTATCAGCACCATGCAGGCATGGCAGGATGGCCTGAAATATGCCAAATCGGCAAAAGATTTCGCGACTAAACATGTTGCAGTGAACTTCTGGGATACCCTGTATTGGGGAGGCTACGATTCTGCCAATGACTGGGCGAATAAGGGTTATCGGGTTGTTGTTTCCAGTCCTGATTATGTTTATCTGGATATGCCATATGAAGTTCATCCGAAAGAGCGGGGCTACTATTGGGCAACGCGCTTTAATGATGAGGCAAAAATTTTCAGCTTTGCCCCGAACAATATGCCACAAAATGCTGAGACTTCGGTGGATCGTGATGGCTATCACTTTAATACCCATAGTAATAAACGCTGGCCGGGAGCTTATGGCATATCGGGACAATCATGGAGTGAAACCGTGCGTACCGATGAACAAATGGAATATATGATCTATCCACGCTTATTGCCGCTGGCGGAACGGGCATGGCACCAAGCTGAATGGGAGCAGAATTATCAGCAGGGCAGGGAATATAAAGGTGGAATAACGCATTATGTTGATATTGCTCTCTTGCAACAGAATTGGGAACGCTTTGCCAATCTGATAGGACAGCGTGAGCTGGCTAGGCTGGGCAGGGCTAAAATCACATATCGTTTGCCTGTGCCGGGCGGCAGAATTGTTTCTGGAATACTAGAAGCGAATATCGCATTACCAGGGGTGGTTATCCAATACTCATTGGATAATGGAAGAACATGGCAGGATTATAATGACAGACAACGACCCCATGTTAGCGGCAATGTGAAAATTCGCTCTGTCAATACTGATAGAAGCCGTTTTAGCCGTATAGATGAAGTTAAGCTCTAACGGTTGTCTGGAGATGTGAGGGCAATAAATTGAATAAGCAACCTGCCGATTAACTTGATAATTAATCGGCAGGTTGCTTATTTAGGTGAATAAATTGCAGAAGCAAATGGTTGCAATTATTTCATTGTCAGCGCTTGTTTATCATGCTTTTTCATCATGAAGCGCGCTATCTTTGCGGCAATCACCATCAGCACAGTGGCCGTATAAATAAAGACTGTGGTTTGAGAGCTTGATTCCATAACGTTCAGCAATGTTTTTCTGACGCTCTTCAATGAACTCATCATTAAATTCAATGACTTTACCGCAGTCGAGACAAATCAGATGGTCATGGTGATGTTGCTGAGTGAGTTCAAAAACCGATTTACCGCCTTCAAAATTGTGGCGTGTGACAATGCCAGCATCATCGAACTGGTTCAACACGCGATAGACAGTGGCGAGGCCAATCTCTTCACCGATATCAATCAGTTTTTTGTAGAGATCCTCCGCACTGACATGATGGCATTCTGGGTCCTGTAGCACTTCCAGAATTTTCAGTCGTGGAAGAGTTACTTTAAGTCCAGCATTTTTCAATGCTTTATTGTTGTCGGTCATGCGGATTCAGTCCTGTAACTTGAGTTAAGTGCACTTATGATACTTGGGGGTATCGTGAGGGAGTTTCATGTTGCTGATTATAGGCATGGATATTAAAAATGAAAACCATGCCTATTCATATATCATGACACATTATGCAAGAATAATCCTGCCTGAAAGGGCTTTTCTCTTCTTATTAAGTTTAAGCGCCTAGGATCTCTGACAGGCTCATTTCAGCCTTGATCTGCTGCACCCAGTTTTCAACGCGCTCATCTGTCAATTCAGGTTGACGATCTTCATCAATGGCCAGGCCAATAAAATGGTTATCGTCGGCCATACCTTTAGACGCTTCAAAATGATATCCTTCGGTTGGCCAGTGACCTACAATAATGGCACCACGAGGTTCAATAATATCGCGAATGGTGCCCATAGCGTCACAGAAGTATTCTGCATAATCTTCCTGATCACCACAGCCGAACAAAGCAACCAGTTTTCCGTCGAAGTTGATCTCTTCCAGTGTTGGGAAGAAATCATCCCAGTCACATTGAGCTTCACCGTAATACCAGGTTGGGATGCCAAGCAGCAGAATATCGAAGGCTTCAATGTCTTCTTTGCTGCTTTTGGCAATATCGTGGACTTCAGCAACATCAGCACCGCCCAATTTTTCTTGGATCATTTTGGCGATGTTCTCTGTGTTGCCTGTATCACTGCCGAAGAATATACCTATTATTGCCATAAAATGGGTTAACCTCTTGTTTTATTTGTGTATTAAATCTATACACATCACGCTGAAATCAGCTAGAAAAATGTCAGTTTCAGTAACATGAAAAGCGTTATTTTGACCAAACATCCATGACAAATCTGTCAGATTTGTGTGGTGACACCGCTTCGTTGTGTTTAATAAAAGCCGTTAATCGGCAAGGTGATTTTTTTCTGTCAGTTGGGCTAATAGCATTTGTTCAATCAATTCACTGCGGCTAATGTTGCGCTGTTTTGCCAGATGATTTAGTGCTGCGACGGCATCTTCATTAAGTTTGAGTTCCACTCGACGCAATCCTCTGACTTTATCTCGTCGCAACTGGTTGCGTTTATTGATCCTAAGCTGTTCATCCCTGGACAGTGGATTTGTTTTAGGTCGCCCAGGCCTGCGTTCATCTGCGAACAAATCCAGTGTGGTGCGATCAGTTTGTTCTTTTGCCATAAATTCAATTGATAATGGGCGTGTACCAATAATATAGCGGGCAATAATACCTTAGCTGGGCGCGTGTCGCTACTAGTTGATAGGAGAGATTGTTGGGATGGCTCAAATGACATTTACATTTAGAATCGATATTTTAAATGTAGACGGCCACGGAATATCCTTTTCAGAGAAAGAGATCAGACTTTATTGTTAAATTCGGCAAAGCGTTCGTTATTGTCTTCATACCCAGCAATTTTGGCAGTTAGACCAGAGTGTGTGCCTACAAGCTGAGTTAATGAATTTAACATGGTTTTTCTGAGGGAGACAAAGGTATACTCGCATTTCTTCTTACACAGCACACAAATAATTATGAAAAAAATATTACTATTATCTGCAGCCATTCTTTCTGGTTGTTCAACATATGGTAAATAATAATGAGTTATGTAAGGCCTTGGGGCAGCAAGAATTTAGTATTGATACCATACATAGAATCTATGAAGAAATCTTTTCCAGGGCAGGCCAGATTGATACAGATAAATGTATGCAAATGGTCAAGGAAACCAGAAGCTATGAATTATCTAGAAAACGTTTTAGTGAGTTTCAGTTTATGTCACAGCAGAGAATGATTACTGATAGTATTAAAAATATGTTACAGAAATAGTGGCCTATTAGCCACGATGATATAAATTTATTAGATAATTTTCATGTTACTTTTCTGAGTTGAAAGAAGGAAAGAGACTTGTTTCATAATGAAATGAACGCAGAGGTGAAACAAGTCTCATATTTTCAATTATCACTGAGTTTGTTGATACCAAAGCTGTGCATATAAGCCATCTTGCTGCACTAAGGCATCATGTGAACCTGATTCAGCGATTTTTCCCAAATCCAAAACGAAAATCTTATCGGCATGACGGAGAGTATTTAGCCGGTGAGCAATACTGATTACTGTTCTGTTTCGGCATATTTCAGCCATGTTGCTCATGATGGCCGCTTCAGATTCATAATCCAGAGCAGACGTGGCTTCATCCAGGATCAAGATCTTGGGATCACTCAGTAGCGCCCTTGCCAATGCGATGCGCTGCCGTTGTCCGCCAGAAAGATTTCCCCCTTTTTCGCCAACCGGATGCGCAAATTTATGGGGGAACGCGTTAATGAAATCGACCGCGCCTGCTAAGGTTGCCGCCCGATAGACCTCTTCATCACTGGCATTGGGTTTGCACAGGCGGATATTGTCCGCAATGCTGCCGGAAAACAGAATGCTTTCCTGCAAAACCACACTCATATTACGGCGCAATGATACTGGGTCGGCAATCGCTAAATCCATTCCATCCACCAAAACCTGACCGTGTTGTGGCACATATAGGCGCTGTAACAAGCGGGTTAATGTACTTTTGCCGGAACCCGATGGCCCTGTAATACCAATAAATTCTCCGGCCTTAATTTCCAGTGACAGATTTGCCAGCACTTCTGGCGTATCTGCATGATAGCGGAAGCGTATATTGCGGAATTCAATCTGGCCTGCCAGTTCGGGGGCTGATGCCAGCCCTTGTTTACTGTTTTCCATTGGCTCATCAAGAATATCCCCCACCCGCCGCAGGGCGATCAGGGTGTGCTGGAAGTCTTGCCAGACTTGCGCCAGTCTTAGGATGGGCTGGGTAACGTGCCCTGCCAGCATATTAAAAGCAATTAACTCACCTGGGGACAAATCTCCATCAAATACGCTTCGGACTCCCCACCACAACAGCAAGGCAGCAACCACTTTTTGGATCAGCTCAATCCCTTGCCCCGCTGCAAGCCCACTTTTTTGGGCGGTGAAGCGTTGGATTAACTGCTGGCTCAACACCTTTTGCCATTGGGACAAAAAGCGTTTTTCTGTCGCTGTGGTTTTGATGGTTTCAATACCCGTGACCGCTTCTGTCAGGAAGCTGGTGGCATTGGCATCGGCTTCATACTCTTTTTCTACCTTGCGCCGAATAATGGGGCCGACGGCGATCCAGAGCAAGAAATAGAGCACCAGCGAACTGATGACGAGCCATGTCAACAGGGAAGAGTAGTGGAACATCACGCCCAGAAACAGAATGATGAAAATCAGGTCAAGCAACAGCATAAGGGTAGAGCCGGTCAAAAACTGGCGGATCTGCGCCATTTCCCGAACTCTGGCGATAATTTGCCCTGTTTGTCGTTGTTTGAAATAGGGCAGGGGCAATCCTACGAGATGACGGTACAGCTTGCCGGAGAGTTCAGCATTGATTTGGCTGGCCGTATGGCCAAACACGGTATTGCGCAAAAACCCATACAGGGGTTCTGCCAATGCCAGTGCCAGCATCGCCATCCCTAATACATGCAGGCTGGAAATGCTCCGTCCAACCAATACTTTGTCGATGATATTTTCAAATAGCAAGGGGGCAGCCAGGGCAAAAAGTTGTAACACGATGGCAAACAGGAAAATATCCCGTAACTGGTTTTTCTGCCTGAAAATAGAGGGATAAAACCAGCTTAGTCCAAATTTAACCTGCTGCCTGGTCAGGGACTTATCTGCTACCAATAGCACCTTGTATTGGTTAGATTGGCTGCCACTTGTTTTTTCACCGTGCAATAATGCACGCACTTCATATTTTTCGGTGGCAGGATCGAACAACGTAAATGTGTCAGGACGGACTTCTGACAATACCCACCAGCGCTGATCCAATTCAACCAATGCTGGTAAAGGTAATGTGGCGGCGGTATCCGGTGTCAGGCGTTCAAATTTGCTGCGTAACCCAATGGCATCCGCCGCTTCACGTAGCTGTGGATCTGTCAGTGTTAGGGAGTCCACACCCAGAATATGGTGTAATTGTTCGACAGAAGCCACCTTGTGGAACTGTTTCCCTAAATGGGCGATACAATCCAGCGCATAATTGTTTGTATTTTCACCGATTGTATTGTCGTCTGTTTGGTCTGTATCTGTATTACAGGTGAAGGTAAAAGTATCAGCCATGATTATTTTTCCCTCAATGCTTCAGATTGATATTCCTGGATTGGGCTGAGCAGATAATCAATCACTCTTCGCTGATCTGTCTTGATTTCCGCAACGATAGACATACCTGCCGTGATTTCAACAGGTTTCCCCTCTACCATAATATTGTTCTGTTTGAGGCTGATTTGTGCAGGAAAAACCAGGCCTAACTGTTCATCGGTGGTGGAATCCCGCGAAATGCTAAGCAACTCTCCCTCAATTGTGCCATAGCGGGTATAGGGGAAAGCATCGACTTTGACGGTGACATGCTGACCAGGCCGGACAAAACCAACATCTTTATTCAAAATCTGGATTTCGGCAAGTTGTACATGTTCATCAGGAACAATCACCATCAAATTTTGCGCAGGTTGCAGTACCGCGCCGAGGGTATGGACAGTTAATTGTTGAACGGTGCCGGTTACGGGGGAGCGCACAACTTCAAGCTCTTCTCGCTCTTGCATTTTCGAAATTTCTTGGTGCGTTAACGCCAACTGTATTTCTGCCTGTTTTCTTTTCTCAAACCATTCCCGCTCTTTTTTTATTTTGGTGCCTTTTAAGCGTTCTTCCAGGCTTTTGTACTTCGTTATCAGAATATCGAGTTCCGATTTTTGTTGGGCGATTAGCCTTTCTGTTTCCAGAAATTCCTTTTCTTGCTCCAGATATTCCACTTTGCTGATGACCTGCTTTTGGCTCAATGTTTTTCTGGCCTGTAAACGTTGGTTGATATTTTCACGTAGGTTGGTTAATGAGCGAATATCACTGTTTCGTGCCTGTTGGGAAGTCAGGTTCTCTGCCATTTCCGTATGGATACTGGTAATGATTGAATCAAATTCCTGCTTTTCGTGAGCGTAATGCGTCAGAATGCTTGTCTGTCTATCTGTGGATTGTTGCTGGAAAAGTGGCAGGGATTTGGGATCTTGCTTTTCAAGCAGGGCCTGGTAACGGATTTCCTCTTCCACCAGATAATCACGTTGCTCGCTTAAACGGGCAATATCCTGATTGACGCCCAGCGTATTGAGTGTAAGCAGAGGTGCGCCTTTCTCAACATGCTGACCATTTTTGACATGGATAGCAATCAGGCGGCTCTGCTCATAAGCCTGAATGATTTGGGAACGACCAGACGCTATCAAACGTCCGGTTGCGGTTGCCTGTACATCCAGTTTCCCCAGACAAGCCCATAGCAAAGCAAGCAAAACGCTGATGCTTAGGGTTATTGCCGTATAACGGGCGAACGGCGAAGGTGGACGTTGTGACAATGCCAAATGGGTTGGCAAAAAATCGTAATGCGGGTTGGCAGTACGTAACGGTTTGATTCCTTTCCGAAAGATAGCCTTAAACATGGGCAGGCTCCTCCTGTTTTAGCTCTTGTTGTAACTGCCAAAGTTTCCGATAGTGTTTGCCTTGTTGCAGAAGCTGTTCATGGCTACCTTGTTCGATGATTTGGCCTTGGTGTAATACAATAATCCGGTCACATTGGCGTACTGTAGAGAGACGATGTGCAATGGTGATGACGGTTCTGCCTTGGGCAATCTCAGCCATGTTAGATTGAATGATGGCTTGTGATTCATCATCCAGTGCACTGGTGGCTTCATCCAGGATCAGGATCTTGGGATCTGACAGCAGGGTTCTGGCTATAGCCAAACGCTGTCGCTGGCCGCCTGATAGCGACTGCCCTCCTTCTGCGATCACCGTGTCATATCCCATCGGCAATCTGAGAATAAAATCATGTGCCCCAGCCAGCTTTGCTGCTTCGATGATTGCAGATAACGGGGCATCAGGGCAGGATTGAGACAAATTCTCATACACCGTTTTATTAAATAGAAAGTTTTCTTGCAGAACGATACCGATCTGCTGCCTGATGGATTCAATATTGAAATTTTGCAAGGGAACGCCATCCAGCGTGATAGCCCCACTTTCTGGGGTATAAAGCCGTAACAGCAAACGTGCAAGGGTACTTTTCCCGGAACCAGAGGTGCCGACAACGCCTACAGTTTCTCCCGCCCGAATATCTAGGGTGAAATGGTTTATAGTAGGGGGGAGATCGGGTTGATAGCGAAAGACGATATCAGAAAATGAGATTGCCCCTCTTAAGGTCACCTGTTCGTTACCTGATTGCTGCTCTGTTGGCAGATTTAGCATATCTCCCAGCTTCTCAATGGCAATGCGTGAACGGATAAATTGTCCCCACAGTTGCACTAACTTAGCCAGAGGTTGTTGGGTGTGGCTGACCATCATGTTGAAGGCGATCAGTTGACCAATGGTCATGTGCAGGGAAAGCACTTCCGAAGCACCCAGCCAGATAATGATGGCACTGGTGACTTTTTGTAGCACCATTACCAGATGACCGGAGCGATTATCCCATTGCTGTACATCATAACTGGTGCTGACCATCTTTTCGGTCTGGCTATCCCAGCGGCGAATAAAGCGGGGTTCAGCGGCAAGGCTTTTTAGCGTCTCGGCACCGGCAACGGTTTCAGTCAAGAAAGAGGTATTTATTGCGGCATGGGTGAACTGTTTTTCCACCGCTTTTTCGATTTTCGGTGTCACCCACCAGGCCAGCAGGGCATAGCAGGGCAGGGTAAGCAAGAAGATCAGCGTCAGCATACCGGACAATAAGCTCATGACATAAATAAAGACGAACATGAACAAAACGTCGATACACAAGGTGAACATCGAGCCGGTTAAAAACTCGCGAACGGTTTCCAGCTCCCGTACTCGTGTCACAATTGCACCCACTTGACGAGATTTAAAAAACAGCAATGGCAAGCCAAACAGGTGGTTAACCAGCTTCAACCCCAGTTTGATATCAATCCGGTTGGCGGTGTGGGCATACTGATATTCACGCAATCCCCGCAGAATGATTTCAACCAGCCCGGCCGCCACCAACCCAAAAATCAGCACATCCAATGTGGAAAGCGCCTGGTGCACAAGCACTTTATCCATGACAACTTGCACGACCAGAGGAGAGATAAGCGCCAGGATCTGTAGAACAAAGGAGAACAGGAGTATCTCCGTCAGGTTCTTCTTTTGCCTGACAAATTCAGGAATAAACCAGCGGATATTAAATTGGTTGCTTTTTTGTGTTATTTTTATCCACTTGCCACTCCATAGATTGATAAATTCTTCTTTACCTAATATCTCCGGTGTATCTTGATAAGGTTTTTGAATTAAAACCCGCTGTTCATCATATTTCGCCAGAATGAAAGGTTGCCCATCATTATTAAACAAAATGGCCGGTAGAGATATGGCACTTAACTTCTTATTTATAGAGTATTTATTTTTGATTTTAATATTACATTCTTTTTGTAGCTGCTTGAGAGTAGAAATATAATCATCACTATCATTTAAATTTTTATTTGATATGGCCGTATGATCTCTATTAGATATCATTATTATTAAATTAATTAATGATATTATTGTTTTTTCTATTTCATTCATTAAGTTAAATCTTTTTAAATAAAAAATCACATTTTTGATATAAACAGATAACCTAAAAATACGTGAAATGTTAATGTATTAAGTGATTTTAACAAATCGATAAAAATATTATCTGCTATCAAAGAGCCTGTGAGTGTCAGTAATTAGAATAAAATGCAGTATCTGAATAGACATGCGCTATTTATATGTTGATTTTAGCCAATAAATAGTTATATCTTTATCCAAAGTCGTTGGCAAACTATAGTTGGTAATGCATTGTCAGTAAACCATCTAATAATAGAGCCATGCTTAAATCGGCCCATACTTTACTTGCTATTTTGTATTTTGGATAGTTCTTTCAAAATGATCCATTTTTCAAAAATCGCGATTGAAAGATAAGGGAAATATAAATGGTTTTAGTTGACATTGATGAACTGTAGTCATCAGGTTAAATCATAAATGAAGCCATCAGGTATATGGGTTCATTTATGATTTAATCATATTAATTTAATGCAATATTAACATTAAATTAATAATTATTTAATGGATAATGCTATGTCTGAAAAATTTGTTCAAACCATCTCAAGCGTTAATTATAACAAAGGCGTATTTTCTCTTTATTTTGTCGGCCAGGAGCCTAACCAAATGGCGAAGGGTACGCTGGCGGAAAATGATCAGGAATTGCAGTTAAAACAAGTGATCCATATGCCTGCCTCTGGTTTTATGTATATGGTTTCCATGGTCAAAAGTATGCTTGAAGACCCAAGAATGGAAGCCGAAATCAATAAACTGATTGCCGCAGGTTTTTTACCGATGCCTGAGATCAACGAAAGCGAAAAACCGACGGAAGCAGCCGCTACAGAGCCGAAAAAACGTTCAACACGCAATTCTGAAACCACAAAATAGTATCAGCAAAATTTTATCAGGCAATTGCTAACTTATGGTGATCACACATCATTCAGCAACACTGAGTGCGCATGAAATACAGGCAATGATGGGTGGGGTGATGTTGCTTTGTCAGCATTCCCCCTTGCACCAACGTTATTTAGTTGCTGAATGGCAACAACGTATCTTGCCATCATTCCAGCTCAATCAGTTTTGCTATTACGAAGATGAACATCAACGCCCAATTGCTTTTTGTAATTGGGCTTTTTTGTCTGACAGCAGTCGGGATGCCATTCTTGCCGGTGAACGGGAAATTTCACAGGAAGATTGGCGTTCCGGCCAGCATATTTTTTTTCCAGAAATGATTGCGCCTTTCGGACATGCGCGTGACATTGCCCGCGATCTGCGCCGGCGTGTCTTCGCCGCATGGAAAGGGCAAAAAGCCTGCACAGTCAGGGGAACTCTGGATGTTTCAAATAACCGCTGTATCCGTCGGGTACAGTGGTTTTCGATTTAACTTTTACTCAGAGATTGATATATGGGAAAACCATTTTGGAGAAGCGTTGAATACTTCGTTACGGGGAATTACTTCGCCGATGATGGTGATAACAACATTAAGGCCATTGGATTTGGCGGAAATATATATGCTTACGGCGGCAATGACCATATTACAGTGGGATCGATTGGGGCTACGGTGTATACGGGATCTGGACATGATACCGTTGTAGGAGGCGCCGCCTATCTTAAGGTCATTGACACCACCGGAAACCTGACAGTTAAAGGCGGTGCTGGTTATGCAGAGATTGACAAAAATGAGAGCGGAAATATCGGATTTTCTGGTGTTGCTGGTGGGGTATCGATAACGCACACGGGCAAGGTCGGTGATATTACGTACAGTGGTGGTGCGGCTTATAACCGTATCGAGCGTATACGTCAGGAGGCTGATACCTACTCTGAAACGCGTGGGAATATCCGGTTTGAAGGTGTAGGTGGTTATAACCGCATTTACTCTGATGTTGCGCACGGTAATATCCATTTCACAGGTGGCGGTGCTTATAACGAAATTATCCGCAAAGGAAAAGCCAATGACTTCGGCAGTGAAGGGATGGAATACGCCAAAGCTGAAGAGGTTGTGCTGACAACAGCAACCATGAGTGGCGCATGGATTGGCAACTCCCATCAGGTGACAGGGGTTAAATCGGCGCGGGAGCCAAATACTTACCTGTTTGCATTTGAGGATGGCACTTACACTAAAATCAACAAGGTTCAACTGCGCAATGATCCCGAAACGGGCAAGCTGAGGTACTTTTCGACTGCCTGGTTTAAAACGGGGAAACACCTCAAGGGGCTGGAAAAACAAGATATTTCAGATCAAGGTGGTTTTAATTCAGTCGATGAAGACGGCGCATACACGTTGTCAAACCTGATCGTTGAACAACAGAAACCGATCACGATTCATGCGGTTGAGAAAAAGCTGACGGAAAACCAATGGGTAGATTATGGTAATGGTGTCCAGATTAACGCAGCAGATATTACTTTGTCTGATGCCAAAATGGGCGGTTATGCTATTTATCGTGATGGAACCACCGTTGATGTAAAAGCCGTCAAATCCAACCGGATGCCGAACACCTATATTTATGGTAAGCAACTTGGCGAATATACCAAGGTCGTGGTAGTTGAACTAAAGAATGATCCCAATACAGGCGTGCTGCGATATATCGCTCGCCCTTGGTATAAAGAAGGCAACCATATCGCTAATCTGGCGAACACCGATATCTCTCTTGCCAATGGTTACCACTATATGGGAACCGGTAGCTACTCACTAAGTGATCTGCATTACAGCGTTAATACTGTGCGCACAACCTCCAGTCGTGTGCCTGATATGCATGAATATAGTGATCTTGAACTGTTCAACTCAGCAACTGACAGTAATGACAGTTCTGGTGATATTCATTATGTTGGTGCCGGTGGTGGCAACATCATCAAATCCAACGTGACGCGTGGCAATGTCAACTTTAAAGGTGCGGGCATTGCGAACGTGATTGAACATAGCTCTGAATTCGGTAATACCACCTTCGCAGGTGGTGGTGGTGCAAACATCATCATCAAAAAAGGCAAAGAAGGTAACCTGAACTTTGATGGCGCTGGCATTGCCAACGTGTTGCTGCACCAGAGCCGGAGCGGTGAAATGAATGTCAATGCGGGCGGGGCAGCAAACGTGTTGGTTCGTGTTGGCGATGGCCGCTATCTTGCTCACCTTCTGGCGGTTGGCAATATCTCTATTCACAAAGGCAATGGCAACAGCCGTATTGCAATGGCCGGTGGTTTCAATACCCATACCCAAATTGGTCATGGCGATGCGTTCTGGACGGGCATTGGCGGTGCCAATGTTCTGACCCAGATGGGGAATGGTAATGTCGCATCAATACTGGCGGGTGGCACTAATATTCTGACCAAAGTGGGCGAAGGCGATTTGCAATCAGCCATGCTGGGTGGCGCCAATATTATTACCCATATTAGCCATAATGAAACGTCGAATTCTGGCTCTGCAAATACATCGGCAATTGCGTTGGGCGGAGCCAACATCCTGACGAAAAAGGGCAAAGGTAATGTCCAGGCCGTCATGGGCGGTGGCGGCAATGTCCTGACCCATATGGGGGATGGCAAAACGACCGGTGTTATGTTGGGTGGTGCTAATATTCTGACCAAAGTTGGCCAGGGTGATACAACCGGCATTATGTTAGGCCTGGGTAACGTTTTGACCCATGTTGGTGATGGGCAAACGCTGGGTGTGATGGGTGCGCTGGGTAATATTTTCACCAAGGTGGGTGATGGTACAACCATTGCGGCGATGATTGGTGCAGGCAATATTTTCACTCAGGTGGGTGAAGGCAATGCCTGGGCGTTAATGGGCGGTAAAGGCAATATCTTCACGAAAGTTGGCGATGGCGATGCACTGGCCTTGATGCTGGCATTAGGCAACGTATACACCCACGTTGGTGATGGCAAGAGTGTTGCTTTGATGATCGCCAAAGGCAATATTGCGACCAAAGTTGGCGATGGCGATGCCCTGTCTGCCATGATTGGTAAAGGCAATATCTTTACCCAGATTGGTGATGGTTCCACTTTCGCGGCCATGATTGGTGGGGCAAACGTGCTGACCAAAGTGGGGGATGATCTGATCGCAGCATTGATGGTGGGTAACGCCAACATTTATACCCATGTCGGAGACGGCACCAGCATTGGTTTGTTTGCGGGTAAAACCAACATCATGACCAAAGTGGGTGATGGCACAACATTGTCTGCTATGTTTGGCGAAGCCAATATTATGACCCATGTCGGTGATGGTTTAACCGGTGTATTGGCATTAGGCAAAGCCAACATTGTGACAAAAGTCGGCAATGATTTTATGGGCGTTGTGGCCGCTTCTGAAGCCAATGTGGTGACCCATGTTAATCAGGAAGGCAATAGCACAACGGCAGCCGTGTTGATGGGCAAAGGCAATATCCTGACCAAAGTCGGTGATGGAAGTGCGGTCGGCCTGCTGGTTTCTAAAATCGGCAATATCATGACCCATGTTGGTGACGGCACAACGGTCGGATTTGCCAAAGGGGAAGGCAATATCATCACTAAAGTCGGTGATGGATTGGGTATCAATGCCGCCTGGGGTAAAGGCAATATCCTGACTCAGGCTGGTCACGGCGATCGCTATAACTTTGCCAAAGGTGATGCAAATATCATTACCAAAATCGGCGATGGTCAGGAAGTGACCGTTGTCCAAGGGCAAGCCAATATCGTAACCCATGTTGGCAACGGTGATGACTATACCGGTGCGTGGGGCAAGGCTAATGTCATCACCAAGGTTGGTGATGGTCGTAACGTTGTACTCGCTAAGGGTGAGGCTAATATCGTCACCCAAATCGGGCATGGGGATAGCTTCAATGTGTTATGGAGCCAGGGCAATGTCGTCACCAAAGTGGGTGATGGTATGCAAGTTACGGCGGCCAAAGGTAAAGGCAATATCACCACCACAGTGGGGAATGGCCTTAGCGTGACTGCGGTTCATGGCGACCTGAACATCAATACCAAAGTCGGCGATGGGGTTTCCGTCAATGTGGCCTGGGGTAAATTCAACGTCAATACCCGTGTGGGTGACGGTCTGAATGTTTCCGTCATGAAGGGCAAGGGCAATGCCAATATCCGTGTGGGTGATGGCCTGAACGTTAACGCTTCTTATGCACGTAACAACGTGGCAATTCAGGTGGGTAATGGTGATTTTTATAGCCTTGCGGTGGCGGAAAGCAATACCCAGAGCGATAAACTGAATGCACTGTTTGACAATCTCAAACAAACCGTACTGGGTCACGCGGGCAGTCAGGGCATCAATTATCTGGTGAATGGCGATGAAGCCACGACATCAGGAACCCATAAAGGGCGAGGCGCCATTGACCTGCCGGAAGTTTCTTCCCTAAATGGTTTCAAACTGACAGAAGTTAATGAAATCTCATCGGATTTGGCAAAAGATTTGAAAGGGGCTGTGACCGGTGTAGATACCCCAGATATTGCAGGGATCGAGAAGGCACTTGGCAGTGAAGAACGTCTGAACCCGAATCGACCACGTAATTTAATCGTCAATGGTGATTTTGAACAAGGTGTTGTGGGATGGAAATCCACCAATGGCATTGAAGCCAACCATTCAGCCAAGGCATATGGATTGAGTGATGAAGGGCATGGTAAGCGGGTCAGTGAGCTTGATGTCAGTGGTAACACAAATATCTATCAGGATATCCAGAACTTGACGGCGGGTGAAGAAATTACGGTTAAGTTCGATTTTGCAAGGCGTGCTGGCAGCTCTGCGGATAATGGGCTGGAAGTGTGGTGGAATGGCAAGGTTGTTTTTGCTGCCGCCAATGGTGACAGTGAGTGGCAAAACAAGACTCTGACCTTAACCGCCAATGCGGGAAGTAACCGGCTGGCATTTTCTGGAATTGGCTTAAATGATGGTTTTGGTTATGTGCTGGATAATGTAGTTGCAACTGCTGAACTGAAAGACGGTGGAGTTGCTGACCATGTGAAACAGGATAAAGCGGCACACAATGCCTTGCAGGACAAGGAAACAGCAGAAGCCGATAGCCAACGTCTGGCTCAGGAAAAAGATAAGCAACTTGCAGCGATTGCTGGCACCCAGTCACAACTGGAAGCGACAGATCTGGATGCCCTGAACGCTAATGGGCAGAGCCAGCGTAATGCCATCAAAGAAGAAGCGCAGGCGGTGACAGATGAGATGCTGGCGCAGGTTAAAGGGCTGGAAACACTGGATGTCCATGCCAGCCATCATGGTGAATCAGGCCAACAATGGCGTGATCAGTTCGCGGCGGGTTTACAGCAGCGTATTCAAACCGAATTGAATCAGTCTGGTGAAACTGCGCAGAATCAATTAGATAATATCCAGGAAGTGATAGCAGCGCGTTTGGGCGATACTAAAGATGCTGTCGCTAAATCAGAAATGGGTGCACTTAAGGCTGAGCAAAATCAACAAGATGCTGAGCAAGATATTGAAGAAGCGCTCATTCAGGCCAAAAACAGAGAGAAAGAAGCTCTTGATCGTGAGCTAAAAGCTAAGCGGGCAGAACATGAGGGTAATCTGGCCGTACAACAAGCAGAGCAGCATGGTCAGCATGAAGTCTCTGCGGCAGACAATAAAACTGCGCAAGTGCAACATGATGCCAAGGGTTCAAAACTGGATAACAGCCATAAACCGGTTCGTACAGGCGCAACAGGCAGTGGTTTGTCTGGTAAAACTTATAACGCTAATTACTCTGAAGACATTGAACAAGCAGAAAAATCCAAGAGTAATATCAATGCCAATTCGACTGCTCAGGCTGATGGTCGATTCAGTGAGCAATTACAAGAGCTGGATAAGGATCTGAGCGAGCTTGGTAATGCCAAAGCTGCCTTAAACCGCTTGCAGATCAATGCAGGGATACGTGCCAAAAAAGTGTTAACGTCTGTTCATGGCGAAACGTCGGATAATCAGGTGATTAGCCAACCTTCTGCCGTGGTGACTGAATGGATCAGGGATACCCCGAGAATTTCGGGATTGGATCTCAGTGGCCTGAAAGCGCTGGGTGAAGAACATGTTCAGCAAGATTCAGTGGCTCCGGCTGAAACTGGTTATTCTGTTGCAAGCAAGGCACAAAAAGTCGCCAATGTTTACCGTTGGTTAGATAAAGACAACAAACTTGCCTATGGTTTGCGTACAGAACGCAATTTGTTGGTGAGTGAAGTTGATGGTGAAGGTTTTGAAGTCCGCCCTTGGCCGGGTAAGAACAGTGATAGCTTCAAAACTATCATGTTAGAAAATCCAAAAGATTCGGCGCAGATTAAATCTATTGAGCGTTTTATTCTCGCCAACTATAACCATTACGACCAACTGCCTGATGAATTGCATTTGGTGAAAGATCGCATTGTTTCCCACGAGCACGGACGTACTCGCATTATCGCTGAAAAAGCGGAGGGTAGCTGGCGTTATAAACCGCAAACTGACCTGATGTCTGTGGGTGAGTTGCGGGAAGCTGCTTATGTTAAAGGCAAGATCCTTGGTGACAGCTATCGAAATGTGTTAGATGCCCTCAGTAACTACGAAAATGTGTTGCAAAATAGCAAGGATTATAGCTTTGATGCAGTAGAAAAATTAACCGTTCTGCGTTACCAGGTTGAAAGCTATTTGCAGGGGCATCCGGATTCAAAACGCGTTCCTGCGCTACAAAATTTGTTGTCACAAGTGAGTGTCCGTCTGGAAGAGTCGCTGATGCTGACGGAAGTTACCCTGAGAGGTGGCGAAAAAGTCGCCATTGACAATAATGGTACGCCACCACGTGACAGTGAACCGTCTAATTCAATAACGCGTTTGATAAACGGGCGGCTTTTCGGCACCAAAGAAGAACGCCGTAACGTAGATAACGATACCCAAATGATATTGGATGAATTTGTCAAGCAGGGGACAGCGGATAATATCACGTTACAGGGCGAAGCGGGACGCCTAACCGGTTATTACTATAACGGTGCTCAGCAAGAACAATATGGGTCGAGTGCGACGAAAAAAGTTGTGCTTTTCCTTCATGGTTCCCATTCATCTGCGGAAGAGCAAACCATCACTATCCAAAATTATTACCAAAGACAGGGTGTAGATATGCTGGCGGTGAACATGCGGGGTTACGGCTCCAGTGGTGGTCATCCAAGTGAAAAAGGGCTTTATCAGGATGCCCGTACTATGTTCCGTTATTTGGTTAATGACCGTGGCATCCAGCCTGAAAATATCATTATTCATGGCTATTCCATGGGAGGTGCTGTCGCGGCGGATCTTGCCCGTTATGCCGAGCGCCGTGGGCAAGCTGTCTCCGGTTTGCTGCTTGACAGGCCAATGCCAAGTATGACTAAAGGGATTACCGCCCATGGAGTGCCAAATCCTGTGGGGATAAGCGGTGCCCTGGCGAAAGCGATTAATGGCCAGTTCTCGGTGGAGAAAAACCTACAAGGTATCTCGAAACAGACGCCAATCATGCTATTGACCGATAATGAAGGATTGGGCAAAGAAGGGGAAAAACTGCGTGCCAAACTGGCTGTCGCTGGTTATCAGGTATCAGGCCAACCGACTTCTTATGGTCATGAAGACCATGGATTGATAAGCAATTATGCAGACCAGATTGTCTCAATACTTTCTGCACCTCAGCGTGAAAATGGTAGCGTGAAGGCTGGTTTGCGAGAAAAAATGCTTTACATCCTGTTTGATATGAAATCAAGTGGCAAAGAGTTAGATAAATACTCACTCCATTTCAATCAGGGAGGATCTCTGCTCAATGAGCTTCAGAAACTTGTACCTGAAATTGGCAATGTTCTCCTGACTAATGGGAACCACGTTGAGTCAAAAGAATTTCTGGAAGGCATCTGTTTTGCATTATCTGGCCGTTACCTGATAGAAGAGCGAGTTCATGGATTAGGTGGTGGCAAAGCCTATTTGTCGTGGCTGACCGATGCAGTCAAGGCCTACAATGACAATACGGTGAATAAAAAGAGTGATGTCAATTCGATTGAAGCCTCTTTGCTTAATCAGTATCGCCGCCAAAATATCGGTCCGGCAATCCAAGATCTGCTATCAATGCAGTATAGCCAGACGCAAAACCAGTCCAATTTGGCAGACCGCAGAAAAGCTAACCAGGCTTATGGCGGTAAATTAAAAGCCAATGGGCTGACGGGAGATCGCATTGACCGTTCGCTGAGCAATGATATTGCTGGCTATGAGAGCGTCATGGAGACACTGCGCAATGTGGATAAGACGACCTATATGTCCTTTATGTCTGAAGATCACGCCATGGCCGTTGTTGTCCATAAAGGGGAAAACCAAACTGTTTGGTCATTCTATGATCCTAACTGTGGTATCAAGTCGTTTGATAACTATAAAGACTTTGAACACTTTATGGACTCTTTCCATAAGGGAATGATAACGGGATATCAATCCAAGTTTGCTTATACCTATGAGGCCAGCCAAGAAGAAGGCCAAAGTTTCTATGTTAACTACAATATCTTTGAAGATGACACCATTACCCAGTATGACGGAGTCTGGAAACAGGCGCGTGAAGGTGAACAACCGTACGTATTGCGTGCACTGAAGGAGCAGGGTAAGACCTTTAAGCTGGGTGCAAACGTAACGGGACGTGTGGTTGATTACGATAACGATGCCGTGACATTGGAAGTGACGACCAAGAAAGGTGAGAAAATCCGGGTTGAAGTTGAAAGTCACAATTTCAAGCAGGCGGCTAACCTTGTACAGTCGAATATCGATAAAGTCGTTGCTCATGCCAAAAATGGCACATTCATACTCAAAGCATCGGCTGAGAATATTACCCAACAACCCAACGCAGAGATTGCGCCTGATTCGTTTGAAGTAAAACCTCAGCCTGACGAACCAGAAGTACTCAAAAGTATTGATAACGACCTTAAACGTTACGGTGAAGCAATAAAACCACAGCCAGCCGGCCCAGGGAAGAAGCTGACAGATATTCGTACAACCGAAGATTTTCTGGCGGGTTACAAACAAGGCCATGCAGAACAGATCGTGGATGGTTTCCGTCCAAACATGAATCTCAAGCAACTGGTGGATTTGCTACTTAAGGGTAACTGGAGCCTGGAACAGAAAGGCGCTTTGGCTTGGGAAATTGAAAGCCGCGCCTTGAAAATCACCTTCCAGCCAAGAGCTGAAAAATACAATCGGTTGTTCCGTGATGTCGCTTCAACCGGCATTGCTGACACTAAAGCGAGTGAACAACTGGCGCCCCAATTGTTATTACTGAATCTGTCAAATGATGGTTTTGGCGGACGTTGTGATCCGTTGTCGAAACTAGTTCTGGTTGCGAAACAACTTGAAAATGAGGGACAGGAGGGGGTTGCCCGTCAATTGCTGGAGAAAATGTATTCTGCGGCAGCGGTACTTAACAACCCAGAACGGTATTCTGCCACTGAGCACGCCAACGCAAATAAACTGTTGGGATCTTTGGCCGCACTCCATGCTAAGAACCCAATGTCAGCGACATCCATGAAAGTGTGGAAAGAGAAACTGGAAGACACGAAAGCACTGACAGTCGATGGCGTCGTCCAGAAAATTACTGCTGGTAATCCAGAAGGTCAGCCAGTGTTGCTTGAGCTGGATGGCCCAGACCATGCTATGGCGGCGTGGGCGAAAGGCAGTGGTGAAAATCGTGTTTATGGTTTCTATGATCCCAATGTGGGAATTATTGAATTTTCGTCGGCGGAGAAGTTTGGCGCTTACGTGACGCGTTTCTTCGGTGAATCCGATCTAAACATGGCACAAAGCTATAAGTTGCCGAAGAATGCAGCAGGGGAAAGCTTTTTCGAACGTGTCGCCGTCATGGATGGTGAGGTCTTGGCAACTTATCGTCCAAGATGGGCTGAAAACTTCACGATGCGAGACATCTTAGAACTGCCTGTGTTTGATGATACCCCAATCAAGAAACCGGCAGAGATTGATGCAACTCATAGTGTGAAAAAACCGTTAGGTGATGACTCGCTGGAAAGTCATATTCACGTGAATAACCAGGATGTCAATGCCTGGGAAAATATTGTGGTCAAACCACAGCATGAAGGTAGCGATAGCCGCTTTGCGGGTCAGATTATTATCCAGACCGAAAATGATCCTGTGGTTGCGCAAGCCGCTGCAAACCTGGCAGGTAAGCACCCTGATTCCAGCTTGATCGTTCAGCTTGATGCCAACGGTCAATATCGCGTGGTGTATGGTGATCCCGCTGTCGTGTCCGGCAAATTACGCTGGCAGATTGTTGGGCATGGACGTGAAGGTGCAGCGCAGAATCATACACGCCTGAGCGGTTACAGTGCGGATGAACTGGCTCTGAAACTGAAACAGTTCCGTACTGATTTCCAACAGGCCGGCACACCAGACCATATTAGTCTCGTGGGTTGTTCTTTGATAGGCGATGACAACCGTAATGGTTTCGCCCATCGCTTTATTTCGGCACTGAATAAGCAAGGTATTCGTACCACCGTATCGGCGCGCAGCAGTGAGGTCGCGGTAGACAGTATTGGCCGCAAATACACCAAAGATGCGCAGGAACAATGGGTGCACAAACTCACGGATAATAAGCTCGTCTTGGGATGGAATGACAACGGTGAAGTGGAAAGCCACTCCGAACGAATCCGCTTTGGTATCGCTGAAAATGATATCAACTTATCCCGCGTGGGTCAGACTGAGGTTGGTGCAAAAGCGCAAGGTGCGATTGCCGATAATACCGAGGCATTCCATGCACCGAAACAACGCGATGCAGCAGATAACCATGCAACGGTAGTATCATCAAACAACCAACTGAGTTACTCCGGCAATATTCAGGTTCAGGTTGGTGATGGTGAGTTTACGGCGATTAACTGGGGCACTACCAATGTAGGTATCAAGGCTGGTACAGGTGGCTTTAAGTCTCTGGCCTTTGGTGATAACAATGTGATGGTTCACATTGGTGAGGGTAACAGCAAACACAGTGTTGATATTGCCGGTTATCAGGCATTGGAGGGTGCACAACTGTTTGTCGGCAACCGTAACATCAGCTTCAACTTGGGACGCAGTAATGATCTGATCGTTATGTTGGAGAAATCCATCCCAACCCCACCGTTGGTTAACCCATTTGACGGTGCAGCCCGTATTTCGGGGGTATTGCAAAACATTGCCGGTTCGTTTGATTCACCAGATTGGCTGGCGACACAAAACCAGCAATGGACATTGGAAAGTGCGAAGAAATATGTCAGTGATCTGTCCGGTCTCGATTTGACCAGCAGTGTGGATTATAAGACGTTGACTGATCTCAACTCACAAAATGAACGTAGCAGCCGTGGCCTGAAAAATGATCTCGAAAGCACCCTGAACAAAAAATACAACCAATGGTTGAGTGGAAATGGCAATACCCCGGAAATGGGTAAAATCAGTCGGGCGGATAAATTCCGTCAAGCGAATGAAAAACTGGCCTTCAACTTTGCCGTGGGTGGACAAGGTGCGGATATTCAGGTTACGGCGGGTAACTGGAACTTTATGTTTGGTGACAATATCCAGTCGATTCTGGATACCAATATGGGTTCACTGTTTGGTCTGATGACGCAGGAATATACCTCAACGGGTGTGGCAAAAACCACGTTTACCTTTAGCCCAACGGACTTGCCACGTCAGATCAAAAACAAATTGCTGGGGGATCTGGCAGGGGTTAGTGCGGATACCACGCTGGCGGATATCTTTGGTGTGGATTATACCCCGGAAGGCGGTATTGTCTCCCGTTCAGGCCAGCCTGTTGATGGTGTCGCTATTTTGCGTGAGATGCTGAAAATCATCGGTGAATTCAGTGGCGATCAACTGAACGCCTTCACTGATCCAGACAAATCACTGGATAGCCTGGAAGCTGGCCTGAATATGGGGGCTGATGGCGTGAGATCGTTTGCTGAAAGCCACGGCCTGAAAGCCAAAGCACCGGATGAAAATCAGGAAGGGCGAGTTTCCATCAGTAAAGGGGATAAGCCAGCACCAGAAACGACACAGGCAGATCGCGCCTTTGGGCTGACGTCCCTGAACCTGCCAAACTTGTTTGCAACGCTGTTCAACCAGGATAAGCAGGCCGAGATGAAATCGCTGGTCACTAACTTAAAAGAGAACCTGACTGCCGACTTACTCAACATGCAGGATAAAACCTTCGACTTCCTGCGTAATAGCGGTCATTTGCAAGGGGATGGTGACATCCACGTTTCTTTGGGTAACTACAACTTTAACTGGGGTGGTGACGGTAAAGATCTCGGTGCGTATCTGGGAGATAACAATAACTTCTGGGGCGGCCGTGGTGATGACGTTTTCTATTCCGTTGGCACCTCGAATATTTTCACAGGTGGCCAGGGTAATGATGTCGGTGTCATGATGGGGCGTGAAAACATGATGTTTGGTGGTGCAGGCAATGATGTGGCTGTATTGGCTGGACGGATTAACTACGCCTACATGGGAGATGGCGATGATCAGGTCTTTGCCTTTGGTGAAGGTGGCGTGATTGATGGCGGCAAGGGACGTGATTATATCGTGGCTTCCGGCAACTTTAACCGCATTGATGCAGGGGAAGATCAGGATTACGTTGTCACCATTGGCAATAATAATCAGGTTGATTTGGGCAAAGGTAACGACTTTGCGACGGTATTCGGCAACAATAACCGAGTCGATGGCAAGGAAGGTAACAATGCCATCAAATTGATGGGTTATCACGCTGTTATCAATGGGGGGACAGGTAGTGATCACCTGATTGCCGATGTGGTCTCTAAGTTCAGCCAGCTTAACGGTGGCGATGGTGATGATCTGCTGGTATTGGGTGGATACCAAAACCGCTTCAAGGGTGGCACGGGCGTGAATAGCTTTGTGGTCAGTGGTGATGTGATTGATAACGTGGTTGAAGATATCAAGCAAGGCGACAAGATTATTTTCAACGATATCAATTGGCAAAACCTGTGGTTCCAACGCAGCGGTTACGATTTGGTTCTGTTGACCCAGCGTAATGTCAAAGATACCTCTGCACAGGGGGAATTTGAGGCAATGGGTTCTGTAACGTTTAATGACTATTTCAATGGCAACCGTGCGGATATCGTCACCCAAATGGGAGATAAAGATGCACAGGGCGAGCGTGAATATACAACACTCTCTGCCAATGCCGTTGATTCCCTGGTGCAGGCTATGAGTGGATTCGCACCTAATATGGGAGACAGCAGCTTGATTGATTCGCTGGATAGTAAATCGAAATCAACCGTTATAACGGCTTGGTCTGATACCATTAATGGAAAATCTAAACTAGTCTGATAGTCTTATTAACAAAATGGCCCATATTCATGGGCCATTTTTCAATTAACGTGTTATTGGGATTTATCACTATTTAGCCTCCTTTATGGCGAGCATCATTACGGGTGAATACGTCCCATTATCATTCAGGATGATGAGGAACCCATATGGGCACGGATAGGTCGAATTGTTTTGATTCTATTTTTGATGTATCTTAGCATCAATATATGAATCATTGAGGTAATATTATGCGAACTACCGTCACGATAGATGATGCATTATATGCTCAGGCGCTAGAAATGGCCGAGCCTGGCATGGATAAAGCCGATATTTTCCGGGAAGCTGTGAAAACATTTGTTCGTGTGCAGGCGGCAAAAAGATTGGCTGCGCTCGGCGGTTCATCGCCTGAAATGCAGATGGTTCCCCGCCGCCATGAGGAGCCATCCTCATAATGACTGTTTTGGTTGATACGTCCGTTTGGGTTGACCACTTCAAAAATAGGAATGACGGGTTGGTTCAGTTGCTGAGCTGGGATCTGGTTCTAATTCACCCGATGATACTGGCCGAGATAGCCTGTGGAACCCCTCCAGCGCCAAGACAGCGAACGCTTGGTGATCTAGGTCTGTTAACACAGAGTCATCACGCCAGTATTGCTGAAGTGATGGCATTTATTGAAAATAAAAAATTGTACGGGCTTGGATGTGGCTTTGTTGATATTACGTTGCTGGCATCGACCATGATAACACCAGGCGCGAAGCTCTGGACGCTAGATAAACGACTTGAGGGGTTGGCTAAACGTTTTAATGCGAATTATCAGCCGATTTCATTAGGGCGGGATCACGGTTCCACCTTATAGTGAATTACCATGATTAATGCAATGCTGACTTATCCACGCCTTCGGTGACGCCCTGAGAGTGTCCGGTCAAGCTGATGGGGGTATTAAGATAGGATTCATATGGCTTGAAACCACATGAATCCTAATTTTTTATAACAATGCTAATGGCAGCCTGATAAATATAAGATGTAAACTAATATACATGATCCACTCACCATTATACTTATATTTACACATATATTCGGGTAGAAAAAATATTTTCGCCTATTGTATGCAGATAATTGGATGCAAATTGTATTTTATTTGGTATTCGCTCTTCTATAATTCCATTTAGGCTTTTAAAATAAAGGCCTGCAATTAGTTTTACATCTTTTTTCCATTTATATAAGAGCAGACGAATGCTCAGGAAAACCATTAATAAATAAAAATGGTTGGAGAAAGAGAACCAATCCTTACGAAATAGATAATAACCTGACTATTACTGGAGAGATTTATGCCGAAAAAGGTGCCAAAATCTGGGGTTGGTTAAAAGGAATCCATAAAAAAAGTATGGAATTAATGCTTTATCATGATGGTATTCAGGCATCGGCGAGTGTGAAATATGGGGTAACGCTTAAAACAGAAGGGAGAAATAGTGATGATATGGGTGAGTTGGGAGAAAATAAAAGTGAAGATGAATTCCTTGAAAAAGATTGGGTATTTCAAGAATCACTGCCAAAAGAAAAATCTCCTTACAGGATTTCTTTGGGATAGTTTTTTTATTCTTCCATATGAAAGAATAAAAGGAGCTATAAGCTGATGTTAAATATTGCCCTTGAAGCGGTGAACACTATCAGGAAAAAGACTCAGGGTGCTTTTGATGGTGCGGGTCAGTTCGATTATAAATTCGACCGTTCTGTTGTTACCCAAACTGATTTAATGCTGGAGGCAGAAATTCGGGAGCTATTTGAAAAACGCAGTCCGGGGGTGCCAGTTTGGGGAGAGGAATTTGGATTAAATGGGGCGGAAAAATTTGAATCGGGATGGATTATTGATCCTATTGATGGGACAAGGGCGTTTTTGTATGGCATCCCATTGTTCAGTACCTTGATTGCCTTTGTTGAACAAGGCGAACCTGTCGTTGGGGTAATGAGTTTTCCGGCGATTTCAACTGTGGTTTATGCGGCAAAAGGTGAAGGTTGTTGGATGAGTGTCGAAGGTAAGCCACTACGCCAACTCAAAATTGCGGAAAATTCACCGGAAATGGTGAAACAGGCGGTGATCACTGCTTCAGGAATACACAGTACGAGTTATGATCTTGCCGATGGAACCATCGCCTATAATTTGGACTCACTGGTAAAATCAGCGCGTGATTTTACATTTGTTAATGACGCTTACCAACATGCCATGGTTGCAGCCGGTCGCCTGCATTGTGCTATTGATACCTTAATGAAACCGTGGGATTGCGCTGCAATTCTGCCCTGTATTAAAGAAGCAGGTGGTGATTTTTGTACCCTGAATGGCAGTCGGGAAAAAGTGATATTTGGTGGTAGCCTGGTATCGGCATGTACGCCAAAATTGCTCGATAATGTCGTACAGATAATGAATTCATCTATACCAATCCAACTTCAAATTCCAGCTTGCAAATCAATGTAATTGTTTATATCTCCCCGCGTAGCGGGGAGATATAAGACGTATCTTGAAAGATGATTGGTATAGTTTAGATTAAACGATTTTGTATTTGATGATATCAGCTATTTCATGGATTGTTATTCAACAAAGCCACTGATTGTATGAACTATGCTTAACATGGATCTTCCTCTTCGGTATTAAAACCTTAAGGAAGATCCATGTCAGACGAACGGGTTAAAATTATGTGCTGATTTCTAGCTCTTTTTCGTGGTTGTCAACAGCAGATGGGACCTGAACATCGATGCGTAACATATTCTTAATCACCCTGGTCGCAATATTCGCTACCACGACGAGGGCATTAGGCACCCATAACCGCTTATGCGCAGGCGTTCCGACAAACCAAATGCTTTCCTTTTCCTTAAGGTCAGGGTGGATGGCGACCATTTCTGGCGAGATTGATATGGCGCGCTCTGAACGCTGGCCGTGAGTGTCAATCTCAAGTTTTCCATCCTCGTCAATGACAAAGTCAGGTTGGTGATAACCAACGGCAGCGACAACAGCATCAAATGGTTGATAATCCTGCCCTAAATTGACTAACCAGGTATTAGCCTTTCCTTCCTCTATAACAACATTTAAAATTTCTCCCTGCTGGATGAGCAGAGAACCCTCATCCATATAGTGCAGAAGTTTGCGTGCATTGGGCAAAGCTATGGCAGTGATATATCGATGAAGCATTTTTTCGACGTTGGGATGAAATGAACCGTCGAAATAGGTTTTATCATTTAAATGCACTTCATTAATGACATCCATGAAATTGACTATCATGTCTTGCCATTGACTCTTTCCTTGCTCGGCAATAGCTATTTCTTCACGCAGACGTTCACGATAACTATTGGCATTAGAAAACTGTTCTCGCCAGGGTATCTTGGTGTATTTGTTGAGTGCGCGGTAGAAATATTTTAGATATGCACGTTTCAATGAGTCAGGAAAAGAATGGTTCGATTGATTTCCCTTACGGGTCATTATCGACATTATGTTTTCATGCTCAAAGAAGGCTCCAGGGCTTCGTATAAACCGCGAACGCACAGCGGGAATATCTCCTGATGGCGATGTCATGGTGACGCGATGGCCTTCACGGCAGAGAAGAATCGCCGCATCGATGGCTGAAAGTTTACTGCCGATAACCAATACCCGCGATTGCGAGGGTATTCTGGCTAACATATCTTGCTCTGGATAGGGACAGTGAATAAAAGTTGGATGAGCCAAGTGGGGTTTCAACACTTCAGGGAGCCGAGAAGCGCCGAAGCCTGTACAAAAAATGACATCAGTCACTTCCAGTGATTGAGGTGCCAAGGTATCACCGTACCAGAGCGTATAACACCGATGTGAATTGATTTTTCCCCCCTTAAATACATAGGGTATATGAAAAACATCGATTCCGATCTTGAGAGCGATAGTGTTAAATTCCAAAAACTTTTCATTCAGATAATTTCCTACCCATTGGCGCGGTACGAAAGATTCCGGCGTAACGGTATGCCCACGTTTATGCAAATAATTCAGAAAATCCAGAGGGTTATCTGCCACGACGGACATGGTATCAACGGAGGTATTGCAGAGGATATCACCATCCAGATTGAAAAAGGCCATACCGGGGCCAACAGCCCCAGGCTCAATAATATAAATGGTTTGTGCCACACGATGTTGCACTGCTGCGATGAATGTTGCCACGCCCGCAGCCCCGCCTCCGACAATCGCAAGACTTCTTTTTTGAAAAGACATCATCATTTCCTATATTTTAACTATATTGAAATTAAGGACGTTTTATTCGGCTGACTTAAGCGAAGGCTTTCATCCTGCGATGGCTTCGACAATCGAAATATAACAACCTGTATCAATAACGCGATTGAGTTTCAAATCTGCGTTAGCCAGCAATTGTCGTAGCTCATCTTCTGTGCGTTCGCGTCCCCCTTCGTAGATCCCCATGCAGAGGAGATCCATTTCCTTACCTGAGTGCGAAACGTTGCCATTAGGGATGACCGGATCCATGATTAGCACTCGGCCGTCAGGGGACATCGCTTGTCGGCAGTTACGTAGGATGCGTATACATTGCTCATCAGGCCAGTCGTGCATAATGTACTTGAGCAGATAGATATCGCCCTGTGGACATGACTCGAAAAAGTCGCCAGAAGTAATCTCCCAACGTGTATCGTCACCTAACGCGTCAAGTTGATGTCTGGTCAGTACGTGTGGTTGGTCGAAAAGGATCCCTCGCAGAGTGGTATTAGCCTGTAATACGCCTAATAACAGGCCACCAAATCCGCCAGCGATATCGACAACGGTCGCGTTTTTCGGAAAGTCATAACTGTTCACGAGAAACAGATTTTCCACTTTAGACATTGAGGACATACCGGCATGAAAATCATCAGCCTGTGTATCCTTCTGCGCCCAATAATCAAAGAAAGGAAGTCCGTAGAGGTGTTTGAAGGCGGGGTTGCCGCGGACACTTTCGACAATCTCACCAAGAGGTTGCCAAAATGTCCTGTCAGTCAGCATCAATACTGCAGATCGGAGGGAGTGGTGTGTGTCTTTGCGCAGGAACTCTGCGGCTGGTGTGAGTGAAAACCGATTTTCTTCGGTTTCACGAAAGATATTCCGTGTGGCGAGCAACCGCAGAACTCGGTGTAGTTGTTGCTCTTGGGCACCGACAGTTTTGGCAAGCTCATTCACTGTTTTTGGCCCATTGCTCAAATGATCGGCTACACCCAGAACTGCAGCAGCACGAAGCGCCGCTTGATAGGAATACCCCATTGTTTGATTAAGTAAATGTAACGCTGCTGATGTGTAGTTAGAAATTGCTGTGTTATTATTTAAAGTGTTCATATGATTCTCATTTATTATGTAATTATTAAAATAAAAATTAAAGAAATATAAGTTTACTTATTATTTCAAGCATATTATTAACCAGAGTGTTGTTCATTTTTCAATCACAAAAAAACTTATACGAAAGGATATTGTTATAATGATTTTTATTAATGAGAATAATGAATAAGGCTATTTTTACGAGAAGGTTATGTTGTGTTTATAGTGAGAATTTTTAGGGCGGATAGTGATTATACGCATGCAACTTCAAGTTTCAATTTACAACACGATATGAAACCTGATTTCTCCCCGCGAAGCGGGGAGAAATCACATGCATCTTGAAGTTAGATTGGTATAAATAACACAATAGAAAAATACATTAGGGTATAATAATCCCCACTAAAATAGTGGGGAGATATGTGTTAGTGTTGACAAACAAAGGCTGCATCAATGCAATTTCTTTGGAAATCATCCCAAAACCCTGGTGGATAGCTCTCAATATCACTTTCCAATAGCATAGGTTTATGCCACTCGAATTTTAATCCCGCCTTAGTGATGGCATTTTTATATTGTTCACGGCTCCAACGATGCATAGTAAAAGGGCTGGGTGGGGTAGTAAGAAATTCAGCCCTCACAAGAGTTGTATCTTTCACAGGCTCTTCACTTAGAACCTTTATGCAATAATTTTCATAGTTCCCTTTTTCTAAACGATAATCAGGTTCAAATGTATAAGCGATGAGTTTACCGGAAGGTTTAAGATGATCTGCAATTACACGAAACATATTTTCAAGTTGTTCAAGTGATTCCGCATGACAAAATAGCCAGGCGGCAACTATCAGGTCAAATTTGCCGAATGACTCCATTTTGCTGACATCCCTGATATGATATTCTATACCATCGTTATATTGTTGCGATTTGTGTTTAGCAATTTCTATCATCTTATCTGATATATCAATACCAATTACTTTTGAAGCGCCACGGTTTCTGAATTCCCGACTAAATAAGCCATATCCACATCCTAAATCTAATACCGATTTTCCTTTTACATCCCCTGCCAGATTGAGGAGGGTACGAGCCACTATTTTTATTTGAGGGCTAGAGTCTGAAAAATCTTCGTAGAGATGAGCAATAGGATTATATAAGATGTTATCTTTCATAATGATGTCCTTAATTAAAATTAAGATATTTTATTTGTTTGTAGAATACATTATTTAATATTGGTGTAATAATGACTGACTGTTTCCTTTGTTGTATATTAAGGCGCCAGTAATGAATTAGATATAATTATTTTTATATTGACTCTTTTTTTTATCAACCCATCGGAATATGGGTTGATATTCGTCATTATTTTGTGCCTAAAAAGCGATGAATTGCCCGGAGTACAGCTTCAGGCTTTTCTGCATGTACCCAATGCCCACAACCGGCCACAACCCATGCGGTTGCTTGTGGAAATTGGCTGATAATCTCTTCTCGAAATTCTTCATTAATATAATCTGAATTTCCACCACGGATAAATAAGGCGGGATTGTGCCATGCAGGAATAGTTTCCCAACCGATAATCTTTTCGTACTCTTTTTGCAAAATGGGAAGATTGAATTTCCATTCCCCTTGATGGAATGATTTCAATAAAAACGGAATAACACCCTCTTCTCGAATATCCTGACGCATAATATCTGCCGCTGCTTGTCGGGTTTGTACACCGGCTGCTACGACTTTGTTCAGTGCTGTGAAAATGCTGTCATGACGGCGAACCAAATAAGCGACAGGAGCCATATCAATCACCACGATTTTTTCAATCCGTTCTGGCGCAATAGCCGTCATGCTCATAGCGATTTTGCCACCCATGGAATGCCCAATAATAATGGCTTTGGACACGGTTAGCTCATCAAGTAATGCCAGGACATCCTGTGCCATATCGCGATAATCCATATTTTCCATGCGTGGTGAAATACCGTGGTTACGCACATCAATTTGAATCACCGGATAATGTTGCTGTAATTCACGCCCCAATACGCCTAAATTATTTAAGTCTCCAAAAAGTCCATGAATCAAGACAATGGGCGTTGACGATTGCGGATTTTCTACAGTGTGAAGATGATAATTTAATTGACAATTTGACTTCATAATTTGCCTGAATTTAATACCATTTATACCATGTTTAATATTGAGATGCTTAATATCATGACACGTGAGCTTTGACAAACTTAATGAGATGAAATAGTTGTAACTAATTGATTTATTTTAAAGGAAAGTTGCTTTCCTAAAGATTCTCTATTTTAAAAGGAATCACTTTAAGTTATTGAAAGTTTAATTGTTTTGTTTTGTGGCATTATATCTTATAATCGCAGGATAATTTTTTCATTAAGAACAGTACTGGATAGAAATGAAAACGATAGAAGTTGATGAAGAACTTTACCGCTTTATTGCAAGCCAAACTCTGCATATCGGTGAAAGTGCATCTGATATTTTACGGCGCATATTGAAGTTAGACGCCGGGCAGCCAGTACAAATTACAGAGCCTGCCAACGACCCTGCACCCGTTGTTAAAACCCTGGTTACCCGTTCCCGTGATGCTGTTCGCGTTATTCGTGAATTATTGCTTTCGGATGAGTACGCTGAAAAGAAAAAATCTGTTGAACGCTTTATGTTGGTTCTGTCTACCCTGTATAGCTTGAACAGTGACGGTTTTTCCAAAGCAACAGAAACGATGCATGGTCGTACCCGTACTTATTTCGCCGGTGATGAGCACACGTTATTGGCGAGTGGTAAGCAAACGAAGCCACGCCATGTTCCTGGTACGCCTTTTTGGGTGATCACCAATACCAACACTGACCGTAAACGCAGCATGATCGAACATATCATGCAGGATATGAAGTTTCCGGCAAATTTGATTGAAAAAGTGTGTGGTACTATTTAATTTTACTACTAATACAATTGATTAGCTTATTAGTACTGCGCTGGCGATAAGCCAGTGCGGTCTCCTAGGAGAAATAATAAAGTGGCCATTCATTCAAGAGCAGGGCAGCTCGCTCAGCAGCATGATTTAATCAATATTGCTCAGCTCACTTCACAGTATTACACCTTACATCCCCATCCTGAAAATCCAGCCCATAAGGTCAAGTTTGGCACTTCCGGCCATCGTGGCAGTTCTGGACGCAATAGCTTTAACGAAACACATATTCTGGCTATTTCTCAAGCCATTGTGGAAGTGCGTTCGCAACATGGGATTACTGGGCCATGTTATGTGGGTAAAGATACTCATGCGCTTTCAGAAGCGGCATTTATCTCCGTATTGGAAGTGTTAACGGCGAATGGAGTAGATGTCATTGTGCAGGAAAATAATGGGTTTACACCGACTCCTGCTATTTCTCATGCCATCTTATGCCATAACCGTCAGGGGAAAAGTTTGGCTGATGGTATCGTGATCACGCCATCCCATAACCCACCAGAAGACGGTGGTATCAAATATAATCCACCTAATGGCGGGCCAGCCGATACTGATTTGACGGCAATCATTGAACAGCGTGCGAATGAATTACTGGCTTCTGGTCTCAATGGGATCAAGCGCCTGCCTTATGAACAGGCATTAAAAAGTGAATATCTGTATTCCCAAGATTTGATCGATCCTTATGTCACTACACTGGGTGAAGTAGTGGATATGGCAGCTATCCAGCAAGCAGGCTTAAAGATTGGCATTGATCCGCTGGGCGGTTCAGGGATTGCCTATTGGCAGCGGATTGGGGAATATTACAATCTCGATCTGACACTGGTTAATGATAAGGTCGATCAGACATTTCGTTTTATGACACTGGATCATGACGGTGTGATCCGTATGGATTGTTCATCCCGTTGGGCAATGGCGGGGTTGCTGGAGCTGCGTGGTAAATTTGATTTAGCCTTTGCGAATGACCCTGACTATGACCGTCATGGGATTATTACGCCGGCGGGTTTGATGAATCCGAACCATTATCTGGCAACAGCTGTCGATTACCTATTCCGCCACCGCCCACAATGGCCGAAAAATATTGCGGTGGGTAAGACTCTGGTTTCCAGCGCCATGATTGATCGTGTTGTAACTGACTTGGGGCGTGAATTAGTGGAAGTTCCCGTCGGTTTTAAATGGTTTGTGGATGGACTCTATAAAGGCGAATTGGGCTTTGGTGGAGAAGAAAGTGCTGGGGCATCTTTCCTGCGCTTTGATGGCACTCCGTGGTCAACCGATAAAGATGGCATTATTCTGTGCCTGTTAGCGGCTGAAATGACAGCAATTACCGGTGAGAACCCACAGCAACGTTACGATAAACTGGCTGCTAAATTTGGCACACCAAGCTATAGCCGTATTCAGGCTCCGGCGACGCATCAGCAAAAAGCATTATTGTCCAAACTGTCACCGGAAATGGTTAAGGCCGATATATTGGCAGGTGATCAGATTACCGCCCGTTTAACCACCGCATCGGGGAATGGTGCTTCCATTGGTGGCTTGAAAGTGATGAGTGATAATGGTTGGTTTGCTGCTCGTCCTTCTGGTACGGAAGAAGCTTATAAAATCTATTGTGAAAGTTTCCTTGGTGCGGAGCATCGTGAAAAAATTGAGCAAGAGGCTCAGGAAATCGTCAATCAGGTATTTGCCGCAGGTTAAAAATACAAGCCGTAGCGATTGCTGCGGCTTCTTTGTGTTTATCCCAAAGCGACCATCAAAGCGCCCAGGGTAATCAGCACGATACCACCACAAGTCACCAGAGAAATTTTCTCGCCAAATAGAATTACCGCCAGAATGACTGCAAATACCACGCTCAATTTATCGACAGGAGCAACCTGGGAAACGTTACCATGTTTGATCGCCAGAAAATAGAATAGCCAGGAGAGTGCACCGGCAATACCACTTAATAGGATAAACAGAAGTGCCTTGCGATTGGCGAGAATTTCGCCGATAAGATTCAATTTTCCCTGCACAATGACAACGCCTGTCAAAAACAGTGCCATAATAACAGCCCGAATAGCGGTTGCTGTATTAGCATCCAAATTTTGCAACCCAATCTTTCCAAAGATAGCGACCAGTGCTGCCGTTAGCGCGGAGAGTAAGGCATAAATCAGCCATGTACTCATATTCAATTAACCTTGTGTTTGATATTAACGTGCTGTATCAGAGGAATGCATCATAGGCTAATTTGGTTGTTCTGAATATGCATAATGCCAAAAATATTATGCGCTATACGCATTAAACTTCAAGTTGCAATTTACAACACGATATGAAACCTGATTTCTCCCCTGCTAAGCGAGGAGAAATCAAACGCATCTTGAAGTTAGATTGGTATATATTTTTCAAATTGCTACAACTTTTAATTATGTGAAAGCATAATTAATTAATATCACAGAGGGTAACTCATCCTTTATCCTACTCCTGGTATTTATTAATAAAGGATGAGGTGAGTTTATCTAATACAATGTTTAATCATTATTTTCATTTTTATTAAAAATAGCGTTGATGTGATCTTTCTATTAAAAAGGTTTTGCTATGAAATCTGACTTTTGGAGAAAAGTTTATTTTATTGTATTCAGCAGCCTATTTGTTTTATTACTTTCAAGTTGCGCACAACAGCGTTGTATCCCAAATAAAAATCATTCGTTTAAAACCCAGGAGGAACTGATGGCACATAGTTTGAAGCAAATATCCGGCAGTGAACAAATCTATCGTTGTTATTCTGAGCCAGAAATTTCTCAGGCCTCCGCACATTGGGTTGATCGACAAACATTATTATGGTCAGGTGGGGCAGGTCAGCCTATTGTTCGTCTATATTACAATCACAACAATAAGGTAGAAGCTAATGAGCAAGGTTATTTTACCGATAACTATCTGACGTTAACCCCGACAAACTTAAGCCAGGAGACGGCAAGGAAGTTTCCCCATCTGGCAAAATGGGCGGCGTTCCGTCTACCAGAAGAAACGGATATTGATCTTCTTCTGACGGGTGATTTGGTGGCTTTGGCTGCTGATGAGCAAGGTTTGTTAATATCAGCAACTCAAGTACAAACGGCGGGTGTGTTGGATGATCGTTTTGCCGATGCCGCTGATAAGCTGGAATATGGGGCACGGATAGATGATAAAGGCGTCCTTTTCCGCTTGTGGGCACCGACTGCCCAAGAGGTTGGCCTAATTATTTATAATCAAGATAAGCAGATTATTGCCAATCATACAATGCAGCGTGATGCCACAAGTGGTTCCTGGTTCTGGCAAGGTAACGAGAAATTGATTGGTGCTTATTACCGTTATGCCTTAAAGGTCTACCACCCAGATTCCCGTAATGTGGAACGTTATGAAGTGACCGATCCCTATTCTTATAGCTTGTCTACGAATTCTGAATATAGCCAGGTTGTCAATTTGGATGATGTGTCACTGAAACCACAAAATTGGGATAACCTGTTAATGCCGCATCCGCAAAATACACCAACGGATATTGCCCGCATGACCATCTATGAAGCGCATATCCGTGATCTTTCCGTGGCAGACAGCACAATATCCGCAGATTGGCGTGGTAAATATCTGGCACTAACCGCCAAGAACAGCGATATGTTCAAACATCTTAAAGCGTTGAGTCAGGCGGGAATGACGCATATGGAGTTATTGCCTGTGTTTGATATCGCCTCCGTTAATGAATTTAGCCATCAGGTGGCGGATCTTGATCACTCTTTTAAACGTCTGTGTCAGGTCAATCCAATGGTGAAAAATAGCCGTTTTGCGGGTTATTGCGATAGCACATTGACTGTACGGGAGGTTTTGCAGCAATTGCGGCGCGATGACAATATCAATAATCCGCAGGTACAAGAATTAAATACGATGGTGGCAAAGACGGATTCCTATAACTGGGGTTACGATCCGTTTCACTATTCAGTACCGGAAGGCTCTTATGCCACTGATCCGGAAGGTTCCGGTCGTATAAAAGAGTTTCGCTCCATGATACAGGCTATCAAACAGCAATTGGGTATGAATGTGATCATGGATGTTGTCTACAACCATACCGATGCGGCGGGTCCTGTGTCCCGAACGTCGGTATTGGATAAGATCGTGCCTTGGTATTACCACCGTTTAGATGAAATAACAGGCAATGTAGAAAATAATACCTGTTGTTCTGACACTGCGCCTGAACATCGTATGTTTGCTAAATTGATTGCAGACTCGCTGGTAACCTGGGTTAAAGATTATAAGATAGATGCGTTTCGATTCGATTTAATGGGTTATCACCCCAAAGCGCAAATTATATCAGCACTGGAAAAAGTCCGGGCGATTAACCCGTCGATCTACTTTTTCGGCGAGGGTTGGAATTCAGGGCAAGATGATCGGTTTGAAACCGCATCACAAATTAATCTTAAGGGAAGTGGCATTGGAACTTTTTCTGACCGATTGCGAGATGCGGTGCGGGGAGGAGGCCCTTTTGATGTTGCCGACAGTATTCGCAGTAATCAGGGGATAGGAAATGGTGTCGAAATATTGCCGAACGAAATTTCTAGCTTAGATGCAGATAAAGCTCGTCATTTATGGGATCTGGTTCGTCTTGGTATGGCGGGCAATTTGGCGTCTTTCATCATGATTGATAAAGATGGAAAGGTGAAAAACGGCGGGGAAATTGATTATAAGGGCACAGCTGCGGGTTATGCATTGGAGCCGATTGAAGTAGTGAATTATGTCTCTAAACACGATAATCAAACATTGTGGGATATTATTAGCTATAAAGCTGCCCAAGAAGCAGATTTGAGGACTAGGGTTCGTATGCAGGCGATCTCCCTGGCAACAGTATTCCTTGGGCAAGGTCTGGCTTTTGATCAACAAGGGTCAGAGTTATTGCGTTCAAAATCATTTACCCGCGATTCTTATAATGCGGGTGATTGGTTTAATCGTGTTAGTTATGACTATAAAGACAATAATTATGACGTAGGGTTACCTGAACGCGGTAATGACGGCAAAAATTATCCACTGATTAATCGGGTCAAAAATCAGGTGGAAAAACCAGGCCAAAAGGAATTATTGCAGATGATGGCGTTTTATCAGGAACTACTGAGATTACGTCAATTTTCACCGCTGATGGCACTTGGCGAAGGTGCGGCTGTTAGGGAGCGTGTTGATTTTATTAATGTTGGTCCTCACCAGCAACCTGGTTTACTGGTCATGACGATTGATGATGGCAATCTGACATCGGGTGATCGTGATTTGCGGTTTGATGGTTTGGTCGTCGTCATTAATGCTGCACCCTGGTCGGTGACTGTTAAAGATCTGAATGTCGTGGGGCTGAGATTAAATGATATTCAACGTGAATTAGGCGAAGCGTCTTTGGCTGCGGGAATACGAATCACGGAAAATGGTGAAGTAACCATGCCTGCATGGTCAGCAGCTGTGTTAGTTTTGCCACAAGAAGGAATTCGTGGTACAGGTTTGCCTGTTCGCAGGAAATAACGAAGTTAAGAAATATTTAATTACTTTTAATACCGAGATGCTTAGGGGGCGAAACGGTTTCAGGTTTTTGCCGCAGATGCCCCATGTAAATCTGGTGGATCTTGCAACGGCAGAAGAAAATGAAAACTGGTTCCCCCTTTTTGATTATTAGCTGCCCATATCTTTCCACCGTGGATTTCAATAATGGATTGGCAGATCGCTAGACCTAGCCCGATACCAGGTATCGCTGATTCTTTACTGGTGCGTGAGAATTTATCAAAAATCAGTTTTTTTTGTTCTGGTGGAATTCCTGTGCCTGCATCCCAGATTTCGATATGCACCTGTTTTTGAGCAGTTTTTTTCTCGATAGTAGCTTGTATGCCTAAAGGAGTCTGTTCACTGGTGTATTTAATGGTATTTTCCAGCAGGTTGATAAAAACACGTTCCAGTAAGGTGGCATCACAATGCAGCAATACATTGTTGGGTAAAGAAAGTGCTACAGTATTGCGATTGAGGGCATGTTCCAAAGAACGCAAGGCACTGCTGACAATTTCTTCCAGTGGACACCATTCAAGGTTAAGTTGAATGCCACCTGATTGCAGTCGTGCCATATCAAGCAGGTTATTGACCAGTCGAGAAAGGCTGAGAATTTGCTGGCGAATTTGATTAACTTGTTGGGTATGGGGCGAATTTTCTGTCGATAAATCCAACATCAGTATTTCAGCCTGCCCGAATAGTACAGTCAACGGAGTAAGTAAGTCGTGAGATAGGGCTGCCAGCAATGAATTACGCAGTTGTTCCCGCTCAGTTTCTAACCTGGCAGATTCTGCGCTACGGGTCAGGTGCAAGCGTTCCAGCGCATTGGCAATAAGTCCCGTGAAGATTTGTAATAGCCGCTGTTGTTCCGGTACTAGTAACTGGCGCTGGTTAGGGGATTCAATGGCAAGAACGGCAAAAACCTGCGAGGGCGTAGCGATAGGCAATAATTGATAAGGGACACCCGGTAATGTATCAGTGCCCGCTCCGGCAGGTTGTTTTTTCTCAAAACACCATTTGGCGATCGCTTCATCGATTTGCATCTGACCACCATTATGGGATTTCACTTGATATAAATGCTGGTTGTTATCTGGCAGCAGTAAGCCTGTTTTTGCCTGAAAGCTGTTGGATAGAAAGTAATAGCTGATACGCGCTACGTCCTCTTCATTCAGGGCCTTGCTCAGTGTACGGGTTATTTCATATAGGTGTCGTGTTCTTTGTTCGCGATAACGGGCTACTCTGGCTTGATAGCGTATACCTGCGGTAAGGTTGCCAACAACAGCCCCGACAATCAGCATGACGGCCAGTGTGAGCAGGTATTGGATGTTTTTGACTTCCAATGACCAACGTGGTTGGACAAAGAAAAGATCAAAACTAATGACATTGACAAAAGCAGCAAAGACAGATGGCCAACGACCATAAAATAGCGCGATAATGACAACACCGAGCAGATAAAGCGCTACCAGGTTGGCTTTGTCAAGGGTCAGTAAGAAAGTGCGGGAAAAGAGGGTAATGAGGGCACAGAGTACGATAGCCATCAAAAAACCCTGAATCGGGACTCGCCATTTATCATTGAAGGTTCGGTTATCTTTTGGTCCTTTGTCGCCGTTTTTTTTCTCTTCCAACGCAACAATAATCAAATCTAAATCAGGACCGAGCTTTCCCAGGCGCTCTGAAAAGTCACGATACCATTTAAAGCCGAAGAAATTTACCTGTGAATTGTAATAGCGGCCAATAAGGATTTTACCCAGATTATGTTCTCTGGCGTAGCGCAGGACGGCTTTTTCTTCATCGGAATCAGAGAGTGTTGCGGTTTCAGCGCCCAGATCTTGTGCCAGCTTTAAGGCTTGCAAAATGGTACGTCGTTTGCCTTCTGGCAATCGATGTAGTTTGGGGGTTTCAACGTAAACAGCATGCCAGGTACAGTTGAGTTTTGCTGCCAGGCGAGCAGCTTTTCGAACCAGTTTTTCATTGCCGGCGTTGTAGCCAATGCACAGTAGTAAATTCTCTTGCGTATGCCATACGGGCTCTTTTCCTCGCGTATCACGGAAAGCGCGCATTTGGTCGTCTACGCGATCTGCCGTGCGGCGTAACGCCAATTCACGCAGGGCAATCAGGTTCCCTTTGCGAAAAAAATGTTCAATGGCACGTTCGGCCTGACCTGAAATATAAACCTTGCCGTCATTGAGCCGTTGACGCAAATCATCAGGTGGAAGATCGACCAGAACAACATCATCGGCTTGATCAAAAATATGGTCAGGAACGGTTTCCCGCACGCGAATACCGGTAATGCCGCCGACAACATCATTCAAACTTTCTAAATGTTGCACATTGATAGTTGTCAGTACATCAATACCAGCTTCCAGTAATTCTTCGACATCTTGCCAGCGCTTCGGATGGCGGCAACCTTTAGGGTTACTGAATGCCAGTTCATCCATCAGAATAATGGCTGGATGGCGGGCAAGGGCGGCATCAATATCAAATGCCGCTATCCGGCGTTCATTATGGCGGAAATATTTTGCGGGTAATCGGGGTAACCCTTTCAATAAGGCTGCGGTTTCTGATCGATCATGGGTTTCAACAACACCGACAATGACATCTAGCCCCTGCGCCAGCAGCCGTTGAGCCTCTTGCAGCATGGCATACGTTTTGCCAACACCCGCACAAGCACCGAAAAATATTTTTAGTTTGCCGCGTGGCTTTTCGTTTGCCAGCGTCAGCAGTTCATCAGGATCAGGACGCTGTGGTTCATTGTGTTCCATAGTCTGATCTGCCTTTTTGATCCAGGTTATCTAACGCAAGATTCAGTTCCAGTACATTGACTATGGGTTGTCCCATATATTCCAGCAGGGGATATTGAATGTGTTGCTCAATGAGTTTATGGATGATCGCAAGTGGAATATGACGGGCTATCGCCACTCGTTGTGCCTGGAATTCTGCTGCTTCAGGGGAGATATGGGGATCTAACCCGCTACCCGATGCCATGATTAAATCAACAGGAATTGGATAGGTTGCGGGATGGTTAAATAAACGTACCTGGATAATATTTTGGTGTATTTTGCTGCTTAGTTCAGGGTTGGTTACTGCGAGGTTACTGCCTCCAGATGACAGCGTGTTGTACGGTTTTTCAGCTGTCATGGAAGGCCGCCCATGAAAATAGATAGATTTGGTAAAATTCTGACCAATTAATTCAGAGCCAACCAGTTTGCCATTCTGCTCTATTAGCGATCCTTTAGCTTGATAGGGAAATAAAAATTCTGCTATTCCCGTCACCAGCAATGGATAGGCTATTCCCGTGATGAAGCTAAGTAATACCAACAGAATAATGGAAGAACGTAACCAGATCATTTTTATCACCTTATTTGAAGCACCGATTTTTAAGTATGCTGTAGTGAAAAGATCGTTAGTTAAACATTAAGACAGTGAGCAATATGTCAATAATTTTGATACCCACAAAAGGTACAAGCAGGCCACCAAGTCCATATAGCCATAGATTCCGGCGCAAGAGTGACAATGCATTCATTGGGCGATAACTGACGCCCTTTAGGGCCAATGGTAGTAAAAAGATGATGATTATCGCATTGAAGATAACCGCAGACAGTACCGCCGATTCTGGAGAATGCAGGTGCATGATGTTTAACACATTAAGTTGTGGGTACGTTACGGAAAAAGCCGCGGGAATGATGGCAAAATATTTAGCAATATCATTGGCAATACTGAATGTGGTTAAGGCTCCGCGGGTCATTAGCATCTGTTTGCCAATATGGACAACTTCGATCAACTTGGTGGGATTAGAATCCAGATCAACCATATTGCCAGCCTCTTTCGCCGCTTGTGTGCCTGAATTCATGGCAACAGCCACATCTGCTTGTGCCAGCGCTGGTGCATCGTTTGTACCATCACCTGTCATGGCAACCAAGCGTCCTTCTGATTGATATTGACGGATAAGGGCAAGTTTCGCTTCGGGAGTGGCTTCTGCCAAAAAGTCATCAACGCCTGCTTCGGCGGCAATGGCTGCGGCCGTGAGATGATTGTCACCCGTGATCATGACAGTCTTGATCCCCATTTTGCGCATTTCACTGAAGCGTTCTTTAATTCCGCCTTTCACAATATCTTTTAAGGCAACAACACCTAAAACCTGCTGGTTCTCAGCAACAACTAAGGGTGTTTCCCCCTTATGTGCAACTTGCTGTACGAGTTGGTCAATCACATCCGGGAAATGGCTGTGATTAGCTTCAATATGGCGACGAATCGCATCGACAGCGCCTTTGCGGATCATGCGGTTACCAATATTGACTCCACTCATGCGCGTCATTGCGGAGAAGGGGACAAATGTGGCATTTAATTCCCGTAGATCGCGTTCACGCATATTGAAACGTTGTTTTGCCAGGATCACGATACTGCGTCCTTCCGGTGTTTCATCCGCGAGAGAAGAGAGTTGAGCTGCATCAGCCAATTGCCGTTCCGTTACGCCTGGTGCGGGTAAAAATTGGGACGCCTGACGATTTCCTAGTGTGATAGTGCCCGTTTTATCGAGTAGCAAAACATCGACATCCCCAGCGGCTTCAACGGCTCGACCGCTGGTAGCAATAACGTTGGCTCCCAACATTCGGCTCATACCCGCAACGCCAATAGCTGACAGTAATCCACCAATGGTGGTGGGGATCAGGCAAACCAGTAAAGCAATCAATACCGTAAGTGTAATAGGCGCACCAGATTGGTTAGCCTGAACGCTAAACAAGGAAAAAGGCAGCAGACTGACACAGACCAGCAGAAAAATAATGGTCAGTGCAGTGAGCAGAATGGTGAGGGCGATTTCATTGGGGGTTTTACGTCGCTTGGCGCTTTCAACCATTGAGATCATTCTGTCTAAAAAGGTTTCTCCCGGATTGACGGTGCATTCGACGATTAACCAATCTGATAAAACTCGCGTCCCACCGGTGACAGAGGAAAAATCGCCGCCGGATTCTCGGATAACTGGCGCTGATTCTCCGGTAATAGCACTTTCATCAACGGAAGCTCCTCCTTCAAGGACTTCTCCATCACAAGGAATAATTTCTCCGGCTTCCACCAATACAATATCGCCTTTGCGCAAGGTGTCAGAAGTGACTTTTTCTTTTGCGGCCTCACGGCTGGATGAGGCTAGTTTGGTTGCCCAATTAGTTCTTTTTACCCCTTTCAGACTGGAGGCTTGAGCCTTACTACGTCCTTCAGCCAGTGCTTCTGCAAAGTTGGCAAACAGTACGGTAAACCATAACCAGAGAGCAATGGCACCAGTAAAAAGTGCGCTGCCCGTTAGTTGTCCCACTAATATGCCAATCCATAAGAGGGTGGTCAGGCAACTTCCCACATAAACGACGAACATGACCGGATTGCGCCATTGTTGAGCTGGATGGCATTTTTTTAACGAATCGATAAGTGCACGGCGAATTAAAGTCGGTTCAAATAATGCTTGTTGTTTATTTTTCATGCGCTACCTCACACTCTTACGGCCAAAGTTGTAGATGTTCTGCGATAGGGCCAAGAGCCAGAGAAGGAATAAACGTAAGGGCACCAATCAGTAAAATGACCAGGATTAATAGTCCAATGAAGAGCGAGCCGTGAGTCGGTAAGGTGCCACTGCTAATTGGCTGGCGTTTTTTGTTAACCATAAAACCGGCGATTGCCAGAACAGGCAGAATGATACCAAAGCGCCCAAGAAACATGATGACGCCCAACAATAGGTTGTAGAAGATATTATTGGTATTGAGTCCGGCAAAGGCACTGCCGTTGTTGTTGGCTGCGGATGAGAAAGCATAAAGTACTTCAGTGAAACCATGAGCTCCGGGATTTGCAATAGCGCTGCGGCCTGCATCGATTGAAATTGCCAACGCCGTGCCTAATAAAACAAGCGAAGGCGTGATTAAAATTGCCAGTGCGACCATTTTCATATCGTAGACATCGATTTTTTTGCCTAAGTATTCTGGTGCGCGCCCAATCATTAAGCCCGCAATAAATACGGCAAGCAGAACGAACAGCAATATGCCATAAAGACCAGAACCCGCCCCACCGAATATGACTTCCCCGATTTGCATCAACCAAAGCGGTATCATGCCACCCAGTGCGGTAAAGGAATCATGCATCGCATTTACGGCACCGCAGGAAGCGGCTGTCGTCACAACGCTATAGAGCGAAGAGGCCAGGATGCCAAAACGAGTTTCTTTGCCTTCCATATTAAAATGGTTACTGACATTGGGGGGCATGAGCTGAGCATTACCTGTGGTTTCGGCATACATCACAACGCTGGTGGCAATAATAAAAATAATGCTCATTGTCCACAGTAGGGCATACCCCTGACGGTTGTCGCCAACAACCAGACCGAATGCGAAACATAATGCACAAGGGATTAAGAAAATAGCCAAAACTTGAATAAAGTTACTAAGTGAAGTTGGGTTTTCAAATGGATGGGCTGAGTTTGCTCCAAAAAAGCCTCCGCCATTAGTTCCTAAAAGTTTTATCGCTTCTTGGGAAGCGACTGGCCCCATAGGAAGCCATTGTTGTTGTCCCTCAAGAGAGTGGATAGGGACATAGGGCGAAAAGTTTTGGATAACACCTTGACTGACAAAGAATAAGGCCATAATGATCGCAAGCGGAAGTAAGAGATATACAGTGATACGTGTAATGTCTATCCACGCATTCCCTACTGTTTTAGTGCCTTGACGGGAAAGTGCCCGCATTAAGGCAAAAGCCACAGCAATTCCCGTTGCCGCAGACAGAAAATTCTGAACAGTCAATCCGGCCATTTGGCTCAGGTAACTGAGGGTATTTTCTCCGCTATAAGATTGCCAATTGGTATTAGTGATAAAACTGATCGCGGTATTAAATGCCAGATCCCATCTCATGCCCGCAAAATGTTGTGGGTTCAGGGGCAAATGACCTTGGCTGATCAGCAGTGTAAACAGTAATAATAATCCGGCGATATTGAATATGAGGATGGTGAGAGCATACTGCCACCAGTTCATTTCTTTGACATGGCTGCCCGGTTTTTGCAGGCTACAACAACGCCATAAGATGGTTTCTGTTTTGGTCAGCCAGTGAGGTAACTCTCCTTCGACGAGCCGGGCAATCAGGATACCAAGCGGTTTACTTAATAGAAATAGTATGAGCAGGAAACTGGCAATCAGTAAAAAAGCAGATATTACCATTTAGAAATCCTCCGCATTCAATAACGCATAAATTAGATAGCTCAGTAATAGCGTCACCAGAAAAATGCCAAGGATCAGGAAGATATTCATGGTGGTGTATCTCCTTGCTTATTTCTTCAAGAAATAGTCAGTTACAGCATAGAAATACCATACAAAGAGGTTATGAAAAGGGTTCCTGAAAGCGTAAAAAAGTATAAATGCTCTGTGGAATTCATCGACAAAGCATCATAAATCAAGTGTAGCAAACTATGTCGAGTTAATTTTTTGTTTTCAATTTGTTTGTTTTGTTTCTGTTTAAGTGTAATTTTGTAATTAAATTACGAAATCAGAGAAAAATGTGATTTATATCATTTTAAAAGTGGTCGGATGAGTAGTAAGTTTTCATTTTATCGGATAAAATTTTATGCATATTACAGGTTAAGCCCATGAGGGGGGTATCAATGTCTATATATCGTGCATACTCTTGGCATCAAATTCTCTTGCGGCGTATTGGCGCTATATCACTGGGTGTCATTGCGCTGCCTGTTATGCTATTTCGTCGTGATCGTGCCCGTTTTTATAGCTATCTGTATAAAGTATGGCGAAAAACCAGTGATAAGCCAGTATGGCTGGAATGTTCAGAAATGACTTTAGAGATTTGGAATCGCTAAAATAGCATTATGATTGAGCCTAACCGGGCATTTTGAATATAGCATCTTGGCACCTTGTTGGTTTATTCTGGCAAGGTGTTTTGTTTTATATTGGATTTATAACTAATCTGTTTTGACTTAATCCATGACTGGTATGTATTTTATGGTGAAGAAAATGCTAAATGACAAGGGGAATGTGATGAACAATGTTGAATTGGAGCATGTGCTCAATACGGAATTGAAGATCCGTGAATTTCAAGATTACGCTCCCAATGGATTACAGGTGGAAGGCCGTCCTCACGTTCAACGGGTAATTACAGGCGTGACAGCCTGCCAGGCACTGTTGGATGAAGCTGTTCGCCTTGAGGCGGATGCTGTCATCGTTCATCATGGATATTTTTGGAAGAATGAGTCTCCGGTTATCCGTGGCATGAAGCGTCGCCGTTTGCAAACATTGCTTTGTAATGATATCAACTTGTATGGTTATCACCTTCCGTTAGATGCTCATCCTGTTTTAGGTAACAATATCCAATTGGCCCGTCAGATGGGGGTGAAAGTTATCGGTGAGATTGATACTCTCCTTCCTCATGGTGCTTTTGATCAACCTATTACACCGGCAGAATTGACTGAACGTCTCGAAAAAAACTTGGAGAGAAAGATACTGCATTGTGGTGATAATGCACCTGAAGAAATCCGCACACTGGCGTGGTGTACAGGTGGTGGTCAAGGTTTTATCGAACAGGCGGCGGAGTTTGGTGTTGATGCCTTTGTGACAGGAGAGGTATCAGAAAAAACGATCCATATTGCCCGTGAAATGGGACTGCATTTTTTTGCGGCAGGGCACCATGCGACAGAGCGCTATGGTATCAAAGTACTCGGTGAATGGCTGGCGAATAATTATGGATTGGATGTGACTTTTATCGATGTTCCTAACCCAGCTTGATTTTTAGTCACTGATATACGCATTAAACTTCAAGTTGCAACTTACAACACTCTATGAAATCACACGCATCTTGAAGTTAGATTGGCCTATAGCCCTGGGTTTTATTTCCATTTCGGGACGTGGGGCTTTTTATTTTGAAAGAGAGATAAAACAATCATTGCGATCCCACAACATATTAATACGCAGCCTAATGCCTGACCCCAGCCTGCCAATGCCAAACCAAGCCCCAGTAGCAAATAGTAAAACAACCCAAGTAAAGCCCCGGCTGTACCTCGCCTATCTGAATAGTTAGTTAATGCAGAAGCTAAAATATTTGGGATCGCCAACCCATAAGCGATGACTATTCCCAATATTGGAAAAATAAAGAGCCAGCTATTTTCGAGCAAATATACACCGATCCCACTGAATAAACTGATTAATGAAGCAAGGGTAACTATTTGGATTGAGCCTGATTGTTGCTTTAATAGATATTTGTTTAATAGTGAACCTAATCCAACGCCGAAAGTTAATAACAAACCAGTATAACCAAATACTTTCTGTGATAATCCGAATTGTTGGAAACGAAATGGCGCTAATTGGTAATAGCTAAACAAACAAATATTGAAAAGTGCGATCAAAAACGCATTTCGCCAAATTGAAATATCCTTAATCATCATAATTACTGTGCTGAATAAAGCCACCTTTGTTATATCCGTTGGTCGGGTTTCTGGTAATTGGGCAATAGACCAACAGATCAGGATAACTGCCAGAATAGCTAACCCAGCAAAGACGGCTTTATAGCCAGCAAAATAGTTCAATGTTGAACCACTGAGCATGCCAATAGCAGGGCTGATGGCTAAGGCAATGCCCATGACAGAAAAGACACGTGTTAACTCTTCCCCACGATAAGTATCACGCATAATGGTTTGTGTGCCAATAGAGCCAACTGCGGCTCCGAACGCAGACAGCATTCGGGCAATGAGCAATAACCAAAATTGTTGTGTCAATAATGCCAACAGGGAAGCGAGGCCATAGAGTGATAGACCAGTAATAATAGTTGGGCGCCTGCCAATGACATCACACATACGTCCCCATACGACAACACCAAGGGCAAAAGCAAAAAAGTAGAGTGATAGTGTTTGGGCGGCTTGTTCTGGATTGACGGAAAATCCAACGGCAATATTGATTAATGCGGGACTATAGATGGTTTCTACGATCTGTGGGAACATCATCAAAGCAATAGCGAGCCGGATTGATGGTCTATTTTGCATGATTTTTTTTCTTTTGCTGATAAGTGATGGCTTGAAAGGTTAGCATTATGGTTGTTGTCTTTTTATGATAATAAAGACTATTTGTTTATTTAATCGGACATGAAATCAGAAGGAATAAACATGGCATGGCTGCAACAAAGTGACTATTTTGATCCTGATAGCTTGGATATGCCTGTAATAGGGATCGCAGCAGAGATGGGGCAACACGATTCTGGCTTTCACCAACATGATATGGGGCAATTACTGTTTACCCAACGGGGCTGTATCAAGATTACATTGGCAAACCAGATTTCTGTTCTGCCTCCAAGTAGAGTGGCTTGGATCCCTCCCAGAACACGGCATCGGGCAGAAATGCGTGGTTCTATAGGTTACCGTTCTATTTATTTAAATTCTAATTATTTGAAATTTTTTGAAATGGAGTCACTTTCGACGCAAAGTGCAATATTGGAAGCCACACAACTATTGCAGGCTCTTTTAGAGCGTATCGCGATATCTTCTTTTGACTCTGATTGGTATCAGGGAAAAGGGGTAAATTTGTTAGTACTATTTTTTGATGAAATTCGCGAGGCACGTAGGGAACCAACTTTATTGCCGTTGCCGTCTGATCGGCGTTTAGCGCATTTGTCATTTGATCAATTGCCGTCACCATTACACATACTGGCGACTTATATCGGTGCCAGTGAGAAAACCATTACCCGGATATTTCAGCGTGAAACAGGAATGAATTATCAACAGTGGCGGCAGCAATGGCGATTGGTAAAGGCAATAGAGTTATTGGCGCAGAATAAAACATTATCCTATGTTGCACAGGAACTCGGTTTTGCCAATGATAGTGCGTTTGTGACATTTTTTCGCAAAGTTATGGGGAGACCGCCAAGAGAGTATATGGCGGGTTCAAAGAGATAAAACAAAACTACGCCCCTGATATCAGAATAAAAACTGACATAAGAGGCGCAGAAATACATTACTCAAAATGTGCCCGATGTAGATTGATTAGATTACTTTTTCAGCTGGCTTTTGAAATCGCGTTTTGCGTGACCAGTATAAAGTTGGCGCGGACGTGCGATCTTCAAGCCTTCATCATGCATTTCATTCCAGTGTGCAATCCAGCCAATAGTACGGGCAATGGCGAAAATCACGGTGAACATGGTCGATGGAATACCCATCGCTTTCAGGATAATGCCTGAATAGAAGTCGACGTTTGGATACAGTTTTTTCTCAATGAAGTATGGGTCATGCAAGGCAATACGTTCTAATTCCATTGCTACTTCCAGTAGACTGTCATTTAGGCCAAGCTCATTGAGTACTTCATGACAGGTTTCACGCATCACTGTTGCGCGAGGATCATAGTTTTTGTAAACACGGTGACCAAAGCCCATCAAGCGGAAAGAGTCATTTTTGTCTTTGGCGCGAGCGATGAATTCAGGAATGTGTTCGACAGTTTGGATCTCTTCCAACATCCGTAAGCAGGCTTCATTTGCTCCGCCATGTGCTGGTCCCCATAGGGATGCAATGCCCGCAGCAATACAGGCAAATGGGTTGGCACCAGAAGAACCCGCAGTACGCACCGTTGAAGTTGAAGCATTTTGTTCATGATCTGCATGCAGAATGAAAATGCGATCCATCGCGCGTTCTAATACTGGATTAACCTTATATTCCTCACACGGTGTCGAGAACATCATGTGCAGGAAGTTAGCAGCATAAGACAGATCGTTACGTGGGTATACGAAAGGCTGCCCAATTGAATATTTGTAACACATTGCCGCAACAGTTGGCATTTTGGACAACAGGCGATAAGCAGTGATTTCACGATGGCGAGGATTATGGACATCCAACGCATCATGATAAAAGGCCGCTAGTGCGCCTGTCACACCACAAAGTACAGCCATTGGATGGGAATCGCGACGGAAACCATGGAACAGACGGGTGATCTGTTCGTGGATCATAGTATGACGAGTCACCGTAGTTTTAAATTTTTCGTATTCTTCGGGAGTGGGGGGTTCGCCATATAGCAGAATGTAACAGACTTCCAGATAGTTCGATTCCGTTGCAAGCTGATCGATGGGAAAACCACGGTGTAGCAAAATGCCTTCGTTGCCATCAATATAGGTGATTTTCGACTCACAGGAGGCGGTGGAAGTAAAACCTGGATCATAAGTATAGAAGCCTTTTGAGCCGAGGGTACGAACGTCAATCACTTCAGAACCTAGGGTCGGCGTTAGCACGTCTAGTTCGATAGCAGCTGAACCATTTATGTCCAACGTAGCCTTTTTATCAGCCATTTATATCTCCTTAGCGCTTATTTTTATAAACCCTAACAACCAGATAGGCGCAATTTATACTGTGCCGAAGGCATTGTGCTACCGGAGAGAATTTAAAATCAGGCTGGTATCACATTTAACGCTGAAATCTCATTACGGATGACAATGGTTTTCAGGTTGTTAAAAAGTTTTTGGAAGTTATGTTGAAAGTACTATTTACATTTAAAGTATTATTTACATTAAATGTTATCATTTTGTGCTTATATGATACTTTTACATAACTTTTATTTTTCGTTAAGATTAATTTTTCATCATAAAATGATGGAAAATAATATATAGCGATATATATGTAAGATAAATGTTTAATCTTTGTCAAACAAGATTGTTGGTTTTATGAGAAATGTTTGAAGCGTGATCTTTCTCACTGTTCAAGCTAAATGTTAATAATCGTATTGTGTGGCAATTGTAATAACAATGTGAAGTACTTATACTTCCATAAGGTCTCCGGATTATCCTGATGTAGGAGCGCCCAGCGTAACCAAATCACAACTTTTGATGAACTGTAAGGATTGTTAAAGTTAATTATGTTGTGTCTTTGTATCCTCTTCGCGCTGTCTGATTCCCGCTCGGAACCGGAGGATGGAAAATAAAAAAAGCTTTGTGGGCAAAATTGTGAAAAAACAAAGACCTGTCAACCTTGATCTGCGGACGATTAACCAACCCGTCTCCGCGATAGCATCGATCTTGCACCGTATCTCAGGCATTATTACCTTTATCGCAGTTGGCATTCTACTGTGGTTATTGGGGATGTCATTATCTTCGCAAGAGGGCTTCCTACAGGCATCTGAAATCATGACTGGCTTCTTCGCCAAATTTATCCTGTGGGGGATATTGACGGCGCTGGCTTACCACATCTGTGGGGGGATTCGCCATGTGTTGATGGATTTTGGCTTTCTGGAGGAAAATCTCGCTACCGGTAGTGCATCTGCCAAAGTAGCAATAGCAATCGCGGTTATTCTGTCTATTCTGGCTGGGGTATTATTATGGTAAGCAACGCATCCGCTTTGGGTCGTACGGGTATTCAGGATTGGCTGCTACTGCGCGCATCCGCAATTATTATTGTTTTGTACGTCTTCTATCTCGTCGGTTTTGTCGCAACAACGTCGGATATTACCTATGAAGTCTGGCGGGGTTTCTTTTCTTCATCCCTCACTAAAGTATTCACTGTGTTGACGCTGCTTTCCATTCTGGTTCATGCGTGGATTGGAATGTGGCAGGTACTGACAGATTATGTCAAACCGCTCGCACTGCGTCTGGTTTTGCAACTGGTGATTATTGTGGCGCTGTTAACTTATTTGATTTACGGAACAATTGTGGTGTGGGGTGCATAAATGAAACTGCCAGTAAGAGAGTTTGACGCTGTTGTTATTGGTGCTGGTGGCGCAGGTATGCGTGCTGCACTACAAATTTCACAAATGGGGTTATCCTGTGCTTTGATTTCCAAAGTGTTCCCAACTCGTTCCCACACTGTATCAGCACAGGGTGGGATCACTGTTGCGTTGGGCAATTCCCATGACGATAACTGGGAATGGCACATGTATGATACGGTGAAAGGTTCCGATTATATTGGTGACCAGGATGCCATCGAGTACATGTGTAAGACTGGCCCAGAAGCCATTTTGGAACTGGAACACATGGGGTTGCCATTCTCCCGTCTGGATGATGGCCGTATTTACCAACGCCCATTTGGCGGGCAATCCAGGAATTTTGGTGGCGAGCAGGCTGCTCGTACTGCCGCTGCTGCCGACCGAACTGGCCACGCTCTATTACATACTCTGTATCAGCAGAATTTAAAAAACCACACGACTATTTTCTCCGAATGGTACTCGTTGGATCTGGTTAAGAATCAGGATGGTGCCATTGTCGGTTGTACCGCGATTTGTATCGAAACCGGTGAAGTGGTCTATTTCAAAGCTAAGGCGACTATTTTGGCAACCGGTGGTGCTGGTCGTATCTTCCAATCCACAACTAATGCGCATATCAATACCGGTGATGGTGTGGGGATGGCATTACGTGCAGGTGTTCCTGTTCAGGATATGGAAATGTGGCAATTCCACCCAACGGGTATTGCTGGCGCGGGTGTTCTGGTTACGGAAGGTTGTCGTGGTGAAGGTGGTTACCTGCTGAATAAAGATGGTGAGCGCTTTATGGAGCGCTATGCGCCAAATGCTAAAGACCTTGCTGGCCGTGATGTAGTCGCACGTTCTATGATGATCGAAATCCGTGAAGGTCGCGGCTGTGAAGGTCCGTGGGGTCCGCACGTTAAACTGAAACTGGATCATCTGGGTAAAGACGTATTGGAATCTCGCCTGCCAGGTATTCTTGAATTATCCCGTACTTTCGCCCACGTCGATCCGGTGAAAGAGCCGATCCCTGTTATCCCAACTTGTCACTATATGATGGGGGGATCCCAACTAAGATCACTGGTCAAGCGCTGACAGTCAATGAAAAAGGCGAAGATGTAGTGATCCCTGGTTTGTTTGCTGTGGGTGAAATTGCTTGCGTATCTGTTCACGGTGCAAACCGTCTGGGGGGTAACTCACTGCTTGACCTGGTGGTATTTGGTCGCTCCGCAGGCTTGCATTTGAAAGAATGTCTGATGGAACAAGGCACTAGCCGTGATGCCAGCGAATCTGATGTTGATGTGGCTCTTCAACGTTTGGATCGTTGGAATAATACCCGTTCAGGTGAAGATCCAGTGGAAATCCGCAAGGCATTGCAAGCTTGTATGCAGCATAATTTCTCGGTATTCCGTGAAGGTGATGCGATGGCAAGAGGACTTGAAGAGCTGAAAGTGATCCGTGAACGTCTGAAAAATGCTCGTCTGGATGATACTTCATCAGAATTCAATACCCAACGCATTGAATGTTTGGAATTGGATAACCTGATGGAAACGGCTTATTCAACTGCGGTTGCTGCGAATTTCCGTACAGAAAGTCGTGGTGCCCATAGCCGCTTTGACTATCCAGAGCGTGATGATGCTAACTGGCTGTGCCATAGCCTCTACTTACCGCAAACTGAGAGCATGACTCGTCGTGAAGTAAATATGCAGCCAACGCTGCGTGAAGCTTTCCCGCCGAAAGTGCGTTCTTACTAATTGCATTGCTGATGTTCCAGTTGCGGAGAAATAGACTATGAAACTTGAATTCTCAATTTATCGTTATAATCCAGATGTTGATGATGTACCTCATATGCAGGATTACACGCTGGAAGCAGAGGAAGGGCGCGACATGATGTTGCTGGATGCGCTCATCCAGCTAAAAGAGCAGGATCCAACCTTGTCATTCCGTCGTTCTTGTCGTGAGGGGGTTTGTGGCTCTGATGGCGTGAATATGAACGGTAAAAACGGCTTGGCATGTATTACACCCATTTCAGCGCTGCGTCGTGGCAATAAGAAAATTGTTATTCGTCCATTGCCTGGTTTGCCTGTAGTTCGTGATTTGGTTGTTGATATGGGGCAGTTCTACGCGCAATATGAGAAAATCCGCCCTTATCTGATTAATGATGGTAAAAATCCCCCTGCGCGTGAGCACCTACAATCACCAGCCCAGCGTGAAAAGCTGGATGGTTTGTATGAATGTATCTTATGTGCCTGTTGCTCAACATCTTGTCCATCATTTTGGTGGAATCCGGATAAATTTATCGGCCCAGCTGGCCTTTTAGCGGCATACCGTTTTCTGATTGACAGCCGTGATACTGAAACAAGTTCACGATTGGATAATCTGAATGATGCATTCAGTGTTTTCCGTTGCCATGGAATTATGAATTGCGTCAACGTGTGTCCTAAAGGGTTGAACCCGACAAAAGCGATTGGTCATATTAAATCTATGTTGCTGAAACATAGCGCATAATGAAATAAAAATTTGTGCATAAATAACACATAAATAGTGTGTAAATAGTGCATATAATGTTGCCCTCCACAATTTTGAAATAAATATCAAATCAGTGGAGGGCATAAAGAATGAAAAATGATAAATTGCCTGCTGCTAAAAAGACGAAGTATGTTTCCAAATAAAGGGATCTTTAAAAACTGATAGTTAGTTTTTAAAGGTTCCTTGAAGGGTAGGAAAACCCATAGAAGAACATGCATTAAGCACGTCCAAATGAACCTTTTATCAACACCGCTAATTAAGCGGTATTTGTTAACCACGGCGAAAACTAAAGCTTTTAAAGCTTAAGGGATCACAATGCAGAACGGCGCAATGAAGGACTGGCTGGACTCAAGCTTTCTGGCTGGTGCAAACCAGTCTTACATAGAGCAAATCTATGAAGACTATATAACCGATCCTAATTCTGTTGATGCAAGTTGGAGAGAAATTTTCCAACAATTACCAGATGCAGGACTTAGCGGCGAACAACTTCACTCACAGACACGCGATTATTTCCGTCGTCTGGCAAAAGATGCCACACGTTATCACACTTCAGTCAGCGATCCAGCAATGGATGCAAAACAAGTCAAAGTTTTGCAGCTCATCAATGCATTCCGCTTCCGCGGGCACCAACATGCAAATCTTGATCCATTGGGATTATGGAAACAGGAACTTGTACCTGATCTTGAGCCTGCTTTCCATAATTTAACAAAAGCGGATTTTGAAGAAACCTTTAATGTAGGCTCTTTTGCCATTGGTAAAGAGACAATGAAATTGGCTGATCTGTATGACGCGCTGAAACGCATTTATTGCGGTTCAATTGGTGCGGAATATATGCATATCACCAATACGGAAGAAAAACGTTGGATCCAGCAACGTCTGGAGTCAGTGGCAGTCAGTTCACAGTTTAGTGCGGAAGAAAAGCGTCGTTTCCTGAAAGAATTAACGTCAGCGGAAGGTTTGGAACGCTATTTAGGTGCTAAATTCCCAGGGGCGAAACGTTTCTCCCTGGAAGGTGGTGATGCGCTTATCCCTATGTTAAAAGAGTTGATCCGTCACGCGGGTAAACAAAATACCCGTGAGGTGGTATTGGGGATGGCTCATCGTGGTCGCCTCAACGTTTTGGTCAATCTCTTGGGTAAAAAACCGGTTGATCTGTTTGACGAATTTGCAGGTAAACATAAAGAGCATCTGGGCACAGGTGACGTAAAATACCATCAAGGTTTTTCTTCTGATTTTGAAACTGAAGGTGGTTTGGTGCATTTGGCACTAGCCTTTAACCCATCTCACCTTGAGATTGTCAGCCCTGTTGTTATCGGTTCTGTACGTGCCCGCCGTGATCGTCTTGATGAAGGTCGCAGTAACATGGTTCTGCCGGTCACCATCCACGGTGATGCCGCAGTCACAGGGCAGGGGATTGTTCAGGAAACGTTGAACATGTCTCAGGCTCGTGGTTATGAAGTTGGCGGTACTGTTCGTATCGTAGTGAACAACCAGATTGGCTTCACCACGTCTAACCCGAAAGATGCTCGTTCAACACAATATTGTACTGATATTGTGAAAATGGTTCAGGCACCAATTTTCCACGTTAATGCCGATGATCCGGAAGCGGTGGCATTCGTTACTCGTCTGGCACTTGACTTCCGTAATACCTTCAAACGTGACGTCATGATCGACTTGGTTTGTTACCGTCGCCACGGTCATAACGAAGCGGATGAGCCAAGTGCAACTCAGCCACTGATGTACCAGCAAATCAAAAAACAACCAACTGCACGTAAAATCTATGCAGATAAATTGGTAGCGGAAGGTTTGCTGGAAGCCAATGATGTTACTGAGATGGTGAACCTGTACCGTGATGCATTGGATCATGGTGAATGTGTTGTCGATGAATGGCGCCCAATGGGGCTGCACTCGTTCACATGGGAACCCTACTTAAACCACGAATGGGATGAAGAGTATCCACATCAGATGGATATGAAACGTCTGCAAGATCTTGGCAAAAGCATCAGTACCGTTCCTGCCGAAGTAGCAATGCATTCACGTGTTGCGAAAATCTATAACGACCGTGCAGAAATGGCTAATGGCAATAAATTGTTTGACTGGGGTGCTGCGGAAACACTGGCGTACGCGACCCTGGTTGATGAAGGTATACCTGTCCGTATTTCTGGTGAAGATGCGGGACGTGGTACTTTCTTCCACCGTCATGCTGTTATTCACAATCAAAACAATGCTTCTGTTTATGTACCCTTGGCGAATATCCATAATGGTCAAGGTGTATTTAATGTATGGGATTCTGTCCTTTCAGAAGAAGCGGTACTGGCATTTGAATACGGTTATGCAACAACTGAACCCCGTGTTTTGACGATTTGGGAAGCCCAATTTGGTGACTTTGCCAACGTGGCTCAGGTTGTGATCGACCAATTTATCAGTTCTGGTGAACAGAAATGGGGCCGGATGTGTGGCTTGGTTATGTTGCTGCCACATGGCTATGAAGGACAGGGACCAGAACACTCATCGGCACGTCTGGAGCGTTATCTGCAACTGTGTGCTGAGCAAAACATGCAAGTTTGCGTACCATCTACTCCAGCTCAGGTTTATCACATGTTGCGTCGTCAGGCTCTGCGTGGTATGCGCCGTCCGCTCATCGTGATGTCACCGAAATCATTACTGCGTCATCCATTGGCAGTATCTACTCTGGATGAATTAGCGCATGGCAAATTTGAGCCAGTGATTGGTGAAATTGACGCTTTAGATCCAAAAGGTGTCAAGCGCGTTGTGCTTTGTTCCGGCAAAGTTTATTACGATCTGCTGGAACAGCGTCGTAAGAATGAACAGACTGACGTTGCTATTGTGCGTATTGAACAGCTGTACCCATTCCCACGTCATCATCTGCAAGCTCAGCTTGAGCAATATGCTCATGTTCATGACTTTGTCTGGTGTCAGGAAGAGCCACTGAACCAAGGGGCTTGGTATTGCAGTCAACATAATTTCCGTGAAGCAATCCCATTTGGGGCTTCTTTACGTTATGCAGGTCGTCCGGCATCTGCTTCCCCAGCTGTGGGATATACGTCTGTTCACCAGCAGCAACAGCAAGCACTGGTTAATGACGCACTGAACGTTGAATAAATTAAGGATAGAAAATGAGTAGCGTAGAAATTCTGGTTCCAGACCTTCCTGAATCTGTTGCAGATGCCACTGTGGCAACATGGCATAAAAAACCAGGTGACACCATAGAGCGTGATGAAGTGTTGGTTGAAATTGAAACGGATAAAGTGGTTTTGGAAGTACCAGCAAGTGAAGCCGGTGTTTTGGAATCTATTTTGGAAGAAGAGGGTGCCACTGTACTGTCCAAGCAACTGTTAGGTCGTATCCGTCTGGGTGACAGCACGGGTATCCCTGCTGAAGTAAAAGCAAAAACAGAAACAACGCCAGCACAGCGTCAAACCGCCTCTTTGGAAGAAGAAAGCAACGATGCACTAAGTCCTGCGGTTCGTCGTCTGATTGCCGAGCATGATTTAGATCCTGCTGCCATTAAAGGCAGTGGTGTTGGTGGTCGCATTGTCCGTGAAGACATAGAAAAGCATATCGCTGCAAATAAAAAAGAGAGTGATAAGCCCGTTGCATCTGCTGAACAGCCATCCTTATTGCCACACCGCAGTGAAAAACGTGTCCCAATGACGCGTTTACGTAAGCGTGTTGCAGAACGTTTGCTTGAAGCGAAGAACAATACGGCAATGTTGACAACTTTCAATGAAGTTAACATGAAGCCAATTCAGGAATTGCGCAAGCAGTATGGCGATGCGTTTGAGAAACGCCATGGTATGCGTCTGGGCTTCATGTCTTTCTATGTGAAAGCGGTTGTTGAAGCATTGAAACGTTATCCAGAAGTGAACGCTTCCATTGATGGGACAGATGTGGTTTACCACAACTATTTTGATATCAGTATTGCTGTATCTACACCACGTGGTCTGGTTACACCAGTATTGCGCGATGCAGATGCATTGAGCATGGCTGACATTGAGAAAAGCATCAAAGAGCTGGCTATCAAAGGCCGCGACGGTAAACTGACTGTTGAAGAACTCACGGGCGGTAATTTCACTATTACCAACGGTGGTGTCTTCGGCTCTCTGATGTCCACCCCGATCATTAACCCACCACAAAGCGCGATCCTTGGTATGCATGCCATTAAAGATCGCCCAATGGCGGTAAATGGTCAGGTTGAGATCCTTCCGATGATGTACTTGGCACTGTCCTATGACCACCGTCTGATTGACGGTCGTGAGTCAGTCGGCTTCCTGGTGACCATCAAAGAAATGCTGGAAGATCCAACACGTTTGTTGCTGGATGTATAGCATCACTGTCGGCGGAGAGTGTTAATTCTGCCAAGTCTGAAGTAGTACGACGTTGATGTAAAAATATATGCAGGCCAGCCCCTTGGGGCTGGTCATATCCAGAGCAACAAAATAGAAGGTAATTTACCTTTCTTAAATTAAATTATGGATAGAACATCATGAATTTACACGAGTATCAGGCAAAACAACTTTTTGCACGGTATGGTTTACCAGCACCTGCTGGCTATGCTTGTACCACACCGCGCGAAGCAGAAGAAGCAGCATCCAAGATTGGTTCAGGTCCTTGGGTCGTTAAATGTCAGGTTCATGCAGGTGGCCGCGGTAAGGCGGGTGGCGTGAAAGTCGTCAACAGTAAAGAAGATATTCGCACTTTTGCTGAACAATGGCTGGGCAAACGACTGGTAACTTACCAGACAGATGCACAGGGGCAACCTGTTCATCAGATCTTGGTGGAAGGGGCTACCGATATTGCCAAGGAGCTGTATCTTGGGGCTGTTGTTGATCGTGGTACACGTCGTGTAGTGTTCATGGCCTCTACTGAAGGTGGCGTCGAAATAGAAAAAGTGGCAGAAGAAACGCCTGAGTTAATTCATAAAGCCATTATCGACCCACTCTCTGGCCCTATGCCGTATCAAGGCCGTGAATTGGCGTTCAAACTTGGTTTGACGGGTAAACAAGTTGGTCAATTCACCAAGATTTTCTTGGGATTGGCTAACTTGTTCTTAGAGCGTGATTTGGCATTGGTCGAAATCAACCCTCTAGTGATCACAACGCAAGGTGATCTGGTTTGTTTGGATGGAAAATTGAGTGCTGATGGTAATGCGATGTTCCGTCAGGCTGAATTGCGTGAAATGCACGATCCTTCGCAGGAAGATCCACGTGAAGCTCAGGCTGCACAGTGGGAACTGAATTATGTTGCGCTGGATGGCAATATTGGTTGTATGGTGAATGGTGCAGGTCTGGCAATGGGAACGATGGACATTGTCAAATTGCATGGTGGTGCACCGGCAAACTTCCTTGATGTCGGTGGTGGTGCCACAAAAGAGCGTGTTACCGAAGCATTTAAGATCATCTTGTCAGATGAAAATGTTAAAGCTGTTTTGGTTAATATCTTTGGTGGTATTGTCCGCTGTGACTTGATTGCTGACGGCATTATTGGTGCGGTGGAAGAAGTGGGTGTTAACGTACCGGTAGTCGTTCGTCTGGAAGGAAACAATGCCGAACTGGGTGCTAAAAAGCTGGCGGATAGCGGTTTGAACATCATTGCCGCTACCAGTTTGACTGACGCAGCTAAACAGGCAGTAGCCGCAGCGGGGAATAAATAATGTCTATTTTAATCGATAAAAACACCAAAGTGATTTGTCAGGGTTTTACTGGCAGCCAAGGGACTTTTCACTCGGAACAGGCGATAGCCTACGGTACTCAAATGGTGGGTGGCGTAACACCGGGTAAAGGTGGCACTGAGCATTTAGGATTACCTGTATTCAACACCGTACGTGAAGCCGTTGAAGCAACGGGTGCAACCGCTTCTGTAATCTATGTTCCGGCACCATTTTGTAAAGATTCCATTCTGGAAGCGATTGATGCAGGCATTAAACTGATCATCACTATTACAGAAGGCATCCCAACACTCGATATGTTGACCGTTAAGGAGAAACTGGATCAAGCTGGTGTTCGTATGATTGGTCCTAACTGTCCGGGAGTCATTACTCCTGACGAATGTAAGATCGGCATCATGCCTGGTCATATTCACAAGTCAGGTAAAGTGGGCATTGTTTCCCGTTCAGGCACATTGACTTATGAAGCGGTTAAACAGACCACAGATGCTGGGTTGGGGCAATCTACCTGTGTCGGTATCGGTGGTGACCCGATCCCGGGTTCGAACTTCATCGATATTCTGCAACTATTCCAGGAAGATCCACAGACAGAAGCGATTGTCATGATTGGTGAAATTGGTGGTACAGCCGAAGAAGAAGCTGCGGCTTACATCAAAGAGCATGTGACTAAGCCGGTTGTTGCTTATATTGCGGGTGTGACTGCACCTAAAGGTAAGCGTATGGGTCATGCCGGAGCGATTATCGCAGGTGGTAAAGGAACAGCAGATGAGAAATTTGCTGCACTGGAAGCTGCTGGCGTGAAGACCGTCCGTAGCCTTGCAGACATTGGCGATGCTGTAAAAGCGTTATTAGCATAACAATCACAAAATAAACCATTTTTATAGAAAAAGGCTGCCCTAGGGTGGCCTTTTATTTTTTATTCATAATATTAACAGTAGGTTAGTTCATTTATAAGATGATTTATTTTTCAATTTAATTTAATTAGGTTTTAGTAAAATCTATTTATTTGATTAATTAAATTGAAAAAATATTTTTTCTAAAGAATGAAAACGAAAAGTTAATTTTCTAACGAATTTTACAGTAAAAAATAAATTACGAACCATTACAAATAACAACTTATTAACATTAGATAAACTATAATGAAATAATAACTGTAAAGATTAACAAAATAAGGAAAAAATTGACTAAAATCAATTTATTACTCTATATTGTATTCGCTAAACTTGATTAAATTGATCTAGTATATATAGGTATTAACTTGAGAATGTATGGTTTTGTTGACCTATATTCAGAATTCTAAGCTGAGTCACGTAAAAGCTATTTATTGTATGTGAATATAGGCGTAATATTATTGTGGTATCTATTGAATTTTCCATTTTGTAATAATTCATTGTTGTGTTTGAGGCATTTATTGCTGGTAGTTACGAGACTTTCGTTTTACGAAGTCGGGTTGCCGCAAGTCGGTGTCTTCCTGCTAGGAGCAAGGAGTCAAGATGTTTGATATTGTCGAACTGTCACGATTACAGTTTGCCTTAACTGCTATGTACCATTTTCTGTTTGTACCATTAACGCTTGGTATGGCGTTTTTGCTTGCGATCATGGAAACGGTATATGTCCTTTCTGGCAAACAAATCTATAAAGATATGACAAAATTCTGGGGTAAGTTATTTGGTATTAACTTTGCTCTAGGTGTCACAACGGGCTTGACCATGGAGTTCCAATTCGGAACCAACTGGTCATATTTCTCACATTATGTTGGTGATATTTTCGGTGCGCCTCTGGCCATCGAAGGTCTGATGGCATTCTTCCTCGAATCTACATTCGTTGGCCTGTTTTTCTTCGGTGGGATCGACTGAGTAAGAAACAACACTTGGCGGTTACCTGGCTGGTTGCATTAGGCTCTAACTTCTCTGCATTGTGGATCTTGATTGCGAATGGTTGGATGCAAAATCCGATTGCGTCTGACTTTAACTTCGAAACCATGCGAATGGAGATGGTGAGCTTTAGCGAACTGGTACTTAACCCAGTGGCACAGGTGAAATTTGTCCATACTGTTGCAGCGGGTTATGTGACAGGGGCTGTTTTTGTGCTAGGTATCAGCTCTTACTATCTGCTTAAAGGGCGTGATTTGGGGTTTGCTAAACGCTCTTTTGCGATTGCAGCGAGTTTTGGTATGGCTGCGGTACTGTCTGTTATTGTTCTGGGTGATGAATCTGGATATGAAATGGGGGACGTGCAGAAAACCAAACTAGCAGCAATTGAAGCAGAGTGGGAAACCCAGCCACCTCCAGCTTCATTCACGCTGATTGGTCTTCCTGATCAGGATAAAATGGAAAATAAATACGCCATCCAAATTCCTTACGTTTTAGGTTTAATTGCTACCCGCTCAACAGATACCCCGGTCGTTGGCTTGCGTGATTTGATGAGCCAGCATGAGCAACGTATCCGTAATGGTATTAAGGCCTATGAATTACTGGAAAAACTGCGTGCAGGTAATGTTGATCCAAGTGTTCGTAGTGCATTCAATGAAAGTAAGAAAGATCTTGGCTATGGCATGCTCGTGAAGCGTTATACCCAAAACGTAACTGATGCAACAGAAGAGCAAATCAAAGCTGCTGCGAAAGACTCTATTCCACGTGTAGCGCCGCTCTACTTTGCATTCCGTATCATGGTTGCTGCTGGCTTTATTATGCTGTTGGTTATCGGCCTGTCGTTCCTGAGTGTTCTCCGTAACCGTATTGGTCAACATAAATGGCTGTTGCGTGCTGCATTGTTCAGTATTCCATTGCCATGGATTGCCATTGAGTCTGGTTGGTTTGTCGCAGAATATGGTCGTCAACCATGGGCGATTGGTGAGGTGTTGCCAACGGCTGTCGCGGCATCAACACGCAGTGTTGGCGATCTGATTTTCTCAATGGTGCTGATTTGTGGTCTGTACACTTTGTTCTTGATCGTAGAGATGTTTTTGATGTTCAAATTTGCTCGTCTTGGCCCAAGTAGCCTGAAGACAGGTCGTTACCATTTTGAACAAAAAACAGTGTCTTCAGCGAATAATATTGAGTAAGCAGGAGTCCACTTATGCTTGATTATGATGTATTACGATTTATATGGTGGCTGCTGATTGGTGTGTTACTGATCGGTTTCACCGTGACTGATGGTTTTGACATGGGGGTGGGTATCCTGCTGCGGATCATTGGTAAAAACGATACCGAACGCCGTATCATGATTAACTCAGTTGCCCCACATTGGGATGGTAACCAGGTTTGGTTAATTACCGCGGGTGGTGCTCTGTTTGCTGCATGGCCAATGGTATATGCCGCCGCTTTCTCTGGCTTTTATGTGGCAATGATCCTGGTTTTGGCTGCATTGTTTTTCCGTCCGGTGAGTTTCGATTACCGTTCAAAACTGGAAAACAGCAAATGGCGCAATATGTGGGATTGGGGGCTGGCTATCGGTAGTTTCGTACCTGCATTGGTTATCGGGGTGGCATTTGGTAACTTGCTGCAAGGTGTACCATTGGCAGTCGATTCTTACCTGCGTGTCTCCTATGAAGGCTCATTCTTTGGATTACTGAACCCTTACGGATTGTTGGCAGGGGTGATTAGTCTGATGATGATTGTGACACAAGGTGCAACTTATCTGCAAATGCGTACAACGGGTGAACTGCACCTACGTTCCCGTACCGCAACCCATGTTTGTGCAGCGATAACGGCAATAGCATTCCTATTAGCAGGAATATGGCTGATTTATGGCATTGATGGTTATGTTGTGACGGGCGGTCTAGATGTTAATGCCGCATCTAATCCGTTACATAAAGAAGTCATTCAGCAGGCAGGTGCATGGCTGATCAACTTCAATAACTAGCCGCTTTTGTGGGCGATACCTGTGCTGGGAGTGATTCTTCCTCTGCTGACTATGCTGTCTACTTGGATGGATAAAGGTGCCTGGGCATTCTGTTCTCATCCCTGACAGTGGCTTGCATTATCCTGACTTCAGGCATTGCTATGTTCCCGTTTGTGATGCCATCAAGCCTTGACCCGAATGTCAGTTTGACTATGTGGGATGCGACATCCAGTCAGTGGACGTTGCAAGTTATGTTAGTTGTTGCGCTTATCTTTGTTCCTACTGTGTTGTTGTACACCATTTGGTGTTACTACAAAACTTTCGGGCGTTTGGATAAGAACTATATTGATAACAACAAACACTCACTGTACTAAGGAGCATAGGCATGTGGTATTTTGCTTGGATTCTCGGAACGCTCTTGGCTTGTAGTTTTGCGGTCATTGCTGCTTTGGCACTTGAGCATAGCGAATCACAAAACGCTTCTGAGAGTGACAAAAATAATGGCTGATAGATGCTACCAGCTTATGGATAAGGGCCTATTGAGGGCTCTTATCCTCATTATCGCTTTAACACTTGCTGCCTGTGTATTTTGGGATCCGGCACGTTTTGCCGCCAGTACCAGTTCACTACAAATATGGCAAGGTATTTTATTGATTTGGGCAGTTTGTTCTGGCGTTACTTTTGGTGTTGGTTTTCATCCTAAGAGTATTATCTGGCGATTGTTTTTTCACCCATTACCCGCATTTCTTATTCTTCTTTTTGGCTTATATCATTTCTTTAAGTAAACTAGTTGTAATTTTATAGGCTGATAGCCTATAAATTTTTTTTTTTACTAACAAGTCATTCCAAAGCGCTATTGTCTTAAGTATAGTGACAGCGTCAATTCGCCTAATTAGGATTATATGAGTAATATGTTGTTCCGTTGGCCTATCCGTGTTTACTACGAAGACACAGATGCTAGTGGTGTGGTTTACCACGCTCGGTATTTGGGTTTTTATGAAAGGGCTCGTACAGAGATGTTGCGTGAAAGAGGTTTTCACCAACAGTCTATGTTGGATGAGCAAGTTGGTTTTGTTGTTAGTCGTATGACGATTGACTATCGGAAACCAGCAAAACTGGATGATCAACTGATTGTTGAAAGTGAAGTTACGAATATCCGTGGAGCTTCCCTAACATTTATTCAACGAATTGTTGATTGTAATGGCGTAGTTTTCAGCAGTGCGGAATGCCTGGTTGTCTACGTGAATTCATCTCAAATGAAGCCGATTGCGCTTCCAAAGTCTATTGTCGCGGAGTTTAAGCAGTGACTGACATGAACATCCTTGATTTATTTCTTAAGGCAGGTTTTTTAGTACAACTGATCATGCTGATTTTGATTGGTTTTTCTATCGTCTCTTGGGCAATTATTATTCAACGGACAAAGATCCTTAATGCTGCAAGCCGTGAAGCAGAGGCATTTGAAGATAAATTTTGGTCTGGTATTGAATTATCTCGTCTTTACAAAGAAAGTCAGTCACGCCGTGATTCATTAAATGGTATTGAACAGATATTCCATTCTGGGTTTAAAGAGTTTGCTCGTTTACATCAGGCAAATAACGCTGCACCAGAAGCTGTTATTACAGGAACTTCCCGTGCCATGCGTATTTCACTAAATCGTGAATTGGAAGTATTGGAAAATCACATTCCATTTTTGGGTACAGTAGGTTCCATCAGTCCTTATATTGGTTTGTTTGGTACGGTCTGGGGGATCATGCATGCCTTTATCGCCTTGGGGGCAGTTAAACAAGCAACTCTGCAAATGGTGGCTCCCGGTATTGCTGAAGCTCTGATTGCAACAGCTATTGGCCTATTTGCGGCAATTCCTGCGGTGATGGCTTATAACCGTTTGAACCAGCGTGTTAATAAATTAGAACAAGTTTACGATAATTTTATGGAAGAATTTCTGGCGATTTTGCATCGTCAGGCATTTGCTTCTAATACTGTTAAGTCGTAATAAATCGTAAGGGGAAATCAGTGAATGGCGCGTACTCGTAGTCGCAGACGTGAGCTAAAATCCGAGATCAATATCGTTCCCTTGCTGGACGTGTTGCTGGTATTGCTACTTATTTTCATGGCAACAGCACCAATTATCACGCAAAGCGTAGAAGTCGATTTACCTGATTCGGTGGATTCAAAAACAGTTTCTAGCACTGATAATCCACCGGTCATTGTGGAAGTTTCTGGGGTAGGACAGTACAACATGGTTGTTAACCAGGAACGTTTGGAATTATTACCTGAACAGCAAGTTGTTGCAGAAGCTCAAACCGTGATGAAAGCCAATCCGAAAACAATTTTCCTGATTGGTGGTTCTAAGGAAGTTCCTTATGATGAAATTATCAAGGCGTTGAATATGCTTCGTCAGGCAGGTGTAAAATCGGTGGGTTTAATGACCCAGCCTATCGGCACCTGACAGCGGCTGTTACTTAAAGTTTCTGGATGTCGAGCGTGGGAAAGACAAGCGAGCAAAATAATAGGCTGAATCGGGCCATTATCATCTCTGTAATATTGCATATTATCCTGATCGGGTTTCTGATTTGGGGTTCTTTGACGCAAAAAACAGAAATGGGGGGCGGTGGACAAGGCGGTACTGTCATTGATGCTGTTATGGTTGATCCGAATGCGGTCGTTCAGCAATATAACCAACAACAACAGCAACAGGCCAATGCAAAGTTAGCTGAACAACAGCGGAAGAAAAAAGCGGAGCAACAGGCTGCTGAATTGCGGGCAAAGCAGGCGGAAGAACAGGAACGCTTGAAAGCGGCTGAAGAAGAACGAATTAAAGCGCTACAGGAAGCTGAAGTGCAAAAAAAACAATCTGAGGCTGCTGCCGCTAAAGCGCGTGAAGAACAAAAACAGGCGGAAGAAGCGGCTGCAAAAGCACTGGCAGAAAAAGAAAGAATTCTAAAAGAGCAAGCTGAAGCCCGCCAGAAAGCGGAAGCCCAGGCGAAGAAAGAGGCAGAAGAAGCGGCAAAACGTAAAGCGGCGGCTGAGGCAAAAGCTAAAGCGGAAGCTGAAGCCAAGGCTAAAGCCGAAGCCGAAGCCAAAGCTAAAGCGGAAGCCGAAGCTAAAGCCAAAGCAGCAGCCGAAGCAAAAGCTAAGGCAGAAGCAAAAGCTAAGGCGGAAGCAGCAAAGCAAACTCAAACGGTTAATGATCTATTAGGTGGATTAACATCTAATACGCCTAAGCAGGGTGGTGCGGCTGCGGCAGGAAAAGGTGGTGGTAAGAAAAGTGGCCTTTCTCAGCAAGATATTAATAGTTATCTGGGAAAAGTTCAGGCTGCAATAGAGAGTAAATTTTACGATTCCAACCTGTATATTGGCCGTACTTGTGATTTAAATATAAAACTGGCGCCAGATGGATTACTGATTGATATCAAAGCAGGAGCGGGTGATCCGGCGTTATGTCGAGCGGCAATTACTGCAGCTAATTTGGCAAAAAAGATGCCGCCTCCACCAAGCAAAGAGGTTTATGAATATTTTAAGAGTTTCACATTAGAATTTAAACCGCAGTAATTTAAGTGTTTGGTGCATAATTGCTATGCACTAAATAAACTTTCGAATAATTTATATATACAAACAAAATTATTAGATTTTATTTAGGTATCTAGTTTTGTTTGTTGGCGTTTGTTAGAATCCGGCGGATTATTGCGGCGAGTAAAAGATCGCGATAAGGGAGAGATGATGAAGCAAACTTTTAAACAGATGTTTAAAGTCATATTAGGCTTTCTGGTTATGTGGGCGGCACTTGCTCATGCAGAGGTTCGCATTGAAATTACACAGGGTGTTGATTCTGCCCGTCCTATTGGGGTTGTCCCATTTAAATGGACTGGGGCAGGTGAGTCACCTGAAAATATTGGCTCAATTATTGCTGCGGACTTGAGAAACAGTGGAAAATTTAATCCGATTGATTCTGCCCGTATGCCGCAACAACCGACGACTGCATCAGAGGTAACGCCTGCGGCATGGGCTGCATTGGGGATCGATTCAGTCGTTGTTGGACATATTCAACCCAGTGCAGATGGTAAATTCTTGGTTTCTTATCAACTTGTTGATGTTGCTGGTGCACCAGGAACGGTGTTGGCACAAGAACAATTCACCGTTGAAAAGAAATGGTTACGTTTTGCGGCACACACAGCCAGTAATCAGGTATTTGAAAAACTGACGGGCATCAGAGGTGCATTTACTACCCGTATAGCTTATGTCGTTAAAAATAGCAGTTCAGGTAAGTATCGAAATGAGCTGCGTGTTTCTGATTATGATGGTTATAATCAATTTACCGTACATAGCTCACCGGATCCATTGATGTCACCAGCTTGGTCGCCAGATGCTTCCAAACTTGCCTATGTTACATTTGAAGGTGGTCGCTCTGCGCTGATTATCCAAACACTGGCAACAGGTGCTATTCGTCAGGTAGCTTCGTTCCCTCGCCATAACGGAGCCCCTGCATTTTCTCCGGATGGGACTAAACTTGCCTTTGCATTATCTAAAACCGGTAGTTTGAATCTTTACGTGATGGATTTAACGTCTGGCCAAATCCGCCAGATCACTGATGGTCGCAGTAACAATACTGAGCCAAGTTGGATGCCAGATAACCAGACATTGGTCTATACCTCAGATCAGGGTGGGCGTCCACAATTATATAAAATCGATATTAATGGCGGTGCTCCACAACGCCTAACTTGGGAAGGACCACAAAACCAAGATGCAGATGTTAGCCCTGACGGTAGTTTTATTGTGATGGTTAGCTCAGCGAGTGGCAGTCAGCATATCGCCAAACAGGATCTAGCAACGGGATCTGTCCAAATTTTGACAGATACGTTCCTGGATGAAACGCCGAGCATCGCACCTAATGGCACTATGGTGATTTATAGCTCCACTCAAGGGTGGGGAACTGTATTGCAGCTAGTTTCGACTGATGGGCGTTTCAAAGCGCGTCTTCCGGCTACCGATGGACAGGTAAAATTCCCTGCCTGGTCGCCGTATCTGTGATGCATAATAATATGTATGGCAAACTATAAAAGGATCAAAGAGATGCAACTGAACAAAGTGCTAAAAGGGCTGATGTTAGCTTTACCAATCATGGCCGTAGCAGCGTGTAGTTCTAACAAAACTGGCAATAATGATCAGTCTAGTGTAGGCACTGTTGATAATTCTTCTAAGACTCTGTCTGCTGAAGAATTAGCGCGTCAGCAGATGCAAAAGCTGCAAAATAACAACATCGTATACTTCGGTTTCGATAAATACGACATCAACAGCGAATTTGCTCAGATGTTGGATGCACATGCTGCCTTCTTGCGTACTAACCCGTCTGTAAAAGTGACTATCGAAGGTCACGCAGATGAGCGTGGTACTCCAGAGTACAACATTGCTCTGGGTGAGCGCCGTGCGAATGCAGTGAAAATGTATCTGCAAGGTAAAGGTGTTTCTGCTGATCAGCTTGCTATCGTTTCTTACGGTAAAGAAAAACCAGCTGTACTTGGCCATGACGAAGCAGCATATGCGAAAAACCGTCGCGCTGTGATCGTATACTAAGAGTAATGCATGAACAGTAACTTCAGACGTTATATGTTGGGTCTGTCGTTATTGGTTGGCGTAGCGGCTCCTTGGGCCGCTACCGCCCGAGCGCCAATCAGTAATGTCGGCTCAGGCTCCACCGATGAGCGCCTCTCCCAATTAGAGCGTATTTCTGACGCTCACAGTCAATTATTGACCCAGCTTCAGCAACAGCTTTCTGATTCTCAACGTGATATCGATACACTCCGCGGTCAAATTCAGGAAAACCAGTATCAATTAAATCAGATCATTGAACGTCAAAAAGATCTTTACCTGCAATTGGATAAAATCACCAATCCATCCAGTGCAGAGAGTTCAGAGCCAGAAAATCGTAATGCGGCACCTTCGGCACAAGCTGAGAATAAAAAATCTGCTGTGTCGGCAAGTACAGGAAGTGAAAAAGGTGATTACGATGCCGCTGTTTCTTTGGCTATCAATACCAAAGAATATGATAAAGCGATTGTCGCATTTCAAAATTTTGCCAAAACCTATCCCAAGTCTAAATATTTGTCGAATGCCAATTATTGGTTAGGGCAGTTGAATTACAACAAAGGCAAGAAAGACGATGCGGCTTATTATTTTGCCACTGTTGTGAAAGACTATCCTAAGTCACAAAAAAGCAGTGATTCCTTGTATAAAGTTGGTCTAATCATGCAGGAAAAGGGGCAAAAGGATAAAGCGAAAGCGGTTTATCAGCAGGTGGTTAAGCAATATCCAGACTCTAATGCAGCAAAAATGGCCGGAAAAAAGCTTTCCGGGATGTAATAATTATCCCCGAAAGGTCAGAAATCGGTCTTTTGGGGAATAATTGACTGCTTAATAAGCATTTAAACAATTTTTCCAAAATAAACATTGCACCACGCTGAGAAATCAGTAATATATGCCGCCGTTGGCAAGGATAACTGCCAAACAGATTTAGAATTTAGATGGGTCGTTAGCTCAGTCGGTAGAGCAGTTGACTTTTAATCAATTGGTCGCAGGTTCGAATCCTGCACGACCCACCATCTAAACTTTCACTTCAAATACTTCTCAGATGGGTCGTTAGCTCAGTCGGTAGAGCAGTTGACTTTTAATCAATTGGTCGCAGGTTCGAATCCTGCACGACCCACCATCTTTAAATATTCCTTAAATAGATTGTAAACTCATTCAAAAGAACAGTTGGCTTTTAATTGATTTATCGTAGCAGATAATTTAATAAGTTGATTACTGACTTCACATTTTCTCCTTATCGTTTTTAAATCTTTAAAATAATTAAAGACTTTTTTTCTTAAATTCGTTATCTTGTTTAGTATTTAAAACAACAAAGCGCAAAATAGCCCAATTGTCTCGTAATTTCATGTTTATTGTATTGATATACTAAACATTATTTATGGTTAAGGATAAAAAAGTATGGATTTTTTCAACATTGATAACATATTCGTGCATATTCCACTAGGAACGGGCGGCTATAACCTTTCATATATTGAAGCGATTGGTACGATAGCAGGGCTGTTATGTATTTGGCTCGCTAGTCAGGAGAAAATCATTAATTACCTGTTTGGATTAATTAATGTCTCACTATTCGCTGTTATCTTCTTTCAAATTCAACTCTACGCCAGCCTCATTCTGCAAATCTTTTTCTTCGCGGCTAATATCTATGGGTGGTATGCATGGAGCCGAGTTAATGAGCAAAAACAAATAGAGCTTAAAATTCGGTGGCTCAACCTTAAACAGATGGTTGTTATTGCCGCGGTTTCCATATTTGCCATATTGATCATGACATTCAATATCGATCAAATATTTGGTTATATGGCAAAAGTGGTGGTGCTCACCCTACAGGGAATGGGTTTTAATATCATCATGCCTGATTTACAACCTGATTCTTTTCCATTCTGGGATTCAGTGATGACAATATTATCCATCGTGGCAATGATACTGATGACGCGTAAACATGTAGAAAATTGGCTGATTTGGGTCATCATCGACGTTATTAGTGTCGTGATTTATTACTGTCAAGGCGTGTTGGCGATGTCACTGCAATATATTATTTTGACAGGTATTGCATTGAATGGTACTCGTCTGTGGATCAAGGCAGCGAAACCAGCGGATAACAACCCAAAGAAAATGTAAATTAAAAGCAATCATCGGCCATAGATAATTAACGTTCTATGGCCTGTTATTTGCTCTTTTTCTGCAAGACATTCTCTTCTTATTCATCTATTTATTTGAATTAACATCATTTTTACTCTCAATGGTATTTTCCATAAAAAAGTATTCTATTTTTACTCACAAAGATTATTTACAGAACAACGCCTAACAGTTAGATTGAGATCACAAAATTATTTTAAATAACTGTAAACGTATTAGGTGAAAGGATAATGAATTACCAGAACGACGATATAAGAATAAGAAAAATAACAGAATTATTGCCACCAGTTGCATTACTCGAAAAATTTCCAGCCACAGAAGAGAGTATTATTACTGTTCGTAAGGCACGTGAATCTATTCATAATATTTTAATTGGTGAAGATGATCGTCTATTGGTAGTGATTGGTCCATGTTCAATTCATGATCCACAAGCGGCGTTAGAATATGCAGAACGCTTGAATAAATTACGTGAAGAATTGAAAGCCGATTTGGAAATTATCATGCGCGTGTACTTTGAAAAGCCCCGCACGACTATTGGCTGGAAAGGATTGATTAACGATCCAGGCATGGATTGCAGTTTTGATATCAATGGCGGATTACGTACTGCCCGTAAGTTATTGCTCGATATTAATAACATAGGATTACCTGCAGCAGGTGAATTCCTGGATATGATTACACCTCAGTACCTAGCCGATCTCATGAGCTGGGGTGCGATAGGGGCACGTACAACGGAGTCTCAAATTCATCGCGAGTTGGCTTCAGGGTTGTCGTGTCCGGTTGGTTTCAAAAATGGTACAGATGGCACAATTAAAGTCGCTATTGATGCGATTAATTCAGCAAGTTCATCGCACTGTTTCTTGTCTGTCACGAAATGGGGTCACTCCGCGATTGTTAATACAATAGGTAACCAAGATTGCCACATTATTCTGCGTGGTGGCAAAGAGCCTAATTACAGTGCAGAACATGTCGGTGCCGTTAAAGAAGGGTTAAAAAAAGCAGGCTTGGCTCCCCGCGTAATGGTTGATTTTAGCCATGCAAATAGCGCGAAGCAGTTCAAAAGACAAATGGACGTCGGTGTTGATGTCTGCGGTCAGATTGCAGGGGGCGAAAACGCGATCATTGGTGTTATGGTTGAAAGTCATTTGGTGGAAGGAAACCAAAGCCTGGAGAGTGACAAGCCTTTGGTTTATGGTCAAAGTGTGACTGACGGTTGTATTGGTTGGGAAGATACCGAAACGTTATTGCGTCAGTTATCTCAGGCTGTCAGAGTCGCAGAAGCTAATTTATCGCAAAAATGCCATAAAAAGCCGGACATCAATCCGGCTTTTAACGTTATTTTTACGCGAGTTGAGGATTACTTCGCTTTACCCTGATTTGCAACTGCTGCTGCCTTTGCTGCGATTTCATCAGCATTGCCCAGATAGTAGTGTTTGATAGGTTTCATGTTCTCATCAAACTCATAAACCAGTGGTACAGCGGTTGGAATATTCAATTCAAGAATTTCTTCTTCACTCATATTATCCAGATACTTCACCAATGCACGCAGGGAGTTACCGTGAGCGGCGATAATGACTTTTTCTCCTTTTTCTACGCGTGGCTTGATCACTTCTTCCCAATAAGGAATAACACGTTCAATAGTCGTAGCAAGGCTTTCAGTGACTGGGAGTTCTTCTGGTTTCAGGCTGGCGTAACGAGGATCATGGCCTGGGTAGCGTTCATCATCTTTGGTCAAATCAGGAGGCGTGATAGCAAAGCCACGACGCCACAATTTAACTTGATCATCACCGTATTTGGCTGCGGTTTCTGCTTTATCCAGGCCTTGTAATGCACCGTAGTGGCGTTCATTCAGTTTCCAGCTTTTTTCAACTGGCAGCCATTGCTGATCAACCTGATCCAGAATATTCCACAAAGTGTGAATAGCACGTTTTAGAACGGAAGTGTAGGCGAAATCAAAAATAAAACCTTCTTCTTTCAGTAGTTGACCAGCTTGTTGTGCTTCAGAGCGGCCTTTGTCGGACAATTCAACATCAGTCCAGCCAGTAAAACGGTTCTCTTTGTTCCACTCACTTTCTCCGTGCCTTACAAGAACCAGTTTAGTTACAGCCATAGCTTAAACTCCTATCAGTACTTTTTAATACAAAATGAAAAGATCGCTGCGGGCATTATATGGCGCGACAGGCCAAAACGGCAAACAATAGTCTCGTATCTTCTGTTTTAAATCATAATTGGTGATAATTACAGCGATCATATATCTGGGAGGAAGGGAAATAACGGAGAGTTTATGATCTGGACTGTCTCCGAATAGAGAGAGACAATTCAGATCAAATGGAATTCAGTTTAGTGCATGACTACTGATTTTATTGGGTAGGTGAAAAATAGTAGATGCATTAAGTTGAGTGAAAAATGGAAAGCAACAGCCACCCATAAACGCCCACTCCACAGCCAGGTCAGGCCATAAATTAACCCTGCCAGCGTAGCAAAAATCATCAGTAAACCCCCGCCAGCAAAATGGGCAGCGCCAAACAGCAGGGAGGTAATGACAAGGGCTAAGTAAGGATTCATCCATTGACTGAGCTTCTGCTGAATATAGCCACGAAACAGCGCTTCTTCAGCCAAAGAGACAAAGAAAAGATTAGCAATAACAAAGGCCGGGAACCAATTAGGTAGATGGAGTTCAACGGACAATCCGCCTAGTACGGTTGCAAGCCATAATAATGCTGGAATAGCTGCGATCAATAATGCCCATCCATGAGCAGGTGCATTAGCCAACGGTTTTCGGATGAACAAAGTAGGCATACAGAATATCAGGATAAATGGTAGCAGTGCCTTGTCAAAGTTGAAATACATTGAAAAAGGAGCGCTGAGCGGGCCTGCCTGCACTTTATCCAGATACTTGAGATTATGAAATCCTGGAATGTAGTGTACAAACAATAAAATACCACCAATGAGCAATAACAGTTCTATAACGATTTTGGGGACAAAATGTTTTTCGCTGTTTTTTTGGCAATAACGATATGCCATACCTAAAAGAGTGATCACTATCAGCGTGATTATAGCAGGATAGGTAAGTATGTTAGTGTTGATCCCAGCAATGATAGCGAAGAGTACGACGAAAAAAGCAATTTTCTGACGACTCTCTAAAAGAGCCAATGCAATGGCAAGTAATGCCCAAGCCATATAATTCCCTAATATCTTTGAAAAAACTAATGAAATAATCTAAAAATAAACGGTGATTCTATAGTAATGGTTAAAAAATTCAAAAATAATAATAAGAAATATCAAAAAAATATGACTTGATTTTATTAAAGAGTGATTAAATTGCACGGTAGTAGAAACCCCTCTCCATCAAGAGAGGGATCATCGTCATGCGTTGAACAAAAAAGAAGATTACAGTGATTCTAAGCAAATATTTTCAGTTTCATACCGATAAATATCACCGTCAGGAATAAATCGCAGACGATGGGTAATGCACTGTGGCGCATCTTCTTGATGATGGGAAACAAACAGAAGCTGTGTATCACCATGAGCAATCATGATGTCAATGAAGCGCAGGACTAACTGGCGGTTTAGAGGATCAAGCCCTTGCAAGGGTTCATCCAGGATCAATAAAGCGGGATGTTTCACCAGAGCGCGGGCAATCAAAACCAGCCGTTGTTGTCCCCATGACAAACTATGAAATGGGCTATTTGCTGTTGCTCCAGATAATCCCAATAAACCCAGCCATTCATCTGCTAACTGTTGCTGTCGATCTGAAACGGCCTGATAGAGTCCTATTGAATCGAAGAAACCTGACAGGATAACATTCCGAACGCCGGTACTGACACGATACTCCAGATGAACACTGTTACTGACATAACCAATGTGACGTTTGATATCCCAAATCGTTTCACCACTTCCCCGTTGACGGCCAAATAATATTAACTCATTGCTGTAACCTTGCGGGTGATCGCCTGTAATCAGGCTAAGAAGTGTCGATTTACCCGCGCCATTTTCACCGATGATTTGCCAGTGTTCATTAGGGTTAACTTGCCAGCTTAAGCTGTGCAAAATGGGTTTATCATTGTATTGGACAATAACATCACGCATTGACACCAACGGTTGATCAGCGGGAAGTTGCCCATCAATTCGGTATCCATCTGCTTCGGGAAGACGAATATTTTTCAGCCCTTCGCTGTGTGCTAACTGTGCCACGAGAGATTCTGCCAAAATGCGTTCTTTCTTTCCAGCCAGCGTCAGGTGGCAATCTGCCAGTACACCGATTTGTTCGACAAAATCAGGAATTTCATGGAATCGGGTTAAGATTAAAACTAAAGTAATGCCTTTTGCCGCCAGAGAACTTAATAATTGGGTAAGTTGATTGCGGGCATAACTGTCTAGTCCATCAAAAGGTTCATCAAGGATAAGCAGATCCGGGTTTACCATTAATGCCTGACATAACAAAACCTTACGAACTTCCCCTGTTGAAAGGTATTTGAATCGTCGTGAGAGCAGATCCTTGATACCAAAATATTCGCTTAGTTCAAGACACAATTCATTGTCTTTATGGTGAAGCTGGATGATGTCTGCGGCAGTACGTCCAGTATCTTCTTCTCCTTCACTGAGTAAATCTGTATTGTTGCGTTGCCACTCTTCATCAATCAGTTTTTGTAATTGTTCGAAAGATAGACGTATTGGTGTGCGAAACGAACAATGACGGTCACCTGCCAGTTGAATTAACTCGTCCGACAGTGCACGCGCCAGTGAAGATTTTCCACTGCCATTTGCGCCAACAAAAGCCCAACTTTCCCCAGAAATAATTTTCAGTGACGGTAGCCGTAGGGTACGGGTGTCACTTAAACGGAAACTACCTTGCTTTATTTGCAATTCAGACATTCTTCTTCCTTTTTAAGCAACATCAATTAAAGGATCATCAGAAATAAGCGGAATAATGTTCAATGTCAATGTGTAGCTGTTTGTTATTCATTGAGGCGTAATATTTTTGTAATCGATGTTTCAATTTTATCGCTGATACTAGGCTGTTTGCGCCTTGGCTGATAGAACCCGTTATTTTAATATGCGTAGGCAACGCAATTCATTGGGGATCAGAGAACAGGCGTTGTTGCAATTTTAGTGTTAACAATATTTGGGCTTGCATAGTGATTTATTTAGGATAACTATTTGAGCGTTCTTACAACAAAACCATAAGAATCGCACGTTTCGTCGGTTACTGTTACTGTTTTATTGTCTAGAATAACCCAATTAACGTCTGTGTTATGTCAGGTTCAGAGATGATACAGTTAATTTGTTAGTCACTCAGGATATGAGGTTAGCATGTTTGAATTGCTTAAAAGTATGGGATTTGCGCTGATCATGGTTCCCGTGGTGATGGCTGCTATTTTGGTGCTGATTTATGGGCTTGGGGGATTATTCAATCTTATCTCCAAAACAGAAAATACCAGTCGGTAGTCTTGCTCCTTATGATTCCTATTACCCGGTTATCCGGGTAATCATCAATTCCAACCTTCCCTTCATAGGTAATTTTTTGCATTGAGATCAATATAAAAGCTAAAACTGGCTCAAAACTTGCCGATTAATCTTAGAATAGCGTTTTCATTTAACGTTGTATCTTGTTATACACAACGCACTATATTGATTAGCGTAAGTGAGTATAAAATGAAAAATAAAGTTTATCAGTTGCTGACAGGGGCTGTAATTTCTTTTGCGCTTGCTGGAAACGTTTGGGCAGCAGATAAGGTGACGGTTTTTGCGGCCGCTTCATTAACGAATGCATTGGATGATATTACAGCACAGTATAAAAAAGAAAAACGGGGCGATATTGTAGCCTCTTATGCTTCATCATCGACGCTGGCACGTCAGATAGCTCAGGGAGCTCCGGCGGATATTTTTATTTCTGCCGATCAGCAGTGGATGAATTACGCGACTGACAAACAATCAATTGCCGAAAATACTCGTCATACCTTGTTGGGTAACCAGCTCGTCCTGATTGCGCCGAAAGAGAGTCATTTGAATCAAGTTGAGATCAACCAAGAAACCAAATGGAAGTCTTTGCTGGCGGGAGGGCGGTTAGCGGTTGGCGATCCTGATCATGTACCCGTTGGTATTTATGCTAAAGAATCACTGCAATATTTGAATGCATGGGATACGGTTCATCCATTGATGGCACGCACTAACAATGTGCGTAGTGGTATGGCGCTGGTGGAACGAGCCGAAGCCCCGCTGGGCATTGTTTATGGTTCTGATGCTGTTGCCAGCAATAAGGTGAAAGTTGTGGGGGTTTTCCCACCTGAAAGCCATAAATCGGTGGGATATCCGATGGCGATAGTCAAAGGTCATGAAAAACAGGCAGTTCGCGATTTTTATGATTACCTTAAAACCCCTGAAGCCGCTGTTATTTTTAAACGCTACGGCTTTAGTCCACTGTAGGAACGGATCTTTTGGAGATGTTAAGTGAATATGAATGGCAAGCAATTTTACTGAGCTTAAAAATCTCAGCGATTGCTGTGCTATTCAGTTTGCCATTTGGGATCTTAATGGCATGGATGCTGGCTCGTTGCCAGTTTGTTGGTAAATCCCTGCTTGACAGCATTATTCACCTACCGCTGGTATTACCGCCAATCGTAGTCGGATATTTGTTGCTTATCAGTATGGGGCGGCACGGAGTTATTGGTGAATTCCTTTATGACTGTCTTGGTATCAGCTTTGCGTTTAATTGGACAGGGGCGGCATTAGCTTCGGCTGTGGTGGCTTTTCCACTGATGGTCAGGGCTATTCGGTTGTCATTGGAGAGTATTGATCGGCGCCTGGAACAGGCTGCCCGTACTTTGGGGGCAGGTTCGCTTAAAGTCTTTTTCACCCTTATCTTGCCATTATCATTACCCGGTATCATCGTTGGCGCGGTATTGGCGTTTGCCCGCTCGTTGGGTGAATTTGGTGCCACTATCACCTTTGTTTCCAATATTCCGGGGAAACCCGAACCATTCCTCTTGCCATGTATACTTTGATAGAAACGCCAGGTGCTGAAACTGCCGCTGCCCGTTTGTGTGTTATCGCCATTATATTGGCTCTGATTTCATTGATGCTCTCTGAGTGGCTGACACGTTGGGGCAGAAAACGTTTGGGGGCAGCATGTTAGAGTTGGATTTTGAACAGCGCTTGGGTGAGCTTCACATGCAAGTGAATACCACTTTGCCAACAGAAAGCATTACCGCTGTATTTGGTCTTTCGGGAGCAGGAAAAACTTCATTGATCAATGTGATTGCGGGATTGAGCCATCCACAAAAAGGCCGCATTGTTTTAAACGGCACTACTTTAGTGGATACAGAACAAAATATCTTTGTGCCACCAGAGAAGCGTCGAATTGGTTATGTCTTTCAGGACGCGCGACTTTTCCCGCATTATCGCGTGAAGGGAAACTTACAGTACGGCATGGCACCAGAGATGAAACCCCAGTTTGACAGCATCATTGGCTTGTTGGGAATTGAACATTTGCTGTCTCGTTTCCCCATCACGTTATCTGGTGGAGAAAGACAGAGAGTAGCGATTGGCCGTGCATTATTGACTGCCCCTGAAATCCTGCTTATGGATGAGCCACTGGCATCATTAGATTTACCGCGTAAACGCGAGTTATTACCTTATCTTGAAAAGTTGTCCAAAAACGTCAAAATCCCGATCCTTTATGTCAGTCACAGTTTAGATGAAATTTTACGTTTGGCAGAGAATGTTATTGTTATGGACAACGGAAAAATCAGGGCAACAGGAACCTTGGAAGAGGTCTGGTCGAGCAGTGCATTGCGTCCATGGCTGCAAAAAGAGAGTTTGGGCAGCATACTAAACGTTTCTGTTATGGAACATCATCAACGTTATCAAATGACCGCCGTCGCGGTGTCTGACAAACTTCTTTGGTTGCCACAAGTTAATGTTTCTCCAGGAACGGATCTGCGTATCCGTATTGATGCATCCGATGTTTCTTTAGTCTTGGAGCCACCAAAATCCAGCAGCATCCGTAACACCTTACAAGTCAAAGTCATTGAGTTTTTTGAAGATAATGGCCAGGTTGATGTCAAATTAGCAGTGAGTGAACATAGCCTGTGGGCAAGAATTACGCCGTGGGCGCGGGAAGAGCTTAATTTGCGGGCAGGGCAATGGTTGTATGCACAGATAAAAAGTGTTTCGTTGAATCGTCACTTATAACTATCTGGAACATTATAGAGGGAGCAGAGCAGTGGACTGATTTGCTCCCGTTGGATTAAATTACAGTACGTATTTTCTCAGAATTTCAGCAATGCCAGGTTGAGTATTATCCCGTGTCACAATATCTGCCCGTTCTTTGACGGCCTCAACGCCATTACCCATCGCGACACCCAACCCAACATTCTCCAGCATACTGAGATCGTTATAATTATCACCGAAAGCAATCACATCGTTCATACTCATGCCTTGCGATTCCACCCATTGCTGTAATCGCATACCTTTGCTATTGCCTTTCTTGGCGATATCTACCTGATCAAACCATGACCATTCACACTCAAGGCCAACATTTTCCTCAATTTGTTCACTTATCTCACGCAGTTTCACTAAATCGGATGAGCTGGTAGCGAATTTCCAAATAGCATTCACCGTGTGGATTGCATCTTGAAAACTCTCTGTTTGCTGGATATTAGGGCGTTGATGTTCAGGCAGAGAATCCGACCATGCAAGGGTTCGGACTACAGTGTGAGGAAATTGATATAAAATGGCATCATCAACATACATCAAATGCTGAATTTCCGTGCCTTGCAGATAGGAAAGTGCTTGGGAAGCTTCTTGGGCAGAGAGTGGATTAGAGGCCAATACTTTCTTTGCATGATAATCATAGGAATAAGTCCCATTGCAGCAGATCGCAGGCGTATCGAGTTGTAACGCTTGATAGAAAGGGTGGATGGCGACATGATGGCGTCCAGTGACAATCAAAACTTTGATACCTGATTGGCGGGCTTCATTTAGGGCTGTCAGTGATTCGGGCAGGATACGTTTTTGTGGATCGAGCAGTGTTCCATCGAGATCCAGCGCAATAACGCGATACGACATGAGTTGTCCTCTAAGTTGTCCATGATATAAACAAAATATTATACGTTAGTTGAATATAGTTAAACCGTCATATACCAATTGCCTTTCAAGATGCGTCTTATATCTCCTCGCGTAGCGGGGGAAAATATAAACAATCATATTGACTTGCAAGCTGCAATTGGACGTTGGATTGGTATATGGATAGTTTAGCAGGCAAAATCTTTCAAGAATCGTTACAGATCAATGAAATAGTAATGAAGTATTAAGGAGAGAACATGAAACAGGTGGTTTATACAGCCAGCCCAAATAGCCAACAAATTCACGTGTGGTCGCTGAATGTAGCAGGGGAACTTGTGCTTCTCCAGACCGTAAATGTGCCCGGTGAAGTACAGCCAATGGTTGTCAACCCTGATGGTAAACACTTATATGTAGGAATTCGTCCGCAATTTAGTATCGTCACCTATGCAATTGGGGCAGATGGACGTCTTGAACAGCAGGCTATTGCACCATTGCCGGGTAGCCCAACGCATATATCTACTGACAGAGCAGGGCGTTTTTTATTTTCTGCATCTTACAGCTTTGATAACTTAAGCGTTCATCCTATTGATCAAAATGGGATCGTTACAGCACCACATCAAATTGTAGAAGGCCTGCAAGCGCCACACTCTGCCAATATTGATCGGGAAAATTGTCAACTGCTGGTTCCCTGTCTGAAAGAAGATCACATTCGTATTTTCAATTTAGATGAGTGGGGCTATCTGACAGAAAGCCGGACAGATGAAATAACGACAGCAGTAGGTGCCGGTCCACGTCATATGGCATTCCATCCGGAAAAACAGGCTATTTACTGCATTAATGAGTTGGATTCAACCGTTGATGTTCTGCGTCAATGGGAAAAATACCGTATCGTGCAATCAGTTGATTCGCTGCCAACAGATTTTTCCAACGTTCGGTGGTCGGCAGATATTCATATCACACCGGATGGCCGACATCTTTATACCAGTGAACGTTCAGAAAGCCTGATCAGCCATTTTCGCGTTTCAGAAGATGGTTATCACCTGACATTAGTTGGTCATTATCCGACAGAAACCCAACCTCGTGGTTTTGCCATCGATCACAGTGGTCGTTTCCTGATTGCATCAGGACAGAAATCAGATCATATTTCTGTATCACGCATTGACGAATATTCGGGGGAATTAACGCAACTGGCGCGTTATCCGGTTGGTAAAGGCCCGATGTGGGTGACGGTATTAGCGCTGTAACCTTGGGCTTCCAGTCACATAGCTTGCTATGTGACTGGAGAATACGCCTTTGCTACTTAAGATAAAAAATTAATGCAATTTATTGTTGGATTAGATTAAAAGAGCCGATACCAGATAAAACAATAGGGTATGTAATTAATATGTGATTCTGTTGTACAGAATATAAATCGCCCAAATAAACATTTCCTTTTAAAAGACGTAATATAATATTTCTTGGGTAAATATAAAGTTGAATATTTAATGGCGCGTTGATAATGGAATAAGGGTATTTTACAACGCCACCAAGATGAATATTATTAAAATTCAGTAGTGGTGTATTATGTCCTCCCTGAATATAGCCATTGAAATTGGTTTTTTTACCTATATTTGGCTGATGCCCAATAATAGCCGAGTTAGATGATACCTGGATAAAAGGATAATTACCATATTGATAATATGTATTAATGTTAAAATGCCCACTGATAAATTCTGTTTGTTGCAAGACAGGGCTGGTTAATGTATCTGGTTTAACTGTTTCTGCAAATAAAGGAGCTAATTCAGGTTTTTCTTTTACCAGAATTTCATAATGTGAAATTTCTTGCTCATATCTGTTTTTAGATAGTTTAAATACATCCTGCATTTCTTCATTGGAAGGGGTGATCAAATTTTCTGTATTCATGATATTTTCCTCTTTGTTTAAATGAGTGTGGTTACGTCATGAATATACCAAATAACTTATTTCTAGGTGACGAAATAACCTCTGTTTTTGTCATTAATATTTATCAGTGATTGACGTTTGGAAATGCATTTAATATGTTTTTTTATTAGGGATATAATAATCAGGTTTATTTGTTTCAGTCATATAATGAGATATACCAATCTAACTTAAAAATGTTTTTGATTTATTTCTGCTAAGCGGAAATAAATCAGGTTTCATATCGTGTTGTAAATTGCGATTTGAAGTTTAATGCGTATAAATAGCTTTCAAAATGATAGGAGTATTCCTTACCCCGCGCACCGCGCGGTAAGGAACGCCAACATCTGATACTTTCAGTATTATGAAAACCTGTTTATATGACCGGATATATTTTTATTTAATTTATTGTACCCGCAATGGCCTTTGTCAGCTTTGTTAGCTGTTCTGTTTGAATAATATAAGGCGGCATCAGGTAAATTAACCGGCCAAATGGCCTGATCCATACCCCATGTTGGACAAAATGGCGCTGTAATGAAGCGACATTTACGGGCTGTTTCATTTCAACCACACCTATCGCGCCTAACACCCGAACATCTTTGACTAAACTATGTGACTTGAGGGGAAATAGTTCTGCTTTTAATTGAGTTTCAATTGCTTGAATACGTTGTTGCCATGGGCTGTCAGCGAGCAATTTCAGGCTGGCACTGGCGACGGCGCAAGCCAGAGGATTACCCATAAAAGTTGGGCCATGCATAAAACAGCCCGCTTCACTTTGACTGATAGTTTCAGCAATATGGCGGGTAGTCAGTGTTGCGGACAATGTCATATATCCCCCCGTCAATGCCTTGCCTAAGCACAATATATCTGGCTCAATCTGCGCATGTTCACAGGCGAATAACTTGCCAGTTCGCCCAAATCCGGTAGCAATCTCATCTGCAATTAACAAGATCTGATATTCATCACAAAGCTGACGAACCTGACGCAGATATTCAGGATGATAAATTCGCATCCCGCCAGCCCCCTGAACAATAGGTTCTAAAACCACAGCGGCTACTTCATCATGATATTGCAGCAATAATTGTTTCAAAGAAGCGATATCTTCTGCTTGCCATTCATCACCAAACTGGCATTGCGGAGCATCGGCAAACAGATGATTGGGGAGATAGCCTTTGTACAGATTATGCATGGAGTTGTCTGGATCGCAGACAGACATAGCCCCGAAAGTGTCGCCATGATAACCATGACGCAGAGTCAGGAAACGATGGCGTTTTTTCCCTTTGGCCTGCCAATATTGCAATGCCATTTTTAGGGCGACTTCGACGGCGACAGAGCCTGAATCCGCCAAAAAAACACACTCCAAAGCATCCGGCGTCATCGCCACTAATTGCCTGCACAGTGCAACTGCAGGAGGGTGGGTTATGCCACCAAACATAACATGGGACATCTTATCGATTTGTGATTTTGCGGCTTCATTGAGAGCAGGATGATTATAACCATGGATAGCCGCCCACCATGAAGACATACCATCAATCAATGTGCGACCGTCTGATAAAACCAATTCTACACCTGTGGCTGATACGACCGGATAGGTGGGAAGTGGATTTGTCATTGAGGTATATGGATGCCAAATATGGCGCTGGTCAAATTCAAGATCTGAAGGAGTCATAATAACTTTAATGTAAACCTTTTTTAGTTCATTTTGGTTGACATGATAGCGAGGCTATTTAAACTGACAACATTTTTTACATCGGAGATGTTATTGTGAGCGAGCGTCAACAATGGACTATCAAACAAACACAGGCGTTGTTTGATAAACCTTTTTTTGAATTATTATTTCAGGCACAACAGGTACACCGCGAACATTTTGACCCACAACAAGTACAGGTCAGCACTCTGCTTTCGATCAAGACGGGTGCTTGCCCAGAAGACTGTAAATATTGTCCGCAAAGCTCCCGTTACAAAACGGGCCTGGAAAAAGAGCGGTTGATGGAAGTGGAAAAAGTCATTGAATCAGCGCATAAAGCGAAAAATGCGGGTTCAACCCGTTTTTGCATGGGGGCGGCCTGGAAAAACCCCCATGAACGTGACATGCCGTATTTGGAGAAAATGGTCAAGGAAGTCAAGGCATTGGGAATGGAAACCTGCATGACGTTGGGTATGCTGAACCACTCTCAGGCACAGCGTTTGGCAGAGGCAGGTCTGGACTATTACAACCATAACTTAGACACCTCGCCAGAATTTTACGGCAATATCATCACTACTCGAAGTTATCAGGACAGGCTGGACACGTTGGATAATGTCCGCAATGCGGGCATTAAAGTTTGCTCTGGCGGTATCGTTGGGTTGGGAGAGCAAATTCGCGATCGGGCAGCATTATTGGTGCAATTAGCAAACCTGCCTAAGCCACCGGAAAGTGTACCAATCAATATGCTGGTAAAAGTAAAAGGGACGCCACTGGAAAACAATGAAGATGTCGATCCTTTTGACTTTATTCGTACCATTGCGGTAGCACGGATCATGATGCCAAAATCTCACGTCCGTTTATCCGCTGGACGTGAACAGATGAATGAACAAACTCAGGCTATGTGCTTTATGGCGGGGGCTAACTCCATTTTCTACGGCTGTAAGTTGCTGACAACACCAAATCCGGATGAAGATAAAGATCTGCAACTGTTCCGCCGTTTGGGTATCAATCCTCAACAGACAAAGACGGCAATTGGTGACAATCAACAGCAGCAAAATTTGACAGAAGCCATCCTTCATAATGCTGATAACGAACAATTCTATAATGCGGCAATATGATGAGCTGGTCAGACTTTTTCTCCCGGCGTTTGGCCGAACGTCGGGGCACTCCGCTGTGGCGTAACAGGCAAGTCCATCACGGATCTGATGGACGTTTATTATCTACGTCGGACGGCCAATATCTTAATTTTTCCAGTAACGATTATCTTGGGCTGAGCCAACATCCCAAGATTATTGCTGCCTGGCAACAGGGTGCCCAGCAATATGGTGTAGGCAGTGGCGGTTCAGGGCATGTTACGGGCTACACTGCTGCACACCATACTCTGGAGCAACAATTGGCTGAGTGGTTGGGATACTCTCGTGCTTTGCTTTTCATTTCCGGCTATGCCGCTAATCAAGGGGTAATTGCGGCGTTGATGGCAAGGGAAGATCGCATTATTGCCGATCGATTAAGCCATGCGTCTTTGCTCGAAGCAGCAATGCACTCGCCCGCCCAACTGCGGCGCTTTCTGCACAATGATATGGGATCTTTGCAGCAACATATGGCAAAAGCATGTCTTGGTAAGACGCTGGTAGTCACGGAAGGTGTTTTTAGCATGGATGGCGATTATGCACCGCTTGACGCTATTGCGCAGCAAGCGAAATCTACGGCGAGTTGGCTGATGGTGGATGATGCCCACGGTATCGGCATTCACGGAGATGAAGGACGTGGCAGTTGTTGGATGCAAAATGTTAAACCAGAGATTCTAATCGTCACCTTTGGCAAAGCATTTGGATTGAGTGGCGCCGCCGTTTTATGTGATGAACAAACTGCGGAATACTTGCTCCAATATGCCCGGCATCTGATTTACAGTACCTCAATGCCTCCCGCGCAGGCAGTGGCACTTTCCGAAGCCATACGGCAAATCAAGGCTGGGGATGAGTTGCGTCAGCGGTTGCGAAACAACATTCGTTACTTTCGCCGCGAAGCACAGCATCTGCCTTTTGCATTGATGAATTCAGAAACGGCCATCCAGCCATTAATTGTGGGTGATAATGAACGTTGTACCGCACTGTCTCATGCGCTTAAGCAAAAAAAAGTGTGGGTTAAAGCGATACTTCCCCCCACGGTTCCCCCTGACAGTGCACGATTGCGTATTACATTGACAGCCAACCATACACGGCACGACATTGATGCATTACTGGAGGCATTGCATGGATCTGGTTGTTAAATCTGTTGACAAGCAAGCGATTGCTGGTGCTTTTGGACGCGCGGCTGCCAAATATGACACAGTGGCTAAATTGCAACAGCAAACCGGTGAATATTTGCTGGGATTGGCACAAGCGGAAAAGATTGGTGGACGAGTACTGGATGCGGGGTGTGGAACCGGTTTTTTTAGTGCTCGTTGGAAACAGTTGGGGAAACAAGTGATCGCCCTGGATTTGGCTTCCGGTATGTTGAGCCATGCAAAGGAACAACAAGTTGCTGATTATTATTTGCAAGGGGATATCGAACATTTGGGGTTAGCGGATAACAGCGTAGACCTCTGTTTCAGCAATCTGGCGGTGCAATGGTGCAATGATTTGCCAAGCGCCTTGCGCGAATTTTATCGTGTGACTCGTCCTGGTGGATTGATCGTATTTTCCACGCTTGCACAGGGTTCACTGAATGAATTGGCCACTGCTTGGGCGCGAGTGGATGATTATCGACATATTAATCATTTTCTGCCATTGCGAGCAATTACCCAGGCATGTCAACCCTACCGACATAAAGTCATTAACCGGCAATATTACCAGCACTATCCACAACTGTTGCCCTTACTGAATTCTCTAAAAGGGATCGGTGCAACACATCTGCATTATGGCCGCCAGCAGGGATTAATGACAAAAAAACGTCTAACAGCGCTTGCTGAAGCATATCCACGGAACAATGGGGATTACCCATTAAGCTATCAAATTGCTTTTGGAGTCATTTATTGTGACAAATAAATATTTTCTTACAGGAACCGATACCGAAGTAGGTAAAACAGTGGTGAGTTGTGCTTTACTTCAAGCCGCTAATAAGAAGGGATATTTGACTGCCGGTTATAAACCTGTGGCATCTGGCAGTGAAATGACGAGTGAAGGAATACGCAATAGTGATGCACTGGCCTTGCAACGTAATAGTACGGTGCCACTGACTTACCAGGAAGTGAATCCATTGGTATTTGTGGAACCGACATCGCCACACATTGTCAGTGCGGAACTTAATCAGCCAATCGATTTTTCCGTTTTATCAGCAGGCTTGGCCGTTTTGGCAAAAAAATCTGACTGGGTTTTGATTGAGGGCGCGGGAGGATGGTATACGCCATTATCGGAAAATACGACGTTTGCTGATTGGGTGATTCAGGAGAACTTACCGGTAATTTTGACAGTTGGTGTCAAATTGGGCTGTATCAACCATGCGGCATTAACCGCAAAGGCTATTCAGTATGCGGGGTTAAAACTGGCAGGCTGGGTTGCCAATGAAATTGAGCCTGCCGGTAAACGTCAGGCTGCTTATCTGGAGACATTGGAGCACATGATCCCCGCACCTTTATTGGGCGTTATTCCTCATCTGAGTGAATCATGTGATAAAAATCACATAGGAAAATATATTACTATTGATTCTTTGGTTAACTAATTGTTTACTGTGGGTTAGTTAAAGTCAATGCTGACTGTCGTTCTTTAGTCATTGTTCTCAGGCAGAGGATATTTTATTTCGACAACCATTGAGCTATTTTTGATCAAGAAATCGCGTGAATCAATCTCAAAGCAGTATAAAAATATTCCACTATTGAAAAAATTTATAAGTGGGGATAACTCTGCAACTGCCCATACCTAATAGCTTTTGCTGAGTTATCCACTATTCCTGTGGATAACCTTGTGTATTAGTTTTAGAAAAGTATCCTCATGCAAGGCCATACGCGGCTTGCGCCAGATTTGCTGTTATTCTCTACTTGTATTTTTTTATAATCAAAATCAATATGTTAAATAAAATCAATTCCTTTTTGCATCTCTTTGCTATTCAGTGCTTTATCATTTCAGTTGTTAATACAAAAATAGGAAAAAGCCAGATCATTATCTGGGGATAAAAATAGTCATCCTTGATGTTAAACAAAAGTTAATACCATAAGATTAATAACATCCGGGCAATAACATTATTTTGCCAAACTGACTTGAAGCTGGTTTTTTATCCAGTATGATAAAAAGAATTTTGTCGATGTATGGATGGCGTGGGGAAAATGAGCAAAGAAACAAATAAGGTATTTAAGTTATATTCTGATTTTAAACCGGCAGGCGATCAGCCATCGGCTATCAGACAGTTACAGGAAGGGCTGGAAGATGGACTAGCCCATCAAACACTTCTGGGGGTAACCGGCTCGGGTAAAACTTTCACCATTGCCAATGTTATCGCAAACTTAAATCGACCCACTATGATCCTTGCCCCCAATAAGACATTGGCAGCTCAGCTTTATAGCGAAATGAAAGCGTTTTTCCCTGAGAATGCAGTGGAATATTTCGTTTCCTATTACGATTATTATCAACCAGAAGCCTATGTGCCCAGTTCTGATACCTTTATCGAAAAAGATGCTTCAGTGAATGAACATATCGAACAGATGCGCCTGTCCGCAACGAAAGCCTTGTTGGAACGCCGTGATGTTGTGGTGGTGGCTTCTGTCTCCGCGATTTACGGTTTAGGTGATCCTGATAGCTATTTGAAAATGATGCTGCATTTAACCGAAGGTATGTTAATTGACCAGCGCGCTATCTTGCGTCGTTTAGCCGAACTGCAATATACCCGCAATGATCAGGCATTCCAGCGCGGAACATTTCGGGTACGTGGTGAAGTCATTGATATTTTTCCCGCAGAGTCGGACGAACGTGCTTTGCGTGTAGAATTGTTTGATGATGAAGTCGAACGCCTTTCCCTGTTTGATCCGCTGACAGGGCAGGTCGAGTACCATGTGCCGCGTTATACCATCTATCCCAAAACCCACTATGTTACGCCACGTGAACGTCTCCTCCAGGCGATGGAGGAGATCAAACTGGAGTTGGAACAACGGCGCAAGATCCTATTGGCGTCAGACAAATTATTGGAAGAACAGCGTGTTACCCAGCGAACCCAATTTGATCTCGAAATGATGAATGAATTGGGTTACTGCTCTGGTATTGAAAACTACTCCCGTTATCTGTCCGGCCGTTCTGCCGGTGAACCCCCTCCAACGCTGTTTGACTATCTGCCGGCGGATGGCTTGCTGGTGGTGGATGAATCCCACGTTACTATCCCACAGATTGGCGGGATGTACCGAGGAGATCGCTCCCGCAAGGAAACATTGGTGGAATATGGCTTCCGTTTGCCGTCAGCGTTGGATAACCGTCCATTGCGGTTTGAAGAGTTTGAGGCGCTGGCACCACAGACCATTTATATTTCAGCCACTCCCGGCAATTATGAATTGGAAAAATCCGGTCATGAAGTTGTTGAACAAGTTGTGCGTCCAACGGGACTCATTGACCCTGAAGTTGAAGTTCGCCCAGTGGCAACCCAAGTAGATGATCTTCTGTCTGAAATCCGTATCCGTGTGGCAAACAATGAGCGCGTGTTGGTCACCACCTTAACCAAACGGATGGCGGAAGACCTGACTGAATATTTGGAAGAGCATGGTGAGCGAGTGCGTTATCTCCATTCTGACATTGATACTGTAGAACGGGTGGAAATTATCCGTGATCTTCGTCTCGGTGAATTTGATGTTTTGGTTGGCATCAACTTGCTGCGCGAAGGCCTGGATATGCCGGAAGTTTCCCTGGTGGCAATTTTGGACGCGGATAAAGAGGGTTTCCTTCGTTCGGAACGTTCCCTAATCCAAACCATCGGCCGTGCAGCACGTCACCTGCATGGTAAGGCCATTTTATATGGCGACAAAATAACGGATTCGATGGCAAGAGCTATTGAAGAAACAGAACGCCGTCGAGCCAAACAGCAGGCATTTAACCAAGAACACGGCATCGTACCGCAAGGTTTAAAGAAAAAAATTGGTGACATCCTGAAAATTGGCCAGCCGGTTAATGGTAAAGGGAAGGCTAAAGGAAAAAATAAAGTTACTTTAGGTACAGATGATTACCGCAACCTGTCAGCGAAAGAGCTGGAGAGAAAAATCCGTGAACTGGAAGAGAAAATGTACCAACATGCACGGGATCTCGAATTTGAACAAGCAGCCAATATTCGTGACCAGGTTCAGGCATTGCGGACGCAATTTATTACTAATTCCTGAAAATTTATGTGGGCCATCGTGACTGGTTAATTGGTCTTTTTCAGACCGATTAACAGGTCTTTGGGGAGGGTTTATGGCTGCTATCATAAAGAAGACAAACTCCATTATTTTAAATAGAGTTTGTCAGTGGACTGAAATGCTAACCCAATTTTTGCAGAGTATGCTCAATTGCCTGGCGCAATAATTCACGGTCGTGACGGTAAGGCACATCCTGCGCTTCTAAAACCTGTTGTGTCACAACGCGGTCACTGAAAGGGCTGATATCAGTACGTGGGCCGACAATAAGCGCATTAATCATCCTGCGGCCAATCTTATTTTCCATGATTGCCAGTTTATCTTTTAATGATAAATTGGCAGCAGCGTGGCTGAGTTCTTTTCCTAAGTTACCGATATAAATCATGTTTGCATTACTGCGCCGTAAGGATTGGGTTAAATCTTCCAATAGCAACAACGGCATCAGGCTGGTGAAGAAGCTGCCAGGGCCGATCAAAATCAAATCTGCTTGTTCAATGGCATCCAGTGCTTCTTTAGTGGCATTGACATGAGGGTAAAGCAATAGTTCCTGTGGAACGCAATTCAGTTGATCGATATTCACTTCACCATACACAGTATTGCCTTGATCATCGACAGCCATCAAATCAACCGACTGCTCTGACATCGGAATCAATTGTGCATTGACTTTCAGCAGATTGCGGAGCAAGTTAATCGCCTCAAGAGGACGGACACTTAAATGATCCAGGGCTTTCAACATCAGGTTGCCTAAATTGTGGCCAGATAATTCGCCGTTGCCACTAAACCGATATTCAAACATGGCAGAAGCAATGGTAGGTTCCGTGATTAACTGATTGAGACAATTGCGCATATCTCCCCACGCAATTCCACCTTCTGAACGTCGTATTCTGCCGGTTGAACCCCCATTGTCCGTTGTCGTGACAATGCCTGTCAGGCGTGCGCCAAGGGAAGAAAGGGAAGACATAACACGTCCAAGTCCATGGCCGCCGCCAAGGGCGACAACGCGATCTAAATCAGCTAATGTGCGATTTCGCATAGGATTCCTGTTACTGCTAAATGTAGGGGCTTTAATAAAACGCATGTAATTTATCACAAAATATGATGCTGTCAGAAATTGATGTGGTTTTATGCGATCATTGCGAATGATTGCCTGGAAACATCGTAGAGAGCTGATGTATGGTGATTAGTTAACTCTTTGTATAATAAGATATATATAACATCGAGGATTAGCTTTTTATTTTAGGTTCATATAAAATTTAACTGATATTAACTCCTAGCCTCTGTGTCTAAGTCGCTGTACCAGATTGATATGATGCTTTGGCCGTGACTCCTGAGTCACCAGGATGCCAGGTAGAAATGCCGGCATCTCCCGTATTTGGAAGGTGTTATTGTGGAACAACTCGTAGATGTATTCTCACGCAAGTTCTATTATTTGAGATTGTCTATTACTGATGTGTGTAACTTCCGTTGCACCTATTGCCTGCCTGATGGATATCAGCCTCATGGCCATAAATCATTTCTTTCCCTGCCAGAAATTCGTCGTATTAGCCGGGTATTTGCTGAACTTGGCACAGAAAAAATCCGCCTGACAGGGGGAGAACCCACCATGCGCCGTGATTTTTGCGACATCATCGCAGCGGTTCATGAAAATCCGCAAATTAAAAAAATTGCTGTTACAACTAATGGTTACCGTATGGAGCGGGATGTCTCCCAATGGAAATCAGCTGGCCTGACCGCGATTAATGTGAGTGTTGATAGTTTGGATCCCCGCCAATTTTACGCCATTACCGGACAAGATAAATTTTTCCAGATTATGCGTGGTATTGAGGCAGCTTTTGAGGCGGGATTCAACGTAGTGAAAGTTAATGTCGTATTGATGAAGAATGTGAATGATACTCACCTGCCTGCTTTTCTTGATTGGATTAAACGTCGTCCTATCCAGTTGCGTTTTATTGAACTGATGGAAACGGGAGAAGGCAGTGACATTTTTCATCGACATCATCTTTCTGGGGAAGTGATCCGTCATCAACTGTTACAACAGGGATGGCAACAACAGCAACGTGCGCGTAGTGATGGACCGGCTCAGGTTTTTCGTCATCCCGATTATCAGGGAGAAATTGGCCTTATCATGCCGTATGAAAAAAACTTTTGTCAAAGCTGCAATCGTCTGAGGGTATCTGCAATTGGCAATCTCCATTTATGTTTGTTTGGTGAGCAAGGCATTCCATTGCGTGATTTATTGTCTGATGATGCATCACTGGGTGCCCTGAAATTGCGTATTCAAGGTGGATTGCGCCATAAGCGCGAGACTCATTTTTTACATCAAGGGGATAGCGGGATCACCCCGAACCTTTCTTTTATTGGCGGCTAGCTTGGTTGCAAGATTTATGTTCAGGAGCAAAGAATGTCTCAATTAACCCATATTAATACTGCGGGTGAAGCTCATATGGTGGATATTTCTGCCAAAGCCGAAACAGTGCGTGAAGCACGGGCAGAAGCCTTTGTTGAAATGCAGGCTGAAACCTTGGCCATGATTATCACAGGTGATCACCACAAAGGGGATGTCTTTGCGACCGCCCGTATTGCAGGTATTCAGGCAGCGAAACGGACGTGGGAATTGATCCCGCTTTGCCATCCGCTGCTGCTGAGTAAAGTGGAAGTCCGGCTGGAAGCACAAACGGAACATAGTCGGGTTAGGATCGAGTCCTGTTGTCGCCTGGCGGGGAAAACAGGTGTGGAAATGGAGGCTTTGACGGCGGCATCTGTGGCCGCTTTGACCATTTATGATATGTGCAAAGCGGTTCAAAAAGATATGGTCATTGGGCCTGTGCGTTTGTTGGAAAAAAGTGGTGGTAAATCAGGCAATTTTAAGGTGGAGTCATGATAAAGGTACTGTTTTTTGCTCAAGTCCGCGAATTGTTGGGAACGGATTCACTTGAGCTATCTAATGATTACTTAACTGTAGCGCATCTTCGTCACGCACTGACTGAAAAAGGGGAACGATGGGCGCTGGCACTGGAAGAAGGTAAGGTGTTGTCTGCCGTAAATCAATCTTTTGTCCATGCTGAACATGCTTTGAAGGACGGTGATGAAGTGGCTTTTTTCCCACCTGTTACGGGGGGATAAAAATGGAAAATACACGGATCAGTGTCCAGCAGGAGACATTCAGTGTTGGGGAAGAATATCAATGGCTCTCGCAATGTGATGAAGATGGTGCTGTTGTGACTTTTACCGGCAAAGTTCGCAACCATAACTTGGGAGATAATGTTAACGCCCTGACATTGGAGCATTATGCTGGCATGACAGAAAAAATGTTGCAGAAAATTGTTGACGAAGCCCGCCAACGTTGGCCTTTGCAACGAGCCTGCATTATTCATCGCATTGGCGAATTGTACCCAGGGGATGAGATTGTATTTGTTGGTGTCACCAGCTCTCACCGCAATGTAGCTTTTATGGCGGCTGAATTCATCATGGATTATCTGAAAACTCAGGCTCCATTTTGGAAAAAGGAATCGCTTGTCGAGGGCGAACGCTGGGTAGAAGCAAGGCAAAGTGACCAGAATGCGGCAAATCGTTGGCAAAACAGTGTTCGGTAGATCGTTCTGCGGACTATCTCGAAAACTGGACAAATAAACAATATGTCACTGAAATTGCCATTAATTGGCGGATGGTTTTATTAATGTTCTATGCTAATGTATAACTTTTGAATAGATTGTTTATTTTTAAACATTCTTAATCCTTAAACATTGTTATGAAAAGGTAATCATCATGGATCGATATCAACGTTCTAATGATTCGATTGTCCAGAAAGCGGGTTCTGGTATACAAACATACATGGCACAAGTCTACGGTTGGATGACTTGTGGCTTGCTATTAACTGCATTTGTTGCATGGTATGTGGCAAATACCCCTGAAATTTTATACGCCATTTTCAGTAGTTCTATTGTTTTCTATGGCTTAATCATTGCACAGCTTGCGTTAGTTTTTGTGCTGTCTGGTTTGGTGCATAAAATGAGTGGAGCACTGGCGACAGGGCTGTTTATGCTGTACTCCATGCTAACGGGGCTGACACTTTCCAGTATCTTTGTGGTGTATACCAGTAGCTCTATTGCCAGCACATTTGTTGTTTCAGCGGGGATGTTTGGTGCCTTGAGCGTTTATGGTTATACCACTAAGCGTAGTCTGAGTGGCTTGGGTAGCTTCCTGTTTATGGGGCTAATCGGCATCGTTCTGGCTTCTTTGATAAACATCTGGCTGAAAAGCCCGGCATTGATGTGGGCAATCACTTATATCGGTGTTGTGATTTTTGCTGGTTTGACGGCATACGATACCCAAAAACTGAAAGAAATGGGTGAACAATTGGATGTTAACGATAAAGAAAACCTGCGTAGGTACTCAATTACTGGTGCGCTGACTCTGTATCTGGACTTCATTAACCTGTTCTTAATGTTGTTGCGTATTTTGGGTGATCGCCGATAATTGCTGATGCATTAAATTAAAAAACCCTGCCTTGGCAGGGTTTTTTAGTGGTCATTAATCAGTTATCTATGACAATTGACATTGATAATGTTTATACACATTAAACTTTAAGTTGCAATTTACAACACTCTATGAAATCACACGCATCTTGAAGTTAGATTGGTACATGACTAATTATCTACAGTGTACAGTGGAAACATCATAGAGACATAGATAACAATCGAACAGCGAACCCAATCAACACAACGCCCATGATTCGTTCAAACCAATAGCCTTTCTGTATGAATTTATTACGAATCAATACATTCGAGAAAATGATACTAACCAACACAAACCATACAGCATTGACTACACACATCCATACACCATAGAAAACCTGTATCAGAGTAGGTGTATTACTACTCACTACGGTTGTGAAAACAGCCAAAAAGAACAATGTTGCCTTAGGATTAAGGGCATTAGTCATAAACCCCATCAGAAATGCTTTCCATCTACTCTGTGAGGTCAAAATAATTTCTTCACCTTCTAAGGTATCCAAATTAGCAGGCTTAGTCCTAATAAATTTGATACCAAGCCACGTGATATAAATTGCACCAACGAGTTTTGCTACTTCTAACAACCACGGAGTGGCATGCATTAATGCACTAACTCCCACCAGTGTATAGATAACATGTATTGATATTCCTGCTCCGATACCTACTGCCGTACATATACCTGCCCAACATCCAAATCTTATACTCTGCCGTATAGTTACCGCAAAAATATTTCTTACCTGGCGCGACTACTGCCAGGAAATGAATCACAGCCAGTCCTAAAAATTCTCCCCAATAGTTAGACAGCATATCAACTCCAGAATGACAATGGATTTTCTGTTCCACGATAGCCTATAAAACAAGACAGGCTCAAACGTAGATCATCGACGCCAGCAGTCACAGAATGCATACACCGAGAGTTAAAGATCAAAAGATCACCCACATCTGGTCGAATCTCTAGTGCTGGTTCACCAAGCAAAGAAGGCTCGATCCCATAACTATCACCACGCATAGCATCAAATTCTTCTGGAAGAAAGTTCATCTTTCCAAATTTGTAAGGCTCCGCCTTCTCTGGGCATAGAAAGATAAACATTAGCTGCAAACTGGGCTTGAAGACTCTTAGCTCTAAAGCTATCAGGAGCATCTTTAGCAAAAATATCATGGTGTGCAAGAAAAGTGACCCCTGGTATAACTACCCTCGACAATCCCACATACATTTTCTTGCCATACAGTGTTTCAATTTGGGCTCCAGCAGGCCAAAACCATCTAAATGCATCTCAGTTTATCTATTGCGAATAATAAGGTGAACAACGTTGTCGTAAGTCATTAATGTTCTGGAATACACTTTCAAAATAATCTTCTACACGCTGTGGTTTATTCTCAGCTTCATAAAATGCCATTCCGATTCGCCCTATGCTCGGTGCATTTAAATATCTATCAAATCCATGCCCTAATATTTTTTCCCCTAACTGTTCAGCTAACAAATTAGGCACAAATTGTTTTACACGTATAACTAAACTTTCTTTCTCTGCAAGTTTTTTTAAACACGCGGCATCAAGGCAATCAACTTCTATAATCATAATGTCTTTTTCTTTTATTTACTGATGATTTTTATAAAAAACATATTAAATTGTTAGGGGCTGTGGATGTTTTGTGAGGGGAATTGGAACGGCATGATGATTTGGTATCCTTGTTTTCGCCAAAAAACCGTTACCTTGAGAACATCATGCCAAGAACTATGTTACCAGCTCCTTTGTGGAATAAGCTATTTTTATTCATGCAACAAAATGAGCTTATCTACAATAAAGAGGAACACCGACTGACTTTCGAAGGCATTCTTTACCGGATGAGAACGGGTATTCCATGGCGTGAATTGCCGGATGAATTTGGCAAATGGAACACCGTATTCAGACGTTTTAATGCTTGGTCAAAAAAAGGCATTTTTGATTTATTATTCAAAATGTTGTCTGAAGACACGGATACTGAATGGTTGTTTATTGATGGCAGTATTATCCGTGCACATCAGCATAGTGCGGGCGCCGCCTCAGAGGAGAATGAGGCCATAGGTAAAAGTTGTGGCGGACTCTCAACCAAAATCCATTTAGCCGTAGACAGTTACGGTTTTCCTGTCCATTTTGAGCTTTCCGAGGGACAAACACATGATATCGTTCATGCTGAAAGTCTCCTTGCACAATCTCCAACTTCAGATTTTGTTATTGCGGATAAAGGATACGATAGTGAAGCTTTCAGGGAAATCGTCAAACGAAAAGGCGCGACACCGGTCATTCCCTACCGGAACAATAGCCGAAAATCGGATAAAAAGATTGATAAGGGTTTATATCGTTATCGTCATTTAGTGGAAAATGCGTTTGCCAGAATCAAGCATTTTCGTGCAATCGCAACAAGATACGATAAATTAGCACGGAATTATGCCAGTATGGTGGCACTGGCATTTATCATCGTCTGGCTACCCATGTGGTCAGAATAAATGATGAACACAAAACGTCAACAGACTCTAGACTACATCATAATTTACTATTAGATTGTCCTTCTTTATTTTAATCTCCTGCACTTTAATATTTCCTAATTCTCCTAGAGATGTCACATGGGTACCACCACAAAGGTAGGGCGTAAAATGACCGAAACTCACTTCTCTAAATCCATCATCTCGTTGAACTACTTTGCACGGTAGATCCTGTTTAATATAATTTTCACATATCGTTTGAATATGCTCTTTCGACACACTTTGAGCATTCACACTCGGCTTAAATACTATTCTCCCTTCACCCGGCCAATGATGAGCTTTAATTGGGTGCCACATCATACCTTCAACGACATGTCCAATAAGATGCCCGGCAGAATGCAGCCGCGAATATAATTGGCGTCGTTCAATATCAATACGAGCAAAAGCATTTCCTAGAGCTACAGGTTCTGTAGTTAAATGGACGATGTCACCATCTTCCACTGTCACGTGAACTACCTCTACTTCATTAAGCCAGCCTATATCACTAGGTTGCCCCCCTCCTTGAGGATGAAATATAGTAGACTTTAACCAAGTGGAATAACGCCCATCATCACGAGGAATACAGCCAATCACTTCAACATTATCGGTCAGTGCTTGACTCGATAAATAATTACGCTCTGTCATATTTTATTCCCAGATATTATTACAATTTAAATATATACCAATCTAACTTCAAGATGCGTGTGATTTCTCCCTGCGAAGCGGGAGAGAAATCAGGTTTCATATCGTGTTGTAAATGGCAACTTGAAGTTTAATGTGTATAGCTTGATAATAATTTCAATTTGAACTGTCTAAAATATAGAAGTCAGTTTCCTTATGATTTTCTAAAAATAATTAACATTCATTAGAAAAAAAGTAAAGTAATAACTAAATAGTTTCAAAATAAAGTGTTCTTTACCCTGTGCGGCACGCGGGGTAAAGAACTCCAACATCTGATACTCTCAGTATTATGAAAACCTATTTAGTAGGGATATAATAAACAATATTTCAATTAAAAATATAATAGAAAATTATTCTACGCTTAATGACAGACAGTGCAATTAGGTGGTTTTTCACACAGGGCAAGAGCGTGAATGCTCACTTCTTGCCCAACACCGTAAATCCTGCGACTAATACCTTGTCCAGATAGTTAATATCCATGCTCGCAAGCCGTTGTTTTCGGCGAATACTCGCTTTTTTGGTTGTTTCTGCCCGCAACATATTGACACTGATATGACGCATACATCCCAATATTTCAGCCGATTCTCCCCGATGGATAAGGCAAGCATCTTCTCCCATAGTGACATCAAGAACCCAATGTAATCGTGTTTCGATCCCCCAATGGCTCCTGACAGCGGTCGCAAATTTATCCGTGTTTAGCTCCGCTGAACTGATGTAATAACGATAATCGAGCGACTCTTTTCCTTTATTATTAATTCGATACCCGATTGCTACGCCGATGCTTTTTAAGTTTTTCCATTCAGGAAATGGTTGAGATAACGCTTGTGCAGACAATACATGATATTCACGCGCTTCTATACGACCATGCCCTTGTTCTATCGTGATATTTTCGGCATGACTCACTGCTGAGACTTGCGCAGACAACGCCTTCTTGACGGCGTGATACAGCGTTTCCTGATTGCCTTTCACCGCCAGAAGATAGTCACCTTCTTGCTGCACAATTTGTTCCGCAATCTTCGTTTGACATCCCATCGCATCAATTGTTATCAGGCAGCCTTTGATATCCAGCAAACGGAGTAATTTAGGGATCGCAGTGATTTCATTGGACTTTTTGTCTGTCTTCAATTGCCCCATCACAACGCCATTCTGGGTGGCAAACGCACTTACCATGTGGAGCATCGACTGCCGATCCTTGCCGTGATAAGTTCCCCGCAATGTTTTCCCGTCAATGGCGATAATTTCCCCTTCAGAACGTTCATTAATCCCTTGAACCCACTGGATAAAACAGTGCTGAAACTCAACAGGATTGAGACGAGAAATAAGTCGAGCGATAGAATCATGTCCCGGTATTCCATTCGGGAAAAGTGATTTTTTTTGATACCAGTCCAGATACGTTTCGCCGAAATCTTCAATATCTTCCCATCCTTCCGCGCCGGCGATGATGGATGTAATTGCCAGAAAAAGGATATCAAACAAAGGATAACTGATCTTAGACGACTGGCGAGGGTCTGTTAACGTACTGAAATATTGAGAAAAGGCATCGATGCTCATGAGAATACTTCCTAAAAAAAGAAGGATGAGATGATGTTTTTTCTTATCCGTCAACCCTAAATTTTGTTAACAAAAAATTCACGCTCTCACCCTGGTTTTTCACAGTTTTAAATTTATCAAGCAATCTTACTTCGAAACAGCCGATAAGCGACTCCCCCAGTTGTGGCAGTAATGACCAATAAAGGCCATAAATTTGGCCAAATAACGGATAAATCAGCGCCTTTCAAATAAATCTGCTTGGTGATATCAGTAAAGTGTCGGATTGGATTAATCCAGGTGATATTTTGTAACCAAACAGGCATATTCTCGACCGGAGAGATATAACCAGAAAGTAGAATAGCGGGCATCATAAACACAAATACACCAATAAACGCTTGTTGCTGGGTGGAACAAACAGCAGAAATCAGCAAACCGAAACCCACCAAGGATAAGCCATAAATCAACATACAGCCATAAAATAGCAGCAATGAACCCGCGAAAGGAATTTGATAGAACAGCGTTCCAATCAGCAAAACAATGCTTGCTTGCATCGTCGCCACAACTAATGCTGGAATCGCTTTGCCAAGGAAAATTTGCCATGTCGCCAATGGAGAAACCAGTAATTGATCCAGCGTTCCTTGTTCCCGCTCACGAGCGACTGACAACGCTGTGACAATCAGTACACCAATCGTGGTAATCATGGCAACCAGAGACGGCACGACGAACCATTTATAATCCAAATTGGCGTTATACCAGTTACGCACAATGAGTTCACTATTATTGAAATTAGGGGTATTTCCCAACAGTTGTTTTTGGTAATCCATCACAATCTGCTGGATATAGTTGGCTGCAATTTGGGCGCTGTTTGAATTACGCCCATCCAACAAAACTTGAATTGATGTCGGGTTATGGTTGGCGAGATTAGCACTGAAATTTTGCGGAAAGCGTACCAGCAATAGTGCCTTGCGGTTATCCAGGGTAGGGCGGATCTCTTGCGAACTGGTTAGCAAAATAACATCAGGAAATGCTTTTGATTTTGCCAGTCGTTGGGTTAACTCAATCGATGCCTGTCCATTATCCTCATTATAAATGGCGATGGTGGCATTTTTGACTTCCAGCGTTGCTGCCCACGGGAACAGGATCATTTGTATAATCACGGTCAAAATCAAAATGTTCCGTGTTTGCGGCTCTCTCAGAAGAGACTGTAACTCTTTCATAATGAGTGTGTACAGACGATAAAACATGCTCTTTCCTTTTTAATCCAGATGTCGACGTGTTTTCCACGCGGTCAGGCCGATAAAGACGATGGAACTGGCAATCAACAGGAGCAGGTTTGTCATCAACACAGTGCCAATGTTCCCGGCCAGAAAGAGCGTCTGTAGGCTGCTGACGAAGTAACGTGCAGGTATGATATAAGTCGAAGCCTGAATAAGCGCAGGCATACTGTCTATTTCGAAAACGAAACCAGACAACATAATGGCAGGCAAAAAAGCGGCATTGAGAGAAATCATCGCCGCATTGAATTGATTACGTGTCAGGGTAGAAATCAGTAACCCCATCCCCAGGGCGGTAGCAAGATAAAGGCTGGAGACTAACGCTAGTATCCAGAGTGAGCCGCGATAGGGCACCCCCAGCACAAACACCGTGAATAGCATACAAAGTACCATGACAAAAGATCCCAGCATCTGATAGGGCAATAATTTGGCAAGTAACAATTCGGTGCGGGTAACCTGAGTTGAAAGTAGCGCTTCCATAGTTCCGCGTTCCCATTCACGGGCAACCACGAGTGAGGTAAGAATTGCGCCTACCACAGTCATAATAATTGAAACCGCACCGGGAATAAGAAAGTGTCGACTAATGGCGGCGGGATTAAACCAATAACGGATTTGTGTATCAATCAAGGGTGTCGTTGAAATTCCACGATTTTGTCCTCGTTGCTGTAACCAAATTTGCCAGATGCCTTTAGTATAACCCTGCACAAAATTGGCGGTATTGGGTTCACTACCATCGGTAATAACCTGAATCGGAGCATGGCTCCCTGTACGGGCGAGCTGGGTATCAAAATTGACAGGAATGACGATAATGCCGCGGATTTGGTTTTCCTGCATTTTTTTGATTAAGAACTGGCGGTTGTCGCTGATGGTAGCATCAATATAGGGTGATCCCGTAAATACATGCACTAGCTCTCTGGCGTCTTTGCTCTGCTGCTCCATGAGAATGCCGAGGCGAAGTTTGCTGGAATCCAGGTTAATACCGTAACCAAAAATAAACAGCAACATCAATGGGATAACTACGGCAATCAAAGCACTGCTGGGATCACGGACAATCTGCTTAGTTTCTTTGATGCAGAGCGCTTTCAATCGACGCCATGAGAAACTGACGGCTTTCTGAGGTGTTGTATGTTCAGGATGACTCATTGCGGCTCCTTATCGTAGTTCAACACGAGATCGATAAAAGCATCTTCCATGGAAGGGTTAGGGAAGTTATCCGTAGCGACCAGTTGTTTCAGTTCATCGGGTGTTCCGGCTGCGATCAATTTGCCTCGAAATACCAGCCCGATACGATCACAATACTCTGCTTCTTCCATAAAGTGAGTTGTGACCATCACAGTTACCCCTTTATCCACCATGCCATTGATATGTAGCCAAAATTCTCGGCGGGTTAATGGATCAACGCCCGAGGTGGGTTCATCCAAAAACAGAATATCAGGTTCGTGCATCAATGCGCAGGAAAGGGCAAGTCGTTGCTTAAATCCGAGCGGCAGGCTATCCGTCTTTTGGTGTAAGATTGGCCCAAGATTGAAAGCACGGATCATGTCAGACATCTTTTCTTGTTGATGACGACCTTTCAGGCCGTAAACACCAGAGAAAAATTTAAGGTTTTGTCCAACGGTCAGGTTGCCATAAAGTGAGAATTTTTGCGCCATATAACCAAGGCGTTGACGGGCTTTGCCTGAACTGGTTTTTAAATCCATATCCAGAACCAAGGCTTTGCCTGAAGTGGGGATCATCAAACCACACATCATTTTGAAGGTAGTTGATTTTCCGGCGCCATTTGGCCCTAATAGGCCGAATATTTCCCCTCGTTTCACCTGAAAATCGACATGGTCAGTCGCCGCAAAATCGCCAAATTTTTTAGTCAGACTACGAGCTTCTATCACGGTTTCGGTTGGGTTTGGTGGTATTTGAGGCATTATCTCCGCTAATTCGGAGCGATGGGACGGGCCGCCACCTAATAAATCGATAAATGCGTCTTCGAAACGGGGCTCGGCTTCGATGAGATTGGTTTCATGTCCCCCTATTTGTTGGAGTAAGGCGTTCTTATCTGCTTCTTCTTTTAAGATCAGGCGAACATATTTTCCTTGAATCACACCATCAGTCACTTGCGGCAAGGTGAGGGCATGTTGCAACATTTTGCGCCGTGCATCCTGTTTGACATCAAGCAAAAAAGATCGGCCCGCAATATTGCGGGTTAAATCTTGTGGCTGGCCGCGATAGAGTAGCTCACCTCGGTTCATCAACAAAACATCACGACATAACTCGGCTTCATCCAGATAAGAGGTGCTCCATAAGATCAACATACCATCAGAAGCGAGCTCATGGACCATTTGCCATAATTCACGACGGGCAATGGGATCAACGCCCACACCAGGCTCATCCAGTAGCAAGACCTTCGGGCTACCTAGTAATGTGCAAGCCAGCCCCAGTTTTTGTTTCATGCCACCGGACAATTTTCCGGCTAACCGTCCGGTAAAACGGGTTAAGTCTGTGAAAGTGAGTAATTTCTGAAAGGTGGCTTTGCGCTCTTCACCAAGAACACCGCGCAGATCGGCATATAAAGTGAGATTTTCCATTACGGTTAAATCTTCATACAAGCCAAATTTCTGCGGCATGTAACCGAGCTCAGAACGGACTTGAACACTGTCCTTGATGGGATCAAGCCCCATGATTTCAATATTGCCGCTATCAGGTTTCAATAATCCGGCCAACATTCTTATCAGCGTGGTTTTTCCGGCACCATCTGGACCGACAAGTCCCGTCACTGATCCGCCCTGAATTTCTGCTTGCAGATGAGATACAGCAGGAACCTCTAATCCTGGAAAAGTTTTCTCCACGCCGTTCAGTTTTATCGTATAAGCTGAACTGGTCATGTTATCGCCTACTTATTTGTTTCAGTAAAACGCAAAGTAACAGGCATTCCTTGTTTCAGTCCTTCATCGGGATCAAGGACAATAATGCGCAGGCGATAGACCAAATCTGTTCTTAAGTCAGGGGTTTCGACATTTTTTGGGGTGAATTCGGCAGTTGGAGAAACGAAACCGATTTTGCCATGATAAGGCTGGTTTTTCCGCCCATCGGTATAAATCAAGACCTCCCGTCCGGCGATAGCCTGATTAAGATTAGGCTCATCAATATATGCCCTAATCCAAACAGGATTGGTCAATGACAGGGTAAAAACCGTGTTGCCAGCCGCCAGCATGGTGCCTGGCTCAATGGCTCTGGTCAGGATCATCCCTGCCGAGGGAGAAGTGAGTTGAGTATCTTTTAGATTAAGTTCAGCCTGTGCCACGGCTGCTTCTGCTTGAATAAGCTGGGCTTTTGTCGCCGCAATTTCTTCTATACGATAACCAGTTTCGAATTGACGCAATTTATCTTTTGCTGCCTGGTAAGCGGCCAGTGCTTGATTGCGTCCGGTTCTGGCATTTTCCAGATCATTGGCTGAGATTGTTTTGCTCTGCCATAACCCTTGCTGGCGTTTCAGGAAACTATCGGCAAAATGGAATGCTGACTCTTTTTGCTTGACTTCAGCACGTACCTGGGCGATTTCTTCGCTGCGATAACCCGCTTCGGCTTTGGCAAGATTTGCTTTAGCGACATCACGTGCTGCTTTGGCTTGATTCAAGGCATTGATAAAGGGGGCATCATCAAGGCGACCAATCATTTGGCCCACAGTAATGGCATCACCTTCATCCACCTGCAAATTAGCCAGCTTACCTGCAACCCGAAAACTTAGGTTAACAGTCCTGACATCAACATTGCCATACAGGGTAAGCTCCCTGCTATTTTGTTCCTGATAATAGTAGATACCGACAATAGCACTGATAACAACAATGAGTGCCAATAGGGCAAGAGCAAACTTTTTACTGTTCATACTATCCCTTATGCCTTGTTCAATTTATACCCGCTATCTTTCAAGTGGTGGCTTCGTTGGTTATGCCATTGCTTAAGCGCTATTGGGCATACCTGTTTGATTTTTCTCTTAACCCATCAAGTAACAAATTGATGTGTTGAGATAAAACCTGATTGATTAATTCGTATTCTTTGGCGCCAATATTGTCCCATCCGGTTTGGCGTAATAAGGCTTCCCTGGCCAGTCGGAAAGAGAGGATCTCACCCAATAGGGCATGGGTATGAATTTGGGTTGAAATTTGGCGTTCATCAGCGCCAATATAATTGGCAATGAGCTTATTCAACCGAGAATAAATTGGAGCCAGCCCCTGCTCATGCATAACGCTGTAAGCCTCTGTTGGCGTCAATTGTTCATGGGACATGATCCGGCTGATATTGATACTGCTTTTTTCGAAAATCAGGCGGTTATAGCTAACCATTCCCTGATGAATAAATGCCAATATTTGGTTTTTGGGGTAGGGCTTCGCTGTTTTAGCAAAAAAATGATCAATGGCTTCAATAAGAGGGGCAAACTCTGATTTCAGTTTATCGGCAATATGTTGTACGACGGCGAGGTATAATCCCTCTTTGGAACCGAAATAGTATGCGATAGCCGCGATATTTTGCTGTGCATGTTGGGCAATATTGCGGGTAGTCGCACCATCCAGACCTGATTTGCCAAAAATCTCTATCGCTGCTTCCAGAAGTTGTTGTTTGGCTTGTTCGCCGCGTAATGTCTGGGCCTTCTTTGCTGCCATGTCAAAATATTTCCTGTGATAAAGAGTTTTGGGAATACTAAAAATATATCAATCGTATGATTAACTTTAAAACTAAAGTAATTCGATGTAAAGTTAACACAAATTGTCTTTTTAATAGTCATCCATAAAAAATAATCGTCCAAAAGACATATCTGTTATAATCACGCCCTGTTTATATAGGCTGCATTGCAGTTTGTGTAGTCCTGAATTGATATCAGGCATGATGAAGTCTGGAGTATTTCTTATTTATGAATTTTGAGTCACTCGGCTTGAAGGCTGATATTTTGCGTGCCGTTGAAGAACAAGGTTACGTGGAACCTACCCCTATTCAGCAGCAGGCCATTCCTGTTGTGTTATCCGGCAAAGATCTACTGGCCAGTGCCCAGACAGGCACAGGAAAAACAGCAGGATTTACTTTGCCTATTCTGCAACGCTTGAGTGAATCCCCGATTCAGGCAAAAGGCCGCCGTCCGGTCAGGGCGTTGGTTTTAACCCCAACCCGAGAACTGGCGGCTCAGGTGGGAGAAAATGTACGTAATTACAGCAAATATCTTAGATTACGTTCGTTTGTTGTCTTTGGCGGAGTCAGCATTAATCCGCAGATGATGAAACTGCGTGGTGGTGTCGATATTCTGGTTGCAACACCGGGCCGCTTACTGGATTTGGAGCACCAAAATGCGGTCGATCTTTCACGCGTTGAGATTCTGGTTTTGGATGAAGCAGATCGCATGTTGGACATGGGTTTTATTCACGATATTCGTCGGGTGTTGAACAAACTGCCAGCAAAACGCCAAAACTTACTCTTTTCGGCGACATTCTCTGATGAAATTAAGAGCCTCGCCAATAAATTGCTGAAAGAGCCAGTCAGCGTAGAAGTGGCACGGCGTAACTCGGCCTCTGAGCAAATTGATCAATCCATCCATTTTGTTGACAAAAAGCGCAAGGGTGAGTTGCTCTCTTACATGATAGGCAGCCAGAACTGGCAACAGGTACTGATATTTACGCGTACTAAACATGGTGCAAACCGGCTGGCGGAACAATTAAATAAAGATGGTGTGCCTGCGGCTGCGATCCACGGTAACAAAAGTCAGGGAGCAAGAACCCGTGCGCTGTCTGATTTCAAGACAGGGAAAATCCGTGCGCTGGTGGCAACGGATATTGCTGCCCGTGGGCTGGATATTGACCAATTGCCTTATGTCGTCAACTATGAATTACCAAACGTTGCTGAAGATTATGTGCATCGAATTGGTCGTACTGGGCGCGCTGAGGCGACTGGACAAGCGATATCGCTGGTGTGTGTCGATGAACACAAGCTTCTGAAAGATATTGAGCGCCTATTGAAACGAGAAATTCCACGCATTGCTATTTCGGGTTATGAGCCTGATCCTTCTATCAAAGCTGAGCCTATCCAAAATGGACGTAATAGCCGTGGTAATAACTTTCATAGTAATAGCAGCTCGCGCGGTAATCATTCTCGCGGCAATAACCCTCATCGAAATGGCAAACAGGGTCATTCCAAACAAAATCGGGTAAATAAAGAACGCGCAACCAAAACCTCACGTGCTTCGGTAGCGGGAGAGTAATTTAATGCGCGTTTTGCTGGCTCCGATGGAAGGGGTTTTGGATTCTTTGGTTAGGGAACTGTTGAGTGAAATCAATGACTATGACCTGTGCGTTACTGAATTCCTGCGTGTGGTTGACAGCTTACAGCCGGTAAAATCTTTTTACCGGCTGTGCCCTGAACTGCATCATCAGAGCCGTACCCCATCGGGAACTCCAGTCAGGCTCCAGCTTCTTGGCCAATATCCAGAATGGTTGGCAGAAAATGCGGCGAGGGCGGTTGAGTTAGGATCATGGGGTGTCGATTTAAACTGTGGTTGTCCGTCAAAGGCGGTCAATGGCAGTGGTGGTGGTGCTAGCTTATTGAAAGATCCCGAACTCATTTATCAGGGAGCTAAAGCCATGCGTGAAGCGGTGCCCGCCCATTTGCCGGTAACAGTAAAAGTACGTCTGGGATGGGACTCTACTTCACGTCAGTTTGAGATTGCGGATGCTGTTCAACAAGCGGGGGCAACCGAATTGGTTGTGCATGGACGAACCAAAGAAGAGGGGTATAGAGCGGAGCATATTAACTGGCAGGCGATAGGTGAGATTCGGCGTCGCCTTGCTATTCCTGTCATTGCCAACGGTGAAATTTGGGATTGGCAAAGCGCTCAGGCGTGTATCAAAACGACAGGATGTGATGCCGTGATGGTGGGCCGTGGTGCTCTGCATGTGCCAAATTTGAGTCGTGTCATTAAATATAACGAACCCAAAATGCCGTGGAGCGGCGTACTCAAGTTACTGCAAAAATATACTTATCTGGAAAAGCAAGGAGATACGGGGCTTTATCATGTTGCCCGTATCAAACAATGGTTGGGGTATTTACGCAAAGAGTATAATGAAGCGGATGAGTTATTTATGCAAATCAGAGGATTGAAAACATCTGCTGAGATTGCCAAAGTTATTTCTTCTGCCGTAGGTGAATGTCTACTGCGATATACCATCCAAGAATCCTCCATCTTCTGTTAGCCGCATTTATTCCCTCCCGTGATAGAATGTTTCTCTATTTCTGGGGGATCTTAGGAAAAGAAACAACAGTTTCTATAGGTAATACCACGTGGCGTGGCTTACCTATACATTTCCTATAGATATAAAAATCAGGCAACGGCCTAATTGCCTCTGTTTTACTATAATGCTGGTGGGTGATCCGACTTTTCCTGAATTAAAGGATAATGTTGTCGGTATATTTTTCATTACCCTCTATGACCAATATGGAAATAAAGGAAAATTTCAGGTCGTGCCACGGCATAAAAACGACGGAGAGAAAATTAGAATTTATCTGGTGGACGCTTAGTCTATATACCTGTTCATAATACTGAGAGTATCAAGTGTTATAGCTCCTTATCGCGCTCGGTGTGTGGGATAAGGAGTACTCCCGTCATGTTGAAATGCTATTTAGAAGAATATTGATTAAATAAAATTCGCCTTATGTACGCATTAAACTTCAGGTTGCAATTTTTTTTGTTGGTGTCTTAACTTAAAACAGAGAAAAATAATTGAACCAGTGGACTAATAACCTAATTAGTTTTGGAGGTGGTGTATGGGGATTCTGTCATGGATTTTCTTTGGTTTAATTGCTGGAATTCTTGCTAAATGGATTATGCCGGGAAATAACAGCAGTGGCATCATAATGACGATTATTCTGGGTATTGTGGGGGCTGTGGTTGGTGGATATATTAGTACGTTTCTTGGTATGGGAAAAGTGGACGGCTTTAATTTGGGGAGTTTCGTTATTGCCGTTATTGGCGCAATAATAGTCCTGTTTGTATACCATAAAATTTCTAATCAATAGTACAAGAAAGGGCATGTTATTTTGATGCCCTTTCTTGTTATTTAGTTATTTTTCTAACGGAAGTGAATCATCAGCGCCCCATTCAGCCCAGGAGCCATCGTATAATCCTGTTTCCTCATGACCAATCATATTAAGCCCCAGAACTAAAACTGCGGCTGTCATACCAGAGCCACAACTGGTAATGATAGGTTGGCTTAAATCAACGCCCTGTTTGCGGAATATTGCTGCAATTTCTTCTCGTGGCTTATAGCATCCATTATCAATCAGGGCTGTCCACGGAACATTTTTAGCGCCGGGCAGGTGTCCCATCCTCAGACCTGGACGGGGTTCCGGTACTTTTGCCTGAAAACGCTCTTCTGCTCTGGCATCAACAAATTGTACCCCTACATCGTTACGGAGAGCATCAAGGACCTGCGCCTGAGAACAGACTTTTTCAGGGGTAAACTGGATATTGAAAACTTCGGGAGAGCGAATAACTTTACCGGATTCGGTGGGATAACCGGCTTGCTGCCAGCCTTGTAAGCCACCTTCAAGAATACGGATATGCTGGGCCCCAAAAATTTTGAATGTCCACCATGCCCGTGGGGCGGAAAACATATTGCCTTGATCGTAAATTACCACCAGATGATTTTCACTGATGCCCATTTTGCTAACAGCCTGACGGAAAGTTTCCGGCGCCGGCAACATGTGAGGCAGGTTGGTTTGTAGATTAGCGACCTTATCCAGATCAAAAAATTGTGCGCCCGGAATGTGTTTCTCTAACCAAAGTTGGTGATAGTTGATAGATTGGGTAGGCATTGGGGCACTGGCATCAACGACAACGATATTTTCATCATAAAGATGTTCGTTTAACCATTGTGGACTGACAAAATGTTCATTTTTCATGAGCTTCCTCATCTGGTGTTACGATACAAGCCAACGTATTTATTGTTGCCCTGTTGGAGTATTTTCCTGCTGAGTCTGTTGTGGCGCTTCTGTTGGTGTGGTTGAGCGGGTGTATATATTCATCCCTGCCAGAAGGTTCCCACCAATTGAGCCGATGGAAAATAATATGATGATAATGAGCAGGATTTTTTTCATCTTTGTATCCAATAAGGTTTTAATAGGGAGTTATAACGGTTATAAAAATCCAAAAGTATATCGGCTTCTACATTCCAGACAAGCGATAACCGGTTTTCTTGCATTGACAGTAAAAAGACTGGAAACCGTTTCGCAGGAATGATCATATAAAGCTGCTTTGAGATCAGTTCTATGGGAAAATTATTTCTTACCAAATTGCGCTTATGCGTTTGAACAGTAAAGACAGAAGTATGATGAAAAAAATAGCCCCTCCATTTTTAAGCAGTAAAACTCATGGCTCTTTCTAATTCAGTAAAAAGTCAGATTAGTCAGTGGTATAAATCATTATCTACCCATATTGATGGTTTTATTCCACGTGCCCCGCAACGTCAAATGATCGCCGAAGTTGCAAAGACATTGGCAAATGAAGAAGGGCGGCATTTGGTGATAGAAGCGCCAACAGGAGTAGGAAAAACGTTATCATATCTGCTCCCAGGGATTGCCATTAGCCGGGCAGAACAGAAACCATTGGTAGTCAGTACAGCCAATGTTGCCTTACAAGATCAAATTTATAGCAAAGATTTGCCGCTGCTGCGTAAAATTATTCCTGACCTGAAATTTACGGGCGCTTTTGGTCGGGCGCGTTATGTCTGCCCACGCAACCTGGAGGCCATTTGTGCCGCAGAAGGAGAGCAGATTGACTTGATGTTTCTAGTCGAAGATCAGACTGAAATTGCGAACAGTGAAGAGCGGGAACTGTGTCGCCGACTGCGCAGTGATTATACGACGTTTGTCTGGGATGGCTTACGTGATCATCATAAACTGGCACTGGCGGATCCATTGTGGGCAAAAATCAGTACGGATAAGGTGAACTGCCTGGCACGCAATTGCCAGTTTTACCATCGTTGCCCATTTTTTCTTGCGCGCAGGGAAATTGAAGATGCAGATGTCATCGTTGCCAATCACTCTTTGGTTATGGCGGCGTTGGAAAGCGAATCGGTTTTACCGGACGCAAAAAATCTGTTGTTGGTTTTGGATGAAGGGCATCATATTCCCGAAGTGGCAAGGGATGCGCTGGAAGTTGAAGGGGAAATCACCTTATTCCAGCTTAATGGGCAATTAGATACCTTTGTCCGCCATGTAGAACAATACCTGGTTCAATTCCGGCCGGCAAAACCGCCCGCTTTGGCCAATATCCCTCGATTACAGAACCATTGTGCAATAATCCGTGAATACTTTAAGGAATTGGTGGAGATAACACAGGCGCTTTTGCCTGAGCGTGGTGAAGCGGAAGAATATCTGTTCGAACTGGGAAAGTTACCGGATAGTCTGCTGCTATGCTGCCAGCAATTATTTAAACTCACTGATGGATTACGTAGTTTAGCTGAAGCGATTTTGAATGATTTAAGTGATCAGACGGCCAAACAAGATATTGTCCGATTGCATCGTGCTATTTTGCAAGTCAGCCGAACATTGGGTTATTTTGAGAATATGACAAAACTGTGGCGTTTGGCGTCACAAGAAGAGTCTTCCCATGCGCCAATATCCAAATGGTTAACGCGACGCGATGAGAAAAACCAATCGCATTTTTATTTTCACTGTGCTGGAATTCGGGTCAGTGAACAATTAACCCAAATACTATGGCGTACCATCCCCCATGTTGTAGTGACATCGGCCACGTTGTGTTCACTGAATAGCTTTTCCCGCATTCAGGAACTTACCGGATTACACGAAAATTATGGTGATCGTTTTATTAGCTTGTCATCACCTTTTGAACATGTACGACAAGGGCGTTTGGTTATACCGCAAATGACACAGGAACCGACCATTCAGAATGAAATGCAGCATCTTGAGGAAATGTCGCGTTATTTCCGCTCTCAAGTGATAGCAGGAAAACATCGGGGAATGTTGGTACTTTTTAGCAGTCAACGAGCAATGGAAGGGTTCCTCACTTTTGTTACAGACCTGCGGTTGATGTTATTGGTACAAGGTGATCAGCCTCGTTATCGATTAGTAGAAACACATTGCAAGCGTATTGATGAAGGACAAACTAGCGTTCTGGTTGGGTTACAGTCATTTGCAGAAGGGCTGGATCTAAAAGGTGATTATCTATCACAAGTCCATATCCATAAAATCGCATTTCCTCCCGTAACCAATCCGGTGATCATTACTGAAAGCGCCTGGTTGAAATCTTTAAAACGTTATCCATTTGAAGTACAGAGTTTACCCAGCGCTTCCTTTAACTTGATCCAACAAGTGGGGAGGTTAATTCGTAGCCATGAGTGTTATGGTGATGTGGTTATTTATGACACTCGGTTATTTACCAAACGTTATGGTTCACGTTTATTGAATTCTTTGCCGGTATTTCCCATTGAACGGCCGAAGGTGCCAGCGGAAAAGGAATAAATAACTCATGGATGGGTTATTTATTCAATTGCGCTGTATCAATATTACAATGTGATGATTTGATTTTTATGTATCCAATAATCATTAACTGTTAGCCCTTGCAAGAAGCTCTCATCATGAGAGCTTAAAATAAAAATTTTTTGGTCAGCAAGGGATTTGATCAGTTCCCTAAAAAAAGTGATTGAGTTTAAATCTAGGCCATTAGTAGGTTCATCAAAAATATAAACATCAACATCAGACATTAGTGCAGATGTCAGTAGAAATTTCTTTTTAGTACCTAAAGACATGTTGCCGAATTCTGTATTTAAGTAATGGGTAATACCAAACCCTGTTAAATAATCTGCTAATTGATAGTCATGGTTTATCTTTTTATAACGTTTAGTTAAATTAATGATATCAAGGCCGGTAAGAAAATGGTAAAAATTAACATGGTCAGATAGATAAAAGCCTTGTTTTTGTAAATTGAATGGGTGATTCTTATGATCCTTAACGAAATTACATTTACCTTTATTAACCTTTTTAATTCCAGATAGGCAAGCAAGAAAAGTTGTCTTACCAGAACCATTAATACCTTTGATACGATTTATACCAATATCAAATTGACAATTAACATTTGAAAATATTTTTCTATTGCCAACCGTTGCTTCCAGTTCAATGATATCAAGCATAAATATATCCTCCTAAACAAGAAAATAAAACAATGGAACATAATGAAAGCAATTTTGTATATTGTGTCTTTGATAGATTTATTAATGCAATAAAAATAGATATTACATAATAATAAGGAAATAAAACTAACTGCAATGAATGCGTCACAAAAAAGGCAAATACACTACATGAGATAGTAAAAATAGAAAGGCATATACAATAATTAAGAAGTATAAATTTCTTTGCTGATAAAAAATTAATCAAGTGATAAAGGTGACCTTTATTAGTATGAATTAAATTATAGAATAATATCATTGAGATATAGAGTGTAAGCCCAAAGTAACCTATTGTAATAAAATTATTTTTATCAGGTGCTTGTTGGCAGGCTATATAAGCAATGAAATATAAAAACACTATTGATATGATTATATTCATAACAAATATTTTATTAATTGAGAGGAAATGATATAAATTTATGATATAAGGAGATAAAAGTTTATTATATAGATTAATACTATCTTTTTGATAAATTTTCTTATCTTTTTTTCTCGAATAAAAAGTTGGAAAGTAATGATTAAAATAATCAAAATATAAATTAAATTACACAATAGATTATATCTAAACATAGATAATAAAATAAACGAAAAGGATAAAATTATGGTGTGAGATAATTTTAATTCTGACAAGGAAAATCCAATTACGGAAAAGGATGTAATAAAGAATAGTACAGAAGTGATTTGTGATAATAGACTGTTACTATTAGATAATAAACCTATAAAAAAGAAAATAGAAATAGGTATAGCACTATAAAACCATAAAAACAATTCGGCATATAAAGAAAATTCTTTTATCTATTAATGATGAAATAAAACCATTTGAGTATTTTGGTGGGAATAACGGTTTTTGTACTGAATAAAAGATAACATATATCAACAGGAATATTGATGTCAGGTAAAAGGAAGTTATCGTATTATTTGAAGTTGTTATATATTGAGATAAATGTATCAATCCACTAAAAATCCCACCAACTTTTGCTGGGGTAAATAAAAAACATAAAAATAAAATAAGGTTCTTATTCCCTGAGGCAAATTGTTTTATTTTACCTTTGTATTCCAACACATCTGCAATAAGTAAATTCATTTTTTTATCCTAAAACCAGATTCTATATAGTGTTCTTTTGGAATTTTTTGGAAAAAATGTTCTGGAATGTAAATAGAGATGGTTGCTAAATATAATACATTGATTTTCTTTTAATTTAAAGAAGGTTTGATTTTCTTTTTGATGTATTAAATAATTTATGTCTTTAATCATATTATAAACTTCTTGGGAGCATTTGAATTCATTAATTAATGGTGAGAATGATATTCCAATATTTTCTTTATTCTTAAAAAAATATTTTTTGTAAATTCACTATTGTTTTTAATGCAAGTAATACAATCATCATGGAACAATAAAGCCACCTTTTCACCATATTTTTTTATAAGTATTTTATAAATTGACTCAGAATTGACTAATATATTTTCTCCTCCAAATTCAGAGTTGGTTTTACAATAAAGTGCAAGTATATTGGGTTGAGTTTTTTCATGCCCCTCATCAGTATGGACTGGTTGGGAATAATTAGATTCAAAAAACCATTGTGGATTTTCAGTGGCAGTTATTATTTCGTATTTATTATTATTCCTGTTTTTATAGTTAATAGTTTTTCCTAAAACCCGCTCAAGTAGAATAATGATTTCATCTATTTTTTCTTCTATATCAAATTCGACAAGATATATATCACCGTTAAAATAAATGCTATTAAATATTTCTTCCTTGTTTTCTATAGTGATTTTTTCTTTTTCTATTTTTTTTATAGAGTTTAATTCATTTGTTTTTCTTATATTATATTCTTTCGAGTTTATTATTTCCTTAATTCCTTTAAGTAAATTTGATTTATTATATGTCATTTCATTCTCTCTATTAGTTTATTAGTTTATTAGTTTATTAGTTTATTAGTTTTTTTGATTTTTCAAAAATGTATTTTGAACGTGTCTCTAAAAAAGACATGTTTTTTTCTATTGCAATTGAAAATATTCTACATAATTTTATTATTCTATCGGTTGAACCATGATATCTTGAAAATGAATTGTCATTAAAAAAATTTTTTCTGAACATAAGTATTTCTATGCCAACAATATAACTATGAAATAACGTATATAAAGGGAATTTATTATCATGAAAAACAGATTTTACTCCTTCCACTTCTATTGTTATCAGTTTAGTATCATTCTCCATATGGAAATTTGCTATATCATCAATGAATAGAATCATATGTATTAATTGATGAAAAATTAATTCTAAAAAATCTTGATAATTAAAATTATCTTTAAAATCAATAAATGCAAGACCAATAGTATCTTGTGTAGTTCCATTTGTATATGAGGAAAGTTTGTTTATTACTATCATTTTTATAACCTTATTCACTAATCTGTATATTTGCGCATTTTTAGATAAAGTATTTAACCATTTGTGAAATGTATTATCTTTTATCATTTTTTCAATTTTTTGTGAATTATTAGAGAATTTATTTTTTAGCGAAATAAGATAGTCATAACAAAATGGAAAGCCTCCTTCATAAGATGTTATCAAAAGAGTATTTTTATCTGGTATATCAGAAAAAACAGAATTTCTTTTTATAAATTCATTATAATCATAAAATGAAAGATCACAGGAATTCATTGCCTTACTTATAGAATCTACAATAGAATTATATCCAAGAGTATAGTACATTTTTATGCCTTATAAAAAAGATTTTAGAATTAGGTGGTAGATTATATTATTTACTCTTTTATTACCAAGAGAAAAATCTAATACTATTATTTGTTATTTCTGAATAATTATAAGGAAACGTATTTGCTTTTATTTCATGCCTAATTAATTCATGATTAAATTTCATTATATTGTTTTTATTTCCTCTAAAAAAAACGAAATTGGCTTGGCTATCTGAAACGAAAATATTTTCTATATTAGATAGTTTATTTATCATTCCGTCCCTATATTTTTTTATGTTTTCTATGTGTTCTCTATTTATTTTGTTTTTATCTATGATCTCTAATACTGACTTAAGTTTTATATCACATAAGGAATATTGTAGTGAGAATTTATTAATATATGACACCATATCTTGATTTGAGATTAAATACCCAAAGCGAAGTCCAGCAAAACCTATTTTAGAAAAACTTCTAAGGATAATAACATTGTCAAAATTTGTTATAAGTTCCAATGAGGTTGAATTGCTTTTTGAATAATTAATATAAGCCTCATCTATAATGATAGGACATTTACAATAGCTTGCTATTATTTTTAAATCTTCAGTTTTAAATAATACTCCTGTTGGATTATTTGGGTTGTCGATAATGATTATTGGATTTGGATTTTTTTTAGCTGAATCAATGAATTTTGACACATCAATATTGAGGTTAATATCTAAAGGTATTTTATAAACATTTGTTCTGCAGATTTTAGATAGCTGTGTGAACATAAAAAATGAAGGAGATGGAATTATTATCGTTGTTTTGTCGGTAGAGAATGATAGTAAAATAGTTTGGATTATTTCTAAAAGGCCATTACCAAGGAGTATATTTTTATTATAAGAAATTCCATGATATTCACATAATTTATTTTTTATTATATTACAGTCAAAATTTGGGTATCTATTTATATTAATAAGTTTTATTTTTTCATTTTCTTTTTCAAGATGTAAATTTGTTTTATATGGTAATTCCATTAAACTTAAATTATACTTTTCATTAGTTTCTTTAAATTCAGGTATTTCATCGTATGTTTCATGGCGATAAAAAAAATTTTCTTTTAACATAATTAAAATTCCATATAAAATGACAATGAACTAAAGGATTTTCAGTGCTAGGTTATTTTTCCATTTTGAATAATCATCAATATCATTTCTCTCTATAATTGGAGGAAATGATTTCCTTTTAAATTTAAAATATTCATCTCTAAGATCGCCTTCCAGTGAATTATTATATGTAAAAAAAATACATCTTCTTTCTCTTTCTGATAAATTGATTTTTGACATATGTAATAGAAATGAACTAAATATGAATATATCTCCAAATTTTACTTGAATAGGGAGCCAATTATATTTTTTATATGTATTTTTCAATGCGTTTCCTTTATGGTGAGGTATTGTCTTTTTTTAAATGGGGTTTTTGAAATATACAAACAGCCATTACTTATTCTCATGTCATCAATAGGTACCATTATGTTAAAAATTTCATTTTTGATAAATTTAGTGAATGCAAGATGATCTTGATGTGGTTTAAATCCTCCTCCTCCTTTTAATTTAAAGATTTTTATCTTTAAATAGTATATACTTCTCTTCTAATATATCTGATAATAGAACTGATAATTTGTTTTCTATAGAGTTTATGGCTTCGATTTCTTTATAATCAATGAAATTTTCAATCCTATTCAGGATTGTCTTTCCATCAATTATGCTAGATTCATAATATTTCATGATTTTTCCAGGCTCATCTTTCTTATCATAAAGAAATTTAACATCGATCTTGAGTGATTTTTTCTCTTTATCGCTAAGAAAATCTTTTATCAGAATATATCCCTTTTTATATAAGTCTTTATATTGGTTATTCATATTTCATATAACTCCTCTTTTTTTATTATGTCACATATTTTTTTGTCTAGTTTTTCTATTATTTTTATATAGAATGTAAGTCATTATATTTTATCGAAGTGCATACCCAGTCATCTTTCCTATCAATGGAAATAATCGCTATTTTTTCCTTTTTTGCAACAACAGCCACCCATATGTCAGACATATTTTTTATTGGAAATGATGACATTGAGAAAGAATAAAGAGATAAGAGTTAGTTGGTAAGCTAGAGTTCCAGTTCCTGTAATATTAACGATAATATCATGATTTAGTGATTTATTAAAATGTATTCCTTTTTTATATTTTTATAATATGAAAAAATTGAATTCTATCAATGATATTGCCATGAACACATATAAAAACATTTCTTTCATATTTTTCTATTTTTTCTATGAGCTTTTCTATATAGTCTGGTGGGTATATTAAATCATCATCTAATGTGAATAAATATCCTGTTTTATTTATTAATGGATAAAATTTAGATGCATTCCCAAAATCTCCAAGTTGAGACCCTCATATATATTTATTTTCTCTCTTTTTAAGAATTCAGGTTTCTTTATAGCCATTTAGATATACATTTAATTCATCAACCTGTGGATATATTGAATGTACAGAAAGAAATAAATTATACTTCCTTTCCGGTATGCTTGCCATCGATGCAGTTTTTAAATCACAATGTTGTATTAGCATATTATTTATATTTCCCATATGCTCTTTCATAAATTTCACGTGCAATATTTATTTCATCAATAATAGTTGTATAGTCATTGATATTAGAATCTCTTTCAATGATTACACCATAAATATCTGTCTTTGAAAGGGCAAACTCATATAATTCCCACACCTCTTTCCATATATTGTTTGCATGAGTGTCTACAATCATATCGAATTTGTAAGCTCCACCTGCTAGGTGTATTTCAACTATATGATCTAGAGGTAATTTAAGTAAAAAATCCTTTGGATCAAAATTATGATTCATTGAATTAATGTATAAGTTATTAATATCTAATAGCATACCACAATCACTATCTCTGATTATATTGCTTATGAAATCTATCTCTGACATATCAGAACCTGGCATTTCATAATAATATGTAATGTTTTCAATAATGAAATTTTCGTTTACCTCTGATCTTATTTTTTTGATTTTATCTGTTATTTTACAATAATTCTCAATTGAAAATTGTATGGGCATTAAATGACCAACTTCTATATGCCCATGTCGTGTGGCAGATAGGTGATCACTATACCATTTAGGTTCTTTATCTGTGATGATTTTTTTTAATTTTTTAAGATAGTTATTGTCTAAATCTTCATCGCTTCCTAATGACATGTCGAGGCCATGAAAAACAATAGGGATTTCTTTGCAGCATTTATCTAGATAACAATCTTCTTCATCTAAAAAAAATTTTTCTGAATGTATTTCCAATATATCAATATTTCCAATGTTTTTTAGGATTTCGTTTGAAAATGATGATTTATAATTAACACCAACACCAACACCAAATTTTTCATATTTACTCATGAATTATACCTCTACTAAACGATATTATATTATTAGATTTAAGGGCTTTAAGAGTGGCTATAAAGTATTCCTTATCTATATTATATAATTTGTTAATTTCTTGGTATAATTCAGAAGCAGATATAATTTTTTGGCATAAAAAAATTATATAATTAATTACATCTCCAATTGATAATGAAATGATTTTTCTTGATTTGTTTTTTTTGTAAAAAAGAATATTTAATTTATTTTTATCTGGAATTTTTTTTATAGTGTTTTTGAGGGAGTTTTTATCAATTAGTGATAGTACGGATATTATATCTATATTGAATTTCTTTATCCTTATTGTTGAATTGGAAGATATAAAAAGTTTCTCAAGATCAATATCATCGATATTGTATTTTAAATTTTCTTCTGTGCTTGGATTTAAAAGGTTATTTTGTTGTAGATTGATGATTAAACTATTTTTTTCTTTTTCATATATAGCAATGTTTTTTAAAATTTTATTTTTTGTTTTATTTATTATATGTTCACAAAAAAAATGGATTCGATAATCGGATTTTTTTTCACTTCATTATCAAAATCTAGACTCAGCAAATATTTTTCAAATTCATATTCAAATAGCTCTTTGGTGAGATATTTATATAAATAAGGCAAAGCCATTATTAGACCTTCCATTCTTTTGGTTTTTTGTAAAATTGATGACTTGAAAAATTTATCTCCATTTTTTCTAAAAAAGTTAACTAATATGTCTTTATTTTCTTGTGATATTTGATTGATTTTCATAAACTTGTTTGGGTTTTCATACATCTTTATTGAATATTTAGGGTTTGATATCAATTTAGATAGATAAATATTTATTTCTTTCATGTTCATAGTTAATTTAATCCTTTTAAAATAATGTTTATAATCTTTTGAATACTTCCCCCTAATTGGATAGGGGGAAGTATTTTAGTCATGGGCAACCGACGCTGTTGCAAAGAACTTCAATAGATGATTCGGATTCTTCAATAAATTCAATTTCCATTATCAAACTCCTATTTATTATCTATCTTTACGTGAATATATCATTTTATATAGTTAGCTAACTAAATTTAGTTTAACTTTGACTGTTCTTAAGTCAATGGGGTTTTTTTTACTATTGATAAAAATGGGATCTATATCAAAAATAATTTAAATGTATATTGATATGTAATAACTAATTTTTTGGGGTTTTTTATGTTTTTGTTTCGAAAATATTTTTTTGAAAAGGTAGATGGTATTTCGCTTATCTGTGAAAATATTATCATAGTTTATGGTAAATAAAATTACATTGTTCATAACATAAGTGTTTGAAAATAATGAAAGTATAATTTTGTTGAAATGTTTTTTTCTAAAATAATAAAAAATCCAAATAATATAATTGTTAGTAATAACATGTCACCTTTGCGGGAAATATAATATTATTTATTGTGCTTATGAAATATACAGAGTGATAGCATGAATGCTTATTTATTACTCTAAGCATTGAATCCTGCTGCTAATACCCTATCTAATTAGTTAATATCTATGCTCGCAATCCGTCGTTTTTGACGAATGCTGGCTTTTTTGGTTGTTTCTACATGTAGCATACTCAGACTCAAGTGCCGCATACAGGCTAATATTTCAGCCGAATGACACAATTATCTTCACGCATGGAAACGTCAAGTACCCTGTGTATTTGTGGTTCTTTTCCTTTCTTATTAATTTGATAACCAATTACCACACCGATACTTTTTAAGTGCTACCATTCCTGACCTTGCCTGTGGCGCAGACGGTATCCATTATCAAGACAAAATTGCGCCTACTGTGGGATAAAAAAACGATAAAAATCATCGACATTACAGGAGATTTCAACTAAGTTGTCCATGGCCCGTTCCTCCCCTGAGCTGTTTGGTGTGTACCAAAACTTTGCTCCAGGAACAGGCTTCTCGTCGATTTTTTACCCAAAATTTGGGTTGGTTACTCTGCGCACACGTTGCTATGAGCTCGGTATTACACTCGGGAAAATCGCATAGCCCGACGAAATAGCCAAAGTCATGTTGTTTCTGGCCTCTAATCAAGCAAACCATATAAAGGAAAGAGATATAATATGAACCATATTGCCGCATTGAGAAAAGTTAATAACTTAAAACAAGAATTTGATTTAATAGAAGAAATCTGATCACCTAAGGTGATAGCTCGAACAAACGAATATAAGATAATCATATTGCTCGCTGAGGGAGATTTTATATGGCATACACATGAAGATGAAGACAAAGTGTTTATGGTTATTGAAGGTGAACTTCGTATAGATTTTAAAAATGATCACGTAATAATAAAGCAAGATGAGTTTTTTGTGGTACCTAAAGGGGAAGAAAGTAAGCCTTCATCCAAGGAATTAACCAAGTATATAGTCGCGAATTCAGGCCAATAGATTATTAATAAAAATTGTCAGGTCGTGAATTCAGATAATATGTGTTACACGTAATTCGAGGTGGAGACGACTGATTAGCTCCCCCTGCTCCTACCACCTACAAGTTGGCGCAGGAATTTGTAATACCCGTCACTATTGAAGATATCAGTACCCTAATAATGACGGGGATATGTCCAAACATCCGGGCTTGAACTTACAACCTCTTGAAATCATTGTTCAACAAAGCTGAAGTTATATCGTATCTATTGGTGCATACATATGCTATATATCTCTTTAAGGCAAAATTGATATTTTTTAGGATGTTTAATATGTTTGGCGCATCTGATACGTGCGACTTCTTTGCATTGTTCAGATTTATTATTCAATTGTACTTCTGTTGCAAATGTATTCCATGAGGCTAATAGCAAAATAGCTGTGCATAGAGTCAGTGAAGTTTTCATCTTGTAACCTCTATATCAATTTTAATATTATCAATATCTTTGCTCTATATCAGAACAAAAACATATTTATAATAAATTTTCTTATCTGAAATTCCAACCTATTTGGTGTTTTTCTGGGCTGGGTTTGTGAATGGAATATTCAATGGCTTGATTTTACAATGGGTATTGCTGTTTTTTGTGGTAAAGCTGAATTGGCAAGGATAGCCGTCAGTTGTCTGACTGCATATAATCAATCTTATTCAATTTTTAATTCTATTAATAAAAAGGATAAATAATATAAAAATTAATATTATTTATCCTTTAAGTAAAAATAGGGTTGTAACTGTTATTTATCTACTTTTTTCAGGAAGCAGGTTTTTAAGACTAATCCCTTAATTTTATCGGCATTACATTCAATTTCGTCTTCGCGGTGAGTCAGGCGGATGTTTTTGATCAGTGTACCGCGTTTCAGTGTCTTGGAAGTGCCTTTAACTTTCAGGTCTTTGATAACCTGAACTGAGTCACCGTCATTGAGTAATGCGCCGTTAGAATCTTTGACTTCGATATCCATCTTATAGGATCCTCATGTTTAATTTTGAATCAAACAAGGATTATAGAGAGAAAAATGATTTTTTTAAAGGTTTGTGAGATTTTTAAGGGTATAGCTTCTTTTTTTAAGGCTTTTTCTATCAATCATGGACATTGATGTAAAAAAGGCCACGGATGTGGCCTGAAGTTAATAAAGAATAATATTTTTATTTTATTGCTCAATGTTTGCTTCGATAAACCATAAAAATTTGTCAAGGTCACGGGATGCCGCAGTAAACATATCCGCAGTGTCTTCATCTTCTGCATCAATGATTGCCTGACGGATATCATTAGCAACGACAGCATAGCGATCTGCCAGTGCCCTTAGATGATCCTGTACTTCATGAATATCCGTTGGATAGCTTTTCAGGATTGTACGTTTATGCACTTCCTGAACAGTACCTAACGCGGTTCCACCTAATTGAACTGCTCGTTCTGCAAATATATCAAGGTGTTCTGTGATGGAATTACGAAAATCATCCAACATTTCATGAATGGCAATAAAATTGCGGCCACGCATATTCCAGTGAGCCTGTTTGGTCAGCATGGATAGGTCAATAAATTGGCTCACCATGTGATTTAAGGTCGTAATCGTTCTTTGTTTAATGCCTTCATCAAGATTATTTCGGGTATAAATCAGGCCAGAAGGTTTGGTTTTGAGTAATTTCGCGGTATTCATAATAATGCTCCCTTAATTCTGGGTAATGAGTTATCTCATTAGATAGAATAAATTTAGTTGATCATTTGCCGGAAGTCATATTGATTACTTCTATTGAATTGATAGTTATTATGGTGGTCGGTAACACTTTGATAATTTGTGAAAATAAAAAAACCGGAGAGTAAATATTTCTCCGGTTTCAATGAATTATCTTTATACGCATTAAACTTCAAGTTGCAATTTACAACACGATATGAAATTACACGCATCTTGAAGTTAGATGGGGATATATTTTTAAAGTCGTTATTCTACTTTTTCTATTTTAGTTTTTCTCTTAATGGTTGAAGTGGAGCCTATGGAAGCACAAATAATACAGAAAAGGGCAATCCATTGAGACATTGCCAAATGCTCATTAAGGAAAATGATGCCTGATAATGCGCCCAAAGCAGGTTCAAGGCTCATTAATGTCCCGAATGTTTTGGCTGGCAGGCGAGTAAGGGCAATCATCTCCAGAGTGTAAGGAAACGCGGTGGATAAAATGGCGATCCCCAGGGCAATCGGTAGTAGAGAAGCATCGAACAGGAGTTCAGGACCTGTCTGTATTAATCCGATTGGGAAGAAGATAAAGGCTGCAATAAGTGAGCCGATAGACACTGTCGCGGCACCATAGCCCGCTCCAGCACGTTGACCAAAGATAATATAGAGCGCCCAAAAAACACCGGCTCCCAGTGCATACAAAATACCGATAGGATCGAGTGTATTGACGCTATTTCCGATTGGCAGCAGGAAGCTTAATCCAGCAATGACCAAGGCAATCCAGAGAAAATCCAGAGGACGGCGGGAAGAAAACATGGCTACCGCTAAAGGTCCGGTAAACTCAAGTGCAACGGCAATGCCGAGCGGAATTCGGGATAAGGACATATAAAACAGGTAGTTCATCGCCCCTAAAGAAATGCCGTAGGCGAAAAGCGGGAGCAGTGAAGAACGCTGAAACTTTAACCGCCATGGTTTGAAAATCAGAAATAGAATAATTGTGCCTAATGCAAGTCTCAGGGCTGTGACACCGGGCGCGCCAATGACAGGAAATATTGTTTTAGCCAGAGAAGCCCCGGCTTGAATTGATGTCATTGACAATAACAATAAAATCACAGGAAGCAGTGAAAAAGACGCTGCCCGATGCTTGGAAAGAGCCATTTTAAAGAAACCTCAGTTACAACGTGTTATTTAAGGAAGCCATCTTCGCAGTGAAACAGATATAACTCAACAGTATTATCAGTTGTATGCTTGTTAGCAGACGATGCTCCCCTGATGCTTGACCATTTTAATAATTACATTATCCTGTTGGTTGAAATTTATACTAACTGAAAGTGATCGAGAAAAACTGATGATAATAAGAACGGCTACTATGCGGGATATTGAAGCTATTTTATCTCTTTATAGCATATTGTTTAGTGAAATGGCGGCGTTGCAGCCGGATAGAATGCAGGCAGCTGAACAAGACAGAGATTTTATTGTTTCCAATATCAATAACGATAAGTTTCATTTACTGATTGCGGAAGATGGGAATGGCAATATTAAAGGTTTTGCTATTGCCCAGGAGCAAAGAACACCTCCTTTCAATTGTCTGGTTCCGAGAACTTATGGTTATGTTTTTGACTTAATGGTAAGCCAGGATGCCAGAAATCTTGGTGTTGGTCAGAAGTTACTGGCTGGTATGAAAAAGTGGGCGCAAGAAAACCATTATTCACATCTTGAGCTGAGTGTATTATCCCAGAATGTTGATGCGATACGCTTTTATATCAGAGAAGGGTATCAAGAGGTCAGCAGGACGATGGCAATTATTTTGTGAACAGAAATAATATACGCATTAAACTTCAAGTTGCAATTTACAACACGATATGAAACCTGATTTCTTCCCGCTTCGCGGGAAGAAATCACACGCATCTTGAAGTTAGATTGGTATAAACAGTAACATTAAGCCAGTTAGGAAATAATATTTGCAGCAGTCCGATATTCTTTTAATACTTCATCCATAACCCAACTGGTGCGGGCGGCAGATTCACCCGTGGATAGACAATTGCCATTTCCTTGTATGTTATTAATCATTGTCTGAATGAATGGCATTTGGATATGTTTTGGATTTTCGAAATGATATTGGTGTAGTTGATTATTTTCGTCATAGTGTGAAATGGGAGAATCACCAAATGTGGCAAAAACGATTTTGCCTTTTGTACCGATAATTTCGACTTTATCCTCACGAGAACTGGCGACAAAATTCCAAATGCCAACTCCCTGAACATGATTTTCGAACATAAATGACATGGAAACACAGTCTTCGGCGGGATAGGCTTTTGCCTGTGAGTTGGCATGTCCTTTGACTGAGATAATTTTTCCTAGCAGAAAATCCAATATATCCAGTGTATGGCACGCTAAATCAACAAATAAGCCACCACCAGATATTTCTGGTTGTACAAACCAGGGTAAATTATCGGGATCTTGATAGATAGAGGCCATTTCCCTAAATTGCATACAATTGACTATCCGTGGTGTACCAATTGCGCCAGAATCAATTAATTCTTTTATTTTAATAAACCTTGGTAATGCTCTGCGGTAATAAGCGACGAACAAGGGAACTTTTTGAAATCGGCAGATAGCAATCATTTCGTTGCATTCTTCAAAGGTTAATGCCATGGGTTTTTCGACATAAACACTTTTGCCCGCTTGTGCTGCTAAAATAGTATATTTTTTGTGGGTAGAAGGTGGGGTAGCAATATAAACAGCATCAACTTCCGGATCATTAATCAAAGATTCGGCATCCGAATACCATTTTCGGATATTATGTCGTTCAGCAAAATCTTTGGCTAAATCCGCATTGCGACGCATGACGGCGACTAATTCTGAATTCTCCAATTTATAAAAAGCTGGGCCACTTTTTACTTCTGTTACATCACCACAACCTATAATACCCCATCTTACTTTTTGCATTGTGTTTTTCCGATATATCAATTTATTGATTTGTAAAATGATAGCGGAAAGTTTATAACAGTACCGTTTTCTATTCTATATTTCTCTGTCCAATAGATTAGTTTATTTTATGGAAAAATGATTAATATTTAGTGTGTTATTTGAAGTGCTGCCCTGATTTTGAAGGTGGGTAACGCATTCTGGCGATACTTTTCTTCTGTTGTGGCATAATGCGCGGCTATCGGTTTTATCATCTCCCTTTTATTCACTTATAAGAGCAACAGTTGTGTTAAGTACAAACAACATCACTATGCAGTTTGGCAGTAAGCCACTGTTTGAAAATATTTCTGTCAAATTCGGTAACGGTAACCGCTATGGTTTGATTGGGGCGAATGGGGCAGGTAAATCTACTTTCATGAAAATCCTGGGCAGAGATTTAACCCCAACTTCCGGTAATGTCAGCCTTGATCCTAACGAGCGTATGGGTAAGTTGCGCCAGGATCAGTTTGCTTTCGAAGAATATACCGTGTTGGATACCGTCATCATGGGGCACCAGGAACTGTGGGAAGTCAAACAGGAGCGTGACCGCATTTATGCGATGGCAGAAATGAGCGAAGAAGATGGTTATCGTGTCGCGGATCTGGAAGTCGCTTATGGTGAGATGGATGGTTACAGTGCAGAAGCGCGTGCTGGCGAATTGTTGCTGGGTGTCGGTATTCCCGTTGAGCAGCATTATGGCTTGATGAGTGCAGTAGCACCGGGCTGGAAATTGCGTGTATTGCTGGCACAAGCCTTGTTTTCCGATCCTGACGTTCTGCTGCTCGATGAGCCAACCAACAACCTGGATATCGATACTATCCGTTGGTTGGAGCAAGTGCTCAACGAACGTAACAGCACCATGATCATTATTTCCCATGACCGCCATTTCCTGAATACGGTATGTACACATATGGCCGATCTGGATTATGGCGAACTGCGTCTGTTCCCTGGCAACTATGATGAGTACATGATTGCCGCAACGCAAGCGCGTGAACGTCTGTTGGCCGATAATGCCAAGAAAAAGGCACAGATTGCTGACTTGCAGGCGTTCGTTAGCCGTTTTAGTGCTAATGCTTCTAAGTCTAAACAGGCAACTTCCCGTGCCCGCCAAATTGACAAGATCCAGTTGGAAGAGGTAAAGGCTTCCAGCCGTCAGAATCCTTATATCCGCTTTGAGCAAGAGAAGAAACTGTTCCGTAATGCGCTGGAATTGGAGGGATTAACCAAGGGATACGATAACGAACCCCTGTTTAAAAATCTAAATTTGCTGATGGAAGTCGGCGAAAAGATGGCGGTAATCGGTGAAAACGGTATTGGTAAAACGACTCTTCTGAAGACGCTGATTGGTGAGGAAACGCCAAATAGCGGCACCATTAAATGGTCTGAAAATAGCACGATTGGTTATTATGCGCAGGATCATGCCAGTGATTTTAACTGTGATATGACGGTGTTTGAGTGGATGAGCCAATGGAAGCGCGAAGGCGATGATGAACAGGCAGTACGCAGTATTCTTGGTCGCTTGTTGTTTGGGCAGGATGATATCAAAAAGAAAGTGGGTGTGCTTTCCGGTGGTGAGCAAGGCCGGATGCTGTTTGGCAAGCTGATGATGCACAAGCCAAACATTCTGGTTATGGATGAACCGACTAACCACCTGGATATGGAATCTATCGAATCTTTGAACCTTGCGCTGGAACTCTACCAGGGAACGCTGATTTTCGTCTCCCATGACCGTGCCTTTGTGAGTTCACTGGCTAGCCGTGTTTTGGAAATTAAATCTGACAAGGTTATTGATTTTAAAGGTACTTATGATGAGTATCTGAGAAGTCAAGGTATTGGCGAATAAGCCTTTGATATTAACAGAGAAACATCCTGCTCAATTGGGCTGGATGTTTCTTTATCAGAAACAACATATTCATTGCGACCGGCAAACTTCACATAAAGGATCTTGCCGCAACGCTATTTGGCGAAATTGCATTGTCATTGCATCAAAAAGTAATACTTTGCCGTGACAGGTTTGCCCGTATTGGGTCAGTAGCTTAATTGTTTCCATTGCCTGCAATGAGCCGATAGTTCCTACCAATGGCGCCATAACACCTGCTTCAACACAAGTCAGGCTGTTTTCGCCAAACAAACGACTCAGGCAACGGTAACAGGGGGTTTCCGGTTGGTAAGTAAAGACGGAAAGCTGGCCTTCCATGCGGATCGCAGCACCTGAAACCAATGTTATTTTACGGCCATAACACAGACGATTGAGTTGTTCACGAATGGCAACGTTATCTGTACAGTCGAGTACAATTTTATGTTGGCTGATTAACTCATCTAACGCCGGATCATCCAATAGCCCTTCAATGGGATTGATGGTGATATGTGGATTGATCTCCCGCAGGGTCAGCGCCGCGGAATGCACTTTTGCCATACCAATACGCTCATCGCGGTGGAGGATCTGCCGTTGCAAATTGGAAAGGGAAACCGTGTCAAAATCCAGCAGGGTGATTGTTCCAATACCTGCCGCTGCAAGATATTGGGAAGCAGCGCAACCCAGCCCTCCAGCTCCCACTATCAACACCTTGGTTGATTTTAAGGTTTCCTGCCCGTCGAAACCGAAACCACGTAAGATAATTTGTCGGTTATAACGCAACGTTTCTTCATCAGTAAGTTCGACTGCCATGTTTCATTATCTTCTTAATTATACGCATTGAACTTCAAGTTGCATTTGCAACACTCTATGAAATCACACGCATCTTGAAGTTAGATTGGTATATTAGTTTTTCAATTACTGGTTATTTCAATAAATAGTTAAAAAACTCGATTTGTACCGTTTCACCAGCAGCAACATGCCCACGTTCCCGTTCCAGCACAATAAAACAGTTGCCGAGGTTATATGAACTAAAGATATGGGAGCCTTGATGCCCTGTAGTTTGTACTTCTAATTCACCCTGTTCATTAAGTGAAGCAATACCACGTTGGAAATCCAGTCTGCCAGGGGATTTTTTCAAGGGTGCTGTCGTCCTGGCCGTGAGGCGCATAGGTGGTTGCCATGTAGTAAAACCTGATAGATGGGCAATCAACGGTTGTACCAATTGGTAGAACGTGAGTACGGCAGACACAGGGTTACCTGGCAGGCCGCAGAACCAGGCATTTTCCAATTTTCCAAAGGCGAAAGGTTTTCCCGGTTTGATGGCGAGTTTCCAAAAATTAATTTTTCCTGCTTCGTCTAAAATCTGTCTGGTGTAATCTGCTTCACCAACAGAAACGCCACCACTGCTGATCACTAAATCCGCTTGTTTATCTGCTTCAATAAAGGCCTGGCGCAATGTATCAGGCTCATCGCGGATTACGCCAAGATCGATAATTTCACAATCCAGTTTTTCCAGCATCAGGCGAATAGCAAATCGGTTGGTATCGTAAATTTGGCCTGTCTGTAAGGGTTCACCGATGGTTTGTAACTCGTCACCGGTAGAAAAAATGGCAACTTTCAGTTTGCGGACCACATCAACCGTTGCAATACCTAGCGAAGCAATCAGCGGTAATTGTGCTGTGGAGAGTTTGACCCCTTTTGGCAATACCACCGCATTTTGGCTGATATCTTCCCCAATGGTGCGAATATTCTGACCCGGTTTTACCGGATGGGTGAAGCGAATACCTGTTTCGGTCACCTCCGTTTGTTCTTGCATCACAACAGCATCAGTGCCAGGAGGAATGGGAGCGCCGGTCATAATGCGGATGCAACTGCCGTTCGGCCATTCTTGCTGAAACGGCATACCAGCCAGTGCCTTACCTGCCACTGGTAAGATGTGGTTTTTGTGCAGATCTGCCAGGCGAATGGCATAACCGTCCATTGCTGAGTTATCAAACGAGGGTACGTTGATCGGGGAAATGATATCAGTGGCAGTAATTCGGTTCGCAGATTCGGTCAGGTTAATGGTTTCTGTCGTGATCAGGGGGGTAGCGGTGAGGGGAACAGTGTGTGTCAGTAATGTTTCTAGTGCTTGCTCAAGTGAGATTAGATCTGAGGTATGACAGTGATCCATAAGAAACTCCCTATACGCCGCAAATGGCGGGCAACTGTTTATTCTTGTATGGGATGCATTATGGCAAAGATTGCATTGTTGGGGAATGACAGGCAATGGTGATTGCCACAGGGAGAGGGTTGTTAAGAAAAGATGTATATTATATTCATGATTTGTTATAACTGGATGATACCCTCCAAATCAATTAATTTCATTACTATTTAATCACTATGAAAAATCAAACTGTCACGTCTCTTAATCGTAACTATCAAGCTTTTCAGATTGCATTAAGTGGTTTCCTCGCTTTGGTTGTTGCAATGGGAATAGGGCGCTTCACTTTTACCCCACAAGTTCCATTGATGATCGCTGAGTCACAACTTACATTAACGAGTGCGGGGATAGTCGCAGCATTCAATTACCTCGGCTATCTGGCGGGTTCTTATGATGCCATGCGGGCGCAACGTTTTGTAGAATACCGTTTGTGGAGCGGTTTGTGGGGATCTGTCATTATCACCTTACTTTCCGCATTGTTGGATGGACCGATATTACACAGTATTGCCCGCTTTTTTATTGGCTGGGCCAGTGGTTGGACGTTGGTATTGGTTGCCGCATGGACGAATGATGAATTGGCAAAATTGAATCGTCCGGGGTTGAGTGCAGCCGTTTTCTCAGGAACCGGGGTGGGAATATTTATTAGTGGCATGGTAGCAATAGGGCTCCAGTCTTGGAAGATGAATGCAGCCAGTGCGTGGATGTTATATGGCATCCTGGCGCTGTTATTCAGTATTTATGTCAGTCGTTATCTGCCCCGCAGCGGTGAATTGCACCGTCCGCAGACGGCAATCCAGACACTGAGCTTGACACCGGAAATCAAGCGATTGGTGTGGTGTTATAGCCTGGCGGGATTTGGCTATATTTTGCCTGCGACGTTTCTTTCCCAAATGGCGACAGTGCGTTTTCCTGATAGCTTGTTTGCCCAGTTTGTCTGGCCAATATTTGGCGGTGCTTCGGTCATTGGCATCATGTTAGGAATTTTGTTGCGTAATGTATCAACATCCCAAATCCGTCTGGCGGTGACGTTATGGCTTCAGGCGCTAGGCATCCTGATTGCAGAAATGTTGCCGGGCATTGGTGGTTTGATGATTGGGGCATTGCTGATAGGCGGTGGATTTATGTGTGTAGTACAGCTTGCTTTGCAGTATGGCCGTGAATTGGCACCCAATCATGCCCGTTATATGGCGGGATTGCTGACCACGGGCTATGCGCTGGGGCAATTGGTCGGGCCAATGTTATCCGCTATTTCGACATGGCTGACAGGCAAACTGGAACCTGCTTTGTATATCGCATTTATTGGGTTGCTCATTGCTGGGATACTGGTATTTTATCGCACCAATACGCATCATGAGCCATCCTGATTTGGTGCATTGATGATGTACAGGTATAGTTATGCGCCTATTCACGTGCTCGCGTATGCGATATATACCAATCTCTCTTCAAGATGCATGTGATTTCTCCCCGCAAAGCAGGGAGAAATCAGGTTTCATATCGTGTTGTAAATTGCAGCTTGAAGTTTAATGCGTGTATGCGTAGCACGAGATAAATAAAATAGATATTGCCTAGTATTACATTCGCTGATATCTGCGTAAAATAAGCGCCCCGATTTCCCGTCAAGTAACGGAAATATTTACCTTGGAGAAACTGATGTCATCCCTAAGTACAGAAGCTGCGCTAGTGCATTCGGCACTGGTTGCCCGTGGTCTTGAAACCCCATTGCGTGGACAAAATTTGGCACCAGAGGTGCGTAAGGTACGCATTAAGGAACACATGACAGAAATTATGAAGCTGTTAAATCTCGATTTGAGTGATGACAGTTTGGCAGATACGCCCGCCCGTATCGCGAAAATGTATGTGGATGAGATATTCTCAGGGTTGGACTATAACAATTTCCCAAAAATTACGCTGATAGAAAATAAAATGAAAGTGGATGAAATGGTGACAGTGCGTGATATTACGATGACCAGCACTTGTGAACACCATTTTGTCACTATTGATGGCAAAGCCACGGTTGCTTATATTCCTAAAGATAAAGTCATTGGTTTGTCGAAGATTAATCGCATTGTTCAGTTTTTTGCCCAGCGTCCACAAGTGCAGGAACGTTTAACACAGCAGATCCTGATTGCACTACAAACCCTGCTGGGTACAAACAATGTCGCTGTTTCCATTGATGCTGTCCATTATTGCGTGAAAGCGCGTGGTATTCGCGATGCGACCAGTACCACGACAACGACTGCTCTGGGAGGGTTATTTAAAACCAGCCAGAATACACGACAGGAATTCCTGCGTGCTGTGCGTCACCTGCATTTGTCATGATGAACTTTTATTATCATGAAACACAGTTGTAATGGGGTAATGTGTCAGAGAATTGAGATACTTGATAGTGTGCGTGGTTTTGCCATTTTGGGAATATTATTGCTGAACATTTCCAGTTTTGCTTTGCCATATGCCGCCTCTATGAATTTGTTTTATAAAGATTCAGTCTCGTTCTCTGATGTAATGACATGGTCTGTATTGAATACTTTTACTCAGGGAAAATTCCTGTTCATCTTAACGCTGTTGTTCGGCGCGTCACTTGAATTGCTTCGGCAACAGGGACGTGATTGGAATATTTCCCGGTTATTGGTTTTGGCTGTTATTGGTTTGCTGCATGGTGTTTTGCTATGGGATGGCGACATTTTGTTGTCATATGGCGTTGTTGGCTTATTGGCATGGCGTTTTATCAATACCCGTCAAAAGTTGTTTGGTACAGCGGCGACTTTCTATTTATTCGGCTTAATGATGTTTTACCTTTTAGGACTCTTTCCTGTAGGGGAAAATAATGCATTTTGGCAGCCGACACCGGAAGATATTTCTTATGAAAGCTACTGGAAAACACATGATGGATTATTGGCCTTAGAATACCGTATTCGTCAGATAAGCGGTGCGATGATTGTGGTGATTGTGCAATATGGCTGGCAAATAATAGGGGTTATGCTTTGTGGTGCTATGTTACTGCGTAATGGTTGGTTGAAAGGGGAATTTAGCCGTAATCATTATCGCCGATTGGCATTATGTCTGATCCCTGTTGGTATGGTGATTCAGGGGATTGCCTTGTCGATACAATATTTATATCCCTACAGCTATTTTGCATCCTGGACTGTCCGCTACACCGTCACTGAGTTGGCGACACCGTTGCTGGCATTAGCTTATATCGCATTGATTTATGGATTTTGGCCTGCCATTTCGCGTTGGAAAATTACGTTTTGGCTCCGGCAGGTTGGGAAAATGGCACTGAGCAGTTACTTGTTACAAACACTGATTTGTACCACACTTTTTTATCGTTTTGATTTATTTGGGCAGTTTAGCCGTTTGGAGTTAATGGCATTTATTCCTTTTATCTGGGCATTGAATATTTGGTTTGCTTGCTGGTGGTTGAAACGTTATTCTCAGGGGCCGATGGAAAAGCTCTGGCGCAGCTTAACAGCAAAATTGGCAGGTAAGGTTTAGAAAACATTTTGCCAGCTATTTTTTCTCTGACCGATTTTTAGAGGCTAATAGGTTGCAGTTTTAGTTTTGTCGATAAACTGCAACTTTATCCATTCTTATTTCTTCTGTGATTTCTTTTCTAATTCCTGTAACTCCTCTGGCGATACCGCAGGGTAACCTTGAATTCCTGTTGATACGTTATGTGGCGCGGGGATAGGTAATAATGGGCCTAAAAAGCGAGGTTCACGTTTTAAAATATAGAGATCAGTCAAGGCGCCGAGACGCGCTAATACTTCTCTGAGACGGATTGTCATCATATTTTTGGGTGAGGGAACGACATAACATTGTGCTTCTATGCCAAAATGCATAGCGATAAACAGGGCTCGTTCGCAGTGGAAGCGTTGAGTAATGATAGTAAAATCGTTGGTATCAAATACCTTGCGGGTTCTGACAACCGAGTCCAATGTTCTGAAACCCGCAAAATCCATCACAATGTTACTGGCCGGAATGCCTGCCTTGATCAAATCTTTCCGCATGGTAATTGGCTCATTATAACTATGCTGGGCGTTATCTCCGCTCAATAACAGGTATTTGACTTTACCGCTGTTGTAAGCATTAGCCGCTCCCTGGATCCGATAGAAATAATATTGGTTATATGTACCGATTTTATAATATTTGGATGTGCCGAGTACCATACCGACTTCCCGCTCAGGCAGTTGCCTAAGATCATCAAAAATGTAGGGGGCGGTTTTCCAGCTAACCCAACGGTCAAGCATGATGGCTGCCAGTATCAGGACAGCAATGATAAAAATAAAACCAGTAATCAAGCGTTTCCACATGATTTTTATTTGCCTTATATGTACTGATTAGCCAATGCCATAAAGGCTACTTGACTTGAAATATCGAAGCAAGTTTTGGGAGGGATCATATCGGAACTAAACTGATTCAATTTAAAAAGATAAAGCCATTATTTATGATTTGCTTGGCAGGATGTTATTTAATGACTTATCAAGCCTGCCAGTCATATTGGCAGGCTTATTACCAATATCAGAATGAAGTGCGTTTATATACGCGATATTCTGGTTTCCAGAAATTGCGCTCAATCGCTTCATCCAACGCATCTTCCGATGTAACAATTGCTACGCCTTGAATTTGAGCTTTTTTCGCCACTTCTTTGGCTATTTTGCGGGAAACATCTTGGATGTCATCAATCGGTGGCAACAATGGGCCAGAGCCTGTTTGCGCCAGTGGTGAACAATCCGCTAATGCGCGGCTGGCAGCCATCAACATATCATCGGTCACACGTTTGGCGCCGGCAGCAATAACACCTAAGCCAATCCCTGGGAAGATATAGGAGTTGTTGCATTGTGCAATTGGATATTCCTGATCGTTATATTTTACTGGTGCAAATGGACTTCCTGTAGCGACTAACGCTTTGCCTTCCGTCCAGTTGATGATGTCTTCCGGGCGAGCTTCTACACGTGAAGTGGGGTTGGACAAAGGCATCACGATGGGACGTTCACAATGTTTGTGCATTTCACGGATAATCCCTTCGCTGAACAAACCCGATTGACCAGAAACACCAATCAGAACTGTAGGCTTCGCGTTGCGAACTACGTCCGTCAATGAGAGAGAATCACTGGTGACATCCCACGATTGCAAGGCGGCGCTTTTTTGTACCAATGCACTTTGGAAATCCAGCAAGTTTGGTAGCTTGTCGGTGAGGAGGCCAAAACGGTCAACCATAAACACGCGGGCACGAGCCTGTTCATCACTCAATCCTTCAGATTTCATTTGGGCAATGATCTGTTCTGCAATACCACAGCCAGCTGAGCCGGCACCGAGGAATGCAACAGTTTGATCTTTCAATTGGCGGCCGGCAGCACGGCTAGCGGCAATCAGGCTACCCAAGGCAACAGCGGCAGTACCTTGGATGTCATCATTGAAGCAGCAAAGCTCATCGCGATAGCGGTTCAACAGCGGCATGGCGTTATTTTGGGCAAAATCTTCAAATTGCAGCAGTACGTTAGGCCAACGACGTTTCACGGCCTGAATAAATTCATCCACAAATTCATCATACTCTTTGCCAGTAATGCGTGGATGACGCCAGCCCATATACAATGGGTCATTGAGGAGCTGTGGGTTATTTGTTCCTACATCCAGAACCACAGGTAGGGTATAAGCAGGGCTGATCCCACCACAGGAGGTGTACAGTGACAGTTTACCAATCGGGATCCCCATGCCCCCGATCCCCTGATCACCCAGACCAAGGATACGCTCACCATCGGTAACAACGATAACTTTTACATTTTGCTTGGTGGCATTTTGCAGCATGTCATCAATGTAAGCCCGGTTTGGGTAGGAGATAAATAACCCACGGGCACGGCGATAAATATCAGAAAAGTGTTCACACGCTGCACCAACGGTTGGCGTGTAGATAATAGGCATCATTTCGCTTAAGTGAGCATCAAGGAGGCGGTAGAACAGTGTTTCGTTGGTGTCCTGAATATTCCTTAAATAAATGTGTCTATCGATATCGTTTTTGAAATCGCAATATTGGCGGTAGGCGCGTTCGGCCTGCTCTTCTATTGTTTCAACGGCCTGTGGCAATAAGCCATGTAAGTTGAAATTACTGCGTTCTTCTTCAGTAAAGGCACTACCTTTATTCAGTAGGGGAAATTCCAACAAGATAGGGCCAGCGTAGGGAATATAGAGAGGACGTTTACTTTCGTGTTCCAGTTCCATGATGCTTACTCTTTGAACTTATCAATAACAAAATCGGCTATATACGCATTAAACTTCAAGTTGCAATTTACAACATGATATGAAACCTGATTTCTCCCCGCGAAGCGGGGAGAAATCACATGCATCTTGAAGTTAGATTGGTATAGATCCTAAGAAGATAAAAACAATAAGTACAGTAAATGTTACTTAGATATGATTATCATGAGCAAAAATGAGATATAACATACAGAATTAGCTAATAAAATGTTATTAGATCATGTACTTTTCAAAATGTATACCGTTCTATTTTTGTACAGCCAAGAGCGGTTAATGTGCATTCAGTAGCATTCCATTGTGATAAATGGTTATTTTCACCTTCTACCAATACTGCCCGCTTGATAGATTGACAATTGCCACCTGCTATGTTCATGAAAATCAGGGCTGCCTGTAATGGCGGTAAGCTGGGGTTGAATGCGGCATTTTCTGCATAACGGCCGGTATAAATTTTTCCTTGTTCATCCAACAGGGCAATTCCTGCATGGGATTGGCTATAAGGTGCATGGCTACGGTTCGCCGCATCCAATGCTGCTTGTACCACTTCATCATTGGTAGCCAATTGATGGCCATGATTAACCTCATCTAGCAGCAATGGGGTGTTGGCTAAGTCACGTGGACCAAAGGCTTCTGGTAGGTAGTCGGCCAACGTTAATCGTGGACGGTGAGGAAGGTAAATTTCCAGTTGTGTTCCACTATTTAGTTCATTCATAAATTGTCGGCAATGGCCACAAGGTGAGTGGTTGATTGTGATGGAAACTAGCTTCTTCTCACCACGTAGCCAGGCATGTGTGATGGCTGATTGTTCAGCGTGGATGGTTTGCTGTAATGGAACTCCCGCGAATTCCATATTAGCGCCAAAATAGAGGTTACCACTTTCTCCCCGCACAATTGCACCAACATAAAAATGGGAAACAGGGGCAAAGGAATAGGCCGCAGCAAGTGGTAATAAGGTCAAGGTGAGTTCCCGAACATCAAATCCGCTGAGCTGTTCGATTGATTCCACTTGTTCTGCTGTCAGCATGGCTGGAAAATCGTCGTTGCCAATATAAGGTAATAAGGCGGCTTGCAGTTCAGATGGAATTTCTGACCAAATAGCATGAAAACGAGCTTGCATAGGATGATCTCCAAACCAGTTGAAGATCATTCTAGGACGCTTGTTCAGGTTTTCAATGTGATGTTGATCACATATTTAATGAAATTTTTGTAATGAGTAAATTATTTTAGTGATAAAAGTCATTTTTTTACCCTATGGATAGAGGGGGTTGCTTCATTTTTACCCAATAAAACCATCGTCATCCATAAATAGTTAACCAAACAGATGCAGCAATATTGGGAAGAGAAAAGGTGCAATCAATGAGGTAATAATGCCGCAAGTCATTAAAGCCAGTGAACTGTACGCGCCTTCAATATGATCCATCTCTGCACAGCGAGCTGTTCCTACGGCATGGGATGCTGTGCCCATTGCTAGCCCTCGTGATGCCTGGTTTTTTATTTTTAGAATGTTAAACAAATTGTGGCCAAAGATGGCTCCCAAGATACCTACCGTAATGACACAAGCTGCGCTAATGGCAGGGATCCCTCCAATGGAATCGGCCACAGCCATAGCAATTGGCGTTGTCACGGATTTGGGGAGAACAGAAGCGGCAATTTCAGGCGTAGCACCTGCCCATAATGCGATGGCAGTCCCCGTAACCATTGCGACAATGCTGCCAACAAAACAGATGCTAATAATAGATTTCCACTGAGCACGGATTTGATGTAGCTGTTCATACAGAGGAAAAGCCAAGGCAACAACGGCAGGTTGTAGCAAATCATTCAGTATCCGGCTGCCGGCGAAATAGTGTTCGTAAGGTGCATGTGTTACCAACAGCAAGGGAATGATCACCGCCATTGAGATCAATAAGGGATTAAATACAGGCAATTTGAGTCGTACTGACAGCTTTTTAGCACAGTAAAATACGATCAGGGTTAATGGTAGTGACCACCAAATATGGCTTAACATTTTTCTTTCCCTTCCGATTCTTGTGATAACTGTTGTGATGGATTTTGGGGTGTCGAGGCAGGCTCTTGTTGCTCAATATTCGTCTGGCCAGTATCCATTTGTTTAGCACCAATAATGATACGTTCACGATGAATATAGTGAGAACTGTAAGCAACGACGACCATAACAATCACCGTGCTAATGATACAAGAAAGGAGGATAGGAAGCATTTGTTGGCTAAGTTGTGGGTAATAATCCATGATCCCTACCCCGATGGGTAAAAAGAGCAGTGTCATGTTTTTCATCAACAGGCTACAGCCTGGTTTTACCCAGTGTGAGGGAATAATTTGAGATGCGAGTAAACCAAACAAGAGAAGTAGGCCAATAATACTACCGGGGAGAGAGAAGGGAAGTTGTGCCGAAATGATATTTCCCGCGATCAGGCACAAATAAAGCAGCGCAAATGCGCGCAGGTATTGCCAACCTATTATCAGCACATTTTGGAAAGACATAATCAATAATTCCTCAATATAACGAGGGTTTCATCATACGACTAACATTATAAATGTGCCATACATCACATAAAAAAGCGGGTCTTTTTTGGAGCCCGCCTTGTTATCTATTTGATAGTTAATGATTTTTATCAAAAATATGCAACTGTTATTTAACCTGCATACCTGGTTGGGCGCCACTATCGGGGCTTAACAGGAAGATATCTTTGCCACCAGAGCCTGCCGCCATCACCATACCTTCTGAAATACCGAAGCGCATCTTGCGTGGTGCAAGGTTAGCAACCATGACAGTCAGGCGATTTTCCAGTGCTTTGGGATCAGGATAGGCTGAACGAATACCAGAGAAGACTTGGCGAGTTTCACCACCGAGATCCAGTATGAGTTTCAGTAACTTATCTGAACCTTCGACAAAATCAGCCTGTTTGATCAGTGCGATCCGCAGATCAACCTTGGCAAAGTCATCAAACGTAATGGTGTCCTGAATGGGATCATCTGCCAGTGGGCCAGTTACGGTTTTTTGTGGTTCGATGCTCTCTTTGGAATCAGCGACCATCGCTTCAATTTTTGCCATTTCGATGCGGTTGAATAGCGCCTTGAATGGTGAAACGTCATGGCTCAACAGAGGTTGCTGGATGCCGTCCCAGGTCAATTCGGTATTCAGGAAAGCTTCTGCTCGTGCAGATAAGCCTGGAAGAACGGGTTTCAGGTAAGTCATTAGCACGCGGAACAGGTTAATCCCCATTGAACAGATTGCTTGTAGATCAGCATCACGGCCTTCTTGCTTCGCTACAACCCACGGTGCTTGCTCATCAACATAGCGGTTAGCCAGATCGGCCAATGCCATTATTTCGCGGATTGCTTTGCCGAATTCACGATTGGTAAAGTCTTCTGCAATACTTTGTGCAGCCTCGACAAACTTTTGGTATAGCGCAGGATCAGCGAGTTGCCCTGCCAGTTTGCCGCCAAAGCGCTTGTTGATAAAGCCCGCATTGCGTGAAGCAAGGTTAACCACTTTGTTAACGATATCGCTGTTGACTCGCTGAACAAAATCTTCCAGATTCAGATCAATATCGTCAATGCGGGAAGAAAGTTTTGCTGCGTAGTAGTAGCGCAGGCAGTCTGCATCAAGGTGTTTCAGATAAGTACTGGCTTTGATAAAGGTGCCACGGGACTTGGACATCTTAGTGCCGTTAACCGTGATATAACCGTGGACAAACAGGTTGGTTGGCTTACGGTAGTTACAGCCTTCTAACATGGCAGGCCAGAACAGACTGTGGAAATAAACGATGTCTTTGCCAATAAAATGGTAGAGATCGGCTTTTGAATCTTTTGTCCAGAACTCATCGAAATTCAGGTCATCACGTTTATCACACAGATTTTGGAACGCGCCCATATAGCCAATTGGGGCATCCAGCCAGACATAGAAATATTTACCTGGCTGATCAGGGATTTCAAAACCAAAATAAGGGGCATCGCGGGTAATATCCCATTGTTGTAGTCCCGCTTCGAACCATTCCTGCATTTTATTAGCTACTTGTTCTTGCAAGGTTCCAGAACGCGTCCATTTTTGCAGCATATCGCTGAAAGCAGGTAGATCGAAGAAAAAATGCTCCGTATCACGCATTTCTGGCGTTGCCCCAGAGACAACGGAACGAGGGTTAAGCAACTCTGTTGGGGAATAGGTGGTGCCACAGACTTCACAGTTATCGCCGTATTGATCTTCTGCCTTACATTTTGGGCAGGAACCTTTGACGAAACGGTCTGGCAGGAACATGCTTTTTTCTGGATCAAATAATTGAGAAATTGTCCGGTTTTTAATGTAACCGTTCTTTTTCAGCTCCAGATAAATTTTAGAGGCAAGAGCTCTGTTTTCTTCGCTGTGCGTGGAGTGGTAATTATCATAGCTGATGGCAAAACCGGCAAAATCCTGCTGATGCTCTAGGCTCACCTTGGCAATCATCTCTTCTGGAGAGATACCACTTTGCTGGGCTTTTAGCATAATTGGTGTACCGTGGGCATCGTCGGCACAGACAAAGTGAACCTCTTTGCCGCGCATTCGATGATAACGAACCCAAATATCAGCCTGAATATGTTCCAGAATATGACCGAGATGAATTGGACCGTTAGCATAAGGTAACGCACAGGTCACCAATAATTTGTTCGCGACTTGAGACATAGTTAGGATCTGACTTCCGTAAAGTGAAAAGGGTTTTTGATGTTACCTGATAAGGAGCGTTGTCGCTAGGGTAACGCGAAATCTTCGTCACTTTTACTTATTGCCTTTATCCGAAGTGGTCAGCTTCTGTTATGATGGCTGAACAGTTTTAGGTTTGAGAAAGATAAATCAAAAGGAGCTGGGATGAACTCACAATCCCCGGAGCAGACCAATCCTGACCTGCTGAAAGAACATGTTGCAAAGATATTAGCAACATTTAAACATCCAACTTTAGAACGAGATTTGATTGCCCTGAAAGCATTGCACCATTGCACTATGCTGGATGGAATACTACATATCGAACTAACTATGCCGTTTGTCTGGAAACGTGTCTTCGAAATATTAAAAAAAGAAACCACCCAACCTTTGCAATCCGTGACGGGCGCAAGATCCGTTGAATGGCGATTAACCCACAATATCAGTACGTTGCGTCGTGCCAATAATTTGCCTGGTGTTAATGGCGTGCGCAATATCGTGGCAGTCAGTTCAGGAAAAGGCGGTGTAGGGAAATCCAGCACAGCGGTGAATTTGGCGCTGGCGCTGGCACAGGAAGGCGCAAAAGTGGGAATTTTGGATGCGGATATTTATGGGCCATCCATACCCAATATGCTTGGCACAGACAAAGAGCGCCCGACTTCCCCTGATGGGCAACATATGGCACCCATCATGGTTCACAACATGGCCACCAACTCCATCGGTTACCTTGTTACCGATGATAACGCGATGGTATGGCGTGGCCCGATGGCAAGCAAGGCCTTAATGCAGATGTTGCAAGATACGCTGTGGCCGGATCTGGATTATCTGGTGATTGATATGCCGCCAGGGACGGGAGATATCCAGTTAACGCTGTCCCAGAATATTCCGGTGACAGGTGCGTTGGTTATCACAACACCGCAAGATATTGCCCTGATCGATGCAATGAAAGGTATCATCATGTTCCAGAAAGTCAATGTGCCAGTGCTGGGTATTGTTGAGAACATGAGTACCCATATTTGCAGTAATTGCGGTCATCATGAGCCAATTTTCGGTACGGGTGGGGCGGCAAAATTGGCAGAAAAATATGATTGCCAGTTATTGGGGCAGATCCCATTGCATATTTCACTGCGTGAAGATCTTGATCGTGGTAAACCAACGGTAAGTAGCCAGCCTGACAGTGAATTTGCGGATATTTATCGCGAAATTGCGGCCAATATTTCTGCGAAGATGTATTGGCAGGGCGAAAAAATCCCAACTGAAATTTCTTTCCGTGCAGTTTGATTAATGAATTTAACCGTATATCAGCGGTTATATAAAAAATATTGGTCAATGGCTCGATTGATATATACCCATCTGACTTCAAGATGAGTGTGATTTCTCCCCGCTTCGTGGGGAGAAATCAGGTTTCATAGCGTGTTATAAATTGCAACTTGAAGTTTAATGCGGATAGAGTCATTGATCGGTCCCCAGTGTTTTCGATTTTTTATTTTGATCACAATATAGTCCCTCATCTTCCGAGCTTCCATTTCGCATTGGCATAAAAATTATTTATAGAACATTATTGATTAGATATATAAAACTGCGGGATTTTTACTCGAAACATAGCGAAAAAAACGAGACTTATTTTGTTTACTCTGGAATAGAAGCCATTAACTCCCTATAATCTGCCAAATGTGGTGTTATAAAAAAACCATATTTCTACTTTATTTTTTCTTTTTTTTGACCAGGTTATTTTTAGTATGGCTGATGAAGCACATAAGTGTACAATCGTAGGCATTTCAGGTGCCTCCGCCTCAGGCAAAAGCCTTATTGCCAGCACAATTTATCGAGAATTACGGGATCAGGTTGGTGATCATAATATCGGCGTTATTCCAGAAGATTGCTACTATAAAGACCAAACTGACACCCCGGTTGAAGAGCGGCATAAAGTTAATTATGATCACCCAACTTCAATGGATCATCATTTACTGTTCAATCATCTTCAGGCATTAAAAGCCGGAAAATTCATTGAATTGCCACAATATGACTATGTTGAGCACACCCGCAAACCTGAAACCATTCATTTTGCACCGAAAAGAGTTATTATCCTCGAAGGTATTCTATTATTAACAGATAAATGCTTACGCCAAGAACTGGATTTCTCCATTTTTGTCGATACGCCACTGGATATTTGTTTGATGCGCCGTATTAAACGTGATGTCAATGAGCGTGGGCGTTCATTGGAGTCCGTGATAGATCAGTACAATCAAACTGTGCGTCCAATGTTTTTGCAATTTATCGAGCCATCGAAAAAATATGCCGATATTATTGTCCCTCGTGGTGGGAAAAACCGCGTGGCCATTGATATCTTAAAAGCCAAAATTGGCCAATTTTGCGAATGATCTGTTGTTCAGGCATTCATAAGTAACATCGTATTTGAGAGGAAATAATGCGACTCTGTGACCGTGACATTATTAAATGGCTAGATGAAGGTAAGCTGGTAATTACCCCTCGTCCTCCTGTTGAACGTATTAATGGGGCAACTGCTGATGTGCGCCTTGGTAATCAGTTTCGTGTTTTTCGTGGTCATACAGCCGCCTATATTGATTTAAGTGGCCCTAAAGCGGAAGTCAATGCGGCACTTGATCGTGTCATGAGCGATGAAATTACTTTGTCGGATGGAGAAGCATTTTTCCTCCATCCCGGTGAATTGGCTTTGGCAGTGACGCTGGAATCTGTCACACTGCCTGACAATTTAGTCGGTTGGTTGGATGGCCGCTCATCTTTGGCACGCCTTGGTTTGATGGTCCATGTTACTGCACATCGCATTGATCCAGGCTGGCACGGGCAAATTGTTCTAGAATTCTATAATTCAGGCAAACTGCCTTTAGCCTTGCGTCCTGGTATGGTAATAGGAGCATTAAGTTTTGAACCACTTTCTGGCTCTGCTGAGCGGCCTTATAACCGACGTCAGGATGCTAAATATAAAAATCAGCAAGGAGCCGTAGGTAGCCGAATCAGTGAGGATTAATTTTTTCTGGTGAGGCTTTCTGGTGAAAAAATGGTCTTCTTGTGAGCATGAGACTGGGGAAGTCATGAAAAGATTGTTGACGACACTCGTTATTTTGTTGGTAGTCATTGTGACTGGTTTAACTGTATTGGTTATGTTGGTTAATCCAAACGATTTTCGTGGCTACATAGTCGAACAAGTGCAAAAGAAGAGTGGTTACCAGCTTGTGTTGCAGGATGACTTGCGCTGGCATGTTTGGCCAAAGTTAAGCATTCTTACCGGTGAGGTCTCTTTGACTGCCAGGAATGCTAAGGTGCCAACTATTGTGGCAGAAAATATGCGCTTGGATGTGGAATTGCTGCCACTGTTGTCTCATCAACTCTCAGTAAAAGAGGTGATGGTGAAAGGGGCTATCTTGCGGTTTACGCCGGATAGCCAGCCGCAAAAGCAGACAGAAGCGCCAATTGCACCGGAAAACGATACTCACTATCCCATCGTCGCGGGAAGTCAGGCTTGGAAACTAGATATTGCCAGAATCAAGGTAGCAGACAGCTTACTGATCTGGCAAACCAATGAGCATTCTCAATTAAATGTCCGTGATCTCAACTTATTGCTGGAACGAAGTGATCAAGATCACGTTAGCCTTAATCTCCGCAGTAAAATCAATAAAAACCAACAAGAGCTGTCATTTGAACTCAATTCGTTGGTAGATATTTCTGATTATCCGCAGCAGTTATCGGCCGATATTCATTCTTTTGAATACCAATTAAAGGGAATTGGGTTACCATCTTCAGGTATCCAAGGAACGGGCAACGCCAAAGTGAAATATCAGGCTGTACCTGAATCAATTTCTTTGCAAGACATGGCATTGACGATGAATGATGGGAATAAGCTTAAGGGGGATATTACTGCTATCTTGCAAGATAAGCCGCAATATTCCATCAACCTAAGTTCGCCAAAGTTCAATCTGGATAACATATTGGGGTGGGATGCTTTACCAAAAAATACGCCACAGGCAAAACATGATTATCGGGTTGAAAATAATTCCTTAAAACCGGTGATTGCAACGTCAGTTTCGGCATTATCTAACTATGACCTTACCTTTTTGCAAGGGATTGATGTTGATATCTCATTCACGGCAGATAAATTTATTTATCAGGGCATGGGTATTGACCATTTTGGCTTGCAAGCTATCAATCACAGTGGCCTGGCGGAAATCACAACATTAAGTGGTAACGTGTTTGGGGGATATTTTGCGCTGCCGACTTCAATTGATGCTACGGTGATTCCGGCAAAACTACACACAAAGCCGCTTTTACAGGGGATTGAGATACAACCTTTGTTAACTGCATTGGCATTGCCATCGATATTCAGTGGTCAGCTTAATGTTGACGGTGATCTTTTGGGAGAAGGTTACGATGAATACGCGATTTCTCATTATTGGCAAGGTGATTTGAATATCGATCTAAAAGACGCGCGTCTGGAAGGATTGAATATTCCCCAGCTTATCCAACAATCTTTTGCACGGGCAACAGATAAAGTCAGCCAACCTACAAATACAGATGATTTCACTGAGGCCAAGAGCATGTCGGTGAAAGCACAATTGGAGAACGGTGAGATTAAAATCAATGAACTTGCAGCGAATTCGGGCATGTTCAATATTAAAGGGCAGGGAAAAGCCAATTTACTGAAACAGAATACCGATGTTTCATTATGGGTTCAATTAACTAATGGATGGGGTACGCAAAACGAGTTTGTACGTCGCTTGGCGCAGTTAAAAATCCCACTGCGGGTTTATGGTGACTGGGATAATCTGCAATATGTGTTGAATGTGGAACCCATGCTGCGTGATGAATTACAGCGGAAGGTCAATAAATCTATCAAAGATTGGCTAGAAAATAACAGCGATAATGAAAATATTAAGGCGCTGGATGATCTGCTGAATAAAAAATAGGTGATCGCCGAAGCGATCACCTGATTTACTAAATTTACTGTTTCTATTAGGGGCTGTGGATGTTTTGTGAGGGGAATTGGAACGGCATGATGATCTGGTATCCTTGTTTTCGCCAAAAAACCGTTACCTTGAGAACATCATGCCAAGAACTATGTTACCAGCTCCTTTGTGGAATAAGCTATTTTTATTCATGCAACAAAATGAGCTTATCTACAATAAAGAGGAACACCGACTGACTTTCGAAGGCATTCTTTACCGGATGAGAACGGGTATTCCATGGCGTGAATTGCCGGATGAATTTGGCAAATGGAACACCGTATTCAGACGTTTTAATGCTTGGTCAAAAAAAGGCATTTTTGATTTATTATTCAAAATGTTGTCTGAAGACACGGATACTGAATGGTTGTTTATTGATGGCAGTATTATCCGTGCACATCAGCATAGTGCGGGCGCCGCCTCAGAGGAGAATGAGGCCATAGGTAAAAGTTGTGGCGGACTCTCAACCAAAATCCATTTAGCCGTAGACAGTTACGGTTTTCCTGTCCATTTTGAGCTTTCCGAGGGACAAACACATGATATCGTTCATGCTGAAAGTCTCCTTGCACAATCTCCAACTTCAGATTTTGTTATTGCGGATAAAGGATACGATAGTGAAGCTTTCAGGGAAATCGTCAAACGAAAAGGCGCGACACCGGTCATTCCCTACCGGAACAATAGCCGAAAATCGGATAAAAAGATTGATAAGGGTTTATATCGTTATCGTCATTTAGTGGAAAATGCGTTTGCCAGAATCAAGCATTTTCGTGCAATCGCAACAAGATACGATAAATTAGCACGGAATTATGCCAGTATGGTGGCACTGGCATTTATCATCGTCTGGCTACCCATGTGGTCAGAATAAATGATGAACACAAAACGTCAACAGACTCTAATACCCTACAACCTGGTAATAAAAGTTTGGAACCCAACCTAATTGAGGGGTAGTGACGGATATGGTTAAGGTATCCTTAGACAAACCATCCCCGTTTGCAGTGCTTCGTTGTGTTTTGACATCAGCCAGGTAACTGGGGCGTTGATTATCAAAATTATCTCCGATTACACTTGCCTGGCATGAGATGATGCCATTTGGCAAAGCAGTGGGCAGTTTGATTTCGTAGAAGTGGGTATAGTAAGTCACTCCACCGATCTCGGCTGCATGAGAATCCCCAATGGGTTCACTACCTATCGCAACCCCATTTATCATGAATATCTCACCCAGTCTGATGATGGTGTGCTCGTCCGTGATTCGACGTGACTCAATGCTTAATCCAATCAGATTGCCCAAGCCTAAATTTCTTACAAAGGCTTGTTTATCAGGAATATCTGCTCCGTTTTTGCTTTTCGCCAGTCGGCTATCAGCGTCAGATTTGGCTGCCACCGCATTGGCATTGGCATCGCTCGCTAATACTTCAACTTTGCTGATGCGAGTATCAACCGCTACTTTGCTATAAGCGCCTACATCAGAAGCAGTAAGTTTTATATCGGATAATAGTGCCTTGCCATTGACAGTACGTGTAAGTGGTACTCGGCTATCTGCATTGTTATTAGCTTTATTTGCCAAACTCTTAACATCTTCAAGGCGGTTTTCTACCTCTACTTTAGTATAGGCGCTCACATCAGAGGCCGTCAGATCAATATCGGATAACAGAGCCTTGCCATTCACCGTGCGAGTCAGTGGGACTTTGTGCTCCGCGGTGTTATGGGCATTATTGGCTATCTCCTTGACTTCATCGATAAGGATGTTGATCTCTGCCTTGTTATAGGCATCTACATTGGCTGCGGTGAGTTCAATGTCTGTTGACAGTTCTTTGCCATTGACTTTACGGGTTGATGGCACTTTGCTGTCAGCAAGTTGAACAGCCAAATTCGCTGCCTGATTGGCGGCATCAGCCCGTTTTTCAATTTTGCCGATACTCTCATCGAGTTCCGCTTTATTGTAAGTTCCAACGTCAGCGGCATTCAGCTCAATATCCGTTAACAGCTCTTTGCCGTTGACCTTACGAGTTGATGGCACTTTGCTATTGGCATCTTTACTCGCTGTCTCCGCTTTGTTATAGGCAGATTCTGCCAGCTTATCAACCTTGCCAACACGATCATCGATTTCTACTTTGTTATAAGTACCGACATCAGCCGCAGTTAGCTCAATATCCGTTAACAGCGCTTTACCATTAACCTTGCGAGTGGATGGGACGCTATTAACAGCTTCCTTAAAAGCTTCATTTGCGAGCTGATAGGCAGTATCTGCCTGTGCCTTAACATCCTTGATCTGGGCATCAGTTTCGCCTTTGTTATAGGCATCAACATCCGCCGCAATCAGTTGAATATCTGTTGATAGCTCTTTGCCATTGATTTTGCGGGATTTTGGGACTTTTTGGTCAAGTTCTTGGATGGCGTTATGGGCGTTATCATTGGCAGTGTTAGCCAATTGTTGGACATTATCAATTTGTGTTTTGACACCGTTGATAAGGTCATCCGTTTCCTTCTTGTTGTACGCATGGACATCGGATGCTGTCAGTTCAATATCCGTTAACAGCGCTTTGCCATTAACTTTGCGAATTGCTGGGACGCTGTTAGCAACCCCACTGAGGGCGTCACTTGCACGTTGATTGGCCGTTTCTGCCAGTCTGTCAACCTTGCTGACACGGTCATCAATCTCTGCTTTGTTGTAAGTATCAACATCTGCGGCAGTCAGGTGAATATCTGCTGAAAGCGCTTTGTCATTAACTTTGCGAGTTAATGGGACACTGTTAGCAACCCCATTAAGGGCGTCACTTGCACGTTGATTGGCTGTTTCTGCCAGCTTATCAACCTTACCGATACGGTCATCAATTTCCACTGTATTGTAAGTACCGACATCCGCTGCACTTAGTTCAATGTCAGTGGTTAGTGCTTTGCCATTAACTTTGCGAATGGATGGGACGCTGTTATTAACACCTTGAAGAGCTTCACTTGCATGTTGATTGGCCGTTTCTGCCAGTTTGTCAACCTTGCCGATGCGGTCATCAATCTCTGCTTTGTTGTAAGTATCAACATCTGCGGCAGTCAGGTGAATATCTGCTGACAGCGCTTTGTCATTAACTTTACGGGTTAAGGGAACCTTGTTCTTAGCCTCTTGAGTCGCGGTATTGGCATTATTATTAGCGTTTTCAGCTAAGTTATTAACATTGTCGATCTGGACTTTGACATCTTTGATGATGGCATCAGTTTCTTCTTTACCATAGGCATCAACATCAACTGCACGTAATTCAATGTCAGATAATAGCTCTTTGCCATTGATTTTGCGGGATTCAGGGACTTTTTTGCCAAGTTCTTGAATAGCGGTATTGGCGTTGTTATTGGCCGTTTCTGTTAGCTTCTCAACATTACTAATACGATCATCGATTTCTACTTTATTATAAGTACCGATATCAGCCGTACTTAATTCAATATCTGTTGTTAACTCTTTGCCATTGATCCTGCGGGATTCAGGGACTTTTTTGCCAAGTTCTTGAGTAGCCGTATTGGCGTTGCTATTAGCCGTGTCAGCTATTTGCTGAACTGTGTTGATTCGATCATCAATTTCTTTTTTATCGTAAGTGTCAACATCATTTGCTGTTAACTGTATATCTGCTATCAACTCTTTGTTGTTGATCTTGCGAACTGTTGGGACTTTTTTGTCCAATTGTTTCAGGGCGTCGTTGGCATTTTCATTAGCTATGTTAGCCGATTTCTCAACGTTTGCGATAAGCCCATTGACTTCCTGTCTGGTGTAAGCGTTCACATCATGTGCGGTAATTTCGATATCGGTTAACAGCTCTTTTCCATTTATCTTACGGGATAATGGAACCTTAGTTTTTGCCAGCTCAAAAGCTTTTTTGGCTGATTGTCTGGCTTCATCAACAAGAGTGTCGGTTTGAATTTTGTCATAAGCGCCGATATCTGTTGTTGTCAGTTCAATATCTTTGGAAAGTTCTTTACCATTAACTTTACGTGTTGATGGTACATATTTATTTGTCGAGAGTACCAAATTAACCGATTCATTGGCTTGATTGGCTAATTCATATGCTGTTTTGACTGCCTTGGGCGTTGCAGCATGAGCTTCACTGTCACTGCTTACTTCATTACTTAACGCAACCAATCCTTTTTTTCCTAAGGTTGCGTTTGGGTGATTACGGCTTTCAGCGTGTTCTTTTATTTTTTCTCTCACATAATTGCGAGATGCAAAACCAGAAAGCAGTTCTTTTATCCACCCTGTCAGGCCATTGTTGCTCACCGTCAGTGCCATACGGATAGCTTGTTCCTGGGATTCTGGTTTGTAGAGTTCGGCACAATTTCCTACCGCAATCAATGTGCCATCTTTATCAAATAGGCCAATTTCACGAACCCACCAATTACCTTCACCTTCAGGAAGTATTTGTTCGGCAATAATTTGGCCGGGTGTTTGGGGATTGACGAGTAAGGCATCAATTTCAGCGCGGTGTTTTTCATTAATCAATCCTGATTGGTTGGCATTGGGTGTGGGTGAACTGCCACCACCGTCACCTACAGCCATATGGGTAATTTCAAGTTTGACACCTGATGAAGCTGCTTTTTCCAGTTTTTCTGTGCCAGCCTGTGTTAATAATGCAAAATATTTTGTACTCATATAAACCCTCACTTTATCAACAATAAATAGATGTATTGCTAACTCAGTCACAAGAGACATTGCGTAAGTCTCTTGGATCCTATGAAGGCGGTGCGACATCTCCGCTAACGATCATCGAACGGGTTTATTGTACTTAGGGTAAGCATGAACAAATATTTTAAAAATTAAATGAAACTGTTAAAACTTATAGGAATAAAAAAAACCGGCCTTATGCCGGTTTTTTCTCAGTAGGTGATATCGTTTTAATATCGTGGATTATATTTCTACCGCTTCTTCAACGGCCAGTGGGGTAATTTTCACTTTATTGATACGATGGCTAGTGATTTCCAGTGCTTCAAACAGATAGTCACTGATCTTCAATTGCTCGCCTTGTTGTGGAATATGTTGCAGATGCTCCATCAACAAACCTGCTAGTGTCTGGTATTCCCGTTTCTCATCCAATGGCAGTGGCACGTAAAGCACTAAATCTTCCAGTGGCATAAATCCATTGGCGATCCAATATCCCTCTTCCATGACTTGAATATCGTGGCGGGCATCGATCTCTCCGCTACCTACAGGAAGATTACCTGTAATGGTTTCCATCACATCGGTGACCGTAACCACCCCTTCGACAGAGCCGAATTCATCGACGACAAAGGCAAAATGAGTTTGTGCCTTACGAAATTGTTCCAACGCCTGTAGTAAGGAAAGAGACTCCGGGAAAATCAACGGTTGCTGGACTAATTGCTTTAAATCGAAAGTATTGTGAGTCAGTTGTTGATTAAGAATATCAATCACATGCACGACGCCAAGTGGTTCGTCACTACTCTGTTCATCTGTAACCACAATTCGCGTATGTGGCTTTTGTTTCAGTAACGTAGTCAATTTTTCTGTAGGGGAATGGACATCAAGATAAACTACATCATGGCGTGACGTCATGATGCTGCTGACGGTACGTTGTGCCATGCTGAGAACGCGGGCAATCATCTGGCGTTCCTGAGGCTCAAAGATTTCTTTGTTATCTTCATGATCTGCAATCAGGTCAGAAGTATGGTGATCCAACGCAGCGTTTTCACGTTTGCCATTTAAAATGTGAAGAACCGCTTCTGCGGTTCTTTCGCGCAGGGAGCGGGAAGCGCTCAAGAACTTGCGGCGATTGAACTGAGCGAATTGGTTCAATGCTTCAATCATGATGGAAAAGCCGATAGCAGCATAGAGATAGCCTTTCGGAATATGATAACCAAAGCCTTCTGCAACCAGGCTAAAGCCAATCATTAGCAAGAAACTAAGACACAAGATCACGATTGTGGGATGTGCATTGACAAATTTTGTCAGTGGCTTGCTGGCCCATATCATTAGGATCATGGCAATGGTGACAGCAGCAATCATGATACCAATGTGGTTAACCATTCCTACGGCGGTGATAACAGAATCCAGAGAGAATACCGCATCTAAGACGATAATTTGCACAACAACCGCCCAGAAGCTGGCCCCTTTGCGTTGTTGATTAGTATGTAGCGTTTTCCCTTCTAACCGTTCATTCAATTCCATGGTCGCTTTGAACAGCAAGAAGATCCCCCCTATCAACATAATTAAATCACGGGCACTGAAATGGTGCTCCCATAAAGTAACCAATGGATTAGTCAGGGAAATGAGCCAGGATAGGCTAAATAGCAGCAATATCCTCATGAGAAGGGCGCAGGAAAGCCCTGTCAGGCGAGCTTTATCTCTCTCTTTTTCAGGTAGTTTATCTGCCAGAATGGCAATGAATATTAAGTTGTCTATTCCGAGAACAATTTCTAAAACGATAAGTGTGGCCAGACCTGCCCATATCGTCGGATCAGCGATCCATTCCATATAATTTGTTTTGCCTTTTAGTGGGACGGCATTTGCCGACTATTCAATAATGCGTATTGAAATGCGAAATATCAATAGGTGATTTATCTTAGTTGGAAATTTTTTCAGCAAAAAAACGTCATGATGATATCGATTGCATCAATAACTATCACCGATGACCATTCCTGAGTTAACATGTGACTTCATTAACAAATTGCCCACTCTGTATCACGTATAGCATCTTGGGTGGGTGGCAGTCATTATTAGACGGGAGTTATTCATGTCCAAACAGCAGATCGGTGTTGTCGGTATGGCGGTAATGGGGCGCAACCTGGCGTTGAATATTGAAAGCCGTGGTTACTCTGTATCTATTTTTAACCGCTCCAGCGATAAAACAGATGAAGTTATTGCTGAAAATCCAGGGAAAAAATTAGTTCCAAGTTATTCCATTGAAGAGTTTGTCGATTCGCTGGAAAAGCCACGTCGTATTCTGTTGATGGTTAAGGCTGGTGAAGCTACGGATAAAACCATTGCATCACTGATGCCGCATTTGGATAAGGGTGACATTCTGATCGATGGTGGCAATACCTATTTTCAGGATACTATTCGCCGTAACCGTGAGTTGTCTGCTCAGGGTATTAATTTCATCGGTACGGGGGTTTCTGGTGGTGAAGAGGGTGCATTGAAAGGCCCTTCAATTATGCCCGGTGGTCAGAAAGAAGCTTATGAGTTAGTCGCTCCAATTTTGAAAGAGATCGCCGCTCAAGTGGATGGCGAGCCTTGTGTGACTTATATTGGCGCTGATGGTGCAGGTCATTATGTGAAGATGGTTCACAATGGTATTGAATATGGTGATATGCAGCTGATTGCAGAAGCCTATTCTCTGTTGAAAAGCGCATTGAACCTGAGCAACCAGGCATTGGCTGAAGTGTTCAATGATTGGAACCAAGGTGAACTAAGCAGCTACTTGATCGAAATTACTGCTGATATTTTCCGTAAGCAAGATAAAGACGGGAAATATCTGGTTGACGTGATCCTGGATGAAGCAGCCAACAAAGGCACTGGTAAATGGACCAGCCAAAGTTCGCTGGATCTGGGCATTCCAGTAACACTTATCACGGAATCTGTCTTTGCACGCTACATCTCTTCCCTGAAAGATCAGCGCGTAGCTGCCTCTAAGGTTCTGTCAGGCCCGGAAATTCAGTCGTTCAACGGAGATAAGGCTGAATTTATCGAGAAAGTCCGCCGTGCCCTGTATTTGGGTAAGATTGTTTCTTACGCGCAAGGATTCCAGCAGTTGAAAGCGGCATCGGATGAGTACAACTGGGATCTGAACTATGGCGAAATTGCCAAGATCTTCCGTGCGGGTTGTATTATTCGAGCGCAATTCCTGCAAAAAATCACCGATGCATACAATGAAAACCCAGCTATCGCTAACTTGCTTTTAGCACCTTATTTCAAACAAATCGCAGATGAATATCAGCAAGCTCTGCGTGATGTTGTTTCTTACGGTGTGCACAATGGTATCCCAACGCCAACATTCTCGGCAGCAATTTCTTATTATGATAGCTATCGTTCTGCTGTCTTGCCGGCTAACTTGATTCAGGCACAGCGCGATTATTTTGGTGCGCACACTTACAAACGTACTGATAAAGAAGGTGTTTTCCACACTGAATGGTTGGACTAATCGTTAAATATCTTTATAAGAAATAAAGTTTTCTTATAAAGCAAGGTGCTGAATTTTCAGCACCTTTTTTCTGGAATGACGTGAAGTAAAATTAAAGTTCAATCTGGAGGTTGCCACTTAAGCAATCGTTGGGCAAATCTCTCCAACCAGTGTGCTATCTCTGCATCGTGGAAATAAAGAAATACGGCAAGGCAGAGGATAGTCAGGCTGAGTATTACCAGAACAAAAATATTATTCATATAATAATCACCCATTTTATCTGGTTAAATTATAGCAAAATTTAAGTTGTCTTTAATTTATTGGGCATTTTCTTAAAGCTGGCTTTAATCGGTTATTTTCCGAAAAGCAACTAACTCCGGCATAGCGATGCGAAAGTAATCTTTTGTATTCAAAACAATCGAACGTTCCAGACTAGCTGCATTAAATGCCAATTCCTCATAGCGTTCGAATAAAAGCGGATCAGCAACCAATTTCAGGTCTGGGTGAAAACTAAATGGGGGGATGGCGCCAAAAACACAACGAGTCAATTCAGTAACTTCTTTTGGACTTGCCAGAGATGCCCGGCTCCCGCCAACTTGTTTAGCAAGAGTAGCAAGGTCGGCCTGTTGGTCAGCAGGCAAGACTGCAAGGACATACTGTCGGTAACCCTTTCCTTTCACATGGCAAACCAGGGCCTTAGCGCCTTGTCCTAACTGGGTTCCTCGTATTTTTGCTACTTCTTCTGAGCGGCCGCCAGTAGCGTGTTCCATAACACGATAGCGGGCATGGTTAGTGTCTAATAGGGTGGTGAGGCGTGTAAAGATGTCATTTTTTAGCAAAATATTCTCCTACATAAGTTCAAAGTAAATGATACCTATTTTTTTCATGCTTGCTTCGGCACTTATTGATTTTGATCAAAATGACCAAAATAGATAAGTGTCACATTGTAATTCCATTTTTTTACATTCAGGTCTGGAATATTTCAGTAAAACCTAAGGAGTTTCAAATGGCAGCATCAACTTTCTTTATCCCTCCAGTGAATAAAATCGGTATGGGATGCATGGCCGAAGCCGTCGAATTAATAAAAAATTATGGCTACAGGCAGGCTTTGATTGTCACTGACCGCGTGTTAAACGAGATTGGTGTTGTTGGAAAAGTTCAGGCTTTGCTGGCAGATGTTGGAATAAAAAGTGCAATTTATGATGGAACCAATCCAAATCCAACTACGATTAATGTTGGAGAAGGTTTGGCAATTCTGCGTCAGCATAACTGTGATTGTGTGATCTCTTTGGGGGGTGGTTCACCGCATGACTGTGCAAAAGGTATTGCATTGGTGGCAGTGAATGGCGGGGATATTCGTGATTATGAAGGCGTCAATCGTTCAGCTAAACCACAGTTACCTTTGATTGCCATCAATACTACCGCAGGGACAGCTTCTGAAATGACACGCTTTTGTATCATTACAGATGTTGAACGTCATATCAAAATGGCAATTGTGGATAAAAATGTAACGCCTATTTTGTCAGTCAATGATTCTGCATTGATGGCAGGGATGCCAAAAGGATTGACTGCCGCAACGGGGATGGATGCCTTGACTCATGCTATTGAGGCTTATGTTTCTACGGCGGCAAATCCTATTACAGATGCTTGCGCATTGAAAGCGGTGACAATGATTAGCAATTATTTGCGTCGCGCTGTTGAAGATGGCAATGACATGGAAGCGCGTGAAAATATGGCTTATGCCCAGTTTTTGGCTGGCATGGCGTTCAATAATGCCTCTTTGGGATATGTCCACGCCATGGCACATCAGTTAGGTGGGTTTTATGATTTGCCTCACGGTGTCTGTAATGCGGTTTTATTGCCACATGTACAGAGATTCAATGCAAAAGTTTCTGCTGCACGCCTGAAAGAGATTGCGGCGGCTATGGGGGTTGAAGTTAGTGCTTTAAACGATACGCAAGGTGCTGAAGCTTGTATCCATGCAATCAGTGAATTGGCAAAAGATGTGAATATTCCGTCTGGTTTGGCTGAGTTGAACGTAAAAGAGGAAGATCTGCCAACGTTAGCGACCAATGCGTTGAAAGATGCCTGTGGATTTACTAACCCGATTCAAGCATCGCATGAAGAAATCGTTGCTATCTTTAAGGCAGCAATGTGATTCACTGAATGTTCTGGTCACATCACGATCCACTGACAAGTCCCATTATTTTCCAGGGGATTTGCCAGCGGGTTGAAATCTCTTAATGAAATGTTCGAGTTAAATTCCAATGCAACATTCTTCTTGTAAGAAGTTGATCAGGTTACCCAAATGCTGATAATCAGGTATACATACGATAGTACGGCTGTGTTTCTCCTGATGGATTAGCCCGACATTCACCATACGGTTGAGATGATGTGACAGCGTTGAAGGGGGAATACCTAGAGCTTTTTGAATGTCCCCTACCGAGGCTCCTTTATGGCCAGCCTTAACTAAAAACCGGAATATAGCTAATCGGTGATAATTCCCCAGTTCCGCCAGACTTGCTGCGACTTCTTCGTGTTTCATACGTGTCTCTGAACCCAAATTTCTATGTTTCTAGAAATATACTTGACAGGAATTGTAATGGCAATCTATCATCCGTATTATTTCTATAATACTAGAAATATAGATACATAAGGAGCAGGTATGCCTTCGCAATTACAAGAAACCCTAAATATGTTTGTCTTCCTTGCCATAGAGTTATCAGCCTTGTTTATTGGTATTAGTTTGTTGGTTGGTATTCTCCAGCGGCATATACCTCCATCTAAGGTAGAAGCGTTACTGAGTGCTAACCGGAAAAGGGGATATTTTCTTGCCGCTGTCCTCGGCGCTATCACTCCTTTTTGTAGTTGTTCGACTATTCCTATGTTGAAGGGGCTGATCCGTGCCAAAGCTGGTTTTGGTCCAATGATGGTATTCTTATTTTCTTCCCCGCTATTGAATCCCATCATCGTTGTATTGCTTGTTGCTACTTTTGGTCTGGGGCTAACCGCTATTTACGTACTATCTGCCTTTCTGATCTCATTGGGGGCCGGATGGTTGCTACAAGTATTGGGATTTGAACGTTATGTACGCTACGAAGAGACATCTGGTTGTGGAGTTTCTGGGAGTAGTTGCGACGTTAAACCAACAATATCAAACAGTTGTGAATCAATGACGGCTCCTTGTTGTTCTGCTACCCAAATGACCTCGCAATCTACAGGTTGTTGCGATAGCCAAACTACTAAAGTGGTTCGCCCAAAAAGTAAATATAGCGGTTTGTGGCAGGATGCTTGGGCAGATTTTAAGAACGTACTACCTTATTTATTCATTGGTATAGCAATAGGCAGTGTGATCTATGGCTATGTTCCGACTAGTCTGCTTGAAAAACATGCTGGATCGGATAATCCGTTTGCTATCCCAGTTGCTGCTGTAATTGGAATACCACTGTATCTTCGCGCCGAAGCTTTGATACCGCTTTCAGCCGCTTTGATGACAAAAGGTGTCAGTGCTGGCGCGATTCTGGCGTTAATTATCGGTGGTGCTGGCGCCAGCCTGACTGAGCTGATTTTATTACGTTCCCTATTCACATTTAAGCTTTTGGCTGCCTTTGTCGCAGTTATCCTTGCGATGGCAATGATCGCAGGTTACGCAGCTTTACTCTTTTTCTGAATGTTCATCCAATAAACGTATCAGGTCGATCATTATTAGAGTTATACCAACCTAACTTCAAGATGCGTGTGATTTCTCCCCGCGAAGCGGGGAGAAATCAGGTTTCATATCGTGTCGTAAATTGCAACTTGAAGCTTAATGCGTATATGTCAGGACTAAGATTGGGTTTTATTAGAGGTTATAGGAATAGAATGATGAAAATCAAAGAACAACAATTATCTCAGCGAGTTGAAAATGTACAAAACTATTATGGTACAACGCTTTCGAGCAAAGAAGACCTGGTAACTAATGTTTGTACTGTAGATAAACCACCTTCTGATGAGATCAAAGCCATACTAAAGATAGTCCATCCAGATGTGCAGCAGCGTTTTTATGGCTGCGGTACTCCTTTTCCTCCTTTGTTGACGGGAGCAACTGTGTTGGATTTAGGTTGTGGTAGTGGGAGAGATTGTTTCATTTTATCTAAGTTGGTAGGGCCAGAAGGAAATGTCATTGGTGTGGATACGACTCTTGAGCAAATTGAATTTGCCAAGAGTTACGTCGAATATCACCGAGAAGCCTATGGTTACAACAAAAGTAATGTACATTTTATACACGGTAATATTGAGTCCTTGGATCTACTCAATTTACCGCCGAATAGTGTCGATGTCATAGTCTCCAATTGTGTCATTAACCTGGCGACTGCAAAATCTGATGTGCTTCAGGGAATGGCTCAATTGCTCAAACCTGGTGGAGAAATTTATTTTGCTGATATTTTTTCTGATCGTAGACTTTCCCAAGAATTGAAAAATGATCCCTTGCTGATTGGAGAATGTATTGGTGATGTATTGTATTACGGCGATTTTGTACGAATAGCGCGTGATGCAGGTTTTCGGGATATACGAATTGTTGCAAGTCATTTAAAAACTATTTGTAACAAATCCATTGAAGAAAAACTGGGGAATGCAAGGCTGTATTCAATGACTCTCAGGTTATTCAAGATTGAGCTAGAAGATAGTTGTGAAGATTATGGTCAAGCTGCCATATACAAAGGTAATCTCCCTGGTGCTCCCACTCATTTTATGTTTGATCAAGAACAGGTATTTGAAACAGGGAAAGTGGTGCCAATATGTCGAAATACAGCAGATATTATTTGCAAAAGCCGATACCACAGCTTGTTTAGTGTGGTAGGTGAAGGTCGTACACACTATGGCGTTTTTAACGGTAAAACTACGCTAAGTAAATTTGCCGCCTCAGTTGATCCCATATATGCATTAAGCAGTTGTGGTTGCTAAAGCGAGACCTTATATTTCTTTTCCCGCAGCGCGGGACACGCATCTTAAAGTTGGATTGGTATGATCGGACAACTAGCAGTCACTTCGTACATGTATATATAGCGTGGTGAAGTGGCTGCTACTTTTCAAGATCTCAATTCCAGTATTGAAAATTACTTTTTGGCTGAGTGCCGTTGCTGCAATTGACGAATGATACTACTGAGGTCGAGCTTTTGATCCTGGAGTAAAACCAGCAGATGATAGAGCAAATCTGCGGCTTCGTTGGTCAGCTCTTCCCGATCATTGACTGTGGCGGCTAACGCGGTTTCGACGCCTTCTTCGCCAACCTTCTGGGCGATGCGTTTTGTGCCACTGGCATATAAGCGAGCAGTATAAGAACTGTCTGGCGAGGCATGTTTTCGGCTTGCCAATAATTGTTCCAATTCATAGAGAAAACCCCATTCGGTTTGTGCAGGCGCAAAACAGCTTTCACTGCCTGTATGACAGGTAGGACCAATAGGCTCTACTAAGGCTAACAAAGTATCGTTGTCACAGTCGGGATAGATACCGACCAAATTCAGAAAATGGCCGGAGCTTTCGCCTTTTGTCCATAATCGCTGTTTAGTACGGGAAAAAAGGTCACTTTGCCAGAGTTGAGCGTGACATTTAGCGCTTCCTGATCCATGTATCCCAGCATTAACACGGTTCCAGAGATGGCGTGTTGAACAATGACGGGCATCAGATTATCCACTTTTTTCCAATCCAGTTTCTCTATTTCCTGGGTTGTTAATTGTCGTTCTGTCAACATGTCCTAACCTCGATGCCCTGTGTAGCAAGATATTGTTTGAGTTCGTTGATATTAATGATCTGTTTGTGGAAAACGGAGGCAGCCAAAGCGCCATCAACATTTGCAAGCTGAAAAGCATCGCGGAAGTGTTCTGGTGCTCCTGCTCCTCCAGAAGCAATCAGTGGTACAGAACAGACATCACGCACTAATTTTAGTTGGGTAAGATCATAACCATTGCGGACACCATCTTGATTCATCATATTCAGGACGATTTCACCAGCGCCGCGTTGTTGCACTTCTTTGATCCAATCCAATGTTTGCCAGCGGGTTGCGGTTGTACGCTTTTCATCCCCGGTAAATTGGTAGACTTGGTAATTGTTGGTATTTTCATCAAACCATGTATCAATACCCACGACAACACATTGCACACCATAGCGATCAGCCAAGCGGCTAATTAAACTTGGATCAACCAAGGCTGGGGAGTTAATGGAAATTTTATCTGCACCGAATGCTAAAATTTGTCCCGCCTCTTCGACGGATTTAATGCCACCTGCTACGCAGAAAGGGATATCGATAACTTCAGCAATTTTTGCCACCCAGCTTTTATCTACCACGCGACCATCGGAAGAGGCGGTAATATCGTAAAACACCAACTCATCAGCGCCTTCTTGGGCATAGCGTTGAGCGAGCGGGACAATATCACCAATAATTTCATGGTTACGGAATTGTACGCCTTTGACGACTTGTCCATCACGGACATCCAGGCATGGAATTATGCGTTTTGCCAACATTGGATAGCCTCCGTCAGGGTAAATTTTCCTTCCAGTAGTGCGCGTCCGACAATGACACCTGCCACACCAGAAGCAGGTAGGGAAGAGATATCAGTGAGACTGCCAATGCCGCCGGAAGCCTGAAATTGGATTTGTGGATATTTGTGGCTGATTTCCTGATAAAGCGCAATATTAGAGCCAGTTAATGTGCCATCACGGGAAATGTCAGTACATAAAACATGTTTTAGTCCGACAGGGAGATACTGCTCAATGACATACTCAAGGGTAGCGTTGCTGTTTTCTTGCCAGCCACTAATAGCGATTTGTTTTACCCCATCTGCATTGATGCGAACATCCAGTGCCAGCACAATGGCTTCTGCCCCGTAGTTTCGCAACCATTGTTTGACTAATTCAGGCTGTGTAATTGCTGTGGAACCAATAACAACCCGGCTTGCACCTGCTTCAAGCAGGGTTGTTATATCTTCCTCTGAACGAATACCCCCGCCAACTTGAACGGGAACAGTAACGCCAGCCAGTAGCTCTTTTAAGAGGGTAATTTGGCGTTTGGCAGGATCTTTGGCACCGGTTAGATCGACTAAATGCAGTAACTTAGCGCCTTCCTGTTCATATTGCTGTAAGCGTGAGAGTGGAGAACTGCCATAATCTCGACGTTGGTCATAATCTCCTTGATGCAAACGCACCACATTGCCATCGATTAAATCTAATGCAGGTATAATCATGCGGTTACATCTCCAAAAAGTTTTTTAGTAGTTGTACGCCTGCTGCCCCTGAACGTTCAGGGTGGAATTGCACCCCAAAGAAATTATCTTTTGCAATGGCGCTACTAAATGTATTGCCATATTCAGTTTGAGCAATCGTATATTCACCGACAGGCAGGGCATAACTGTGAACAAAATAGAAACGGGAATTATTTGCGATAGAACGAAACAGTGGATTATCTGTCTGCGCTTTTACCTGATTCCAGCCCATATGTGGCAATGGCAAATCTGCGGTCACCATTTTTTTGACGGGGGCGTCAATGAGCTGCAAGAGAGGGATGTTATCACCTTCTTCGCTGATTCGGGCCAGCAATTGCATGCCAAGACAGATACCTAATACGGGTTGGGTAAGCGAATTAATCAAGGGAATTAATTGTCGTTGTTCAAGTTGTTTCATTGCGGCAGTCGCCGTACCCACTCCCGGTAGAAATAGTTTATCGGCTGCCTGAACAATATCCGCATCTAAACTCACCGTCGGCTCATAACCTAACCGGCGGATGGCATAGGCAACGGAAGCGAGGTTAGCGCAGCCTGTATCTAGAATAACAACGTTCATCATAGTTTCCTTTACACCTTTCCTATAAAACACCTTTGGAACTCGGCAAAATATCGCCCTCTACGCGAATAGCTTGACGTAACGTTCGGCCAAACACTTTAAACAGGCTTTCTGCCCGATGGTGATCATTCTTGCCTTTAGTTTTCAGGTGTAAGGTGCATCCCATTGTGTAAGAGAGAGAACGGAAAAAATGCTCGATCATTTCTGTACTCAAATCACCAACCCGTTGGTGTTTAAATTCAGCTTTATATTCAAGATGTGGGCGACCGGAAATATCCAGGGCACAGCGAGCAAGGCATTCATCCATTGGTAGCATAAAACCAAATCTGGCAATACCGCGTTTATCCCCCAGTGCTTGCTTTAAAGCTTCTCCCAGTGCGAGGCCGGTATCTTCAACAGTATGATGATCGTCAATATAGAGATCACCCTTGACTTGGATATTCATGCGGAAGCCGCCATGAGTTGCGATCTGATCCAGCATATGGTCGAAAAAACCGACGCCCGTATTGATACGACTTTCTCCTTCACGATCCAACCAAATTTCAATATTGATAGCGGTCTCTTTGGTTTTTCTTTCAACATGGGCATGGCGATCTTTACGGGTCAGTTGTTGACAAATGATCGGCCATCCTAGTGATTCGGGTTGGTAGCGAATGCCCTTGATCCCCATATTTTGGGCTAATTGTAGATCGGTTTCCCGATCACCGATGACGTAACTGTTGTCAGTATCAATGGCATTGTCTGCCAAATATTTTTGTACCAACCCAAGTTTAGGCTTACGGCAGTGACAGTGATCTTCTGGTTTGTGTGGGCAGATCAACACCTCTTCAAAATGGATACCTTGTGAAGTGAAAACTTGCATCATCAAGGCATGAGGTGGCTCAAAATCCGTTTGTGGAAAACTAGCTGTACCTAACCCATCCTGATTAGTGATCATCACTAACTTATAATTGGCTTTTTGCAGGGCAAGTAAGGCAGGGATAACACCAGCTTCAAAAGCCAATTTATCAAGGCGATCAACTTGATAATCACTGGGTGGTTCGGTGATCAATGTTCCATCGCGGTCAATAAAAAGCATTTTCTGGCTCATGGATTTTCAGTTTCCTTGATTTGTTGAGGTTGGTCGGAAAGTGCACTAATGGCACGAATCAGTTGTTCACATTCATTCCGGTTGCCGACGGTAATGCGCAGGCAATTTGTTAATCCTGGTTGTTTACGCTGGTCACGCAAGATGATCCCTTGTTCCCATAGCGTCTTAAATACAAGCTCTGCATCGGTAAATTTCACCAAAATATAGTTGGTTTCACTTGGAAATACGTTTTCAACCAACGCCAGTTTACTGAGGGTCTGCTGGAGATAAGCCCGATTGTTGATGATCTCTGCCACACGATTTCTCATTGTTGCAATGCCTGCTTTCGTAAGTGCTTGTGCCGCGATATCAGCAACAGGCGTCGCCAGTGGATAAGGGGCAATCACTTTTAGCATCAGTGCGATGATATCGGCAGAGGCCAGCGTAAATCCACAACGTAATCCAGCCAAAGCAAAAGCTTTCGAGAGAGTTCGCAAAATAACTAAGTGAGGATAGTCATGTAGCCAACGGGTGGTAGCATGGGTAGTTGTATATTGTGGGTAAAATTCGATATAGGCTTCATCAATAGCAACGATGGCACGGTTACGGGCTAATTCAAGGATCTGGCGTAATGCCGCAGGATCAATCAGGTTGCCTGTCGGATTGTTGGGGCTACAGATATAGATTAGCTTGACGCGATCCAGATTATTTTTGATAGCGGCAATATCTGGTTGCCAGTCGGCACTGGCAGGAATTTTTTTCTGTTCTACACCGAAAGTTTCGGCGCTAACACTGTACATACCATAGGTTGGTGGGCAAAACAGGACCGCATCGCGCCCTGGCTCGCAGAAAACGCGGATCAGCAGTTCGATAGATTCATCGGCTCCACGGCTGACAAGAACTTGCTCCGGTTGCAGGCCAGCATAATCGGCATAACGTTGAATGACGGTTGCTGGTTGGCATTCAGGATAGCGATTGAGTGTATTTTCGGTGAGTTGGAAATCGGGGGCGATGGGATACTCATTCGCATTTAACCAAACATCACCACGACCACCCAGACGGCGGGCAGACATATAAGGGACTAATTTGCGAACGTTTTCTCTTGCCAATGAATTGATATCAAAAACTGTACTCATGATTGTTCCTTAATTTTTTATGGCTATCAAACCCCGTGGTTCTCAGTCTGCATTATTCAAGACTGCCATACGTAATGTAACGGCATTTTTGTGCGCGATAAGTTGTTCGGCCTGTGCCAGTGTTTCGATAGTGGGGGCGAGTTTTTTTAATCCTTGTGGCGTGATCCGTTGGACGGTCATTCTTTTCAGGAAATCAGCCAGACCGAGACTGGAATAGGTTGAAGTATAGCCGTAGGTAGGCAGAACGTGATTGGTGCCAGAAGCGTAATCTCCGGCAGATTCAGGCGACCAGTCGCCAAGAAAAATAGAACCGGCGTTGGTAATCTGCTCAACCAGTTGTTCAGGCTGACGAGTTTGGATGATCAAGTGTTCTGGACCATATTGGTTGCTGATTGCGACGCACTGGTCGAGATCTTGCGTAATAATTATCCGGCTGGTTTGCAAGGCTTGAATTGCGATCTGCTGGCGTGGCAAGGCTATGAGTTGGGCTTCAATTTCATGGATAACTTTTTTAGCTAAATTTTCATCGGGAGTTAGCAATATCACTTGGGAATCGGGGCCGTGTTCTGCCTGTGAAAGTAGATCTGCTGCGGTAAATACGGGATTGGCTCCGCTGTCAGCGATAACCAATACTTCGGACGGGCCTGCGGGCATATCGATTGCCGCGCCGTCAAGCTGTTGGCTAACCTGAAGTTTGGCCTCTGTTACCCACGCATTTCCGGGACCAAAAATTTTGTCTACTTTGGCAACGGATTCTGTTCCGAATGCCATTGCGGCAATCGCCTGAGCACCACCGATTTGAAATATTTCGCTGATCCCGCAGAGTTGCGCAGCATAGAGTATTTCATCGGCAATAGGGGGAGGAGAACACAAGATAACTTTACGGCAACCTGCAATGTTGGCGGGCGTACCTAACATTAATACGGTTGAGGGCAGGGGAGCAGATCCGCCAGGAATATAGAGTCCAACCGAATCTATTGGGCGTGTAACTTGTTGGCAGCGAACTCCGGGCAATGTTTCGACGTCAATTTCTGCCGGTTTTTGTGCTTCGTGGAATTGCCGGATATTGTTCATAGCCTGTTGCATAGCTTGCTTAATTTCTGGGGCAGACGAGCGGCGGCTGCATCCACTTCGTTGGCAGAAATTCGGATGGTTTCAACAATGGTTTTGTCGAAGCGTTGGCTAAGCTCTTGTAATGCTTGGTCGCCTCGTGTTTTCACGGTTGCCAAAATCTGTTTCACTGTATCGGCAATATCGTCGGATGCGGCAATAGCCGGACGGGTCAGCAATATTTTTTGTTGTTCTGGCGTACATGCTTGCCAGCGAATGATGGTTTTAAAATTAGTGTTCATCAAAGTTACTCCATCATTTTTTCAATTGGCAGCACCAGAATAGAACTGGCACCTAATGCCTTGAGTTTTTCCATCGTTTCCCAGAACAGGGTTTCACTACTGACCATATGCATGGCTACGCGATTTTGGGCGCCTGCCAGCGGCAAGATCGTGGGACGTTCTGCACCTGGCAGCAGGGAGATAATCTCTTCCAACTTATCGTTGGGGGCATGTAGCATGATGTATTTGGATTCTCGTGCCTGAATGACGCCTTGGATACGGAGCATCAGTTTGTCAATAAGCTGCTGTTTGGCTTCTGATATCTCTCCGTCACGTTGGATCAAACAGGCTTTTGACCGATAAATAACCTCAACTTCCCGTAAACCATTGGCTTCCAACGTGGCACCTGTGGAAACTAAATCACAGATAGCGTCTGCAAGCCCTGCACGGGGGGCAACTTCGACTGAACCATTGAGAAGACAGGGTTTAAAGAAAATGCCTTTTTGGTCGAAATAGCGTTTCAATAAGTGTGGATAGGAGGTTGCGATACGGGCATCTTGCAGGCATTCCACGTTGGTATAATCGCAATCGAAAGGCATTGCCAGGGAAAGCCTGCAATCGCCAAAATCGAGGCGGCGTAATATCAGATAGCGAGGATCTTCTCCTTGTGCCTGGCGAGTCAGTAGCTCTTCTTCAAGCACGTTTGCCCCAATAATGCCCAGATCGACAACTCCATCCATCACGAGGCCCGGAATATCATCATCACGGACACGTAGAATGTCGATAGGCATATTTTCAGCGAATGCGATCAGGCGCTGTTGCTGTAAGTTAATTTTGATACCGCAACTCGCCAACAATGTTCTGGAGTCATCGCTCAGACGGCCTGATTTTTGAATAGCGATACGTAAGCGTGTTTTATCTAGCATATTGTGTTTTGTCCTATTTCAAGGTTCAGTTAGTCATTAATTTTTAAAAATCAGAAACAAAAAACCCCCGGAAGATCTTCCGAGGGTTTTTTATCGTACTCATTCCACCGGAAGACGGGTTAAATGTCTTCCAGCACACAACAACCTGAAAGACTAGTCAGGATGATGATGATGATGGTTAAACTGAATACGGTTCATATATGCGAATTCTCTATTTTTCTTACAAAAAAAGTTTTATACAAAAATATGCTGTACTGAATAATGGCGGTACGTAACGTTATGTTTGTGACTAAGGATTGGTTGCTTGTTGTTTAACCTATACGATCTTGTGTATAAAAAGCAAACTTTATTTTAAAGGAGATGTTTGTTTCTTAATAACTCATTGTTTTTAAATAAAAATGTGTTTTGTTGCTATTAAACGAATATATGAGTAATGTTAGCCGTGGTTATGTAATAGCCTAAAAATCAAAATGGCATTGCTTTTGGGAGGGTAGGATGAGAAAAGTTTCCATTATTGGATTAGGGTGGTTAGGAATGCCATTGGCACAAGCACTACAAAGCGAGGGAATGCAGGTAGTTGGTAGCAAAACAACACCAGATGGTGTTGAAGCGGCGTGTATGTGTGGAATAGATTGTTACCAACTAAATTTGGAGCCTCAGCTTGTTTGCGATGCAGATGATCTTGATCAGCTGATGTCTGTTGATGTGCTGGTTTTGACATTGCCTGTTAGTGGTGTTGCTGGTGGCGGGAAGGAGTATGTAAAAGCAGTACAACTGGTTGTTGATACTGCACTTTCGTATTTCGTTCCACGGATTATTTTCACCAGTTCGACTTCAGTTTATGGTTCATCTGTGGGTTATCTCAATGAAGATGAGGCTGTGTCCCCCGAAACTGAGTCAGCCAAGGCACTGGTGGAATTGGAAAACTGGCTGCATCAATTACCTAATACATCGATCGATATCTTGCGTCTTGCCGGACTGGTGGGCAATGGGCGTCATGCAGGGCGTTTTCTTGCTGGAAGGAAGGCACTCAGTGGAGGAGAAAGTGCGGTCAATTTGGTACATCAAGACGATGCTATTTCTGCCATTAAGCTTCTTATTCAACAACCACAAGGCGGGCATCTTTTTAATTTGTGTGCACCAATACATCCAAAAAGAGCTGAGTTTTATCAGTCAGCCAGTCGCCAGCTCGATCTGACGCCGCCAGAATTTTTACAGTCAGAAAACGCAGAAATCGAAAGTAAGGCAGAGAAAATCGTTGATGGTAGCCGCATCTGTCGGGAACTAGGATTTGAGTATCAGTTCCCAGATCCCGGCAGAATGCCAATGAGTTAATGAAATACCAGGTAAACCCTCAGTTTATTTCTATCATAACAATTTTTCTGAAAGCGGGTCTTTCGGTCAACAATTGATACCAGCGTTCTAAGTTTGGCAGGGATGGGCGCTCTATTTCTACGTTTAGCCATAAGTAGGCCAGTGGCGCCAGGGCAATATCAGCCATACTAAATTTGTTGCCGGAAAGGTATTGCTGAGTGCTTAGAGTGTCATCGACAATTCTTAGCCATTTTTCAATCTCTGCTAACAGTTGGCTGATGATTTTAGGGTCACGTTGATCTGCCGGTGTTCTGACAAAGTTGATCATAAATTGTTTAATCGGAGGGAAGAAGTTGCAACCAACCCAATCCATCCATTTTTCAACACTGGCTCTTTCTTGAAGATCGGCGGGGTAAAGCGTGTCTTTGCCGAATTTCGCCGCAATATAGCGAACAATCGCGTTGGATTCCCATAAGATAAAATCGCCTTCTTGCAAACAAGGAATAACTGCATTGGGATTCATACGCAGGTATTCAGGATCGTTGAGTTTGCCAAATTTGCCACCAACATCCATTTGTTGATATGGCACATTTAGCTCTTCCAGACACCAAAGCACTTTTTTCACGTTTGATGAATTTTTACGGCCCCAAATTGTCAACATCATTTTTTCCTTAATGTCAGTATGTTTTTAACGATTGATAATATGACAATAAAACTAGTTGAATAACAGAAAAATCTTTACGTTATTGGGTTGGAGTCTTCTTTCATAACATCCTATATTAATAGGGCTTTAGTAGAGAAAAAGGGCGAACGATGATGAAAAAAAGACAGCAGATATCGATAATTAAATCTTTTACTTTTGGCCTGGGTTTTTTTTGGTTAGCGAGTGTCAATGTATACTCAATGGAGCAGCCCACAACACCTGAAATTGATGCAAAAGCCTATGTGTTGATGGATTATGCCAGTGGAAAAATCCTGGCCTCAAATAACGCAGATGAGCGGTTAGACCCCGCCAGTTTGACAAAAATAATGACCAGTTATGTTGTCGGGCAGGCAATCAAATCAGGGAAAATTTCCATAGAAGATATGGTAACTGTTGGTAAAGATGCCTGGGCTACAGGTAATCCAATACTTCAGGGATCATCGTTGATGTTTTTGAAACCGGGTGACAGAGTTAAGGTGATTGATCTGAACCGCGGTGTGGTCATCCAATCAGGTAATGATGCCAGTATTGCACTCGCGGATTATGTCGCAGGCAGCCAAGATGTTTTCGTTGATTTGATGAATAAGTACTCAGAAACACTAAAATTGACGAACACTCATTTCAAGACAGTACATGGTTTGGATGCCGCAGGGCAGTATAGTACTGCCCGTGATATGGCACTTTTAAGTCAGGCAATGATCCGTGATGTACCAGAAGAATATGCCTTGAATAAAGAAAAAGAGTTCACTTTTAACAACATCCGACAGCCTAATCGCAATCGCTTGTTGTGGAATAAAAACATGAATGTGGATGGTGTCAAAACCGGACACACCAGCGGTGCAGGCTATAATCTTGTTGCATCGGCAACTGAAGGGCCAATGCGTCTGATTTCAGTGATATTGGGCGCTCCTAGTGATCGCATACGTTTTTCTGACAGTGAAAAACTTTTGTCATGGGGATTTCGTTTTTATGAATCAGCGACACTGTTAAAGGCCAGTGATACTTTGGTGACGGAGAAAGTATGGTATGGGACTCGACCAGAAGTTGCATTGGGAGTGGAAAAAGATGCGTCCGTGATAGTTCCTCGTGGACAAGTCGGGAATTTGAAAGCGAGCTTTACCCTAGATAATACCTCGCTTGAGGCACCATTAGCTCAGAACCAAGTGGTGGGTACGGTGAACTTTCTATTGAACGATAAAGTCATTGACCAGCGTCCGCTGGTTGTTAAAGAAGCAGTGGAAGAAAGTGGTTTTTTGGGGCGTATGTGGGATTTCGTTGTAAAAACGGTTATTGGTTGGTTTAACTCGATCTTTGGTTAACCTGTACTGATTAACATCTAAAATGAAAAAATGCCAGTCGATTTTTTGATGACTGGCATTTTTTAGGTGCTACTGCCGAAAAAAGTAGCTCATGGATTTTGATTACATAACTGAGTAAATTGCCGCTGAAATAGCAATTGAGCCGGTCACAATGACAAAAATATTGCTTGGTTTACCTGCATATTTGCGCATAGCCGGAACCTTTTTGATTGCATACATTGGCATGATAAACAGGATCATCGCAATAACAGGTCCACCCAGTGACTCAATGATATTGAGGATGCTTGGGTTAAGTGTAGCGACAAGCCAAGCACTTAGCAGCATAAAGAGGCTAGTGATACGATTCAGCGTTTTATGCTGAATAGTCTTGCCACTCGTGTTTATCATTGCTTTGTTCACAATACCGTTAAAACCTTCACGGGCACCCAGGTAATGGCCGAGGAAAGACTTGGTAATGGCAATAAAAGCGATAAACGGAGCAATATATTCAATAACTGGTACACGGAAATGGTTAGCCAGATAGGACAGAATAGTGATGTTCTGTGCTTTTGCTTCTGCCAGGTTTTCCGGTGATAAGCTCAGTACGCAACTGAAAACAAAGAACATGACTGTCAGCACCATCATGATATGAGCATAGGCCAGAATGCGTGAACATTTTTTCTCTGCGTGTTCACCATATTCTTCACGCTTTGCAACTGCGAATGCTGAGATGATTGGGGAATGGTTAAAGGAGAAGACCATAACAGGGATCGCCAACCACAGAGTAAATAGCAAACCATTATTGCTTGTCGCAGATAAGGTACTATCTTGCGACAGGCTATCAAAGATAGCAGTGTTCCAGTGAGGGATTAAGTACAAGGCTAACAGCATCAAAACGGTGACGAATGGGAATACCAATACACTCATAGCCTTAACGATGGCTTTCTCACCAAAACGGATGATGCTCATCACACCCAGAAGCAATACCAATGCCAGCAATGCACGTGGTGGAGCATCTATCTGTAGCTGATTGACAATAAAGCTCTCTACTGTATTGGTCAGTGCAACACTGTACACGAGCAGAATAGGATAGATAGCAAAAAAATAGAGGACGGTGATCAGAAAGCCCGCAACTTTACCAAAATGTTCTTCTACCACGCCGGTGATATCGTCACCACTGCTTTTACCAGATAAAACAAAACGGCACATTCCACGATGTGCAAAAAATGTCATGGGAAGGGCAAGAATTGCCATGATAATGAGTGGAATTAAACCACCAATACCTGCATTGATGGGAAGAAACAAAACGCCGGCACCAATCGCTGTGCCATATAATCCGAGCATCCATACTGTGTCTGATTTACGCCAGGTAGTGTGATTGCTTTTGCTGGAAGCAGAGGATGCTATCGAACCTGCTTGAGATGTGTCCATAAGTATCTCCGAAATAACGCGGTAAAGTAAAATTTAAAAACTACTAAACCCGTACATTAATTAAATGCACGAGTTGGATTTTTATATGAATAATAAGTTGCCTGAAATATGTTCATTTAAAACAAAGGATCTTCAACTCATCAGCTTTGTCTAAATCCAAAAAACTTAACCCCTGACTTTTGGTAGGGGAAATATAGTTATTTTCAGTGAAATGTACCGTGATCACTCTCGCAATTGCAAGATTTATATAAAAAAGGAAAATTGTTACAGATATTTATCTAAATGTTGAATAAATATTAAATAAAATAAAATGCGATTTTTGTTAAAGAATATATCATTATTTTTATTTTAAATTCTAATACCTATCTGACTTATCCCTTAATAATGTTCACATATTAATAAAGTTTTCTTTTTTCGTGTTTGAATAAGCCTGGAATTGAACTATAAATGCCAATATTTCTATCTTGATATATCTCTATTTATAGCTTAATTTTCATTAACTTTTTGATAAATAATATAAATTTTTTTGCATAAAATATGGAGTTTATTTGTTGAATGAAAATGTGTTTAGTATTGATTATGCTTTAATAAGAGTTTTATAGATAATCAAGTGTTGTGTGTGAAATTTGTTCTTTAACTCTGTGTTAATGAAGAAATGGTAATCATTTTATAGTTATGTATTGTTAAATATAACGAAGGATTTCATTCTGGTATTTAAAACCACTTATGGAGAGTAGAATAAATGTTTAAAAAATTTCTTGAACAAAATAACCCCATATTTTCTTTATGGTTATTGATTGTGGCCAGCCATATAGAATATATGGCTGGTGTATATTTAGATTTGATTAACTTTTTACCCATCCTTTTCTGATAAAAAATGCGCAGCAGAATTGGTAGAGCCGAGTGAGTTTGTTTTGTAAATATTCTCCATATTGGCTCCAGAAGATTTGGGAAAAAGCACAGCCTAATAGGCTTACTAAAAATGCACCAACCATGTCAATTGGCCAGTGAACGCCTACATAGACACGAGACCAAGCAATGGAACAGGCGATGGCCATCAGGCATAAACCTGACCAAACGCGGTGCCAAAATATAAATGCCAGAGCAAAAGTAAAGACGGCTGTGCCGTGGTTACTGGGAAAAGATTCTGTGGGAGCATGGTAGAGAAAATTATGGCCAAAACCTTCAACAAATGGCCGTGCATGTGGAACCATCACCCCGATGATATAGGAGATCGCCATGCCAAAAGCAAAAGCAATGCAAGATTTACTGACAACGACGCGTTGAGATGTGATGGCTCTTTCTTTTCCCCATAGCCAGCAAATGGCCAATGTAATGGGATAAATCAGTACGCAATATTTCGCTATAAAGATAGCAAGCGAAATCATTGTTGGTGATGAATCTGGAGTTGCATTGATAAAAGTAAACAGATTGTGGTTAAGTTGTTCTAGCAAAGTAAGCCTCACAAGCGAAATATTTACGTAAGCAGGGTAATTTTATTTTATCAACTTATTGTTAACAAATTTTTTTTACATAAAAAATGATTACATTGATTCATAATTTTATTTAATGCTCGTTGATGTTGCATGTGTAAATAATATAGAGATCATAATAGTAATGGAAGATAACCACTATCTTGTAACTAACTAGTGACTAACAAAAAACCCGATAGTCTTTAACCAAAGTGGATGACTATCGGGCTCCTCAATATGGGGACATCAAAGAAAAGCAGTGGCAATAATTAAGACTGCATTATGATGTGAAAGTTCTCATCCTCGAGAAAAAAATCGAAAAATTTTTCAGGAAGGTGGGATTTTTTCGAAGAGCAATGTATGGTTAAGGCACCCGCTATTCAGCAGGAGAAGGGTTTCCAGCTGGATAGCGGTTTTTTTGACGGCTGATTTTTTTAACTAATTATAGGGTTCAATTACTTGTATAGTTCCAGATTTTCTTTGGCATAAGCTTCAAAATCCGTACAGCCACCAATATGTTTTTCGTCAATGAAGATCTGGGGAACAGTTTCAACAGGTTTACCTACCGTTTTTGATAAGTCGTTTTTGGTGATATTTTCAGCCCAGATATCGACGTAGCGATAATCAAAGTCGTCACGCTCTTTTTTTAGTTTCTCAGCGAGTTCTTCAGCTCGAACGCAGTAAGGACAACCAGGGCGACCAAAAATGACAGTGTACATATAAACTCCTTAGTGGTAATGATCATGAACATTCATAAAATGTCATCTGGGGTTACTATGCCTGCAAGTATTAACAAAAAAAAGCAGGAATTGCCTTTTGTTGTAATTAGTCCTGCCGATAAACGGAATTCAGGTATGATAGGCTTATTGAGTAACGGAAAGTCTGTTTTTAGGCTGAACAGGTTAGAAGAATAAAAATGATCCCATCAAAAGAGATGCGCTCATTGGCTGACATGCCTAAGTTAGTCATTTTATTGGAAGTATTGGGAATCGGGCTATTGATTCTGGCTTACTTGTCAATCACTGATAGCATAATTTTATCACCTTTATTAATGACGACGGAAGCACACATTGCTATGATTTTATTGGGTATCGGTTGCTTGATTCCAGCAGCTATCCATATTATCTGGCGTGCAGTCTATAATCTTTCCTTTTTGGGAATTGATCATAAGAAAGCGGATAAAAACCATCAGATTGTCACTGATGATGAAAAAACAAAATAGGTTAATTATTGTACGCATGGCTACTTGCTGAAGAGTTTTCTTAGGTAGCACATGTGTAACTTCTCGGTCATATGAGGTTAATTCGATGGATTCTATGGTTATTCCCGATTTGTCAATTTTGCGTACGTGGCTTGAACAGCTCAAAATTTCTTATTTTGAGAATGATTCAGGCTCAGTCTTGCATTTGCCTCATATGCAGAATATCGATGGCTTGTTTGATGCTAAGCTCGACCTGTTGGGTGATGTAGTATTGTTTTCTGCTTTGGCTGAAGTCAGGCCAACTGCGATAATTCCATTGGTTGCTAATTTGAGTCAGGTTAATGCGTGTTCTCTTACTGTGAAAGCATTTATTGATATTCAGGATGAAAGTTTACCTAAGTTGATTGTTTGTCAGGCTTTCCCTATTGCTGCCGGAATGACTTTCAGACAATTTTCCAATTTTATACAGCAGGGTGAAGAGCAAATTGCAAATGTGATTTTTGAAATTCACAGCAATAATCTTCTCTATGTCAATCATGATATGGAAAATGAGAGAGAAGATGAAGTTGAAGATGACGAGTCCTTAACTTCAACGAAAACATCAACATTTACTTTGCACTAATATTTTTTGATACGGTTTTTTTACGATGCAATGTGCGCAGTATACCGCGGGGCATTGTCACTCCTGCCAGTGGCTCGATAAGTCCTATTCACAGCAATTATATGATAAACAACAACATTTAAAGCAACTTTTACAGGAAGGGTTAGTAGTACATTGGTTGTCGCCAGTAAGTAGCAAAACAAGTGAGTTCCGTAATAAAGCCAAGATGGTAGTAAGTGGCAGTGTTGAGCGTCCATTGCTTGGTATGTTGCATCGTGATGGCAGAACGGTAGATCTTTGTGACTGTCCATTGTATCCAAAATACTTTCAGGCAGTATTTGTAGTCATAAAAACATTTATCGCCAAAGCCGGATTAGTTCCGTACAACGTTGAACGTAGGAAAGGGGAGTTAAAATATCTTCTTCTGACGGAAAGTCGTGCTAATGGCGAAATAATGCTGCGTTTTGTCTTGCGTTCGGAAACAAAGCTAGCCCAATTAGAGCGTGCTTTGCCTTGGCTAAAGGAACAATTGCCACAAGCAACAGTGATTTCCGCTAATATTCAGCCAACCCATATGGCGATCATGGAAGGTGAGAAGGAAATCATTTTTACCGAACGTAAGATGTTACAGGAAACTTTTAACGGTATTCCGTTATACATTCGCCCGCGTAGTTTTTTTCAGACCAATCCAGAGATTGCTTCAGCGCTGTATGCAACAGCGGGGCGCTGGGTTAGGGAACTAAACATTGACAGTATGTGGGATCTGTTTTGCGGTGCAGGCGGTTTTGGTTTGCATTGTGCAGATAAAAAGACCCGACTGACAGGGATTGAGATCAGTGCGGAAGCGATTAGTTGTGCCAAAAGTTCTGCCAAAAGCCTGGGGTTAGAACAGGTGGATTTTCAGGCATTGGATTCCACTCATTTTGCCCTTGATAAATCACAATTACCTGAGTTAGTGTTGGTAAATCCTCCTCGAAGAGGAATTGGTAAAGAGTTATGTGAATACCTTAGCCGGATGGCCCCTAAATTTGTTCTCTACTCGAGCTGTAATGCTCAGACGATGGCGAAAGATATTACTATGCTTAAACAATATCGAATAGAAAAAGTACAGTTATTCGATATGTTTCCTCATACCGAACATTATGAAACTTTGGCACTGTTAGTTCTCAATGTAAATTAGTGACTTTTTTATCGTGATTATCCCGTGATAATGATGGGTTATCACGGGCTGGAATGGTGAAATCAGATAATTAAGTATGAATGTTGATTAATGACGATGTTCAAATGATAAGGCCCGTTGTTCAATTATACGCATCAGAAGTGTCAAAAGGCCATTTATGCAAAGGTAAATAATACCCGCGGCAATAAATACCGTGGCATCATAACTACGCCCAAATTGAAGCTGGCTATATCCCATAATGTCTAATAAGGTGATTGTACTGGCCAGTGAGCTGCTTTTGAAAATCAGCACAACTTCATTGGAATAGGAAGAAAGTGCCCGTTTAAAAGCATAAGGTAACAAAATGCGCATAGAGTGCACTTTGGACATACCGAGAGCTTGGCAAGATTGCCATTGTCCGGCAGGAATTGCTTTGACAGCCCCATAAAATAGCTGGGTTGAATAAGCTGCACTATTCAACGTAAGTGTAACCATTGCACATAGCCACGGCTCTGACATAAGTTGCCATAACCACGGATATTCTTTGAGTGTTGGAAATTGCCCCGGCCCATAGTAGATCAAGAAAAACTGAACAAGGAGTGGGGTTCCGGTAAATAGTGTGATATAGCCTCTTACCAATTGAGAAAGTACAGGTAACTTCATTGTCAGGATCATGGTCAAGACAATGGAGAGCGTGAATGCCGCCAGTAATGCTGAGAAAGTCAAACTGAGACTGGTTTGCAAGCCAGGTAAAATTTCCTTGATATATTCAATCATCATGAGGCACTCCCTTCAAAATGGGTGGCGCGCATTTCAAGCTGTTTGAGAATAAATTGGCTGATTAATGTGATTACCAGATAAATCACAGCAACAATTATGTACCATGTGAACGGCTCTTGAGTTCGAGTTGCGATACTTTTGGTTTGTAACATCAGATCATTAACGCTGATCAATGAAACTAGGGCAGTATCTTTTAATAAAACTAGCCATTGATTACCAAGCCCTGGCAGGGCATGGCGCCACATTTGAGGCATAATCAAGCGAAAAAAGATGCGACTTTGGCTTAACCCCAGCGCTTGCCCAGCTTCCCATTGCCCTATGGGGACGGCTTTTAGTGCTCCCCGTAGTGTTTGTGAAGCATAAGCAGAATAGAGCAGAGATAGGGCAATAACCCCGCACAGAAAAGGACTGACATCAAAGTTATCAATTTCCATCTGTATTCTAAAGTGCCAGACAATGAGATTGATATCAAAACCGTCCGATAATGTAATGAGGAGTTGGGAACTGCCAAAATAGATGAAGAGAACAACTAAAATTTCAGGCAATCCCCGAACTAAGGTAACCCAGCAGGAACCTAAAAAAGCAATAGGTTTCCAGCGAATAGATTCCCACGCAGCCAAAAACATCGCCAGAACTAAGCCGACGATAAGCGAAGAAATGGCAAGGCCGACAGTAATTCCGGCGGCATTGATTAAAGAGAGAAATTCATTCATTGGGATTGAGTTTATTGTTTAAACCATTTTTTGTAGATGGTATCGTAAGTACCGTCTTGTTTAACTTCTGTTAATGCTCTGTTCAGCTTATCTAGCAACTCAGTATTACCTTTGCGGACTGCAATACCTAAACCGACACCAAAGTAATTTTTGTCTGTCACCTTTTCGCCAACCGTGCTGAGTTCTTGATTCTTTTTTAGCCATTCATTGACGACGGCAGTATCACCGAACAACGCATCAATACGGCCATTTTTTAAATCAAGGATCGCATTTTGGTAGCTGTCATAAGGTACGGTTTTCAGCTCCTTATGTTGCTCCATCAAATATTTCTGGTGTGTAGTGCCATTCTGGGTACCTATTTGTTTACCTTTGAGATCGGCAACCTGAGCAAATTTTCCTTTAATGGCAACGAAAATGGCAGAGTTATCATAATATGTTTGGGTGAAATCAACTTGTTTTTGGCGGTCTGGTGTGATGTCGATACCCGCCATCAAAACATCAACACGGCGGAATTTTAAGCTGGGAATAAGGCTATCGAAAGCTTGGTTGGTAAATGTACATTCTGCGTTGAGCTTTATACATATGGCATTTGCTAAATCGACATCGAATCCTTGAATCTTATTGTTTGCATCAATAAATTCAAATGGAGGGTAAGTTGCTTCCGTCGCAAAACGGAGAGTTGCTTTCTCTGTTGCGGTTGCTGATAAGGTCACTGCACTCAATAAAGCTGCAAACAATATTTTTTTCATAGCAATATCCTGTTGTTGATGAATTTTATGGTTGATAACTGCTTTGATGTTTGTTTTGTAATAGATTATCGATATATCTACTTCATCTTTGAAAATGCTATCTTACGGAAATGTAGTAGCTTGAAATCTACCAGGTTAACAGATCCAATATGGTATTTTAGTGTGACAAATAGTGAGCAAAGGCTTTTGTTTGAGGACGCATAAAATGAGTAGCGTCACCTTTTTCGATAATGCGTCCTTGTTCCATGTATACAACTTGACTTGCTGTTTTGCGAGCAAATTCCACTTCATGAGTCACTATAACCTGAGTGATACCGGTTTCTGCCAGCTCTTTGATAATGCCAATGACTTGAGAGGTGATTTCGGGATCGAGTGCAGCAGTAGGTTCATCAAACAATAAAACTTGAGGCTCCATCATTAATGCACGTGCAATGGCAACTCGTTGTTGTTGCCCGCCGGAAAGGTGCAGTGGAAAACGGTTGGTAAATTCGTCTAAACGAAGTCGGGAAAGGAGTTTTGTCGCTTTTTCCCGTGCTTGTTGTTTGGATTGCTTCAATACTCGGCAAGGCGCTTCAATCAAATTATCCATCACAGTTAAGTGTGGCCACAGATTGTATTGTTGGAAGACCATGCCAACTTTTTGCCGCAATGCGAGAATTTCTTTGTGGTTAGGTTGCTGTTTGAAATCAAATTGGTGTGTTGCCACATTGAGTAGCCCGGAACGAGGTTGCTCCAGTAAATTCAAAACACGTAGCAAAGAACTCTTTCCAGCCCCACTGGGCCCTAGCAACACCACAGTTTCTCCCGATGTACATTCAAAACTGATGTCAAATAGAGCCTGGTGTGAGCCATAGAAACAATTTATGTTTTTTAATTGAATGCTCATGCGAAAAATATGAATAGTTAATTGATTGGTATGATATTAATCTCATAAGCATAACTATGCAATGATGTCTGCATAAAATTGTTATTTTAATCAAATTGGTAAGTTAACTAATCAATTTTTCAGTGTTTTTTAGATCTTTTTTACGCTTTATATTCGTTGGGTAGATTAATTTTTATATTGAAAATTTTTTTATTCAGTTTATGCATTAAACCAGGATAGGCTTTATTGCATAAACAATTTACTGAGTAAACAATGCAATGAATAAAGGGGTCAATAAACTCAATATAAAACCATGAACGATGGCTGCTGGTACAATACTGATACCACCACAGCGTTGTAAGATCGGTAAGGTAAAATCAATTGAAGCCGCTCCGGTTAAACCCAATGCGGTTGAACGGTAGCGATTTATTAGCATGGGAATAAGCATAATGGATGCCAATTCACGAGCTAAGTCATTGAAAAATGCAGTACTCCCAAGCACAGGCCCATAAGCATCGGAAATTAAAATGCCGGAAAGGGAATACCAACCGTATCCTGATGCGATAGCAAGACCCGTTTTAATCGGTAATTCCAACAAAAATGCAGCCAGTACGCCACCTAGCAAAGAACTTATGGCAACCACTATGGCAATAATCATACCACGGCGATTCAGCAGGGTTTGCTTTAGGCTCATACCGTTATTGCGCAGTTGAATGCCAACTAGAAATAGTAAAAAAATCAGGGCAATTTCGCTGGCTCGGCTAGCAAGATGAAACCCTGACCAGCCTGTTAGTCCAATAATAAATCCCAATACTAATGCGCCACATAATTTGATGGAATCCAGAGCTATATGTAATCGGGAAGGGGGTTTTTCTTGTTTATGTGCATTAATAATCCACGGATCTCGTTTATCCAAGAGGAAAAGCGCTAGCATATTAATTATAAAGGTGCACAAGAAGAATGTTATTGCATACAACAAGATGGAAAGTAAATGACTGCCCACGTTTTCCAGCATAGCAAGGGTGATACCCATCAAAATGAGAATGATATAGACCATGACATTGAGTAACTGGTGCACGAGGACTAGCATCGATTTATGATTCAGATGAATAAGGTAGCCCAGAGTCAAAGGTAGGAGAATAATTAATAATCCTGAATACATGATCCACATCCTTATCCAATAAAAAAACGTCTTTTATCTAATCTTAATAAGAAAAACTAGTCACAAAGGCTAATAAATATACGGAAACAAAAATTTTACATTAAAATAACAAGTAGGATAAAGGGAAGTATACTGAAAATCAACGCATTTTAATTCTCCCATCACCTTCAAAAGGAATATTTTCTAGGGTTGTTTGGTGGCGAGAGGTCGTTAATTGAACTTGATTTTGTCTGCCTACATTGATTTTTTTTAGAGAATAAATATCTGAAAGTTTTCTTATTAGAAATATCCCATTGATAGGATTTGTTTATGTCTTATACAGTAAAGTGCAAGTGAAGTAATTAGATAGCATATTTTAATAGTGGGTATTTGTTGATGAAACTTCTTTCTACCAAGTATCGCTGGATTGGGGCTGGGCTTATTCTCATAGCTATCGCCTCTGTATGGTCTTATTTTTTCTATCCGTCGAAGCCTATCACATATCAGACGAGTGCAGTGATAAAGGGAGATTTTGGAAGAAATGTTTTGGTAGTGGGTAAATTGGATGCGGTCAGTAAAGTTGACGTAGGGGCTCAAGTTAGTGGTCAGTTGAAAGAGCTCTATGTGAAATTAGGGGATAAGGTCAAGCAAGGCCAATTATTGGCTTTGATTGATCCACAGACTGCGAAAAATGCGGTAGAGGAAATTCAGGAAACAGCAAAATCACTGGAGGCTAATCTTCGTGGGGCGCAGGCTGAATTAAAACTTGCACAGCTTAAAGTAAATCGCCTGAGACATTTGTTTAAATTACGTTTAACGTCCCATCAAGAATTGGATTCCAACATAACAGATATGCAGTCTAAGGCTGCCAGAATTGACGACTTGGCAGCGCAAATTAAGCAAAATAAAGCCAAACTTGATACGGCAAAAACAAATTTACAATATACCAGAATTACTGCCCCAATAGAGGGCATAGTGACAGATATTAAAACATTCCAGGGGCAAACCGTGATTGCTGCACAGCAAGCGCCGACCATCCTGACACTCGCAAATCTCGATACTATGATTGTTAATGCAGAAGTATCGGAGGCTGATGTTATTAATTTAGAACCAGGTCAGAAAGTCTCATTTACTATCTTAGGAGCACCAGGAAGGCAATTTCACAGTGTTTTGAAAGACATTCTACCAACACCGCAAGCTGTGAATAACGCTATTTTCTACTATGCCCGCTTTGAAGTACCTAATCCCGAACATATTTTGCGTTTGCAGATGACTGCACAAATAAAAATAGAGCTTCAAACTCTGCATAATGTCTTGATGATCCCAATTTCAGCTTTGGAAGTCTCTACTCACCAATATACATCCTCAACTCAGTATGTACCTTCTACGCAATATGAAGTGAGTGTTTTGCATAATGGCAAAGCAGAAAAACGTAAAATCACGATAGGAGCTTTTGATAACACTAATGTCCAGGTGCTCTCTGGACTGAAAGAAAACGAACGTGTGATCACCAATCTCAGTGATAGTAGTGTAGAGGAATAATAATGGGCACATTACTGGAACTAAAAGGCGTTAGTCGTAGTTATCCTGCCGGAGAAGGACAAGTCACTGTTCTGGAAGATATTTCATTGTCTATACAAGCTGGAGAAATGGTGGCTATCGTTGGCACCTCCGGTTCAGGTAAGTCTACTTTAATGAATATATTTGGCTGCTTAGATAAACCTAGTAGTGGGGAATATTGGGTTGCAGGAAGAAATATTGCTGACTTGGATAGTGATCAGTTGGCAGAATTACGCAGAGAATATTTTGGGTTCATTTTTCAGCGTTACCATTTATTGACTCATTTAACCGCCGAACAAAATGTTGAAATTCCAGCTATTTATTCCGGTGTTTCAAAAATACAACGTCGTGAGCGAGCAATTGAATTGTTAAAAAGCCTTGGATTGGAAAATCGGATTGATTATCGACCAAGTCAGCTTTCAGGTGGGCAGCAACAACGGGTTAGTATTGCCAGGGCACTTATGAATGGTGGTCAGGTCATTCTTGCTGATGAGCCGACAGGCGCTTTGGATAGTACTTCCGGCCAGGAAATGATGGATATTTTGAAGAAGCTCTGTCAACAAGGGCATACGGTCGTTATTGTTACACATGATCCTAATATTGCTGCACAGGCTCAAAGGGTGATTGAAATTAAAGATGGGCGTATCATAAGTGAGGTGCATTCTTTTGAACATCAAACATTGCCTCATCTCTCCCCGATAGATGCAAAAACCTCTTCAGTGCGACAAATATGGGGACGTTTTAATGAAGCTTTATTAATGGCATGGCGCGCCATGAATGTGAATAAGCTACGTACTCTACTGACAATGCTTGGAATTATAATAGGCATTGCTTCTGTCGTAACGATCATCGTGATTGGTAATGCGGCAAAATCAATGGTGTTATCACATATTAAATCTATTGCCACTAACTCTATATCAATTTATCCAGGAAAAGATTTTGGCAGTGATGGCGCTTTGGATATGCAAGCACTGAAACTCGCTGATATTCTGGCAATAAAATCTCAGCCTTATGTTCAGGCGGCTTCTCCCGAATTTGTAAATAGCGGGAGTTTGCGTCAAGGCAATATAGATGCTAAAGCGCAAATATTGGGGGTAGGAAGTCATTTTTTTCAAGTATATGCCATGAAATTTTCTCAAGGCATTCCTTTTACTTCAGACATGATTGAGCGTCAGTCTCAAGTGGTTATCATTGATGATAATACACGTAAGAAGTTCTTTCCTTACCAGGATAATGTGATAGGCAAGGAGTTACTGTTAACAAATTTGCCCTTGACGGTGATTGGTGTCATTGCTAATGGGCAAAGTCTTTATAGTAGTGATGCATTACAAATTTGGGTGCCTTACAGTACGATGAATAGCCGTTTGATAAATCAAAGCTACTTAAATTCTATCGTTGTCAGGTTGAAAGATGGCTATAAATCCAATGAAGCAGAAGCAAAACTTAATCAATTGCTGATATTCCGTCACGGTAAAAAAGATTTTCACACTTATAACGTAAATAAGACTATTAAAATAATGAATAGAACAACACGGACGATGCAAATATTTTTAACGTTAGTTGCGGTAATATCCTTAATTGTCGGGGGAATTGGTGTCATGAATATCATGCTGGTATCAGTTACCGAGCGTACAAGGGAGATTGGTATTCGTATGGCAGTAGGGGCCAGAACCAGTGATATTATGCAGCAATTCCTTATTGAAGCTGTTTTGGTTTGTCTAATAGGGGGGGTACTGGGAATTATTCTGTCATGCAGCCTTTCTTTTATAGCGCAATTGATGTTACCAAGCTGGGATTTCGTTTATAACATCATTGCATTTATCATTGCATTTGGCTGTTCAACGGCAATAGGGATAATATTTGGTTTCCTGCCCGCGAGAAATGCAGCTCATCTCGATCCCATAGAGGCTCTGGCAAGGGAGTAAAACAGAGCACGCCACAAATAAGATTATTGTCTACTTGTGGCGTGAAAATTACGAATTTAACGGACTACTATTTTTTGGATTTTGAACCATCTTCCAGAGGTACAATGAGGCTGGCGTGGTTACCTTTGGGGCCTTGATGAACGCTAAAGTTCACTTTTTGTCCAGCTTTCAGCGTCCTATAACCATCCATCTGAATGGTTGAATAGTGAGCGAATATATCTTCACCTCCGCTGGTTGGGCAAATAAATCCAAAGCCCTTTGCATTATTGAACCATTTAACAGTACCTGTTTCCATACTTCTCTATCCCTCATATCACGATTTCGGGTTTAGGAGTCACTCAAAATTTTAAAATATGAACAAACGCCCAGACAGAAAGCGGTGTTCATAAAATATACTGTAGTGAAATTCATTACGTCGTCAAGCATATAAACAACGTCAGGTTGTCTCAAATGGCTAAAGTTTGATATAGATAACGATATCCGATTCTTAGGTAAAATTTAGCTCCGCTAATCCAGGAGGGAGGTAAGCAGAGTGCTTTATGAAGTGATAAAATATATAACAGTAGAATGAATTAGTTCATACTAGAATCCAGCGGACAGTTAATACCCAGCGGAAGAATAATGACTGAGTTTTATAACAATTTGAAAGTTGAAGAATTTATTGAGGATGATGCAAAACAAAAGCTACAACCACCATCAATGTATAAGGTTATTCTGAATAATGACGATTATACCCCTATGGAGTTTGTGGTTGACGTATTGCGAAAGTTCTTTTCTTATGATGTTGAACGAGCAACGCAACTAATGCTGGATGTCCATTACAAAGGGAAAGCAATTTGCGGAATTTATACGGCAGAGGTCGCAGAAACTAAAGCTGCGCAAGTGAACATGTATGCTAAGGAGCACGAGCATCCGTTACTTTGCACGCTGGAAAAAGTCTGATCTGGCTTACTGAAATTTAGGAGGAGGTGCTTATGCTCAATCAAGAACTGGAACTTAGTCTCAATATTGCTTTTGCCAAAGCAAAGGATAACAGACATGAATTTATGACCGTAGAGCACCTGTTGCTGGCGTTGTTAAGTAATACATCAGCACGGGAAGCACTGGAGGCTTGTAAAGTCGATTTGGCAATGTTACGCCAAGAGTTAGAAAGTTTTATTGCACAAACCACCCCCCTATTATCTGAAAATGATGACAGGGATACACAACCTACATTAAGTTTTCAGCGTGTTTTGCAACGTGCGGTATTTCATGTTCAATCTTCGGGGCGTTCGGAAGTCTCAGGGGCTAACGTCTTAGTTGCGATTTTTAGTGAGCAAGAGTCTCAGGCTGCTTATTTATTGCGTAAGCATGACGTTAGCCGTTTAGATATTGTAAATTTTATTTCTCATGGAACACGCAAAGACGAGTCAGATAATGATGCCCATCACAGTATCAATCCGGTTCCAGAAGAGCAGGTAATTAGTGAAGATCGATTGGAAAGTTTCACGACTAACCTGAATCAATTGGCACAGAAAGGGTTAATTGATCCGCTTGTCGGTCGTCAGAATGAATTGGAGAGAACGATTCAGGTACTTTGCCGTCGCCGCAAAAATAACCCTTTGTTTGTTGGAGAATCGGGTGTTGGTAAGACAGCCATTGCTGAGGGGCTTGCATGGTGTATTGTACAAAAAAATGTTCCCGAAGTGATGCAAGATTGTACCATTTATTCTCTTGATATTGGTTCATTGTTGGCAGGGACAAAATATCGCGGTGATTTTGAGAAGCGCTTCAAGTCTTTGTTAAAGACATTAGAGCAGGACAGCAAAAGTATTCTCTTTATTGACGAAATTCATACTATTATTGGAGCCGGTGCCGCATCGGGTGGGCAAGTGGACGCAGCTAATCTCATTAAACCGCTGTTGTCTAGTGGGCGTATACGGGTAATTGGCTCCACGACTTACCACGAATTCAGCAACATTTTTGAAAAAGATCGGGCTTTGACTCGTCGGTTCCAGAAAATTGATATTCTTGAACCTTCTGCTGAAGAAACGGTACAAATTATCAATGGGCTGCGTACTAAATATGAAGCACACCATGATGTTCGTTATACAGCGAAAGCCATTCGGGCGGCAGTTGAGTTATCTGTGAAGTATATTACTGATCGTCATTTACCGGATAAAGCCATTGATGTCATTGATGAGGCTGGAGCAAGGACCAGATTAGTGCCAGTTAGCCGCCGCAAAAAGACAATCAATGTTGCCGATATTGAATCCGTTGTTGCTCGTATAGCCCGTATTCCAGAAAAAACGGTGTCAGCCAGTGATAAGGATGTACTAAAAACACTGGATGAGCGTTTGAAAATGTTGGTTTTTGGTCAAGATAAGGCAATTGCTGCCTTGACAGAGGCCATCAGGATGAGCCGTGCGGGGTTAGGACAGGATCATAAGCCAGTAGGATCTTTTTTGTTTGCAGGACCGACGGGGGTGGGGAAAACAGAAGTCACAGTTCAACTTGCTAACGTGTTGAATATTAAATTGTTGCGATTTGATATGTCAGAATATATGGAGCGTCATACTGTCAGTCGTTTAATCGGAGCTCCTCCGGGTTATGTTGGGTATGATCAGGGAGGATTATTGACCGACGCAATCATCAAACATCCTCATTCTGTACTGTTATTGGATGAGATTGAAAAAGCCCATCCTGATGTCTTTAACCTGTTGTTACAGGTTATGGATAATGGAACATTGACTGACAATAATGGCCGCAAAGCGGATTTCCGAAATGTTATTTTGGTGATGACAACCAATGCAGGGGTGCGTGAAACACACCGTAAATCCATTGGATTCACTGAGCAGGATAACAGCACGGATGGTATGGAAGAGATAAAACGAATTTTTACACCTGAATTCCGCAATCGTCTTGATAGCATTATTTGGTTTGATGCGCTCTCTTCGGAAGTTATTCAGCAAGTTGTTGATAAATTTATCGTCGAGTTACAAGCCCAACTGGATGAAAAAGGTGTCTCCCTGGAAGTCAGTGCAGATGCCCGCCAATGGTTATGTGACAAAGGTTATGATAGGTCGATGGGGGCACGTCCCATGGCTCGTATAATCCAAGACAACCTCAAAAAACCACTGGCGAATGAATTGTTGTTTGGCTCTTTGGTGCATGGAGGCTCAGTCAAAATTAAACTTGATAAAACTAAACAGGTATTGTTATACGATTTTAAGGGCGCACAAAAGTCAAACAAAAAGAGATCAGAAGATGCTGTGTTATAAATATAAACGGTATCAGAGATAGAAACTGGTAATGGCAGGTAAGAAAGTAAAAAGCTAATGCCACACCACAGGTGAATTCCGAAAATACTATCACCTGTGGTGCTAAGGTATCTTAATCAGCGGCTACGGAAAGTGATGCGTCCTTTTTCCGGATCATATGTAGTTAGCTCAACTGTAACCTTGTCTCCTGTCAGGATGCGGATATAGTTTTTACGCATTTTTCCTGAGATATGAGCAGTGACAATGTGTCCGTTGTCTAATTCAACGCGAAACACAGTGTTTGGCAGTGTTTCTAAAACAGTACCTTGCATTTCAAAATTCGTGTCTTCTTTGGCCATCTAATCCTCTAAATGTAACAACCATAGTTTTTAACCGGCAAGATAATGCCGAAAAACCATCATTATGTAAAGGAATGTCGTATTTTAAGCCATCATTTTACATACGATAATATGATAGCTAATGACATTCCCACCATGAACAGCATTTATTTCTGAGAGATGATTATAAATCCAGCTTTTGTACAGACCAGCAGCCTGATTGCAATGACTGCTTTCTTAATTGGTAAAGGTGCTGGAGAAATTTTTCTCTCGGAATATTTTTAGCCCCCAATGATTCTGTATGGTGGTTTAATACCTGACAATCAAATAGTTGACCACCATGACACAAAAAATGGTGATAGAATGCGACAAATGCACATTTGGAAGCATTCTCCATTTTGCTAAACATCGATTCACCACAAAATAGTGTACCGACACAAACGCCGTATAAACCACCCACCAGTTGATGGTCATGCCAAACTTCTATTGAATGAGCCAGACCTTCTTTATGTAAGGTTTGATAACCTTTTTGAACATCTGGTCCAATCCAAGTGCCTTCTAGTCGTTGGGCGCAATTATATATCACTTCATCGAAAGCATGATTTACCGTAATCTGGTAAGTATGTTTTTTGCGAATAAATCGACGTAGTGTTCGGCCAATATGCAATTCTCCTGGAATCAGCACGGCCCTAGGATCGGGAGACCACCATAAAGGCGGTTCATCAGGCGAATACCACGGAAAAATCCCCTCATGATACGCTACTCGTAAACGTTCTGCACTTAGATCTCCTCCAAATGCCAATAAACCGTTGGGTTCAACTAGCGCATTGGTGGGATGGGGGAATTCATAGGAATTACCCAGTTGAGCTATCGACATAAGTTAAATCACCTTTGCTCAGGATAGCTCTGTAGCTGATGAAATTGTTGTCGCTGATAAAATTGATAGTAACGCCCTTGTTGAGCTAGTAGCGCATTATGCTTACCTTGCTCGATAATGTGCCCTCCATCCATAACGCAGATTCGATCCATGTGTTGTAAACCTGTGAGGCGATGGGTAACGACAATTAAAGTTTTATGCTGACAACTACTGTGTAACAGCGACAGAATTTGCTGTTCTGTATCTGCATCAAGTCCTTCGGTTGGTTCATCCAGTAGCATTAAAGGGGCATTATGCAATAATGCCCTGGCAATACCTAAGCGACGTTGCTCTCCGCCAGAAAGCTGACGCCCACCCTCGCCCATCCAACAGTTTAGCTTTTTATCAGTGTCTAGCAAGTATCCTAAACCTACTTGTTTCAGTACGGTTGTTAATTCATCGTCACTAGCATCTGATTTTGCCAATAAGAGATTTTCACGCAAAGTATGGCTAAAGACATGTATCCGCTGGGGAACGATAGACATCATTGAACGCAATGTTGACTCATCATAGTGGGAGATGGGGTGCTGATTGAGTTGGATCTCGCCGCTATTGACATCCCAGGCACGCGTCAATAATTGCAAAAGCGTTGATTTACCACATCCTGTTTTTCCCAGTAAAGCAATATGTTCACCTGATGTCAGGGACAGAGAGATATTTTTCAATACTGGCTGTGGCTGGCCAGGGTAGGTGAAATCAACATTTTTTATTTCAAGGTTGAGATTGCTATTTGCTTGTGGCCCATGAGAAGGGAAGGCGACTTCTGGTTTTTGGTACATCAACTGAGAAACACGCGTTGCAGATGCAATGACTTGCCCCATGTGCTGAAATGCTACGGTGACTGGTCCAAGTGCTTCAAATGCAGCAAGAGTGCAGAATGTAAACAGCGCGATTAATGCACCTGCCTGACTATTTTCACCCACACCTGCCGCCGCTAGCCATAGTATCAGCGTCACTGTTATGCCGGTGGAAAAAATCATGATGGCTTGTGATAGCCCGGTCAAATTGGCTTGTTTCTGCTGGCTTCTTAACCAATCGTTTTCCACCTCAGCCATAGATTGACGGAAGCGTCTAAGTGCACCAAACACGCTTAATTCAGCTTGCCCCTGTAAGGCGCTGGTAAGTAATGTACGATACTGGCCGCGTTGTTGGGTAATGTTTCTGCCATAAGGTTTTCCTGCGTGGTAAAACACGCAAGGTAATATCAGCAGTAGCCCTAACATAATACCACCAATAGTATAGGCGAGAGTGATATCAAGGAATCCTAGGCCAAATGTCAGAACGAGAATGACGACGAATGCCGCGAGGACAGGAGAAATAACCCGCAGATACAAGTGATCCAGTGTTTCGACATCCGCAACAAGTCTATTTAACAACTCACCTTGACGAAAACGAGCAATGCCACCAGGAGAAAGAGGAAGTATTTTTTGAAACGCAAAAACACGTAAATGTGCTAATACCCGAAATGTTGCATCATGGCTGACAAGCCGCTCACCATAGCGACCAGCAGTACGAAAAATGGCCGCGCCGCGAACACCGGCGGCAGGCAGCATGTAGTTAAACGTATATAACCCTGCGAACCCAGCTAGGGCTGTGCCAGCAAGGAACCAACCAGAGAGTGTTAGCAACCCAATACTGGCGAGTAGCGTCACAATCGCCAATAGCATACCTAAACTGATGAGAAACCAATGGCGGCGGTAGAGCGCGAGAAATGGGAGTAATACACGCATGATTAAAGCTCCACACTACGGTGAGATAGCAGACGAGAAAATACACCTTGAGACTGGCTTAAAGTTTGATAATCACCTTGTTCGATAAGCAAACCATTTTCCATTACCCAAATCTGGTCATATGATAGTGTCTCTTCTAGTAAGTGAGTGACCAATAATGTGGTTTGTTGATGCGAGGCTTGATTTAACGCCATCATCACACGCTGTTCGCTATGGGCATCAAGACTAGCGGCGGGTTCATCTAAGAGCAATAATTGGCAAGGATTTAACAATGCTCGCGCTACTGCAATCCGTTGGGCTTGTCCGACAGACAGACGGGCAGCGTTGTCACCTATTACCGTATTGATTCCATCTGGAAGGTCATTAATAAACTCATTGACATAAGCTCGTTTCATTACATCACTGATTTGTTCTTGCGTTGCATCATATTGACCCAGGCGAATATTATCGAGCAGAGTTTGTTCTGGCAGGTGTGGGTTTTGCCCAACCCAACTTAAGTGTTCACGCCATTTGGTGAGACTGAGTTCACGTAACTCAATGCCATTGATTTTTACGGAACCATTATAAGGTAAGAATCCCAGCAATACGTTGATTAACGAACTTTTGCCCGCACCGCTTTTTCCAACCAGAGCAATCCGCTGGCGCCTATCAATGGTAAAATTCAAAGGACCAGCAAGACGATGTCCATCGTGGGACATAATTTCCAGTTCGCAGGCCTCAATGGTAACGGGTTCGTTATCGGATAGTGTTTTCTCACCACTACTTGTGGCTTGTTCTCCATTGCTACTGAGTAAAGTGAAGAGCGATTCTGCCGCTCCGACGGCTTGAGCTTTGGCGTGATAAAATGTACCTAAATCGCGCAGTGGTTGAAAAAACTCAGGTGCAAGGATTAACGCGAGGAAACCGGCAAACAACGTAACACCTACACCATAGCTACCAAAGTGCAACTCTCCTAAATAGGAAAAACCAAAATAAACAGCAACAACGGCAATGGAAATTGCGGCAAAAAATTCTAAAACAGCTGAAGATAAAAATGCCATGCGCAGAACTTCCATCGTTCTGCGGCGAAAACTTTCTGTTGACTCGGTGATTTGTTCAACTTCCGCTTCTCCTCGATGGAACAGGCGCAAAGTTTCCAAACCTCGTAAACGATCGAGGAAATTACCACTTAAACGGCTGAGAGCTACAAAATTGCGCCGATTAGCATCTGCGGCACCTAATCCTACCAATGCCATAAACAGCGGAATCAATGGTGCGGTTACAAATAAAATCAATCCTGCGGCCCAATTAATTGGAAATACAGTAACCAGGATTAAGATAGGGATCATTGTAGCAAGCGCAACTTGAGGCAAATAGCGAGAATAGAAATCCTGCATGTCTTCTATCTGCTCTAGGATAATGGTCGCCCAACTTCCAGCGGGTTTCCCTTTAACCCACACAGGGCCTAGTTGTTCGAGTTTATCCAGTACCATATTGCGAATTTGTTGACGTATAACTTTGCCACAAATAAATCCAACACGTTCTCGAACGGCATTGATAACAGCCCGTAATGTAAAAGTCGCTGCCAATATTAGAAATTGGTTGATAAGATTTTCACGAGGAACATTGTCAATAATCAGAGCTTGGAGGATTGTCGCCAAGAACCAGGCCTGAGAAATAATCAGCAATCCACTGATTAAGCCAAGTAGCATTGATAAACGAAGCCAACGACGGGCAGGTGCAGTTTGCTGTTTCAGCCATCGAACAAGTTCAGATTGTCTTGTTTTGTCCATAAGAAAAATTTCTGTTTAGCGGGTGATGATACGGAATATCAAAACAAGCTGTATGTTACCTGTTAAAAAGCGCTATCGGAATAGCGCTTTAGGGGAAAGATAGATTATTGGGTTGCCAACCCGTCCAGAAAACGTTCTGCATCCAGAGCTGCCATACAGCCTGTACCGGCTGAGGTAATAGCTTGGCGATACACATGATCCATAACATCTCCAGCGGCAAAGATACCTGGAATAGAAGTCTGGGTGGCATTACCATGTAAGCCGGATTGGACTTTGATATAGCCGTTTTCCAGTTCCAGTTGGCCATCAAAGATGCCCGTGTTTGGGCTATGGCCGATGGCGATGAAAACGCCGGTAACATCCAGTTCTTCGGTATTGTCACTTTTCGTATTGCGAATGCGGATACCAGTCACACCCATATCATCACCGAGAACTTCATCCAACGTATGATCAGTATGCAGAATGATATTGCCGTTCTTTACTTTTTCCATCATACGGTCAATCAAGATTTTTTCTGAACGGAAAGTATCACGACGATGAATCAAATGTACTTCAGAGGCAATGTTTGCCAAATACAGCGCTTCTTCAACGGCAGTATTACCCCCACCGATTACAGCAACTTTTTGTTTACGATAGAAAAACCCATCACATGTTGCACAGGCAGATACACCACGACCTTTAAAAGCCTCCTCGGAAGGTAACCCGAGATAACGGGCTGAAGCACCTGTCGCGATGATTAAAGCATCACAGGTATATTCCTGATCATCATCGCCAAATAAACGGAACGGTCTGTTTGAGAAATCAACTTTCTGAATATGGTCAAAAATGATTTCTGTTTGAAATTTTTCGGCGTGCTGAAACATGCGTTCCATCAAATCTGGGCCAGTCAGTCCTTCAGGATCACCGGGCCAGTTCTCAACCTCAGTCGTGGTGGTCAATTGGCCACCTTTTTCAACCCCAGTAATGAGGACGGGATTTAGATTAGCGCGGGCTGCATACACAGCAGCGGTATAACCAGCAGGACCTGAGCCAAGAATGATAAGTTTACTGTGTTTAGCTGTGCTCATGAATACCTCATTTTCATTATCGCATATTGCAGATTTAGGGATTGTAGGAGAAATAATGAGTTAAAAAAAGCAATTATCAGATAAAATATTCATGTTATTAACGATATTACCGATAGATAGCAACTATGATGTAATCGTATTGTAAGAGACGATAGTTTAACTTTCTGAATTGAACATCATTTATACATATGAGACATAAAACAATCTATCGAAACGGTTTACCGAAAATTTGTTTGGTAGGTTGTTCTGATTTTTGTTCATTTACTTTGACAATCGGCTGTGCATTTGCGAAAACATCTATGCAAGAGATAATTATCTACCTCGCTAATCAATTGTTTTTATAAAAGAGGCAAAATTAGTGTGGGGATTTTCTCATAGAATATAAAAATTGCCGTTAAGCTGTTTCTGAAAAACCTAGTGTTTTAGGTGCTAGTATCTTGAGAGATAGTGTTCTGGGAAATAATGTTTCTGAGAGGCAATATTCTGGTAAATCGTATTGTATCCCTAATGGATTCAAGTTGCAGTGCGGCGGCAAGGGAACAAAACTTCAAGCGCATAGAAACAAATATGAGTGGCTGACATGTGAGTAACTGAGTGATTGGGGTGAGTAAGCACAGCTAACATAGCAGCAACTTGGAAAGTAAAAGGGAATAATTAATCGAATTCTGGAAGATTGTAGTCTAGGAAATTGGATTTTGGGAGATTGTTTCTAGGAATTGTAGTAGTCCTCAAACCTTGATTACAGATTAAGCTTTAACCTTTGAAGACATCTTTTCCAGCTCAACCGATTGAAAGAGATAAGGAAAATGTTTTAGGTGTAGGAATATAAAGAGAGAGCAATAAGATGATAGATAATAAGAAGCGTCCAGGAAAAGATCTTGATCGTATAGATCGTAATATCCTTAACGAGTTGCAAAAAGATGGCCGTATTTCTAATGTAGAGTTATCCAAAAGAGTTGGCTTGTCACCAACGCCTTGTTTGGAACGTGTGCGTCGTTTAGAGCGTCAGGGATTTATTTCTGGCTATACAGCTTTACTGAATCCTCATTATTTGGACGCATCATTGCTGGTATTTGTTGAAATTACACTGAACCGCGGTGCAGCAGATGTATTTGAACAATTCAATACTGCTGTTCAGAAACTAGAAGAAATTCAAGAATGTCATTTAGTTTCTGGTGATTTTGACTACCTGCTGAAAACACGAGTCCCAGATATGTCTGCATATCGTAAATTGCTTGGCGAAACTTTGTTACGTCTTCCTGGCGTTAACGACACCCGTACTTATGTTGTAATGGAGGAAGTGAAACAAAGTAACCGTTTGGTGATTAAGACCCGTTAAGCTTTCATCTAAAATGTACAGATGCAAAATAGGAAAAACTTAGGTACACTCCTGTTTATGCATACAGTTTCAACGCTGAGCTACCCTCAGCGTTGTTCCGTTTTTTTAATCAACAGAAAAACCTGGAGAGCCTTTCTTGAACCAGGAATATACAGAAGACAAACGTGTTAAATTAAAGAAGATAAGCAGTGGCCGCCGGCTTCTGGAAGCCGTTCTGTTGGTTATTGCTATCTGTGCCGCGTACTTGATGGTAGCGCTTATCAGCTTTAATCCATCTGATCCCAGTTGGTCACAGACGTCATGGCATGAACCTGTCCACAATTGGGGAGGCAGTGTTGGTGCTTGGTTATCTGACACGCTATTCTCGGCATTTGGTATACTTGCTTATGCAGTTCCGCCATTTATGTTATTAGGTTGTTGGAATGTCTTCCGTCAGAAAGATAGGCAAGAATATACGGATTTTTTCACACTTGCATTACGCGTTATTGGTGCTTTAGCCCTGATACTGACGTCATGTGGTTTGGCTGCACTCAATATTGATGATTTAAATGATTTTGCTGCTGGCGGAGTCATTGGCAATTTATTTAGCAATGCGATTCTGCCTTGGTTTAATATCCTGGGAGCCACCTTGGCTTTGTTGGGTATTTGGGCTATTGGATTCACATTGTTTACGGGGTGGTCATGGCTCGCGATTGCAGAAAAAATTGGTGCGGTTATTCTTGATTCACTGAGTTTTGTCGTCAATCGAGGTCGCAATAATGCTGGAGATGACGAGAATGCGTTAGTTCCCGAACATCCAGCCAGTGAACAAAAACATGTGGAACAGGCAGATAAACATGAAGTGGTCAAATCTGCGGTTGCTGCTGAAACGCTAGATGACGATGATGTATTACTGACTGCTCCAACGTTAGCCGAATTAGCGAATACAGATCCAGCGTTACAGCCTGCATCAACTTCTCCAGCATTGGATCAATCTCAGGAACAAGAACCTGTTCTCTATTCTTTTGAACTACCAGATGATGACCAATCAGGTACAAATTCACAATCAGATGACTTTTTTCAGGTTATTTCAAATCTACCTGCAAACAGTTCTGCGGGCACAAATACGCATTTACAAGATGAAGTAACAGATACATTTGCTCTGCCTGAAAATGATAATGTTAATACGAAAAATGAGGCAGAGGATATTGCAAGCCCGGCTGTTGTGGCGAGGAACCCGCAGGTTAAACAAGGTATTGGCCCTGAAATGCCGCGCCCCAATCCAGTTAGGATCCCAACACGTCGTGAATTGTATGGCATCAAAGTGCCTTCTCACCGTTTGGCAGAACACATGCAACGGAAAGAAAAAGAGAGACAGAACGAGTTGATTGCAGAAGCCAATGAACAGCGGATGGATGCCCAACAGCAAGACATGTTGCGCCAGCAATTCCTTGAGCAGCAACGTAAGCGTTATGGTACTGATTTTGAGCAAGGAAACAAAGAACCAGAGCCCCGTGAAGAGAGTACGCTGATACATAAGCAACCAGTGGTAGCTGATGAAATTACGGAAAGTCGTGTAAGTAAGCAGTTTATAGACGAACAAATAGTAAACGATCAGCCAGTAGTAGATGAGCCAAAAGCACAGGAAGAAGCGTTGCGGATAGCATTTGAGCAACAGCAACGTGAACGTTACCAACTGAATCAACCTGAACCTACCGAATTTGTATTTATGCCAACAGAGTCGCAGATTCAACCCGTTCAGGAGAAAAATATAGCGACTTCTCTTGATTCTCATGAATCGAGAAATCAGCATACTTTTGCGCAGCAACCGCAGCAACCGCAGCAACCGCAGCAACCGCAGCAACCGCAGCAACCGCAGCAACCGCAGCAACCGCAGCAACCGCAGCAACCGCAGCAACCGCAGCAACCGCAGCAACCGCAGCAACCGCAGCAACCGCAGCAACCGCAGCAACCGCAGCAACCGCAGCAACCGCAGCAACCGCAGCAACCGCAGCAACCGCAGCAACCGCAGCAACCGCAGCAACCGCAGCAACCGCAGCAACCGCAGCAAGACAGCCTATTCCATCCATTTTTGATACGCAATGATCAACCATTGCCAAAACCAACGACGCCGATGCCTTCTTTGGATCTTTTGGCTGAACCACCGGTAGAAGAAGAACCAGTTGATATGTTTGCCCTTGAGCAAACCTCGCGTTTAATTGAAGCGCGTTTGAATGATTATCGTGTCAAAGCGGATGTTGTTGGATTCTCTCCAGGGCCTGTCATTACCCGATTTGAATTGGATTTAGCTCCTGGAGTGAAAGCCTCGCGTATTTCCAACTTATCACGTGACCTGGCTCGTTCACTTTCAGCGGTAGCCGTCCGTATTGTGGAAGTTATTCCAGGAAAACCTTATGTTGGTTTGGAATTACCCAATAAAAAACGCCAAACAGTTTATCTGCGGGAAGTTTTGGATTGTGATAAATTCCGTGATAATCCTTCACCGTTAACTATCGTGTTAGGAAAGGACATTGCAGGGCAGCCGGTTGTGGCTGATCTGGGTAAGATGCCTCATTTACTGGTAGCAGGAACGACAGGTTCGGGTAAATCAGTAGGGGTTAATGCGATGATCCTCAGTATCCTGTATAAAGCGAAACCAGAAGATGTTCGCTTTATTATGATTGACCCGAAAATGCTTGAGTTATCGGTTTACGAGGGTATTCCACATTTATTGACCGAAGTTGTCACCGATATGAAAGATGCAGCCAACGCATTGCGTTGGTGTGTCAATGAAATGGAACGACGTTATAAGCTAATGTCAGCTTTAGGTGTACGTAACATTGCAGGTTATAACGATAAGATCAAGCAAGCAGAAAACATGGGTCGCCCGATCCCTGATCCGTTCTGGAAACCAGGTGACAGCATGGATGCAACGCATCCTATGCTGAAAAAAGAGCCTTATATTGTTGTCATGGTTGATGAGTTTGCCGACTTAATGATGACAGTGGGAAAAAAGGTGGAAGAATTAATTGCACGTTTGGCCCAGAAAGCACGAGCGGCAGGTATCCACTTAGTATTGGCTACTCAGCGCCCTTCCGTTGATATTATCACCGGACTGATTAAGGCCAATATTCCGACACGTATTGCATTTACAGTATCCAGTAAAATAGATTCCCGTACCATCCTTGATCAAGGTGGTGCAGAATCATTGCTTGGTATGGGAGACATGCTTTATTTGGCGCCAAATTCTTCCATTCCTGTACGTGTCCATGGTGCATTCGTGCGTGATCAAGAAGTGCATGAAGTCGTCAATGACTGGAAAGCTCGTGGTCGTCCTCAATATATAGACAATATTGTCAAAGGAGGAGATGACGGTGAAGGCAACATGGGATTTGATAGTGATGAAGAACTAGATCCCTTGTTTGATCAAGCGGTTGAATTTGTGATCGAAAAACGCCGTGTTTCTATTTCTGGTGTACAACGTCAATTTAGGATTGGATATAACCGGGCGGCTCGAATTGTCGAACAAATGGAAGCACAACAGATAGTGAGTGCACCTGGACATAATGGCAATCGTGAAGTTTTGGCACCTCCACCGCATGAACATTGATTATCGCTATAAAATATAAATAGTATCGGCAATTAATAGCTGATAATAAAACGAATTGAAGGTATCTCGCACATGAAAAAACTGATGTTGATTGGTTGCCTGATGATGAGTGTGAGCATAGGTTCTGCTTGGGCTGATGCGACGCAGGATCTGCAAGGGCGCTTGGGAAAGGTGAATAGCTTTCATGCCAGTTTCACTCAAACAGTGACTAGCAATGATGGTTCAACGGTTCAAAAAGGGGAAGGGGAGCTTTGGATCAAACGCCCTAATTTGTTTAACTGGCATATGACGTCACCGGATGAGAGTATTTTGGTTTCTGATGGCAAGACACTGTGGTTTTATAACCCTTTTGTTGAACAAGTAACGGCAAATTGGTTAAAAGAAGCAACGGGGAATACGCCATTTATGCTGATTGCGCGCAATGATCCTGCCGACTGGAAACAGTACAAGGTTATGCAAGACGGTAATAATTTCGAGCTGACTCCCTATAATACCAGTGGTAACTTAAGACATTTTTCAATTACCGTGACACCAGAAGGAACAATCCAAAAATTCACTGCCGTTGAACAGGATGGGCAAAAAAGTGCTTACCAATTGAAAGGGCAGCAAAATGTCAACGTGGGTGCGGAAAAATTCAAATTCACCGTACCGGAAGGTGTCACGCTGGATGATCAACGCCAGTGAGGTTTAAGTGAACACTCTTTCTCTCGATTTTTCACAAAATGAATTTCAGCCACTGGCCGCAAGAATGCGGCCAGTCACATTAGATCAGTATATCGGCCAGCAACACTTACTGGCAGAAGGAAAACCTTTGCCGCGAGCAATCCAGGCAGGTCATCTTCATTCTATGATTTTATGGGGACCGCCCGGAACAGGAAAAACAACACTGGCTGAAATTATTGGTTATTACGCGCAAGCTGATATTGAACGTATTTCGGCAGTCACTTCTGGCATAAAAGAAATTCGTGAATCCATAGAAAGAGCACGACAAAATCGCAACGCAGGGCGCAGAACGATTTTATTTGTTGATGAAGTTCATCGATTTAATAAAAGTCAGCAGGATGCGTTTTTACCACATATTGAAGACGGTACCATCACATTTATTGGTGCAACCACTGAAAATCCTTCCTTCGAATTAAATTCAGCTTTGTTGTCACGGGCTCGTGTCTATTTATTGAAATCACTTTCGACGGCAGAAATTGAACAAGTGCTTATTCAGGCCATTAATGATACTGAGCGTGGCGTTGGCGGGCAAGATATTGTATTACCAGATAATACTCGCCAAATTATAGCAGAGCTTGTGGCGGGAGACGCACGCCGTTCACTGAATTTGCTGGAAATGATGGCGGACATGGCAGAAACCAATGCGCAAGGGCAGCGGGTTTTGACGCCGGAATTACTGAAAGAAGTGAGCGGGGAAAGGAGTGCCAGGTTTGATAATAAAGGTGACCGATATTACGATTTAATTTCTGCTTTGCATAAATCAATCCGTGGTTCAGCACCTGATGCAGCGCTTTATTGGTACGCCCGAATTATTACCGCAGGTGGTGATCCCCTTTATGTTGCTCGTCGGTTACTGGCTATTGCTTCTGAAGATGTGGGTAATGCTGATCCACGCGCAATGCAGATCGCCATTGCTGCATGGGAGTGTTTTACGCGTGTAGGAGCGGCTGAAGGAGAAAGAGCGATCGCACAGGCAATTGTTTATCTTGCTTGTGCCCCGAAAAGTAATGCTGTTTATACCGCATTTAAGGCAGCTATGGCGGATGCGCAAAACAAACCAGATTATGACGTCCCAGCTCATTTGCGTAATGCTCCGACTAAGCTGATGAAGGAAATTGGGTTTGGTGAAGAGTATCGTTACGCCCATGATGAAGCGAATGCGTATGCTGCCGGTGAAGTCTATTTTCCGCCAGAAATGCAACAAACACGTTATTATTACCCGACTGCCAGAGGGCTGGAAGGTAAGATAGGTGAAAAGTTAAACTGGCTCCTGGAACAGGATCAAAATAGCCCAATAAAACGCTATCGTTAATTTTCCTGATACGGTAAGGTTTATATCCAACAATGCCAAATTACAGCTAAAAGCTGTAGTTTTTGACGATTTTTCAATAACCATTTTTCAATAACAACAAGCACAGGACTAGCATGCTCGATCCAAATATACTGCGTAATGAGCTAGACGCAGTCGCCGAAAAACTGGCTCGCAGGGGTTATACCCTTGATGTGGAGACGCTGCGCAAATTAGAAGAGCGCCGTAAAGTTTTACAAGTTGAAACTGAAACCCTGCAAGCAGAACGTAATTCCCGATCGAAGGCTATTGGTGCAGCGAAAGCCCGTGGTGAAGATATTGAACCACTGCGTCAGGAAGTGAATCTATTGGGAGAAAAATTGGATTCAGCAAAAGCTGAACTGGACACTTTGCAGGCTGAGATCCGTAGTATCGCATTAAGCATGCCCAATATTCCTGATGATTCTTCTCCTGACGGAAAAGATGACAGTGATAACCTGGAAATTAGCCGTTGGGGTGAACCACGTCAATATGACTTTGAAGTCAAAGACCACGTATCACTAGGTGAACTGACTGATGGCCTTGATTTTGCGGCTGCGGTTAAATTAACTGGCTCACGTTTTGTCGTAATGAAAGGACAGATCGCTCGTCTGCACCGTGCCATTACCCAGTTCATGCTGGATCTGCATACAGAACAGCATGGCTATCTGGAAACTTACGTCCCTTATCTGGTTAACCATGATTCTTTATATGGTACAGGTCAGTTACCTAAGTTTGGTGAAGATCTGTTCCATACCAGACCATTGGAAGAAGAGGCTGGCAGCCAATATGCTTTGATTCCAACTGCGGAAGTCCCGGTTACTAACTTAGTTCGTGATGAAATTTTGGATGAAAGCGTATTGCCATTGAAGATGACGGCGCATACACCTTGCTTCCGTTCTGAAGCAGGTTCTTATGGCCGTGATACCCGTGGCCTTATCCGTATGCACCAGTTTGATAAAGTTGAGTTGATTCAAATTGTTCATCCAGAAAAATCCATGGAAGCCCTGGAAGAATTGACAGGGCACGCTGAGAAAGTATTACAGTTACTGAATCTTCCTTACCGTAAAATGCTGCTGTGCACGGGTGATATGGGGGCAAGCGCAAGAAAAACTTACGATTTGGAAGTTTGGCTACCAGCGCAAAATACTTACCGTGAAATTTCCTCTTGTTCTAACACATGGGATTTTCAGGCTCGTCGTATGCAAGCGCGTTTCCGTGGTAAAGATGACAAGAAAACTCAGTTGGTACATACATTGAATGGTTCTGGTCTTGCGGTGGGCCGTACCCTGGTTGCTGTGATGGAAAACTATCAGCAGGCGGATGGCCGCATTGAAATCCCAGAAGTATTGCGCCCTTATATGAATGGGTTGGAATACATTGGTTAATGCCATCTATACGCATTAAACTTCAAGCTGCAATTTACAACACGATATGAAACCTGATTTCTCCCCGCTTCGCGGGGAGAAATTACATACATCTTGAAGTGAGATTGGTATATTCTTAATAAAAAAAGCGCCAATATTATTCGGCGCTTTTTTTACGGGTAAATTAATAACTGAAAGGCAGATAGCAGTCATTCATGACTAATAAATCACATGATGCCCATAACTTTTTAGAATACCTTTTACTCTCTCCATTGTTTCTTTTGGAGGCGGTTTAACACCTTCCAGTTTATAATCTTCACCCATGGCAATCCATTTATGTTTACCCAATTCGTGATAAGGTAATAGCTCTATTTTTTCAATATTTTTCATATTCTTGGTGAATTCACCAAGTAAATGAACGGATTCGATCGTCATCAGACCAACCGGGAACAACAACATAACGGATCCACGTTTTTTGATTACGTTTTGCCAGATAACGGGCAAATTCGAGAGTCCGATGATTGGACACGCCAATTAATTTTTGGTGAATATCATCATTGAGCTGTTTTAAATCCAGCATAACCAAATCGGTAGCATCCAATAATTCATCGATCACCGGATCATAACGGCGAACAAAGCCGTTAGTATCCAGGCAGGTATGAATGCCCTCTGCATGACAAGCCCTGAACCAGTCCCGAACAAATTCGGCCTGAAGAATGGCTTCACCACCGGAAGCGGTGACTCCACCCCCTGAAGCATTCATAAAATGGCGATAGGTCGTTGCTTCTTTTATTAATTCTTCAACGGTTACGGTTTTTCCGCCATGGGTATCCCAAGTATCGCGGTTATGGCAATAGAGGCAGCGCATCAGGCAACCTTGGAAAAACGCGATAAAGCGGATACCGGGGCCATCTACGGTTCCGCAAGATTCAAAAGAATGGATACGGCCAAGTACGGACATGAAAGGACTTCTCCAAAACTAGCAAGCTAATAAAGGCCCCAAGATTAAAGGAGCCTTTATTATCTGTCATTTTTAATAATTACATGGTTTGAGTAAATGTACGGGTGATAACATCTCGTTGCTGTTCTTTAGTCAAAGAATTAAACCGCACCGCGTAACCCGATACGCGAATAGTCAATTGCGGATATTTCTCAGGGTGTTCCATGGCATCCAACAGCATTTCGCGGTTCATCACGTTAATGTTCAGATGCTGACCACCTTCGATATCTGCTTCGTGATGGAAATAACCATCCATCAGGCCCGCCAGATTTGCTTTACGAACTTCATCATCTTTACCCAGCGCATTCGGTACGATAGAGAAAGTGTATGAAATACCATCTTTGGCATAGGCAAATGGTAGTTTCGCCACCGAAGTTAATGAAGCAACCGCCCCTTTTTGATCACGGCCGTGCATTGGATTAGCACCTGGTCCGAATGGCGCGCCAGCTCGACGTCCATCAGGAGTATTCCCCGTTTTTTTGCCATAAACCACGTTTGAGGTAATGGTCAACACAGACTGGGTTGGAACTGCATTGCGGTATGTTTGCAGCTTCTGAATTTTCTTCATGAAGCGTTCAACCAGATCACACGCGATATCATCGACCCGCGGATCGTTGTTACCAAATTGTGGGTATTCGCCTTCAATGTTGAAATCAATTGCCAGGCCATCTTCATCGCGGATTGGGGAAACTTTCGCATATTTAATGGCAGATAATGAGTCAGCGGCAACGGACAGACCTGCGATACCACATGCCATGGTACGGTATACATCACGATCGTGCAGTGCCATTAGTGAAGCTTCATAGCTGTATTTGTCATGCATGTAGTGGATAATATTCAGGGCAGTGACATACTGTTTTGCCAGCCAATCCATGAAGTGATCCATACGCGCCATAACTTTGTCATAATCCAGCACCGCGTCTTTCATTGGTTCTTCTTTCGGGCCAACTTGCATTTTCATTTTTTCATCTACACCGCCGTTGATGGCATATAGCATAGTTTTTGCAAGGTTTGCGCGGGCACCGAAGAACTGCATTTGTTTACCAACCACCATTGGGCTGACACAGCATGCGATAGCGTAATCATCGCTGTCGAAGTCAGGACGCATCAGATCGTCATTTTCATATTGCAGGGATGAAGTATCGATCGAAACTTTTGCTGCGAACTTTTTAAAGTTAACAGGCAGTTTTTCAGACCACAGGATGGTCATGTTAGGCTCTGGTGATGGTCCCATGGTATATAGCGTATGCAGGAAACGGAAACTGTTTTTTGTAACCAGAGTACGGCCATCCAAACCCATACCCGCCAGCGATTCAGTTGCCCAAATGGGGTCACCAGAGAACAGCTCATCATATTCTGGAGTACGCAGGAAACGCACCATACGCAGTTTCATGACCAAATGGTCTATCAGTTCTTGGGCTTGTTGTTCAGTCAACTTACCCGCTTGAATATCACGTTCAATGTAGATATCCAGGAAGGTAGAAACACGCCCAAAGGACATTGCAGCACCGTTTTGGGATTTCACGGCTGCCAGATAAGCAAAATAAGTCCATTGTACGGCTTCTTTGGCATTGGTAGCGGGGTTAGCAATATCATAGCCATATTTAGCCGCCATCTCTTTGATTTGACCAAGAGCACGATGCTGTTCGGCAAGTTCTTCGCGCAGGCGAATGGTTGCTTCCAAATCTTCGCCATTTTCCAGGTTTTCCTGTAGGGAAGTGAATTGAGTAAATTTCTCATCACGCAGGAAATCAATACCATACAACGCAACGCGACGGTAATCGCCGATGATGCGCCCACGGCCATAGGCATCAGGCAAGCCAGTTAATACACCAGATTTACGGCATTTCAGGATATCGGGGGTGTAAACATCAAATACCCCCTGATTATGGGTCTTACGATACTCAGTGAAAATTTGTTTCAGTTTTGGGTCTAGTTCGCGGTTATAGGCTTTACAAGAACCTTCAACCATTTTAATGCCACCAAATGGAATAATGGCGCGTTTCAGTGGCGCTTCGGTTTGCAGACCAACAATTTGTTCCAGATCTTTTTCAATATAACCTGCATCATGAGAGGTAATTGTAGACGCAATGTCAGTATCAAAATCTAGCGGTGCATGGGTGCGGTTTTCGATTTTGATACCTTCCATGACTTTTTCCCACAAAGCGTCTGTTGCTTTTGTGGCACCCGCAAGGAATGATTCATCTCCTTCATATGGGGTGTAGTTTTTTTGGATGAAATCACGGACGTTGACTTCATTCTGCCAGCTACCCTCGTTAAAGCCTTGCCATGCTACTGAGAATTTTTCGTTTAACTCGGACATGATACTTCTACCTTTTAACAGTGGAACTTTTAAGAAACTTGATTTGGCGGCGAATTAATGTTTTTTGCTGCCACGTAAATAAATCAACCAATAAGTCAACCCAACCAATATCGCACCACCAATAACGTTACCTATCGTGACAGGGATCAGGTTATCGGTAATAAAGCTTGAAACATTAAGTTGTGGAAATCGTTCAGGGGTTGTCCCTGTTTTCAGCCAAAATTCATCTGGTGCGAAGTTTTTGATAATGATCCCGAATGGAATTAAAAACATGTTAGCGATACTGTGTTCAAAACCGCTGGCGACAAACATGCCAATTGGCAGGATCAACGCGAATAACTTATCTATCAGACTGCGTCCGGCATAGCTCATCCAGACAGCAAGACATACCATCAGATTGGCTAAAATGCCCAGGCATACTGCCTCAATAAAGGAGTGGTGCATTTTATGATCGGCTGTCTGCAATACATTTAACCCCCAAGTACCATTGGCGACAGTATATTGGCCGGAATACCAAACCAAAGCGACGAAAAACAGAGCGCCAATCAGATTACCGATATAAACGTTAATCCAATTTTTGAACATTTGAGACCAGGTAATACGTCCTGTCGCTTTTGAAATGATCGTCAACACGGTGGAAGTAAAGAGATCGACGCCACAAATAACGACCAACATCAAACCAAGGGAAAAACAGATCCCACCCGTTAATTTAGCTAACCCATAAGGAATGGAAGATGTTCCTGTTGTTGCCGTAATATAAAAAACAAAAGCAATGGAAATAAATACACCTGCCATGATTGCCGATAAATAAGTCACTGTAGGATGTTTATTGACTTTATATACACCAATGTCATCAGCGATTTGTGCCATTACAGCAGGTGAAAATAAATTGAAAGGGCTGTCAGTTTTCATCCTAACACTCTCTTTATCCTTAATTAATCATAGCACGCATTGATAGTAACAAACGGGGATTGACCTGAATTTGATATGGATCATATTAGACCGAAAGTCTAATGAGATATAGCCGTTTAAATGAGGTGATATGGTATTAATGATATGATTTATAAAGAAAAATATATTTTAAAATTTATAAAAATATTTTATATAAGCAGTTTTAGCCTTTTAGATCTTAAAAGTAAAATAACAGGCTAAATTGTCATTTATTTGTTATTTCAAAATAAATTATATTTAACCTGTATTTTACTTTTTACGGTTAATAAACGTTAATATACCAATCTAACTTTAAGATGCGTGTGATTTCTCCCCGTGAAACGGGGAGAAATCAGGTTTCATATACAACAGCTTATTTATTGCTCCAAAATTCACGCTTGGCTTTTTGCAATTTTTCATAAGCATTTAATAATGCTTGATGGGCTGGTAATGCTTTTAACTCTGAGTCAACAGACCATAGACCATAGAAGCTGTTTTCTCCGGTAATGGCTGCTGAAGCAGCATCGACAGTGTCTTGACCGTACATTTTTACAAATGCCTGATAATATTGCTCTGGTTGGCGATCTTCTTCTTGAGTTAACAGTAACAGCGTTTGCAGGCAGCGGTAATAGTTCGCTCGCTCAGTGGTGAAAACGGAAGCATTGAAATCCTGTGTCCATTCCACCCAAATCAAGGCTTGTTCCAAATCTTTGCCTGCCAGTGCCAGCATCGATTTCAATTCACCGATACGCAGATTGCTCCAACCGTTATCTTTACCCACAGCAATGCCCAATAACTCACGGACACGGGTAAAGTCATCCAAGCCTTCATCATCTAACTGTTCGAGAAGAGCCAGATACTCTTCTGGCTGCCATTGACTCTCCGGCAATGCCAGGATGGTATCACGCAGATGAGTTCCCATTATGTTATTGGCAATGTGCAGATCTTCGACAGGATAAATATCTGACATACCAGGAACCAGAATGCGGCAGGCGTAAACACCAAGGTGCTCATAATCAGCGATATAAACTTCAGCATCCAGTTTATTGAAGATCCCCATCAAGGTGGAGAACTCTTCTTCTGTTGTTCCACTGAAATTCCAGTCAGTAAATGCATAGTCCGCATCCTGTTTGAAGAGATCCCAACTGATTACACCGCTCGAATCAATAAAGTGAGTTTCCAGATTGGTATGTTCAGAAACTTCTTCATTATCAAAGCTTGGTGGCGTGAAGACATCCAGATCTTTCAGGCTCCGGCCTTGCAACAGTTCTGTGACTGTGCGCTCCAATGCAACACCAAAATCAGGATGGGCACCAAAGGAGGCAAAACAGGTGCCATTATTAGGATTGAACAGTACAACGCAAATGACCGGGAACTGCCCACCCAGTGAGGCATCGTAACAATAGAGTGGAAAACCTTCTTCCTGCAACTTATTGACTGATTCAACGACGCTTGGGTAGCGATCCATAATATCTTGTGGAATTTCAGGCAGACTGATGCATTCTGCGATAATGCGGTTTTTCACATAGCGTTCGAATACTTCAGATAATCCCTGCACACGTGCTTCGTTCATAGTATTGCCGGCTGACATGCCGTTTGAAACATACAAATTTCCGACAATATTCATTGGAATATAAATCGTTTGATTATCTGACTGGCGAGTAAATGGCAGGGCGCAGATCCCCCGTTCTTCATTACCAGACTGCAAATCCACTAACTGGCTAGCACAGAGCGCGTTATCTGGATTGTAAAAACGATGCAGACGTTCGTCTAAAATCCCTTCTGGCAGAGAGTCATCTTCTGGCAACGGGAACCATTTTTCATCTGGATAATGAACAAACTCGCCATTGGCAACGGTATTACCCAGATAAAAATCAGCAAAGAAATAGTTTGTCGATAGACGCTCAAAATACTCACCCAAAGCAGAAGCCAATGCCGCTTTCTTGCTGGCTCCCTTGCCATTGGTAAAGCACAGTGGGCAGTCACGATCGCGAATATGTACTGACCAAACATTCGGAACAGGATTCAGCCATGAGGCTTCTTCAATATTAAAACCAAGGGACTTCAATTTGTGCTGAAAGCGATTAATGGAGTCCTCTAACGCGGCGTCTTTGCCTGGGATATAGGTTTGCGTCATCGTGATTCACTTCAATTTATGTTAAAGGCGCATATCATACGGCGTTTTTTTTATCCACTCTATCAATTCCAAAAAATTATTGTTAATTAGAGTTTATTTATTCTTGGTTTACATAATAAAATGGCTTTTTTTACAAGAGGTTGAATAATGAAAAAGACTAAAATAACAGCAATAGCCGGTTTTCTGGCTTTAGTTAGCGGTTCTGCTTTCGCTTTGCCAAATGTTACTGTTTTGGCCACAGGGGGCACGATTGCTGGGGGTGGTGAATCTGCAACGCAATCTAATTATACAGCTGGTAAGGTAGGCATTGATGCCCTGCTGAATGCTGTACCGGCAATTAAAAATATTGCTGATTTGAAAGGTGAGCAGGTCGTCAGCATCGGTTCTCAGGACATGAACGATCAGGTGTGGTTGGCTCTGGCGAAGAAAATCAATGCAGAATGTGACAAAACCGACGGGTTTGTGATCACCCACGGTACTGATACCATGGAAGAAACAGCTTATTTCCTCGATCTGACCACTCAATGCCAGAAGCCTATTGTGATGGTTGGCGCAATGCGTCCATCTACAGCGCTGGGTGCTGATGGTCCGTTGAACCTGTACAACGCCGTGGTTGTTGCTGCGGATAAAAACTCGGCAAACCGTGGTGTCCTGCTTGCCATGAATGATTCCGTTATTCATGGCCGTGATATCAGTAAACTGAGCACAACGGCAGTTCAGGCATTTCAGGCTGTGAATGCTGGTGCACAGGGCTTCGTTCACAATGGAAAAGTGCGTTACTATTCTGCGGCACCAGTGAAAGCGAATAAAGAAGTTTTTGATGTGAGCACACTGGATAAATTGCCAAAAGTTGGCATCGTTTATAACTACTCCAATGCGTCTGATTTGCCAGCAAAAGCTTTCGTTGAAAATGGCTATCAAGGCATTATCAGCGCCGGTGTAGGTAACGGTAACATCTATAAGTCCATTTTTGACACATTAGCTAAAGCGGCCAAAGAAGGTGTTGTTGTTGTTCGCTCCAGCCGTATTCCTTTCGGCTACACTACCCAAAATGCTGAAGTTAACGATAGCAAATATGGCTTTGTGGCTTCAGAGCGTTTGAACCCACAGAAAGCCCGCGTTCTTCTGCAATTAGCTCTGACGCAAACTTCTGATGTAGAAAAAATTCAGGAAATGTTTGGTAAGTATTAGGGGCTGTTGACGTTTTGAGTTCACCATTTACTCAACCCACATCGGTAACCATATAATGACAAACGCCAGTGCCAACATACTGGCGTAATTTCGCGCCAATTTATCGTATCTTGTCGCAATAGCTCGAAAATGTTTTATTCTGGCAAACGCATTTTCGACCAAATGCCGATAACAGTATAAAACTTCATCAATACTTTTATCGGGTTTTCGGCTATTTTTTCGATAGGGAATGACCGTTTTTGAACCTTGTTTTTCAACGAAATCTCTGAAAGTACCGCTATCGTAACCTTTATCCGCGATCACAAAATCGGATGCGGGTGAATGGGTGACCAAACTTTCTGCATGTACAATGTCGTGCGTTTGACCCCCTGACAGCTCAAAATGGACAGGCAAACCATAACTGTCTACGGCCAAATGAATTTTAGTCGAACGTCCACCTCGACTTTTACCGATGGCTTCATCTTCTGTTGAAGTTGCCCCTGAGCTATGTTGATGAGCGCGGATAATACTCCCATCAATGAATAACCATTCGGTGTCTGTATTTTCAGATAACAATTTGAATAATAATTCAAAAACACCTTTCTTTGACCAGGCGTTAAAGCGCTTAAAAAGCGTATTCCATTTGCCAAATTCATCGGGTAAATCCCGCCACGGACATCCCGTTCTCATTCGATAAAGGATCCCTTCGAAAGTCAGGTAATGCGCGTCTTTGTGGTAAATACATCCATGTTGTTGCATTAATACAGCTAGCGTATTCCATAAAGATTTTGATAACATTGTTCTTGGCATGATGAGCTGGGGTAATGGTTTTTTCGCGAAGACAATGATACCAGATCATCATGCTGTTCAAACTTCCCTCCACGAAACGTCAACACGCCCTAGTGTTTTACCAAGGTTATAGGTGATACCATCAACTGTGATAAGAAGCGTTTTTTCAAAAAGCTCACTTTGGGAATCTACTGTATCAAAACTAAAATAATCCTCGTCAGCCCAATAAAAACCAACGATCTCACCAACATTGCACTTATCATATTTTATATCTATGTTACCGATAGAAGGACGAGAACTCTCATCTTCTCCTATGAATCCCCAAAATTCAGTACCGCCAGCCTGACTATGACCCAAGGTCAGATCAAAAACTCAGGCTGTGGTTTTATTTCCGGTTTCACTAATTCCCAATCACAGGCCATCATATCCTCTTGTGTAGGTTGCCAAGATGTCGTTCCCTCTTTATCCACCACCTCAATCTGAGCTAGGATATTATTATCAGTTGAACCTGGAAGAAGCTTTATATATTGAACTTCTGCATCCCAACCATTACGGCGAACTAATTTCCCGACATATACTTGAATTAACGCCCACGGAAAAGAACCGTCTGGTGCCACATTGTCAACTTCGACATCAATCGTCTTCTTATATTGGTATTGGTCGGGATCAAACGGACATTGTTTATTATCCAACTTATTAACGTCAGACATCATTTCCTCATTTATTTATCGTTAAAGTTTAAGGTCATTTCATCTACTGCTAACTAGCCAGTTAATATTACTTAAGGTAGATTTTTATCTCAATGAGATGCAGTCTCACAATGATTAATACGCATTAATATAGGGCATCGCATTATAAAATATGACTATTCACTAAGTCAGTAATCTGCTGGGGTGTAAATTTGAAGTTTAGTACTGGCGAGTAACTTTTCTTTTCCTGCAATGCGGTATTTCAGTCGCCAGTATTTAGAACCGGTTGTCTTTACCAGCAGATATAAACCGCCGCCATCCGATAGCTTAAAATCTTTATCTTGGGGTTTTACTGTTTCAACTTGTCAGGTTGTTAGTTTCATATTTCTAGCATCCTTGCCCCTCACAGTAACGGGAGTATTTTTTTAGGGGGTACAGAAAGTTACCCCTATATATACCCCCTGACTGGGGTACATTGCAATAGATGCCAGTAGACGTTGATAGCGCTTTATTTGGGAGTTTTCGTTGATTTTACTGGAAAAAGTAGACTTTAAGAGATGCTGCGAGAAGTGTAGATGGCGGAGGAGGAGAGATTCGAACTCTCGGATGGTTTCCCATCGGCGGTTTTCAAGACCGCTGCCTTCAGCCGCTCGGCCACCCCTCCGCGATGTCGAGCACTATAAACATCACAGTTACCAATGTAAAGTATTTATCTGTTCAACTGCGGTTAATTTACTCACAACACTGTCTGTTGGTCTATTTATTCGGCATGTTGAGTAATCTTTCTTGGGGATAGTGGTGATTTTTGCTAAATTGCGGCCATCGTTATTGGATGGTAGAAAGTTATGTTGGTATTTGAAGGTCGTGAGATCGAAACTGATGCACAAGGTTATCTAAAAAACTATCGTGATTGGCAAGAAGCTATGGCTCCTGTCATTGCCGAACAGGAAGCAATCGCTCTAACCGAACAGCACTGGGAAGTTATCCGTTTTGTACGTGAGTTTTATGAAGAATTTAATACTTCACCCGCTATTCGTATGCTAGTCAAAGCGATCGCCCAAAAATATGGTGAAGAGAAAGGGAATAGCCGTTACCTCTATCGCCTGTTTCCCAAAGGGCCTGCAAAACAAGCAACAAAAATTGCCGGCCTTCCCAAACCAGTCAAGTGTATTTGATTTATTCATCCGTCACTAATGACGGATGCTAAAATCACTCATCTCTTCTACTTCACAAAACTGAGCCTGAAAATGTTCTATTTTAGCGCCCGGAGGCCCACCCTGCTCCAGCCAATGTGTTAACATTTTGATTTGTGCATCATTGCCACAAGCGACAATCTTCACACTTCCATCATTCATATTACGAACATATCCCGCCAGCTTATTTTTCTTTGCCCAACGGTAAGTGTGATAACGGAATCCAACTCCCTGTACCCTGCCGTAAACATAAATAGTCATGCTGCATTTAGTCATCGTTATATTCCTCCCAGATAAGATGGTAAGAACTTTGAAACGTTAAACCCACTTTTGTTATTGTATTTTATATACGCAACAGCTAATCTGAAATTATGAGATGGCGGTCACATGCCATCCTGATTTCAAAAATCATGCAAAATTCCGGCTACCATCACCGGGTGCGCGCTTGAAATTTACCTTACCGCCCTTATATAAGAGTCATTGCAAGGTTTCTTTGGAGGTGGCTATGATGATCGCCAGCAAATTCGGTATCGGCCAGCAAGTACGACATAGGTTGCTGGGTTACTTGGGTGTTATTGTAGATATTGATGCTGAATATTCTTTAGAACAACCGCAGGAAAATGATATTGCATCTAATGCTACCTTACGTTCAGCGCCGTGGTATCACGTTGTGATGGAAGATGACAATGGTCAACCTATTCATACTTATTTGGCAGAAGCCCAATTGACTTACGAAACATCAGATGAACATCCAGAACAATCTTCTCTGGATGAGTTAGCCGAATCTATCCGCAGTCAATTACAAGCGCCACGGCTACGAAATTAAATACTTTTATTACCGTTAACCAATCACTCTAAGGTGGTGAATAATAAACCAATCGCTGCCTTATTCACTTTTCTATCCCCAACCGCGGGATTTCAATTTTTGGACAACGATCCATCACAACATCTAATCCTTCATTTTCTGCCAATAATTTTGCTTCTTCATTGATAATGCCACTTTGTAACCAAAGGACTTTTGCACCAATGGCGATGGCTTCCTCCGCAACACCATAAACAGCTTCTGCGTTGCGAAATACATCAACCATATCGACGGGTTGTTTAATATCAGATAATTGGCTCACAACTGGCTGGTTCAATAAAGTCCGTCCTGCCAGTTTAGGACTGACAGGAATAACTTGATATCCCTGCTTTAGTAAGTATTCCATGACCTTATAACTGGGGCGATCTGTTTTCTCACTCGCTCCAACTAACGCGATGGTTTTTACTTTTCCCAAAATATCCACTATATATTGATCATTCATTTTGTCCTCCCATATTCTCCACAGCATTTTTCATCTGGTTTATCTGCTACAGTGTTTATGATAAATAATTCATTTATATAAAGGCATCTCTATGGAATCAACTGTTCGCACCTTACCTGAATCGAAAAAAATTGCGCTTGTCGCACACGATCATTGTAAAAACTCCTTGCTGGCCTGGGTTAATAACCACCATGCTTTGTTAGAAAAACATACTTTATATGCCACAGGAACGACGGGGCATTTAATTCAGCAGAAAACAGGATTGCCTGTAACGAGTATGTTAAGTGGGCCAATGGGAGGTGATCAACAAATCGGTGCGCTGATTTCGGTAGGCAAAATTGATGTTTTAATCTTCTTTTGGGATCCTTTGAACGCGGTTCCCCATGATCCTGATGTTAAAGCTCTGCTACGCGTGGCAACGGTTTGGAATATTCCTGTCGCAACCAACTGTTCAACCGCCGATTTTCTTATCAACTCAGCACTTTTCTCTCAATATGTTGATATTAGCGTGCCAGATTATCAGTGCTATCTCAATGAAAGATTGCGGTGATTTCAACAGGCATCAGGAATGAAGTTTAGGGTTTACGCTGAATCGGTACGCCCAATTGTGCCAGTTGATGAATAAAAATAGATGGGGTTTCCGGTTCCTGCATTAACCAAACCTGCTTTTTTGCTCGCGTTAATGCAACGTATAACAGACGACGCTCTTCTGCATCAGGGAAATTTTCAGGTTGTGGCAATAAAACTTGCTCTATCACAGATTCTCGTGCTGGTGCCGGAAAACCGTCTTGGCCCTGTTTCAATCCCAGTATAATGACATAATCCGCTTGCTGCCCTTTAGCTGCATGAATTGTCATAAATTCAATCTTCAAATTTGGCCAACGAGTCGGTGCTTTTTTCAATAATTCAGGTTTGAGATAGTGATAACGTGCCAATAATAAGAGGGTTTCCTGCCCGGTCACATAACCACTCATCTTATTAAGTAATGCCTCTAACTGCTCTTCAGGTAAAATAACAACCGATTTTTTGCTGCCTTTTACCAGGCTACTGAGAGACTTTTTAAATTGATAAGGATTTTGTTGCACAAATTGGTTGGTAATTTCCCCAATACGGTCATTAAGACGATATGTCGTATCCAATGCACACTCAACGCCTTTACCAAAGTAGGTTGAAAATGCTGTCGTTAACGGTAATTCAGCACCACTAAAGCGATAAATTGCCTGCCAATCATCTCCCACCACAAATAAATGACTTTGCTTATTTTGTGCCTTCAATGCCGTTAGTAATCTGAGCGCCAAGGGGGAAATATCTTGAAATTCATCCATCAGAATATGTTTCCACGGGCTGATAAATCGGCCTTTCTGTAAAATATTCACCGCCTGATGGATCAAACCTGGAAAGTCGACGGCCTCCTCAGACTTCAATGCTGTTTTCCAGGCTTTCAATAAAGGCGCCATCAGCCGTAGACGTTTTTGAAATGCATCAATATAAGCAGTAGGTACTCGTTCAAGCATCTCTTTTTGACTGCCGCCCTGCATACGCATTAATTCCAGCCAACGTTCTAAACGGACCGATAAACGAATCGCCAATGACTTATCATGCCAATATTCACCTTCCGGCAATTGCCAACCCAATTCTTCATTCAACCATTCTCGCCAACCTTTAGCCTGTGATTTTTTTTCTCCGCACTGTTTTTGCCATTCTTGAACGAGAAAATCACGGCGCTTTTGCAGATTAATTTCCAGCTCGCTAATTTTTGGCGACTTATTACTGCCTTGCTGAATAATATGCAATGCCAGAGCATGAAATGTTTTTGCTTTTATTTCCTGGGTTCTCAAACGAGCCTGAATACGTTCATTCATTTTATCAGCAGCCCGACTATCGAAAGCCAACAACAAAATTTGCTCAGGAAGTGTGGATTGACGTAATAACAACCACCCTGCGCGCGCAATTAAAACAGCGGTTTTTCCACTGCCCGCTCCCGCTAATACCAGAATATTTTGCTCACCATTAATCACCGCCTGACATTGAGCGCGATCAAGTGGTGACGTTTCTATTGTCTGGAAAAATTGTCCATATTCCACCAACATATGATCAACCCATTGTCGGTTCAGCGTTTGAATTATTTTTTCACCAGCCTTTAACCAATCCAGACAAATCTCATAATTGTTCCGACAATTTTCAAATTGCGTGACTCGTTGTAATGGCAAAGGTAAAGCCTGAAATGTTTCCTTGATTTGTTGTTGTATGGAAACTAAATCAGCGGCTTTTAGCCAACGATTCTGTTGTTTGATTTTAGCTATTTCATTTACTTGAACAGCCAAAACATCAGCACTGACATCGCTCATATCGAGACTCCATTTTTGCCATTCTTTTAATAGATAATGGTAAAAACGTTGTGTTTGCTGCCATTCAGTACCATGCAAGCGAACGACTTTTCCTTCTGGCAGTTCAAATTCCAATTCCCCCCAAACAATCCCTCGCTTACACTGAATACCAATTAATTGATTAAATGGAATAAGGTACTGGTGCTTGTCACCGCTAACTTCAATGCCAGCATTCAGTAGACGTACCCGATTATAAGAGTGCCGAGCAAGGCGTTGGCCAATTTGCGTTGATTTTAGTTCCATTGTCGTGGCACCGTATCTGAAAATTGTTGAACGATTTCATCACGTAAATGTTGTTAGGAGTATTTTGTGCTAACGGTCTTGTCCCGCTCCCGCCATTTTCTGTATAACAGTCACACTCTCTATTATATCCGTATATTCATTGCCCTGACAGGAACCACTCTCATCCCCTGGCTATTGGGGAAAGAACTCAAAATAACAATTCCACTGCTGTTGGGTGTCGTTGCAGCGGCATTAACCGACCTGGATGACCGCCTGGTTGGACGATTACGTAATCTCACTATTACCTTGATTTCTTTCTTTGTTGCTTCAACTGCTATTACACTGCTGTTTCCCTATCCATGGCTTTTCATGCCTGGTTTGGCAATATCCACTTGTGGCTTTATCCTGCTTGGTGCTCTGGGGCAACGTTACGCCACCATCGCTTTTGGTGCTTTACTGATAGCCATTTATACCATGCTCGGTTCGTCAATCTTCCCTGTCTGGTATCAACAGCCTTTGTTACTGCTTACTGGCGCTATCTGGTATAACTTGCTGACGTTAACAGGCCATTTATTATTCCCTATTCGCCCCTTGCAAGAAAATTTAGCACGCTGTTACCAGCAACTTTCAGTGTATCTCTATGCTAAAACCAGCCTGTTTGATCCCGATTCTGAGGCTGGGGAATATAAACAATCTGTGTTTGATGTCGCCATGGCGAACAGTGCGTTAGTCGCAACGCTCAATCAGGCTAAAAGTTCTTTGCTTAGTCGTTTAAAGGGAGACAGGGGACAACGAGGTACTCGCCATACATTGCACTATTATTTTGTAGCCCAAGATATCCATGAACGTGCCAGTTCATCCCATGTTCAATATCAAAAACTAAGAGAAGTGTTTCGCCACAGTGATGTTATGTTCCGCGTCCAGAGATTGCTTTCCATGCAAGCGCGGGCATGTGAACAGGTTGCACAATCTATTATCCTGCGTAAGCAATATCAACATAACCCGCGGTTTGAAAGTGCGTTCAGCTACCTTGAAAGTTCGATTGAGCGTTTAAGAAATCAGCAAGGTACTGATACTAAGATTATGGCATTTGATAATTTGTTGAAAAATTTACGTGCCATTGACGCCCAATTAGCTGGGCTGGGTTCAGATCAATATCTACTTTCCCAAACCGACGCCCCAAAAGATAAACAAGAAGAAACGCAGTTATCTGAAGAAGATTTAACTGGCTGGCGTGATATAGGGTTTAGGATCAGAAGCCACCTGACACCACAATCTGCACTATTCCGCCATGCTATTCGTATGTCCATTTTGTTGTGTACTGGCTATGCCATTATTCAGCTATTTGATTTACAGCGTGGGTATTGGATCTTGCTCACCAGTTTATTTGTCTGCCAACCGAACTATAGCGCCACTCGCCGCCGTCTGGCCTTACGTGTGATGGGTACACTGGCGGGAATTTTAATTGGCCTGCCCATTCTCTATTTTGTCCCTTCCATTGAAGGCCAATTAGTATTGATTGTTATTTCTGGTATGCTGTTCTTTGCCTTCCGTAATAGTCAATATGCACATGCAACGCTCTTTATCACGCTGCTGGTATTACTGAGTTTCAATTTATTGGGTGAAGGATTTGAAGTAGCGCTACCAAGAATCATTGATACATTCGTAGGTTGTGGTATTGCTTTACTTGCCGTGAGTTTCATCTGGCCAGATTGGCAGTTCCGTCAATTACCTCAAGTGATTAGCCGCACAATGGGAGCGAATTGCCGCTATCTTAGTGCAATTTTAACCCAATACCACCAGGGCAAAAGTAATAGCCTGAATTATCGGATCGCCCGTCGTGATGCGCACAATTGTGATGCTGAACTGGCATCAGTGATCTCAAATATGGCCTCGGAACCCAAAAATTATCGTATCTCCCAAGAGGCCGCTTTTCGTCTACTATGCCTCAACCACACTATGCTAAGTTATATTTCTGCATTAGGCGCTCATCGAGGTAAACTTAACGATCCGGCAATCTTAGAAATTCTTAATAATGCAATCTGTTATGTTGAATCCACATTAGAGCAAGACCAGATGAATGATGCGATATTGCAAGCGACGGTGAATAGTTTCTTAGAAAAAATTAATCTGATACCTTCTGAAAGTAACAATAAAGTCCAGCTTATACTACAACAAATAAAATTACTCATTGAGCTATTACCGGAATTTGTTTATTTAAAAAAGCAAATTAGTGATCAAAAACCGCACTAATCATTTATCGTTACCCCAAAATCTTCTGTCGTCGCATGAAACCGGGATATAGTAGGGGCTCTCGCCCCTATTCACCAAATCTCACTTATTATGGATGCTTGTCTGAATTATAGTGAACCAGCTCGCTATGCCAGCTAATTAATTCATCACGTAATTTTTCTGGTAATACCGCAACATGACAGCCTTCTATTGCACCTGCTAATGCAAGCAACAAACTGACATTTGTTTTTTTCCTATGCTGCTGGAGCTTAAGGTAAGTCGCTTTTGCCCCTAATATTCTTAATTCTTCTACTTTAGAAATACCCACTTTCCATAACTGTCTTTCTAAAGCGATCCCTAAATTAGGAAGATCTTTAAGCCTAAGCGGTATTTTTTGTCTATTAATTATTTCTTTCATTGTGTATTGATAGGCTAAATTTACATATTCAAATAATTGTTTTTGATCCTGCCAAATTGATTCGTTAACACGGTAATACCGCAAAGTCACAGGTATTCCTCTTTTTGAATAAATAAATTTTTCCATTCCCTTGGCTTTAAATAGTATCTCAGCGTGACTATTTCCTCGTAAATAAAGCTCTCCATCAGAACTAATGGCAAATAAAACATCATCAATTAACAATCCAATGCCACCAAATTGAGATTTCTTCTTAAGCTTTCCTAGTGAAGATACACCATGTTGCAATTGAACAAAACGAGCTCCAGATAAAAACATTTTTTATCACTCCATGAATCACATTCCAAAGTAATGTTTAATCATGCCTTCTGTTAATAAAATAGATAACCAGAACAATTAATTAAAACCATACGCAATCTATTTTCAACTGCCAATCGTTAAGACAGAAAAATCCTAATTTCTGTAAATTTTTGCGAAGTGCTTTGAAAAAAAGAGGCTTGCTTTTAATCAAATATCGTTATACTGTATAAATATACAGTTTATTGTGGCGAGGAACATTATGAACATCCGATCAGCATGGAAATATCTCACTGAGAAAAAAACAGCAGCTGCCAGCACAACAGTGAACGAGCATAAAACAGACAAAAAAATGGTTGGGATGACCATGAAAAGCGTGTCTTTTGCACAATCACATCAATGCACCTCACACACGATAAAGGGCATGGTCAGTGAACTGGTTTACAATGAACACCAGCCAGTCATTAATCACATTCTTCTTCCTTTATTGCACCAATCTGGAAAGGAAAATCGATGGTTACTTTGGGTAAGTCCTAATAAGAAGTTAAGTCGCCAATGGTTAATAGATACCGGGCTTCCCTTAAATAAAGTTGTCCAACTAAACCAAATCCGTCCTATTGCTTCAATTAGTGCCATGGAAAAAGCGCTGGCAAGCGGCAATTATAGCGTTGTATTAGGTTGGTTACCGGAATTATCAGAATATCAATTAAATACGTTACAAATAGCTGCCCAAAAGGGTATAACCCTCGGTTTTATTATGCGGCCACAAAATTTATTACATCCATTTATTGCACAAAAAAATAGGCTACAAATTCACTCTAATTATTATCATTGACTTAAATTAGGATTAATCTCAATATTTTTTATTAAAAATAAGCTACTCATTGATAATCATTATTGTTTTCAATGAAAATCAATATATTAATAGTGTAAGTATTGTAAGTATTCGTCAAAAATACTTATGTTTTGTCAGTCGCTAATTAAATTTTTTGTGTCATGAGTCACAGTGTACTTGTAACTTTTTAACTTCGTTGTAGACTTTACACAGTTTAGGGAGTTGTGCTTGCCGTTCTTATATTTCAGAACACATCTTCTGATTAAAGCATGATTGCCTAACAGAACATTTTAACCAGTGGCTAACAATAAGGCTTTTAAAGCCAATTGCCTATTTGGATGATAACGAGGCGTAAAATGAAAAAGACAGCTATCGCAGTAGCAGTGGCAGTGGCAGCTTTCGCAACTACTGCTCAAGCAGCTCCAAAGGACAACACCTGGTATACCGGCGCTAAACTGGGTTGGTCTCAATACCATGACGTAAATTTCTACGGCAATGGTTATGATAACCGGATTGGCAACGGTGCTGCCCATAAAAACCAATTAGGTGCAGGTGCTTATGTCGGTTATCAAGCAACCCCATACTTGGGCTTTGAACTGGGTTACGATTGGTTAGGCCGCATAGCTTATAAAGGCAGCATTGATAATGGAGCTTTCCGTGCCCAGGGCGTTCAGCTAACGACTAAACTGAGCTACCCAGTGCTGGACAATCTGGATGTTTATACACGTCTTGGTGGTATGTTATGGCGTGCAGACTCCTCTGCAACCTACAATTCCGACTCAATAGGCGGAACTGGTGAAAAAAATCAACGCAGGCTGAAAAACAACGACAAAGGTGTTTCTCCTCTGGCCGCGATTGGTGTCGAATACGCATTGACCAAAAATCTGGCAACCCGTCTGGACTACCAATGGGTTAACAACATCGGTGATGCCACTACCGTTGGTGCCCGTCCAGATAATGGCCTTCTGAGTGTAGGGGTTTCTTACCGTTTCGGACAAGATGAAGGTGCACCGGTCGTTACCCCAGCAGCACCTCCAGTTGTGCCAGCGCCAGCGCCTGTCGTTGAAAGCAAGAGCTTTACCCTGCGTTCTGATGTTCTGTTCAATTTCAACAAATCAACCCTGAAAACAGAAGGTCAGCAGGAACTGGACAACCTTTATAACCAACTGGCTAAAATCGATCCAACCCAAGGCAAAGTTCTGGTAGTTGGTTACACTGACCGTATCGGCAGCCAAAACTACAACCTGCCACTGTCTCAGAAACGTGCCCAGTCTGTAGTCGATTATCTGGTTTCTAAAGGTATCCCAGCAGATAGCATCCAAGCAGAAGGCCGCGGTAAAGAAGATCCTGTCACTGGCTCTACCTGCGACAAAATTAAAGTTCGCTCTAAACTTATCGACTGCCTGGCTCCAGATCGTCGTGTAATCATCAACATTCAAGGTACTACTGAAGTTGTGACTCAGCCAAAAGCGGCTCAGTAATACTATTCTAATCGATTTATCAAAAGCCCCATTTAAAATGGGGCTTTATCCCTATTTATTGGCAGGATTATTTCCCTAATATTGCTTCCAGATCCTGTTTCAAACTCGACATTTGGTGAGTATATTTTTCTCGATATTCAGCATCTTCCAATAGCTGTATGATTGTTTCTGACAGGGTATTGCCACGACGTCGGGATAGCGCTGAAAGCCTCTGCCAAACATGAAAATCCAAATCAATGGATTTCTTACGTGAGTGTTGGTGTTCAGCATTAAAATGACGTTTACGCCGTGCCCGAATCGTTTGCTTCATTCGGTTAGACAAATTCGGATTCATATGCAGAGCAATCCATTTCAGTACCTTGACTGGCTCGCTTTCTAAATTCATTAATTCATTGACTGCATTTTGCGCAGCACTGTTTTCAATGTATTTAGTAATCGGCTCACCTTCACGGTGTTTTTTTGCCAAATAAGCCCATTTCCAGCCACACTCCAGATTTTCCAGTTGCTGATATTTCATTTCATCTCTCAGTGACAGCGTAACTTAAAATTAAGCATAGCAATTATTTCTTTAGATTGCCCATAACAACACAAAATATCGGCATAGTTTACAAGTAATGGAAGCGCTAGCCCAAATATCGTTTCTTTCAAAATTCTGGCATGTTGGTTCATTGCTTAATCTTGTATAATAAATGTTTCCCTTTTCACTATATGATGTAGCTATCACTTTGACGAATATAAAACTAGACTGGCAGGCATTACAGCCAAACAATGCGCCTTATCAGGCACTCTTTAATTCTGTCGCTGAATTCACCCCCATTACAATGGATGTGGTTCAACCCAGGCTGCATAGTGGGTTATCCCTTTTTTGTCAGGCCTCCCTACATCAACCTTTTATGCTGCTGAAAGCAGAAGAAAGTGATGTTTATCTGTCTCTTCTATCCAATACTATTTCTTCTTTGTTACCGGAAAGCCATCCAACTATCGGTGGTTATTACCAAATAGAACACCAAACCATTACCTGGCACGCTTCAGGGGAAGGTATTTTCGCCCCAACTGAACGGGTTGCTTACCGTGAGTGGATTGAGCCAGAACAGTTATTTGGCAATGTCTATACACACAAAGGGATACTTCAACTACAACCAGGCCTTATCCATCAAGTCAATGGTGGTATCTTAATTTTGCCTCTGCGTACCCTGCTCTCTCAGCCATTGATGTGGGTTCGTCTCAAGCAGATGATTATTCAACACCGTTTTGACTGGCTGTCACACGATGAAAATCGTTCCCTGCCACTACCAATACCTTCAATGGAGTTGGATCTACGTCTGATTTTAGTCGGTGACAGGCTCAGCCTTGAAGAACTACAGGCCATTGAACCTGAACTAACAAGCAGTGCATTGTACGGCGAATTTGAACTGGATATGCCCTTCCATACAGAAGATGATCTAACAATATGGTGCCAGTACGTTAATGGCATCATTCAGCAACAAAACTTGCCACCATTAAGTGCCGATGCTTGGCCTGAGTTGATTCAATTTGCTACCCGCTATATAGAAGATCAATTTCGGTTACCCCTGGATATTCAGTGGATACAGCAAAAATTGGCAGCCGCAACTCATTATCAGCAGGAAAAGCAGATCACCAAACATTCCCTGCAACAAGCAGAAGATAATCGTACCTGGCGCCATAGCTATTTGGCTGAACGCAGTATAGATGACATTCTGAAAGGCCAAATATTGATCCATACGCAAGGCTCAGTTATCGGCCAAATCAATGGGCTATCCGTGCTCGAATATCCTGGCCATCCTGATCCAATGGGTGAACCTTCCCGTATCAGTTGTGTTGCGCATTTAGGGGATGGAGAATTTATCGATGTAGAACGTAAGGTTGAATTAGGCGGCAATATTCATGCAAAAGGCATGATGATCATGCAGGCTTATCTAATTTCTGAATTGAAATTAGAACAGCCACAACCATTCTCAGCTTCGATTGTATTTGAACAATCCTACGGTGAAGTGGATGGGGACAGTGCTTCACTCGCTGAATTGTGTGCCCTTATCAGCGCGTTGTCACAACAACCTATCGATCAGCAAATTGCCGTTACTGGTGCTGTAGATCAATTTGGCTACGTGCAACCTATTGGTGGTGTTAATGAAAAAATTGAGAGTTTTTTCCGTATATGTCACTACCGAGGGCTAACTGGCCATCAGGGCGTCATTATTCCAACCACAAATGTTCAACACTTGTGCCTAAAGCAAGATGTTGTTGATGCAGTAAAGAATAAGCAATTTCATATTTGGGCAGTTGAACATGTTTCTGAGGCTGTATCATTGTTAACGGGTGTTCCTTACTACGATCCACAAAAAGAACACTTGTTAGCTATAATACGTGAACGCATTACACAAGCTAATATTCAAGAACGACCTCGACTTCCTTGGTTTCTCCGTTGGCTAGATTAACTCCATTGTTATCTGATCGGAGTTGTTGGGCGTACAAGTGTACGCTATTCTCTAGCCTTACACGATTATAAGGCTATCTGAAAATATGTTTAAAAAACAAGAGTCCTACACGAAAGAAGAACTTCAAGCCTCTGGGCAAGGTAAATTGTTTGGTGAAAATGGGCCACCGCTGCCTTCTGGCAATATGTTGATGATGGATCGCATCATAAAAATGACAGAAAACGGCGGTACTTACGATAAAGGGTATATCGAGGCGGAGCTTGATATCAATCCTGAGTTGTGGTTTTTTGATTGTCATTTTATCAATGATCCTGTCATGCCCGGCTGCCTTGGCCTTGATGCCATGTGGCAGCTTGTCGGTTTCTTCCTGGGCTGGATCGGTGGGGAAGGCAAAGGCCGAGCACTCGGCGTTGGGGAAGTCAAATTTACGGGTCAGGTATTACCAACAGCTAAGAAAGTGACATATCGCATTAATCTCAAGCGTGTCATTAATCGCAAATTAATTATGGGCCTGGCTGATGGTGAAGTTCTGGTAGATGGCAAACTGATTTATACTGCGACTGATTTAAAAGTAGGTTTGTTTAAGGATACTAGTGCCTTTTAATCAACTTTTATTAGCAACCCTCTCTGTCTTTGATGCTGAACACCTCCGCTAAGCGGAGGTGTTTTTCTCTTTTGGATTAACTCACACACGATCTTCTTGCGCTTGGCGCCATCCCCCTAACCAATACGAACGAGCATCCAATGAATGATAAGGACAATATTCCCGTGGACGTCCCAAAATGCCTGCATGATAGCCTCTGGAAAGTGCTCTTGCTAAACGGTCTCTTTTCTGTCTTTTCATGCCTTACTTCCTCACTTGTTACTATGAAGATAAAATAATGATCGTTTTTATCCGATTGGCTCCGGTGATCCCCCTATATGAAATGAATATCAGGCAAAGATATGCATAACTTGGTTAATGTTACAAAGAAAGTTGCCTGGCAATAGATTTGGCTAACTGACTATAACCTTTAGCTAAAGTCAGTACTAATCCAGAATAGCCATCTTTTTCCTGTTTCAAATTAAGGTTGAATGGCTGCCTAATTACCCTGTCTGGGTTCGACAATGTCCAATAGCCTTCAATCAATACCTGGCCATCATAGCGCCCGTGAAAAGCAGTTATTGTGATATCCAGCGCATCTACATCTTTTTCTAATTCCTGTTGAGAAACCAAACGATGTGGAAATGCTGCACTCAGTTCAGAAATCAATATTTGCTGTAACTGTTGCTGCAATGGGCTAGCCCATAAATGGTTCGAGGCATTGATATAACTCACCTCCCCTGTCTGGTACACAATTCCAGGAGCCGCAAGGTAGTCAGAAAGGTTAATCCTTTTTATCCACAGCTGCCGTTCATGTTTTGCCCCTAATTTATCTTCCAGCGAAGGTATCAAGTTAGCCAAAACCGGTAACTGATAATATGTTTTTTGTGGTTGGCTACTACTGCATCCCGACATAAGCCCACTTCCAACAATAAACACACTGACAGACATAAAAAATGCCAATCTTGAAATCAATTTTTTCATCAATTAGGCGCCTTTTTAGGTTCAGGATCTTTTATCGCTTCTGCTTCAAATACTAATGCATTACTCTTTTTATTGAGTGTTTTCAAAACAGGCTGCAATTCACGTAATACCTGCTCCAACTGTTGCATATTATCCATCAGCTTACTGTAAGCGGGTGAACCTGGCTGGATCCCCTGCATACTGCGGTTCAACTCATATAATGTATTTTGTATATCTTTAGGCAATTCCTGTGCTTCCTTACTTGCAAGAATGCGATTTAATTCATCCATTGTCTTATGTGCTGTTTGGATTGCCCTCTGGCTTTCTTTAAGTGTCTGTGTTGCCTGAACAAGCACCGGTTCAATCGGCATATTGTTGATTTTATCCAACATTGTGGTGAATTTTTGTTGAATTTGCGCCAAACCACTACTTACTGTAGGCAGAACCTTATAACCCGCTGTTTCATATGGGCCTTTCCAGGGTTTCTCATTAGTAAAAAAGTCCAGATCAATAAATAATGCACCTGTGAGTAAATTGCCTGGTTTCAAAGTAGCTCTCAAACCCCTGGCAATAATTTCCTTCAATTCTTTGTCTGTGTTGAATCCATTACCTAACTCTTTCACAAACCGCCCAGGCTCTACATGGATCAATACTGGAATACGAAAATCATTGTCGATACGTTGCTTAATGTCTTCACTATAAAAAGGCACCCTTGCTACCGTTCCTACCCGGATACCACGGAATTCGACAGGTGCTCCCTGCTGCAAGCCACGTACAGAATCAGAGAAAAATAGCAAAAAGTCTGTATGCTCTGTATACAGTGCGTTTTGGATACTTTTCTCGCTATCGTAGAGTTTAAAGATTTCCTTTTCCTGTACTGGATTACCCAGTTCCCAACCTTTTGGTACATCAAAACTAACCCCCCCTCCAAACAAGGTCGATAATGAAGCCATTTCAACCCGTATACCTTGTGATGACATATCAAATGTGACACCGCTGTCTTTCCAGAATCTGACATTTGTAGTCAGTAAAGCATCATAAGGTGATTTAACGAAAATTTGGTAACGAACCAATCGGGATGTTGGATCAAAAGTGCCAGCCTCAACAGAACCCACTCGATATCCCCTAAATAACACGGGATCCCCAGGAGTTAATCGCCCTGCTGTTTCATTGGTCAGAATCAGACGAATACCTTTTGCATCAGGGGAAGCAAGCGGGGGAGCATCAAGCAATGAAAAAAGGGTTTCTTCTTCACCTTGTGTGCCGGGTTGTAATTCGATAAAAACACCAGACAGCAATGTACTCAAACCAGAAACACCTTCACGGCCGATCTGGGGTTTCACAACCCAGAAGGCAGAGTCCGTACGTAACAAGCGATTCATTCCATCATTTAGGCGGGCTTTAATGATAACTTGCCCCAAGTTTTCACTCAAAGACACACTTTCAACAACACCAACGTCAACGCTGCGGCTTTTAATTTTAGTTTTACCGGCCTCAATACCTTCGGCATTAGAAGTAATTAGTGTGACTTCTGGCCCCTGATGGCTAAAATGATAAAACAGTATCCAAGCTCCAATCAGCACAGTGATAATTGGTACGATCCATACAGGTGACCAACTCTTTATTTTACGAATTCTGGCTTGAGTCAGATCTTCTTCTTTATCCGTCACCTTACAACTCCTCATTTTTATGTCGCTCAAATTTACGATTGGCTTTATCCCAAGTTAAACGCGGATCGAACATGATTGATGCAAACATAGTCAAAACAACAACCAGAGCAAACAGCACCGCTCCCAAGGCAGGATAAATACTCATCAGTTGTCCCATGCGAACCAGCGCAGATAGGACAGCAATCACGAATACATCAATCATTGACCAACGGCCAACAAATTCCACCATTTCATAAATAAAATTCATTTTTTCAGAATCATCGTTCGTTTGACTTTTTGCATCCCAGCATAGCCAACCAATAGCCAGCATTTTCAATAAAGGTATCATGATACTGGCAATAAAAATGACCATCGCAACCGGATACGAGCCAGAGCCCCAAAGCAAAATAATACCTTCCAGTATGGTGGAATTAATTTGCTGTCCTAGTGCTTGGGTCACCATGATAGGCAAAACATTCGCTGGAATATAAAGTATGGCTGATGTTATTAGCAGTGCCATTGTGCACTGAAGGCTATTACGACGACGGGCATCTCCCTTTGTATGGCAACGGGGGCACCGAGATTGTTGGGCGGGCAAGATTGCGGTACAACTCTGGCAAAGCCTGACACCTTGCACCAAGCCAGGTTTTCCTGCCTGCAAGGTATGGCAAACTTTAGGTGCCGGAGCAATTTCATTCCAAAACCAGTGCCTGTCAAGACACTGAAACGCTCTGACCTGAAACAAGCAAAACAAGCAGTAAGGGAAAAAACTCAGGCCGATGCTAATTTCCCCATGTGCCATAAGCTTAACAAAGCTGACCAACACGCCCGCAAGGAAAATTTCTGCCATACACCATGTTTTCATCTTAAACAAAATACGCGCCAACTCTATTTTCAAGCGGCGCGCCATTTTGACGTTCTGACATAAAAGGATGATGGCAACCATACAAAATGTCGGCACAAGCTGAACGAAGATCAAGAAAAGCGCAGCCATGCTGGAATAATCTTCGTTGAACATCACCTTGGGGATCTGAGTCAACTTTATTTCACTCACAATTCCCGCAACACTCATGCTAACAAAAGGAAACAGGCAAGCGAGAAAAAGCATGATTAATGCGCTTAATGCATAGCCTGTTGGTTGATTACGCGGTTCTTTCCACTTTGCTGTCAGTACCGTATTACATCGTGGACAAACCGCCTTTTTCCCTTGTTCCAAATCAGGCACAGCCACCAGCATGTCACACTGAGGACAAAGAACCAGCTTGTCATGCTGGTGTTTATTGGAACACAACGTGTTTCTCCTTTAGCAAAAACCACAAGTTTCTTTTATGCGACAGTTATCATCCATTTTTCATTATTTCCAATTCCTGCCAGCGATCAAAAGTTTTTTCCAATTCTTGTTCTTTATTTGCCAGTTCATTCAAAACATTTTGCGTAATTTCATGTGATTGATTGAAGAATTCAGGGTCACTGACCTGAGATTGCAATTTATTTATCTCTTCTTCTAATTTCTCTAATAATAATGGTAGTTGTTCTAATTCACGCAGTAAATGGTAACTTATCTTATTATTTGACCGTTTAAGTGGTTCTTTGGACTTTACCGACTTATTTTCAACACTAACCTTTTTTTCTGAAACTTGACGCAAGGAAACAGTTTGTCCCCGTTGCTGCTGGGCATCGTAATATCCCCCTGCATAATTGTTGATGTCACCATCGCCTTCAAAAATCCAACATTCAGTGACTGAATTATCAACAAATTGACGATCATGGCTGACCAAAATCACCGTTCCAGTATAGCTATCAACGAGTTCTTCAAGTAACTCCAATGTTTCAACATCAAGGTCATTGGTCGGTTCATCAAGAATAAGCAAGTTGCTTGGTTTCAAGAATAGACGAGCCAGCAACAGGCGATTGCGCTCACCACCAGACAACGCGCGTACAGGGGTCATCGCCCGTTTAGGATGGAAAAGGAAATCCTGCAAATAACCCAATACATGACGGGAACGTCCATTGACCATCACTTCCTGCTTACCTTCAGCGAGGTTATCCATAACCGTCTTATCAGGATCCAGTGCGGCACGGTGCTGATCAAAGTAAGCCACTTCAAGTTTTGTACCACAATGAATGCGGCCACTGTCTGCTGACAGATCGCCCAACATTAATTTTAATAATGTTGTCTTACCGCAGCCATTTGGTCCCACTAACGCAATTTTGTCGCCACGTTGAACTTGAGCCGAAAAATTTTTGACCAATGTTTTATCACCAATCTGGTAATTCACATTTTCCATTTCAAATACAATCTTACCGGAACGTGTCGCTTCTTCGACCTGCATTTTCGCTGTTCCCATAACATTGCGGCGTTCAGCACGTTCCACACGTAATGCTTTCAATGCCCTTACCCGGCCTTCATTACGGGTACGCCGTGCTTTAATCCCCTGGCGGATCCAAACTTCTTCCTGCGCCAGTTTTTTGTCAAATTCGGCATTTTGCAACTCTTCAACCCGCAGCGCTTCTTCTTTTCCTTCAAGATATTTGTCGTAATTTCCCGGCCATGAAGTCAGCTTTCCGCGATCCAGATCAACAATACGTGTCGCCATATTGCGAATGAATGAACGGTCATGAGAAATGAACACAAGACTACCGTTGAAGTCTTTCAGGAAATTCTCCAACCATTCGATAGTATCAATATCAAGATGGTTAGTTGGTTCATCAAGAAACAACACTTTTGGAGAACAAACCAGCGCCCTGCCCAGTGCTGCCTTACGCAGCCAACCACCAGACAATGAAGAGAGTTTCGCTTCTGCTGGCAAGGAGAGTTGTTTTAATACATCACTAATCCGGCTATCCAATGACCATAAGCCACGGATATCCAGCACTTCCTGTAACTCTGCCAAATGGTTGAGATTTTTCTCGCTAGGATCGGTTTCTACCAAACGCGAAACATGGTGGAACACTTTGATATATTCAGCCTGCTCTTTTACCCCTTCCGCAACAAAATCAAACACCGTACCTTCTACGTCACGGGGAGGATCTTGCTGTAAGCGCGCAACAATCAGATCTTGTTCATAAATAACCAAGCCATCATCCAGTGGTTGTTCTTTTGCCAATACACGCAACAATGTGGATTTTCCCGCACCATTGCGCCCAACCAAACAGACTCTTTCGTTTTCTTCGATATGCAGTTCAGCATTATCCAACAGCGGTGCATCACTGAATGATAAGCAAGCACCGGATAAACTAATCAATGACATAATGTTATTTTTCCTCGCCAGCGTGATGCAGCAACCAGCAGTTATGGATCTGACGGTTACGGGCAAAATCCTGAGATAACGTTTTTTCTGTTATTTCGTTTGCAACCAGACCTAACTTATTTAATTCAGCAAAATCCATTTTAAAACCCCGTTTATTGTTGGAGAACATTAAGGTTCCACCCGGACGTAACAGACGTTTTAATTGTTTCATTAATTCGATGTGATCACGCTGAACGTCAAAAGTATTTTCCATTCGCTTGGAGTTAGAGAATGTTGGCGGATCAATAAAGATAACATCGAATTGTTCACGAGTCTGCGCTAACCATCCCAGGCAATCTGCCTGAATCAAACGATGCTGACGTCCCGTTAAGCCATTCGCCTGTAAATTTTTCTCTGCCCATTCAAGATAAGTGCGGGACATATCTACCGTGGTTGTCGAACGCGCCCCCCCCAATCCTGCATGAACTGTTGCTGAACCGGTGTAGGCAAATAAGTTAAGAAAATCCTTGCCTCGGCTCATTTCACCCAATTTTTTGCGGGCAATACGGTGATCAAGGAATAATCCTGTATCCAGATAATCGGTCAGGTTAACCCAGAATTTTGCACCATATTCGTTAACCAAAAGGAATTCTTGCTTCTCAGCCATTTTTTCATACTGGCTTTTGCCTTTCTGACGTTGGCGAGTTTTCAAGATCAATTGGTTGGATGATAAGCTGAGCACATTCATTGTTGCACTGATCACATCAAACAGACGTTGACGGGCTTTATTGGCATCCACAGATTTCGGTGGGGCATATTCTTGCACAACGATTTTATCGGCATAGCGATCAACAGCAACATTGTATTCAGGTAAATCTGCATCATATAAACGGTAGCAATCAATACCTTGCTGCTTGGCCCATTTGCTGATTTTTTTCTCATTTTTACGCAAACGGTTAGCATAATCCTCTGCGATACCGATATCCAATGACTGAGGTCTATCCGCTGGCTGTTCACTTTTCTGGATGACATAATTCTTTTGGATACAATCCAAAGGACCATTTTTAGCTTTAAATTCACGCTCTGCGCGTAATTGTAAACAACCCAACAATTCCGGCGAAGCACTGAACAGTGATAAACGCCAGCCAGGGAAGCGAGCTTTCATCACGCGACCAAATACACTGTGCAGCGCGATCAGTGCAGGTTCACTTTCAAGACGTTCTCCATAAGGCGGGTTGCTTAATATTGTTCCCTCTGGCCCTTCCGGCAAAGGATTTTCCAGTTTGCTGGCATCTCCTTGTTGGAACTGGATCAATTGGGATACCCCTGCCCTACGTGCATTTGAACGTGCCATATCCATGACTCGGCGATCAATATCCGTTCCAAAAAAACGGGAAGTCGTTTCCTGTAACCCCTTACGGAAACGGATCTGTGCCTCTGTAGTGACTTCACGCCAGATTGTTTCATTGAATTGTAACCATGATGTGAACCCCCAATGCTGACGATACAAGCCAGGAGCGCAATCTGCCGCCATCATAGACGCTTCGATTAGCAACGTTCCCGAACCACACATGGGATCAACCATTGGCGTTCCTGCCTGCCAGCCAGAACGTAAAATAATCGCGGCGGCAAGGTTCTCTTTCAGTGGTGCTTGTCCAGCCAGATCACGGTAGCCACGGATATGCAGGCTATCTCCACTCAAATCGAGTGATACGATGGCTTTCTCTTTATTCAGGAAAACATGGATACGGACATCAGGTTGTTGTTTAGCAACATCAGGACGTTGTTTGATTTTGCGCATAAAACTATCGACAATAGCGTCTTTCACTTTCAATGCGCCATATTGTGTATTTCTGATCTCCTCATTCGTGCCGCTGAAATGCACAGAGAACGTACTATCAACTGAGAAAATCTCGCTCCAGTCAATGGACTGGACACCCAGATACAGATCCAAGTCACTATAAACTTTAAATTCGTTAAGCGGCATCATGATACGGGATGCCAGTCTGCTCCACAGCAAACTTTTATACATCACCCGATCATCGCCCTGAAAATGAACCCCACCTTGGGCAATCTTACAGGATTGCGCTCCCAGAATTTCCAGTTCGTTCTTTAATAGTTCTTCCAGTCCACGTGCCGTGCTGGCAAAGAGAGAGTTCATCTTATTAATCATCACAAAAGTTCACCACCAAAAAAATTGTGGCACATTATAGCCAATACCTTCGACATGTCCTAAAGTTGCTGACACAATAAAGCTAAAAATGCTTTGGTAAAGATAAAAATATTTGGGAGATAATGGATGTTAACTCTATCGCGTCTCTATACTTACCCAGTCAAGTCCATGCGTGGATTACAACTTTCTCATTCTCTCGTTCAGGAAAGTGGCCTGATGTTTGATCGAAATTTTATGATCACCACAACAGACGGCACCTTTATTACTGCCCGCCAATATCCGCAGATGCTGCTATTTACTCCAACTATGCTCCATAACGGTTTGTATTTGCAGGCTCCAAATGGAGAAAGCATCACTGTACTTTACGATGATTTTAAAGAAGAGCGCCTCCCCACTGAAGTTTGGAGAAATCATTTTACCGCGTTAGTCGCTCCCGATATGGTGAATCGTTGGCTCAGTGGCTTCTTTGATAAACCTGTGCAACTACGCTGGCTCAGTGAAGAACTAACACGACGAGTTAAAAAATTCCCTGATATTTCTTTATCATTCGCAGATGGTTTTCCCTATTTAATTATCAATGAAGCCTCTTTTCATGCTTTGCAACAACGCTGTCCTGCCAGTATTAAAATAGAGCAATTCCGGGCCAATATCATTGTCACGGGTGCCGCTCCTTTTGAAGAGGATAGCTGGCAAACTATCCAAATCGGCGATATTGTTTTTGATCTACCAAAACCGTGCAGTCGCTGTATCTTGACAACAGTCAGTCCAGAGAAAGGCCGCAAAAATCCGCAAAGTGAGCCACTGGCTACCCTGCAATCTTTCAGAACAGCCAAAGAAAATGGTGCGGTTGATTTTGGACAGAATGCCATTGCCCGTGACAGCGGCGTTATTCGAGTTGGGGATCGTGTTACCATTTTGGAAAAGAGAACGCCACGCGAATATAGCAGTGGTGAACAAGCAACCCATTTACCTATAAAGGAAACTGTTCAACAGTCCGTTACTATTGAATTCAATGGACAACGTTTTATTGGCAATAATCAGCAAATTATTTTAGAACAACTCGAAGATCAAGGTATTCAAATTCCCTATTCATGTCGTGCCGGAATTTGTGGCTCCTGTAAGATATCTTTGGTTAAAGGGGACGTATTGCCACTAAAATCGACATCCATTAAGGATAGTGGAAAAATTCTGGCATGTAGCTGTATTCCTCAAAATAATTTAGTCATTGAACTAAGATAAACATTAATGATGTATACCAATCCAACCTCAAGTTGCAGCTTGTAAATCAATGTGATTATTTATATCTTCCCGCTTCGCGGGGAGATATTACACGCATCTTGAAGTTAGATTGGTATAACACTTATTTTAACCTGCTGGTAACGAGTGAAAACTATTTTGGTATGAATTTATCCAAAATATGAGGACAATGAGAATATTCCCCTGCATTTTTAGTAAATAAATACACTTGATTCAAATTATCCATCATGTTTGAATAACACATTAACAATCGTTATTGAAATTAAATTTATTTTAAAAAATCCACCTCATACATATATTCACCAAACTCTTCAAAATAAAGTTGTTGAGTTTTCATAAAACGCTCATCAAATGTTTCTAATAGCCCCTCTGCCGGAACACCTGCCCCAGAGGATAGAGAATAATGAATAAAATAACCATAAATATCTTCACAGTCTTTTTTATAATTTATAGTATCTAAAATATGATGATGCCATATTTCATCTATTTCAACAGAGGGAATAAGCGCTATTTCTTTTCCGTTATATTTATAGATAAAAAACCTAAATTTTTTATACTGATCTACAGCATCACGTGCACCTTCTTCTGTCCATACCCTGGCTATATTGGGATTTTCTTTCGTGATCTTTTGTATAACACTTTAAAAATTAACACTTTTTATTTTTCAAAAACTCTTCCTACCTCATTTTGGCCACCCTCTTTTTAGTTTACTAAAAAAATAAAGCAGGAACAGAAATTAATTCTATACGCATTAAACTTCAAGTTGCAATTTACAACACGATATGAAACCTGATTTTTCCCCGCTTCGCGGGGAGAAATCACATGCATCTTGAAGTTAGATTGGTATATCCCTGCACGTGTTTATCAATTTAAATATTATCTACTGATAACTATAAAAAAATAGGATTGTTACATGTTATTCGATAATACCTGCATAAGGATATCCTAAGCAGCTTTACATGCATTATTTTTGTGACTACTCTGCCTTTCCGAGTCAATATCCTTGCTATGCTGGTTATAGCCAATTTTTGGTTAGTCTGGCATAAATTTCCGTGGGCAAAACAACGAATCCCATTGAAGGAAAAATTGGTTTTTAGTATTGACCTAATGTGTTGAAAATAAATTATTTTTAGAACAATAGAATAGCTTATGTGAAATAAGATGTGGATAACCGTGACTTCACAGATAAATAGAGAAAAGCAAAATCAACGGATTGATACTATAAATATATCTGAACGCAGCAGCCTGATGACACTAAATTGCCCTATGATATATCGATGACTGAGTTGGCTCGATATAAGGCATGATGCGATCATTCATAACCTTAATGGGATCACAAAAATTCATGACACGATTGTGCATCTCTAGCTTTTGCTGTGCCAATAAACACAAGCTGGCATTGTCACCCACTTCTGCAACCATAAACAGTGCTTCAGTACCGCTATCCTGTAATTTAAGCTGAATAATTTCACCGTGTTCTGGTTTCTCTATCAAAGAAAAATGGGAGAAATACCAGCTCTTAGGCATTTGCGGTTTCATAAAACGTAACGCAACCACCCCGTTTAGAGCTAATTCAGCGCTGAACGCAGGAGCCATGTTGATACGACGTGAATGTTCTTCAAAAGTGTAAAAAAGTGCGGCATCATCGACTGAGAATGACATTTCTTCCATTGTAACGGCGTAATCAGTCAACATTTTGGCAGGGAAACGAGAACGAAAAACCATGCCATTAGCGAGATCGAGCATGACACGACTATGCTCATGATCAAAATACCAGCGCCACTGATCATCAGGTCTAATTTTCATTGATTACCTTTTTATGCTCAAAATAGCTTTTTTGGTTAAAATAAGCATTGTCAGCGAAATAAGAAGTAAAAAATAAATGATAAAATTTAATCTACAAGACAAAATATAGACGAGTTGAGGACAGAAATAAACCCCTGCCCCCAAATTGCAGCAAATATTTAGATATGATTAACAATATCTTTGATGAGTTTTGGTCCTTTATAGATAAAGCCGGAATATATCTGAATTAATGAAGCCCCTGCTTCTATTTTCTCCCTGGCTGCAACAAGCGAATCAATTCCTCCTACACCAATAATCGGTATTTCACCTTTTAATTCTTGCGAAAGGCGACGGATAATCTCTGTGCTACGCAATTGCACAGGACGCCCACTCAATCCCCCCGCCTGTTGGTAGTGATTCAAACCTTCGATAATCTTTCTATCCAATGTGGTATTTGTTGCAATAACTCCATCAATATGATGACGCATTAAACTATCAGCAATTTTTATTAATTCTTCTTCTGAAAGATCGGGAGAGATTTTAACAGCAACAGGAACATATTTCTGGTACTTTTGCTGAAGTTCGCTTTGCTTATTTTTAATCGCAGACAAAAGATCATCCAGAGCTTCTCCATACTGTAATGTCCTCAAGCCTGGCGTATTAGGAGAAGAAATATTGATAGTGATATAACCTGCATGAGGATAAACTTTATCCATGCAAATTAAATAATCATCTTTTCCATTTTCAACCGGAGTATCTTTATTTTTGCCGATATTGATCCCGATAATCCCGTCATATTTTGCACGCTTAACATTCTCAACCAGATTATCCACCCCAAGATTGTTGAACCCCATCCGGTTGATGATCCCTTCCGCTTCAATCACCCGGAATAATCTCGGCTTATCATTTCCAGCTTGCGGGCGCGGTGTTACTGTACCAACTTCAACAAACCCAAACCCCATTACTCCAAACGCATCAATACAATCACCGTTTTTATCAAGACCAGCAGCTAAGCCCAGTGGATTTTTGAAGGACAACCCCATGCAGGTAACAGGCTTAGTGGCAACTGATTGACGGATAAAAAATTCGAAAGGAGTACCGGCTACACGTTTGAGTTGGCGGAAAGTCAGCTCATGTGCCTGTTCAGGATCAAGCTGGAACAACGCTTTCCGTACTAGAGAATAATACATTTAAATTAACCTATTGTTCTTTATGATTGTCTTTACGTGAGAATTGTCAGTTATACATCTTGAGTTATACGCAATCCCATACATATTAATTGCTGCGTTGTTGTGGCAGGAAGAGGGCGTTAATTTAACATTATATGAGTAAACAAAAAAGTCCTCTCTATATAAGCAGGTAAAAACAAACCCCGTTTAAAACAACAACAGGGTTTGTGTGCGATCTCATCTCCGGCAATAACCAAAGAATATGTTACATATACCAATCTAACTTCAAGATGCGTTTGATTTCTCCCCGCGAGGCGGGGAGAAACCAGGTTTCATATCGTGTTGTAAATTGTAACTTGAAGTTTAATGCGTATATTAACTCTCAAGTGCCTTGGTAATCTTTTCGAACAGGTCACCAGATAAGTTCTCTATTCCTTTCAACTGTTCCAATGCCGCACGCATCAAGGCCTGACGTTTTTCATCGTAACGTTTCAAACGGATCAATGGATCAATCAAATGTGATGCTACTTGCGGATTTAGGTTATTCAGCTCGGTTAGCACTTCCACCAGGAATTGATAACCACTCCCATCTTCAGCATGGAAGGCCACGGCATTTCTGCTAAAGAATATTCTCAACAGTGAATAAACACGGTTTGGGTTGCTCAAGCTGAAAGAACGATGTTGCATCAAACCACGCACTTTCTCAAGTACATCGAAGGCTGGATTGGTGGCTTGCAGCCTGAACCATTTATCCATGACCAAACCATTCTGATGCCATTGATTATCAAATTCATCCAGTAATTGATAACTGCAAGGCAATTCAGCAAATACAGCCGCAGATAAGGCCGCGATGCTGTCAGTCATGTTATCAGCGTGATAATATTGTGCCGCCACTAATTTATCGGCCAACTCTTTGGTATCAATAAAGGCCAGATAGTAGAGGCAGGTATTACGCAAATCACGTTTTGCAATATCCCTATGCTCTACACGGTATACGCCTGTCTGGAGGCTGTGATAAACCGCAGAGAATTCATCTGCCATTTCATTGGCCAGTGCTTTTGTCATAGCACGAATGACATCATGGATAGCTTTAGGATCTACCACCGTAAACAATTCTGCCACTTCATTTTCAGACGGCAAGGTCAGGATCAATGCAGCCAGAGCCGGATCGATATCTTTATCCAACAATACAGCACGGAAAGCATCAATGACATGCATTGGCAATTCCAGTGGCAGGGATTTTTGGTGACGGACAACATTCAGCCTCACATAGTTGGTTAACAGTGCCTGCGCTGCATTCCAACGGGAGAACTCATTACGCGCATGTTTCATTAAAAATGAAAGTTGCTCATCACTGTATGGATAATCCAATTTCACTGGTGCAGAAAACTCACGCAATAAAGAAGGGACAGGCCGTGATGGAACGTTATCGAAAACAAATGATTGCTCTGCATTAATAACATTCAAAACATGATGCACAGGCTGACCATGACGACGCAGCGGGATAACCCTTCCCTGTTCATCATAAAGTTCAATATCCAGAGGAATGTGCAGCGGTTGTTTCTCTTTCTGATCTGCTGTTGGTGATGTCATTTGACTGACATGCAAAATATATTGTTGCGTTTCTGCATCATATTCGTCGCGGACAGTCAGCACAGGTGTCCCGGATTGGCTATACCAACGGCGAAAGAGGGTTAAATCGACATTTGACGCGTCTTCCATCGCCTGCACAAAATCATCACAGGTAGCCGCGCTACCATCATGGCGATGGATATAAAGCTGCATACCCGCCTGAAATTGTTCTTCCCCCAATAAGGTGTGGATCATCCGAATCACTTCTGCGCCTTTTTCATAGACGGTCAACGTATAGAAGTTATTCATTTCCATCACCTGATCAGGACGGATAGGGTGAGCCATAGGGCCAGCATCTTCGGCAAATTGTGCAGAACGCATAACTCGCACATTCTTGATACGGTTAACTGAACGTGAACCCAGATCCGAACTGAATTCCTGATCACGGAATACTGTCAGCCCTTCTTTCAGGCTTAACTGGAACCAGTCACGACATGTAATACGGTTTCCGGTCCAGTTATGGAAATATTCATGTCCGATCACGGCTTCAATAGCAAGATAGTCTTCGTCAGTCGCCGTTTCCGTTTTTGCCAGAACATATTTGGAATTGAAGATGTTTAATCCCTTGTTCTCCATCGCTCCCATATTGAAAAAATCAACGGCGACAATCATGTAGATATCAAGGTCATACTCCAAACCAAAGCGGGTTTCATCCCATTTCATTGAGTTTTTCAACGATGTCATGGCCCAATCAGCACGATCCAAGTTGCCCCGATCAACAAACAGCTCCAGTGCTACCTCACGGCCACTGCGGGTCACAAACGTGTCACGCAAGACATCAAAATCCCCCGCAACCAATGCGAACAAGTAAGCAGGTTTTGGGAACGGATCCTGCCATTTTACCCAATGACGCCCATCTTCCAGCTCCCCTTGTTCAATACGGTTACCATTGGAAAGCAGGAATGGGTATTTGGATTTATCCGCAGTAATGCGAGTAGTAAAACAAGCCAGAACATCTGGGCGATCCAAATAATACGTGATGTGACGGAATCCCTCTGCCTCACACTGGGTGCACAAGGCATCACCAGATACGTATAGTCCCTCAAGGGCTGTATTAGCTACTGGATTAATTTCATTCACAATTTTCAGTGTAAACTGGGCTGGAAGTTGTTCAATCCGCAACTTTCCATCCTGTTCCTGATAATGCTCCCACTCTTGATCATCGATATAGATACCTTTTAACGTGAGATTTTCGCCATCCAAAACCAGTGGGGTAATATCATTGACTTGACGTTTTACCTGACTGATTGCCGTCACCGTTGTTTTTTCAGCATCCAGATCAAAATCAAGATCAATATTAGTAATTGTGTAATCTGGTGCTTTATAATCCAAACGGTGTTTAACGAGTCGCTGTTGTGTCATAGGGAACCTTTTCCATTACTTTTAAAAACATAAACGCTGACATAGAGAAATCTTCCTTTCAATCAATAAGTTTCTTTTTTGTATGTTAATAACTTATTAAATAAAGGTATAAATGATGTGATTAGCATATTAGTACTTTCGTGCTAATTGTCATCTCATATCTCATTTAACATGATATTATCTATAAATGGATTAACCTTAATCTTTAGATTCGGGAAAATATATGCAGTTATATGGCTTCAATAACCCAATAATCACGGTATACTCTCCCGACTTTATCGATTTAGCTGACACGAATATGCTCCGCGAGGATGCCTGACGCGCCATGACTTTAGACGCTACCCCGATTATCAAATCACTGCTTGATACAGATGCCTATAAGTTTCACATGCAGCAAGCAGTGTACCACCATTACAACAATATTCCTGTTGTTGCAGAATTTCGTTGTCGTGGTGATGAACTACTCGGAGAATACGCCGAGCCATTACGCCATCAAATTGATATGATGGCAGACTTAGCATTAACAGAACGCGAAGTCGATTATCTTTCTCGTCTCCCGTTCTTTAAAGAGGATTACCTGAACTGGTGCAAAACATTTCGTTTTAATCCTAAACAAGTCGACGTTTCTGTTACCCATGAAGGGCAATTAACTATCCGCATTTCCGGTTTATGGCACGAAGTGATCTTGTGGGAAGTCCCCCTGCTTGCCCTGATCAGCGAATTGGTCCATCGTCATCGCTCACCTGAAATAACACCTGAAGATGCCGTTATTCAGCTGAGAAAATTGATTGAGCTGTTTTACAAAGACGCTGCAGAAAAAAATATCGATCTATCTGGTTTTAAATTAATGGATTTTGGTACTCGCCGTCGTTTTTCATACGCAGTGCAATATGCCATTATCAATGAGCTAAAAAATAACTTCCCTTATTTGATTGGAAGTAGTAATTATCAACTGGCAGAACAGCTTAATCTTTCGCCTCTCGGTACACAAGCCCATGAATGGTTCCAGGCTCACCAGCAAATTAGTCCAGAACTTGCCAATAGCCAGAGAGCAGCACTGCAAACCTGGCTGAACGAGTATCCAAATCAATTGGGCATCGCCCTGACTGACTGTATTACCATGGACGCTTTTCTGCGAGATTTCGATAAATCGTTGGCAACGGCTTACCAAGGCTTGCGTCATGACTCAGGTGATCCTATTGAATGGGGTGAAAAAGCCATAGCTCACTATCAATCACTCGATATTGATCCCATGACGAAAACATTAGTGTTTTCCGACAGCTTAGATCTGCAAAAAGCATTAACACTGTATCATCACTTCCATAAGAGAATTAATGTCGTTTTCGGTATTGGCACACGACTAACCTGTAATATTCCGGGTATAAAGCCACTGAATATTGTGATCAAATTGGTGGAATGTAATGGTAAACCCGTAGCAAAACTTTCTGATAGCCCCGGAAAAACCATTTGTGAAGATGATGAATTTGTCAATAGGTTACGTCGGGCGTTTGACCTTCCCTATATAGAGAAGGTGGTATAGAAAAAACGGCATAACTGGCTAATTATCTTTTGCGTAACCAGCTTTATGCTGGTTACAGCAACTTTTCCCTCTGTTTCCTCATTAAGACCCGAAATTTCCTCTTGTTTCCTGAGAGATGACAAGTAAGATAGAACAATCAGCTCCCTAATTAAGGGAGTATTTGGTAAATCTATCTAGTTATTAATTCACTATATAAAAGAGAGAAATTTATGAGCGTAGCGCCTGTAGTCAATGTACTGCAAGGCCGGGTTCCGGTTGACAACGAAGTCACCGTTCGCGGTTGGATACGTACAAGGAGAGATTCTAAAGCTGGTATCTCATTCCTCGCCGTCTATGACGGTTCCTGCTTTAATCCATTACAGGCCGTCGTTAATAATAATTTACCTAATTATCAGGATGAAATATTACATTTAACCACGGGTTGTTCTGTCGAAATCACCGGTACAGTGGTGGAATCGCAAGGTAAAGGTCAGGATTTTGAATTGCAGGCCACTAAAGTTGTTGTTGTTGGCATGGTTGATGATCCAGATACTTACCCAATGGCGGCTAAACGCCACAGTATTGAATACCTGCGTGAAGTAGCTCATCTTCGCCCACGCACCAATTTGATCGGCGCAGTGGCTCGTGTTCGCCATACACTAGCCCAAGCCCTACATCGTTTCTTCCATGAAAAAGGCTTCTTCTGGGTATCCTCGCCGCTTATCACCGCATCAGATACAGAAGGCGCTGGCGAAATGTTCCGCGTTTCTACTTTGGATTTGCAAAACTTGCCACGCACGGATAAAGGCGAAGTGGATTTCAGCCAAGATTTCTTCGGCCGTGAAGCTTTCCTTACTGTATCCGGTCAGTTAAACGGTGAAGCTTATGCTTGTGCATTGAGCAAAATCTATACCTTCGGACCCACTTTTCGTGCAGAAAACTCCAATACTAGCCGTCACTTGGCAGAGTTTTGGATGGTTGAACCAGAAGTGGCTTTTGCTGATCTGAATGATATTGCCAAGCTCTCTGAAGACATGCTGAAATATGTTTTCAAGGCCGCATTAGAAGAGCGTGCTGATGATCTGGCTTTCTTTGCAGAACGAGTTGACAGCGAAGTTATCACCCGTCTGAAAAAATTTGTTGATTCAGATTTCGTTCAGTTGGACTACACCGACGCGATAGAAATTCTGGAAAATTGTGGTCAGCAATTTGAAAACCCTGTTTTCTGGGGTGTGGATTTGGCATCAGAGCATGAACGCTATCTGGCAGAAAAACATTTCAACGCGCCAGTGATCATGAAAAACTATCCAAAAGACATTAAAGCCTTCTATATGCGCATGAATGATGATGGTAAAACTGTTGCAGCGATGGATGTGTTGGCTCCAGGCATCGGTGAAATCATTGGTGGTTCCCAGCGTGAAGAGCGTCTGGATAGGTTGGATCAGCGTATGGAAGAGATGGGACTGAATAAAGAAGATTATTGGTGGTATCGTGATCTGCGCCGTTATGGCACCGTTCCTCATGCTGGTTTCGGTTTGGGCTTCGAACGTCTGGTCGCTTATGTTACTGGCGTTTCCAACGTTCGTGATGTTATCCCGTTCCCACGGACACCAAGAAACGCAAGTTTCTAACGAATACGATTAATAAATAAGCTAAAAACCAATCCTTTAAAAAGCCAGCGAAAGTTGGCTTTTTTTGTTCATGTCGAAAAGCACCCGAAAAAAGTTCCCTGATATTTACATTTTGAAACATCTATTTTCATTTTATTACTGATTCTGTACTTTTGTAGCACTTTGAGGGTAGATAAAATTCATTACCAATGGAACACTGATCGCCGACTAATAAGACACTCGATACCCGCAAATAGTTCCAAAATTTTTTAGTGTTCTATTTCTGGCAGTGGCAGGTGTCTAGATAACACCAATGAGGGTAATAATAATGAAACGCAATATTCTTGCAGTGGTAATCCCAGCTTTGCTGGTTGCTGGTACAGCAAACGCAGCTGAAATCTTTAACAAAGATGGCAATAAACTGGATTTGTACGGTAAAGTGGACGTTCGTCATCAGATCGCAGACAAAAAAAGCGGTGAAGACGGCGATGATTCCTACGTACGTCTCGGCATTAAAGGTGAAACCCAAATCTCTGATCAACTGACTGGTTTCGGTCGTTGGGAATACAACATCCAATCTAATCGCGCAGAAGGTAAAGACGAAACAACCAAAACCCGTTTGGCTTTCGCTGGTTTGAAATTCGCTAACTACGGTTCACTGGATTATGGCCGTAACTACGGCATAAACTACGATATCAACGTATGGACTGACGTGCTGCCAATTTTCGGTGCTGATTCCATGGCTCAGAATGACAACTACATGACTGCTCGTGCTACTGGCCTGTTGACCTACCGTAATAGCGACTTCTTCGGCCTGGTTGATGGCTTGAACTTTGCCCTGCAATACCAAGGTCAAAATAGTGATCGTACTAAGAATAATCGCCCTTATGCTAATGCAAACGGTGATGGCTATGGTTTCGCCACTACCTACGACGTAGGTTATGGTATCACTGTTGGTGGTACTTACGCGAATTCGGCTCGTGCAAATAATCAGCAAAATGATGGCGCTGCTAAGGGTGAACGTGCTGAAGCATGGAACGTCGGTGCTAAATACGATGCTAACAACGTATACTTGGCTGCATTGTACGGCGAAACCCGTAATATGACTAACTTCACTGTTCCTGTTGGTCAATCCATAGGGAAAGGCACTTATACTGCAAACAAAACTCAGAATATTGAGTTAGTTGCGCAATACTTGTTCTCTGACTTGGGCCTGAAACCAGCTGTAGCTTATGTTCAGTCTAAAGGTAAAGATCTGGGTGAAGGTGAGAGACGCTATACCAGAGATCTGGTTAAATATGTTTCTTTAAATACTTCTTACTACTTTAACAAAAACTTCTCTACCTATGTTGTTTACAAAATCAACTTGCTGGACAAGAACAAAGGCGGAGACTCAAACGCTCGCAACGTACTTGGTGTTGGCCTGACTTATCAGTTCTAATTACTGTTGATAAATTATTTAGCGAAACGTTAATCGATTTATCCCAGGAAAAGCAGCGCATCAGCGCTGCTTTTTACATTTTACCTCCCTGTTTTTTCAGGCTCTTTTTTTCACTCCGTAAACTACTTCACAAGATTTTATTCTTTTTGCTACAAGTAGTTGGCAAATAGATTTCTTAAGGTTACCCTGAGCAGCGTACCACTTATTTTGGGCTTAACTCTCCGAGTCTTGGAATCAAAAAAATGTTTGAAAAAATCACAGCAGCGCCTGCCGACCCGATTCTTGGTTTAGCGGATAGCTTTAAAGCAGATCCCCGTGAAAATAAAATTAACTTGGGTATCGGCGTCTACAAAGACGAAACGGGTAAAACTCCTGTTCTAACTACTGTTAAAAAAGCAGAAAAGTTCCTGCTGGAAAACGAAACTACCAAAAATTATCTGGCAATTAGTGGATTACCTGAATTTGGCCGCGTCACTCAAGAACTGCTTTTCGGCAAAAACAGCCCTATCGTCACTGACAAACGCGCCCGTACTGTACAAAGCCCCGGCGGAACGGGTGCACTGCGTATTGCCGCTGACTTTATTGCTAAGCAGACCAATGCAAAACGTGTCTGGATCAGCAACCCAACCTGGCCAAACCACAAAGGCGTTTTCTCCAGTGCTGGCTTGGAGATCCGCGAATACAACTATTACGATGCAGAAAGTCATGCCTTAGATTTCGAAGGCATGTTGGCAAGTTTGTCTGAAGCACAAGCAGGTGATGTTGTTCTGCTGCATGGCTGCTGCCATAACCCAACGGGTATTGATCCAACCGCTGAACAGTGGCAGAAACTGGCAGATTTATCTGCTGCAAATGGCTGGCTGCCCGTATTCGACTTTGCTTACCAGGGCTTTGCCAAAGGGTTGGATGAAGATGCAGAAGGCCTGCGTATTTTTACCAGAAACCACAATGAGCTAATCGTTGCCAGCTCTTATTCCAAAAACTTTGGGTTATACAATGAGCGTGTTGGTGCCTGCACCATCGTTGCAACAGACAGCGATACCGCAGAAAAGGCATTCAGCCAGGCAAAATCCATTGTGCGTACCAACTACTCTAACCCACCGGCGCACGGTGCTTCTGTTGTGACGACCATTCTGTCCAATGATGATCTGAAAGCAGAATGGATTCAGGAATTGGCAACCATGCGTGAACGCATTCAGCGTATGCGCCAACTGTTTGTGAATACCTTGCAAGAAAAAGGCGCGAAGCAAGACTTTAGCTTTATTAGCACGCAAAATGGTATGTTCTCATTCAGTGGATTGACTAAAGAGCAAGTTGATCGCCTGCGTGAAGAGTATGGTATTTATGCGGTTAGCTCTGGCCGAATCAACGTAGCGGGTTTGACACTGGAAAATATGGTTCCTCTGTGTGAAGCTATCGTTGCAATACTCTGAGTTTCTCAAAAGCCGCTGACAAAGCGGCTTTTATCTTCTTTACATCATCTTATACGGCAAGAAAGACGTTTGCGATTAATCCTGTAAAAATGGATTGGTTTTTCGCTCATATCCTAATGTTGACATTGGACCGTGACCGGGTATGAATTGATACTCGTCCCCCAATGGCAATACTTTTTCCTTAATAGATTGAATCAATTCATCATAGTTTCCGCCCGGAAAATCCGTGCGACCAATACTGCCCTTAAACAATACATCCCCCATTGAGATGATTTTGTCGGTGTGGTTAGCAAGGATAATATGCCCCGGTGTATGCCCCGGACAGTGCAAAACGGATAACTCAATACTGCCAATTTTTAGTGTATCCCCTTCATCTAGCCAACGATCGGGCGTAAAAGAGGGGCATGGTTCAACACCAAACATTTGACATTGAATTTCCAAGCCTTCTATCCAAAAAGCATCCCCCTTATGTGGCCCGTAAACAGGCACATCAAAATGCTGCGCGACTTCGACAGTAGCACCAACATGATCATAGTGACCATGTGTCAGCAAAATTTGGGTGATTTTCAGCCCACGTCGCTCTATTTCAGCGATAAGTTGTTCAGCATTACCGCCAGGATCAACAATTGCCGCTTCCTGAGTTTCTTCACACCAAATCAATGTGCAATTTTGCATCGCCATCGTAACGGGGATAATGTGGTATTTCATTATACTGTTTCACTCCACAATCAAGACTCATTGTTGGTAATAAGATTACCACGTCCTGACCGGGCCTGTATCAATATGAATAAAATTACTCTTTGGATAAAACCCTACTCCCCCTGCCCGCATTTTCAATGCAGCCTTACGAATATGCGTAAGCTGAACACCATCAATGTGAAAATCCATGGCTTGTCCACGGGTATGATAACTGTGTTTTGCCACGCCACCACTGGTGTGACGCAACATATTATTTGTTGCCAAAGAACGATAACCCGAAACTAATTGAACATGTTTATTTATTCCCATCAGCATTTGCAATAAATAAATTTGATCAAATAATTTCGGATCAATGGTTTTAACCTTATTTTGCCGAAAATCGCGGAATAAATAATTCAGGCGGGCTAGTTCTGATTTATTATACCGATGACCATCAAAGAATTCGGCTTTGAGTGTTTCTCCGGTATGCAAGTTATCAAAACGTAAAACTCGAGGGCGTGGCGTTGTCAATGCAGCCAAAACCGATTGAGGCAATAAGCCTAATCCCAATGCGGCCACACTTATACCGAGCCACTTTCGGCGATCGTGGTCAATGTTATTCATGGATAATATGCCCTGCTATTCTTTAATATATTAATACTGTCTAAATGTATTTATAACTCAACTTAATCGACTAATAAGACATCATAAAATAAAAGATAGTTTCAATTATTTTTGTATTTTACTGTAAATTTACCACCTTATTATTGTGATCTACCTAACATAATTAAAATCACATTAAATTTATTGTCAACTACAAAATCACTCATTAAAAATGAACCATAGTAAAAAATACTTTAAAAATAATAAGTAATAAAGAATAACAGAGAAGAAAATATTATTTTCTTCTCTGTTTATACGCATTAAACTTCAAGCTGCAATTTACAACACGATATGAAACCTGATTTCTCCCCGCTTCGCGGGGAGAAATTACATGCATCTTGAAGTGAGATTGGTATATATAAATATCAACGCCAATTTTATTGCTTTAATTCTCATTGGTAACAGAAGAAGTTATAAATCATTTCTGGCTACTAAAATCTTGTAAAGTGACTCTGAATGCTGTCTTGCATTCATATCATAATCATAGATATCATCTCGGTATTGTGGTTTCCTTCCTTCATCAACCCACGCAGTTTGATAATAGAGGAAAACCGGGATTTTTTTGGGAATATTAACATATTTTGTTGACCATGTTTTCAATGAACTATTAACTTTAGTTTTATCCCAACCTGCGTCTCCCAACAACATATTAGCCAATTCAGAAGCCTTATTGACTCGTACGCAACCAGAACTAACAGCCCGCATTTCTCGGCTGAAAGCAGCTTGATTAGGTGTATCATGCAAATAAATAGCTTCTGAATTTGGCATATTGAATTTAAAACGCCCTAAAGAATTAGTTGGGCCTGGTGCTTGCCTGATACGATACGGGAAATTGCTCGGTGTTATTACGCCCCAGTTAATCGATGAAGGATCGACAATTTTGGCATCATTGCTCCAACTGGAAAAAATCGTATAACCACGCGTACGAAAATAACCAGGGTCACGCATTGCCCTTGGTGCAATATCTTTTCTAGTCATGCTGGTTGGGACATTCCACGGAGGATTGATTACCACATTATTTAATTCACTACTCATGATAGGTGTTTTTCGACTGGGGCGTCCAACAACCACTTTAGAACTTAGCACTTCTTTACCATCTAAATAATAGAAAAGTGAGTAATTCGGAATATTAACTAAAATACTTGTAGGAATATCTCCAGGAATAATCCGTAGTCGTTGGATATTCAATGCCATAATACTAGCTCGGGTTTGTGGAGTCGTATTTAACCATGCTTTAGTGGATTTACCGATAACCCCATCAGCTGACAATCCGTGCTGAGCTTGAAAATGTTTTACAGCCGCGGTTAATTCTCTATCATAAACTCTATTATCAGATTTGGCAGCAGATAAATCCACTATGTCTGAACGAGCCAATATTTTCCTTAATGCAATGACACTTTCACTACTTTGTCCGGGCCTTAGCGTTCCTTGAAATGAAAACCCAGTCCATGGCCGTTGATCAGCCAATTGGATCATCATCTCCTTACGCATATTTTCATACATAGGATGAGTTGGTGATAAACTCACAATATAAGAAAAAATACTATTTTTATTGATATGTTGTTGCCACGTATTAATTAAATGGGGCGGAGGTAATTCAATTTTATAAGGGGATTGACTATATAACCATGAACTCCCTTTTTTATCGACATTATTAATAAAGTGGAGATAACCTAACATAGCATCAGATAAGATAATATCACGTCCCATTTCACTTAATTCAGGAGTATGAAGTTGTATCAGCCATTTTTCAAATTGAGGCTGAAAACCCGCTAACGATATTTCAACTAATTGATTTTCAAAATGATTAATGGTTTTCTTATCTGACCACAACGGTTGCATTTTATTGTTAGCATATAAAGTTGCTAACTTATCACGAAATATCGGTTTTATTTGTTGTGGCAACCAAATCTGTAATTGCTTTCGACTTTCGTCAATAGAAATCACTGAAGGAATAGGAACTATCTTATCAGTTAAAATAACAGGATCAGCGTCTTTTTGTTCTGCTGGTAATTGCTGCATAACACTCGATGATAATCCATTTTGTTGATTTGCAAAGGTTCCTTCTGATACCACCAATGTGCTACAGATAAAAGAAACTTTCAGTAACCTGACCGTGTTCTTCATCATAAGAGTTCACCTCACCTTATTATGACTCAGCTATCCAATAACTTATTATAATTATCCGCAGATCTATTTTATCAGAAAGAATATTGGTAATTATATACATAATTACTATTTAAGATAGTATTTCCACCTAATCAAATGAGATCTCACCAGGTAAAATAAAACCTAATAAAATTTTTATCATAATAATTTAAATTTTAATGACTTAAAAAAAGAAAAGGCACCTTTAGTGCCTTTAATTAAAGTATATTGTGTTGAATTTTAAGATTAATACTCAGAATTAATGACAACTTCTTCTCCAAAGCGACCCGCTTTAGGCAGGGGCTGATAAGACGAGTTTGATGCTCTCAGAATGCGGATCCCACGAATATTCAATGCGCGAGCGGCAGCAATATCAGTATCTGCATCGCCATAATAAATCTTCAAGTTATGCTCTTTCATCCAACGAATTTTGTTATTTTTACCTGGTTCATCACCCGTAAAAATAACGGCATTCATTTTATCGGCTGGAATATGTAAGTCTTCCTGTAAGTATTTAGTCACCGCCTCTGTCTTAGTTTTTGTACGTGCAGTAATGAAATAAATATTATCACCCCGCTTTAAGTGCATCTGAACCAATTCAATACCGATCTTTTTGGGCATACTGAATTTATCCCATTCATTATTCATTTTTTCCCAAAATGCCGGATTTTTCAGATAACTATTATCATTAGGTGAGTATTCCGATTTACCACGATAAAAACCTGGACTTGAAAACAGTACGGTATCATCGATATCAAAACCTACCGCCATGGCTGGTTGGTTTTGTAGGCTTTGCTTAATCTGCTCTACGGATACCCAATGTACCGCATGACGTTGAGCCAAATCTGCCACAGAAACACCTGAAGCAACTTGCTCAGGCATAAATATTTTTGCTTGTGCCATGCTGTTCAAACCAAAAGCAAGCACAATTGTACTAAATAGCAGGGTAACTTTACGCATCGTTATTCCTTTTTCACATTAGTAGTAACGGTGCGAAATAGTAAACTTTATCACCACATCAAAACGAGACATACCGCACAAGGAGACAAATATCCAAACAAGTTCTATCCCAATTAAGAAAGAGGGCATAATACGCCCCCTTCTTAGAAGAAATATCATTCAATGATAAAGTTATTCTTGCAATACAGGTTGCACCTGTGTTTGTGATTGCCCAGTCACCGGAATATCTTGCCCAAAACCACGCAGCCCAACAACATGCACATGTTCCTGGTTATTGAAAATCTTACGTACCAATTTATAAGTTGTCCCTTTTTCTGGACTGATATTTTCCGGTGCAGCAATAATTAACTGCATATGCAAACGTTCACATAACTCAAACAGCGTTGCAATGGATTTCGCATCTAATCGAGCAGCTTCATCAAGGAACAGCAGTCGGCATGGAGAAATATCTTTACCACGCAGCCGACGTGATTCTTCTTCCCAGCTCTGTACAACCATGACCAGAATGGACATCCCCGTACCAATCGCTTCTCCGGTAGAAAGTGCCCCACTTTCCGCTTTTAGCCAGCCATCCGAACCTCGGTTGACTTCAACTTCCAGCTCAAGGTAATTGCGGTAATCCAGTAATTCTTCACCGATAGTCTGAGGCAAACGCTGTCCTATATCGATTTGCGGGTTCAGGCGCTGATAAAGTTTTGCCATCGCTTCTGAGAAAGTCAACGCTGGCTGTTGAACAGATCTTGATGCTGTTCCTGCTGTTCAGAAAGCACATCCAACAACAGGGAATGACTTTCACGCACATTCACATTCAGGCGCACACCACCAACCTGTCCAAAAGAAACCGCCTGCAATCCCTGATTCAGCATACGAATGCGATTCTGTTCACGTTGAATGGTTTTGCGAATGATATTTGCCACGCTCTTGGAACTGATTGCCAGTTTCTGCTCACGAGCGGTTAGTTCTTCCGTCAAACGCGCCAATTCAATTTCCATCTGTTCAATGGCATCGACTGGATCATCCGTCGAATAATATCCTGCCGGATACGTTCACGCAGATGCTGATAAACGGCCACAAAGAACTGAATTTTACGCTCAGGACGTTTTGGATCTTCGGATAAACGCACGCATCACGTAGATGTTCATTATCCGCCACTGCCAGACGCAATGCCCCCAATGCTTTATCCGACATTGAACGTAAGCGCATCACCATCCATATAAGCCAGTTCACGACGATGTAAGCGACGTTCAACGCCATTGTCTTTCACCATACGCATAACGGCACACCAGCCCGCTTTGGAAGAAACCACCTGCTCACGTTTCTGATAATAATCACGTTCAGATTTCCGCAGTTTTTTCTGGAGGTTTTCCATTTCCGCTTCACAGAAAGCGATCTGCTTCTCAAGCTGGTTGACTCGGGAACGATTAGTACTTCACGCCGCATGAAGCTGATCACGGCGTTCACGGGCACGGCTTTCGGCGTTAGCATCTGCCTGGACACCAATATCTTTCAGCTCCTGCTCAAGTTCTTTTAACATGTCTTGCTTGGTGTCATAAGAACTTTTCAGTGATGCCAAGACTTGGTTAAATTGCGCACATTGTGCTTGCTGCTGACGCAATTTTTCACGCGCACGGCTGCGATCAGATTCTGCGTGTTCAAGGCGTTGGCGCAATTTGTCGTTCAAGTCGGCATTTTCGTTAAGCATACCGGCAGAGTCGCTGTAGCTGAAATGCGCACGACGCTGTACAACTTCCGTCAAGGCAAAGGTTTGTTGTTTAGCCTGATTCTGGCTCTGTTTCAGCGGTTTCATAATCCTTCTGCAACTGCTCATGTTGCTGTGGATCACTTTGCAAAACCGAAACCAACGGTTCAAGTTTAGCCAACGCATTACCGTGTTGTTGCAGGAAACGAGCCGCTTCCTGAGCTTCACTCATTTCTTCACGGACGGTTTCCACGCGATCAAACAGGGTTTCATCCAACAAAATCGTCATTTGTGGAATCAGGCGATTTAATAGTGACAGGCTCTCTTTCACCTGAACCAGCTTCTGCTGATGTTGTTGAGCCTGGGTTTCAAATTGCGATAACTCACGCTCCAATTCGTGTACGACGCTGACTCAGACGACGAATTTCTGCTTCTGGATCATCATCAAACACAACAGAAAGGTGTTTACCGACAAAACGACTGAAAGCCTGATGCGCACGCTGAATTTTTGCACATCAAACGAAAGTGTCGCGTAACGCTCTGCCAGAGTATCACGCTCCAGACTGAGTGCTTCCAGACGATTTTCTCGCTGCCCGCCCAAATAATGGAACTTCAGGATAGCGGGAATAACGCCATTGGCGATCGGATGATTTCACCAGAACCGCATTTTCCTGCTCTTCAAAATGGAAGACGCTGTCATCAAAAGATTGTGGATCTCCTTCAATTAAATAGAGATCTTCCGGGCAATCTTCCAATGTTTCCAGATGTGGACGAAGTAGTGAGAGATCAGGCACGACAATTGCGTGACGTGCAGGACCATACAGTGCGGAGAAATAAGGTGCATCGTCAATGGTAATGTCGTCATAAATTTCAGACAATAAAACACCACCAAAACGCTCTGCCAATGCGAGCAATCGGCTATCTTCGGCACCACTTGGTTGGCTCAAACGTTCAATCTGTTTTTCCAGTTCGCGTTTCTGTGCAGCAATATCATCACGTTCGACTGTAATTTCACGCTCTTGCTCAAGCAATTGCTGCATATATTCAGTCACATCGTGACTATTTTCGAATGTTTCATTGCATTGTTCACTCAGCTGCTCCAGGCTTCCTGTGCCGCCAACCACACGGGTGCCCGTGCGGTCAGCCCTTGAATTTTTTGCTTGAGCTGTTCAAATTCTTGACGTATTTGAATACGACGTTCACCACTTTCATTGGCGCCCAGGCTCAATTCTTCCAACTGAGCTTCCAGTTCACCCCGTAACGCCTCCAGGTCTTCTGCCTGATATTGCTGATTATGACGCTTACAAAACTCTTCCAACAAACGTTCTGCATTTTGCTGACTGTTCAGGCGTTGTTCCAGTTCGGCCAACTGGATACGCAAAGGTTGGACGCGCTCAGCCAGATGACGCTGGGATGGCCATTCACGCAATGCTTCACGAGCAGCTTGCCAGGCTTCACTACGGCTTACTTCACCAATAATACTTTTTACCAGTTGGTAAGCCTGCTCAAACTGACTATGCGCTGCGTCAGCAACGCTCAATTTCTGTTCCAGCGCCAGCAACGTCTCTGTCGCTTGCTGCGCTTTGGCCTGATAGGTTTCCTGCCATTCGTCGGCATTTTCTATCGACAGTTCGGGAAGCTGGCAAAGTTCACGGGCACGTTCTAATGCTTGCAATGCTTGCTGGTATTGAATAGCGCGAGTTTGCTGTACATCCAACGCTTGTTGGTAGTCAGCCAGCTGGCTTTTCAGTTCATCAACTTCTTGTTCTGCCGCTTCACATGTGGCTTCATATTCCGCCTGCAGATCTCTCGCCTCTTCTACAACTTCGCTCTGCTCTTCCAGTCGGTAGGTTAGCTCTTCAATATCAGACTGGTAGCGATCGATTTTTTCCTGCTGACGCATCGCCGTTTGAACCAGATTCAGGTGATCACTGGCCGCCTGATAATCCATTTCTAAATCAGAAGAGGCTCCGCTTTGTTCCGCCAGTTCCCGCGCCATTTCAACATGGCGATATCGTTCAGCGACCAGTTGGCGGCGGCTGCCAAATAATTCACTACGCAAAGCCAGTGCCTCATCCAGATGAACGCGACGTTCGTTGGCATGACGCATATAGTCAGCAGACACATAAGCCGTAGCTTCTGTGATAAGGTGCTTGAAAAGATCACGGTCGGATTGGGTGACACGGATAGCTTCCAACGTAATGCGATTTTCACGCAATGCGGCTTCCATATCCTGAAATGCTTTTCTGACGCCGCTGTTTTCCGGTAACAAGTAATCACGCAATGAGCGGGTAATCGCACTGGAAATTCCGCCATATAATGATGCTTCTATCAGACGATAAAACTTGCTGCGGTCACTCGCTGAACGCAAACGTTTTGGGATCACACCCAAATCAAACATCAGGGCGTGGTAATCGGTAATCGAGTTAAATTGTTTGAACTGAACGCCTTCCATCTTATCAAGGCGTTCCTTTAGTTCATTTAACGGCAGCACCCGCGCCTGACGTTCGTTGATATTGTCAGTCAATAGCTGCGTTGGCTGAATCGACGCAGGAACGCCCTGAATCATAAAGGGTTTAATATCAACTTTTCGATCACGTCCTGCGACTTGCTGTAAACGGACTCCGGTGATGATCCGTTGATGACGTGAATTAACCACGTCCAGCGTGGAGTAGCAAACACCTGCCCGCAACTTACCGTGCAACCCTTTATCACGTGAACCTGAAGTTGCCCCCGCTTCTGTCGTATTGCGGAAATGGAGCAATGTTAAATCAGGGATCAATGCAGTGACAAAGGCTGCCATTGTGGTTGATTTACCAGCACCATTACCGCCGGATAACGTTGTCACAAGTTCGTCAAGATCAAACGTTCTGGCAAAAAAACCATTCCAATTAACTAACGTCAGTGAGCGAAATTTACCACGTTCAATCATGACTGCTCATCCTCCGTACCTTCTGCTGAATGCCCTGATGCTTCTTCATGTTCATTATCTTCCTGCGATGTTTCCCTTTCTACTGGCATGGCTTCACCATCACGGATCATCCGCAATTGTGCCTCGCGTGGGTCATCACCGCTGCGTACATCTGCGCCGAAGCGAAATACCGCTTCAGTAATCGTAAATTTATTACTGTCGTTTTGCAGGAAATAAACCATACCCAGACGGCGTAAGCGGTTTAAAGCTGTACGCGCTTTTTCCTGCAATTTTTGTTTATCCAAATCTGAACCAGTCGAACGTTGGTTCACTAATTTCATCAGCTTATTTTCGTCTGCCAATGACAATAATTCTTCGTACAGTTCCTGAAAGGTAAATATCCCCTGATTGGACAGGCGCTCTGGGCTAAGGTAAAGGTAACATAGGATTTTACCCACCATCATATCCAATTCAGACAGCACAGAGCGCGGGATCAGCGTCGTTGAACGGGGACGCAGGTAGAAAAAACCTTCTGGTGCACGGATTAACTCGACGTTATAACGCGCATAAAACATTTCCAACTCTTCCTGAAAATCCATCAGAAAAGCATGATTATCAAGATCATCCAGACTAATATGGCGCCCTGCGCGCAGTTGGCTGTCTAATTCAGGGAAAAGTGTATTGGATAATGCCTGAGCCAGTTTTACTGGCATAAATTGTTCAATATGTGTCGATGACATGTGCCTGTACCTTGGCTCCGTAATCATTAATCGCTAACCATTCCGCTGGCAACCCAGAGAAATCCGCTTCTGCAACCCCCAACCTACTGCCTGATCCACCAAAATACGTGCCACATCAAAATGACGTTTACGTGGATGTTGGACAAGGTAGTCGCGCAGTACAGCTCCCAAATCCAGAGGAAGTTTTGCCTGCTGGTAAACCACCAGCGCCTGCTCTATCATTTCAGCTAATTGTTCATTGATTTCACTAAACTCTTCGTATTCCATTTCTGGCGGTAACTCACCCATTACCTCTTCATTACGCAGAGTCAGCTCTTCATCACGCATATCCAAAAAACGTTCTGCGTTAGCGACTGTCAGTGCCCACGGACTGTCAAAATAGTGTTGAATAGATTGACGAAGACGCTGGGCAAAAATGCGGTTTTTATCCATATCAATGGCAGTTCGGATAAATTTGTGAACATGGCGGTCATAACCTATCCACAAATCAATGGCTTGTTGCCCCCAACTGATAATGCGATCCAGTTTGCTTTGCAAATCAAAAACCAGTTTATCGACCAACTCAGAACCGCCGCTGTCCATATTCGCGGCTTGGATGCGTAATAGATTCGCCTGCAATTTATCGCCCGCCGCTTCTAAAGTATCCTGAAGTTCCCGCAACGTGCCGGAGGTTTCGGACAGCAGTTGCTCACAATTAGCGATGGCCGCCTGCCAATCCTGATTGAGTAGTGCGGCGATATCAGTTTTTACGCTGTTTTGCTGTTCATCCATCAAGCGCTGGGACATATCGATACTGTCAAAAATTTCAGCGACGGAATATTTGAGAGGAACAAAAACATTGCGGTGCCAATGTAATTCATCGCCCCCTTCTTCGGCTGCCTCTGCTGCCCGATGCAATTCGTTAGCAACGATAGATAACTGCATAGAAAGACGCAACGTGGAGAATTCACGCTGGCGGATGTAATAATCACTGATACCAATTCCCAGTGGAGTCAGGCGATAAATGGCATTGCCATCCGCTAATTCACTGGTAAAACGGTTAAGTAACTTCTGGCGAACCATATCGTTAATGGCATTATTCGCCCTGACAGATACCGTTTCTGAAGTCTGCTCAAAACCTTTACAGACTTCACGAAAGGCATCCACCAGCTCCCCTTCACTCATTTCACCATCAAGCCGTTCACTGTTTAATACGGCAATAGCCAACAAAAAAGCCAACCGTTCTGGTGGCAACGAAATTGAAAAATCGTTTTTTCTGGCCCAAGACACAAGTTCAGGAACCGTCTGGGAATATTCACTCATAATTCGCTCTTTAAGGTAGGCTTGCGTGCCATCACATGAATATAACGCCCCAGGCTGATATAAGGTTCCTGTCTGCAATAACGCTGTTCAAGTTCAAGCAACGCTGGGAAATCTGTGTCTTGTAATTGACGACTTTGCAGGTAATCATGAAAAACTCTCACACCTGTTTTACCTGTTATTTCCATCTTAAATTCAGTTAGCCATTGATATACCTGTTCTGGTATTAATGGATTTTGTGGTGATAGAGAACGTTTTCGACGACGCTGAATATTAGGCGTCGCCAAATGAAAATTACCCAAGATGGCGTTACGCATGACCAACCCATTTGCATTATAAAACATTAATGAAAGTGCACCACCGGGCGTTATCATCTCTTCCAATGTTTCTATTACATCTTTTTGGTCGGTGATCCATTCCAAGACAGCATGAAATAAAATCAGATCAACGGGCTGTTTAATATGCTGGTGAATTTCCTGTACCGGGCTTTGGATAAATTGCATCTGATCGAGAACATCCCGCTCTTCAGCGTTATGTTTCGCTCTCTGAATCATCTCCTTTGATAAATCACAAAGTATGACCTGATGTCCCAATTCAGCTAATTGGCAGGCCATATTACCTTCACCGCCCCCTGCATCCAAAATGCGCAAAGGACGTTGAGGCAAATGATTCAGCAATTCGTTAATATCCTGCCAGACAACGGCTTGCCTGATTTTACCTTTGGTTGTGCCGTAAATATTACGCGAAAATTTGTCTGCAATATCATCGAAATTGCGATCCCGCATGAAAAGCCGCCTCATTTATAAGCTAAGTTTAATTTATCTATTGAGTAATGATGTTATCTACTGCTATTTTTACTACTGTTATTTTGGCACAGTAATCATTTAATTAACTACTTTTAGCCTTAAACTCGCCCTCATAAGATTATAGTTTAACCAACTCAAGGCCAATCAATGTTATTTCTGTTAAAAAAATATATCGGCTCGCTATTAATGCCTTTGCCGTTGATTATTATTGTCTCTTTTGCCGCCCTGCTATTACTATGGTTTACCCGTTGGCAAAAAACAGGGAAAGCCATTTTATCACTCAGTTGGTTGACATTACTTTTATTTAGTTTACAACCTATTGCGGATAAACTCTTACTCCCTGTCGAGGGAAAATATGTTCAACGCTATGAACCAGACACAACACCTACCACTCCCATAAAATATATTGTGGTTCTTGGCGGCGGTTTTACTTATAACCCCCACTGGGCTCCCAGCGCCAATCTTATTAGTAACAGCTTGCCCAGAGTGACGGAGGGGATTCGGTTATATCGTCTCAATCCTGGCGCTAAAATGATTTTTACTGGCGGTAAAGGCGTTAATGTCATTAGCAGTGCCGAAATTGCTGCTATGGTAGCACAATCTCTGGGAATTCCTGTAGAAGACACGATAGCATTAAAAAAACCCTTAGATACAGAAGAAGAAGCTGCTGAAGTTGAAAAAATCGTCGGACAACAACCTTTCATTCTTGTCACTTCTGCCAACCATATGGAACGATCTCTCAAGTTTTTTGCACAACGAGGCCTGCATCCCATTGCGGGTCCTGCCAATCAATTAGCCGTTACAACACCTCTATATTCGTGGGAAAAATACCTTCCTTCTTCCTACTATTTATCACACACTGAGCGTGCCTGGTATGAGACATTAGGCCACATCTGGCAGGCTATTAAACCGGTAAGTCAGGATATACGTATTGAACAATCAAAAGACCTTCAACCAAAAGAGGGTGAGAAATAACATCAGAATTAGCAGTGAAGTGTGACGAAAAAAGAGAATGCCGTATAAACGTTACGGCATTCTCTTTTAAATTTCACCCGATTTCAGACAAGAAGATCAGAGTGTGGCAAAAACTTTTCTGACGGCTTGTAGATCTTCCGGTGTATCAACCCCTGTACCAGGCGCTTGTAGGGCTTTTGCTACATGGATCTTTTCACCGTACCAAAGCACCCTTAATTGTTCGAGCATTTCGATACTTTCCAAGGGGCTTGGTGACCACTGGATATAACGTCGAATAAACCCCGCCCGATACGCATAAATTCCAATATGGCGCAGGAAATGCTCTCCAATAGACTCTGTTGATTGCATAAAGCGATCACGTTCCCATGGGATCGTAGCGCGAGAAAAATAGAGGGCATAACCTTGCGAATCCATCACAACTTTGACAGCATTGGGATTAAATGCCTCTTCTGCATCCTGGATCTGCACGGCAAGTGTTGCCATTCCTGCATCGCTGTCAGCTAAATTATCAGCCACTTGTTTGATGATCTGTTCTGGGATAAGGGGTTCATCACCCTGAACATTCACAATAATTTCATCATCAGCGAATTGGTATTTATCGATAACCTCAGCCAAACGCTCTGTACCTGAATGGTGATTTTCACGTGTCATGCAAGCCTCACCGCCTGCGGCAATGACTGCATTAAACACTTCTTGATGATCCGTTGCCACAATAACCCGATCAGCACCAGAACGGACAGCCCGTTCCATCACACGCACAACCATTGGCTTACCATGAATATCAGCCAATGGTTTTCCAGGTAAACGGGTTGAGGAAAAACGTGCCGGAATGATAACGGTAAACATGGGTTATTGATTTTCCTCTGTAGGCAAGACACGTGCTTCATTCTCTAGCAACACAGGAATGCCATCACGGAAGGGAAAAGCGAGACGATCAAACTTACAAATCAGTTCAAAGTTTTCTTTATCATAACTGAGCTTGCCATGACATAGCGGACAAGCAATGATTTCGAGTAAACGGTGATCCATATATCCCCCATCAAATTTAATGTGGCTCAGAATACCATAAGCAATGTATCACCGTTAACTTTGTTGCTTTGTTTAATTTACCTTATTTTGCTTAGTATGGTGAAGTGAGAATAGCCTGACATTATTGGTGAGTATTTAATGCTGGCAGTAAAGCACAGATATCATTCAACACCTTTTGCCCTTTTTCCTCGGGCAATTCAGCGTGTACAGGCAAATACCACCAGTTAGGTTGGGCAAATTGGAAACATTTAACCGCATCTTTTTCTGTCATCAATAAATTTTGATCACTATTTGCCAGGGCCAATAGTTGAGATTTTTCGTACGCCTGATGATCAGCAAAAGCGTATGTTTTCTGTAATTTCGCTCCTAATTGCTGCAATGTTGCAAAAAAACGTGGTGGATGACCAATTCCTGCCATCGCAACACCATTGGAAAGATCAGTCACCTTTCGCGTTTCCCCAGTCAGCAAATTAACCACCAAATCGCCCTTTAGAGTCATTGGTAATTCACCCGATTCGGGTGTTCCACCATTAACAATGATGGCATTGACGCTATTCAAGCGTCCCGCCAGTTCTCGCATAGGGCCAGCAGGCAACCAGCAACCATTGCCAAAACGACGAACGCCATCAATGACGACAATCTCATAATCACGCCGCAAGGCATAATGCTGAAGACCATCATCGGTAATGACGATATCAACCGGAGCATGTGCCAATAATGCCTGAACGGCTTCTGCTCGCTTTGGTGCCACTGCAACAGGTACACCAGTACGACGACGAATTAAAACAGGTTCATCCCCTGCTTGTGCCGTTGTCACTTCATCGGTAACCAATAACGGGTAATGTGCCGATTTCCCGCCATAACCACGCGAAACAACGCCAACCCGATAACCTTTTTGCTGCAACTGTTCAACCAGCCAAATAACAACCGGGGTTTTGCCATTTCCTCCTGCCGTCAAATTACCGACAACCACAACAGGCACTGGTGCTTTCCAGGAGCGGCTCAACCCTAGTTTATAGCTTAAACGCCGCAAGCCACTTATCAGCCCATAAAGGGCTGATAATGGCAATAATACGATGTAAAGCCGCGAGCGGCCTGACCATATGCGTTCAATCATTGGCCAAATTGCATCCTATGTAACTGAGCATATGCCCCATCATGTTGCAATAAAATCGCATGGTTGCCCCTTTCTATGATATTCCCATCTTCAATGACGATAATTTCATCGGCATTTTCAATAGTAGAAAGGCGGTGAGCAATGACCAATGAAGTTCTGTTTTTCTGTAATTCATCTAATGCAGCCTGAATTGCCCGTTCAGATTCTGTATCCAATGCAGAAGTGGCTTCATCCAAAATTAAAATCGGAGAATCACGCAATAAAGCACGGGCAATCGCAATACGCTGACGCTGCCCCCCAGAAAGCAAAACACCATTTTCACCGATCATGGTATCAAGGCCATTATCCAGTTTTTTGATAAAGTCCATTGCATAAGCCATTTCTGCCGCCCGCTCTATCTCTTCGCGGCTAAAGCATCCTTCGCTAGCGTAAGCAATATTATTGGCAACCGTATCATTGAATAGATGGACATTTTGCGATACCAACGCGATTTGGTTACGCAGTGAAGCCAGGGTATATTCACGCAGATCATGACCGTCTAATACTATCTCACCTTCATTCACGTCATAAAAACGCGTCATGAGATTGGCAATTGTCGATTTACCTGATCCTGAACGACCCACCAATGCAATCGTCTTTCCCGCTGGGATTGTCATTGAAATATTTTTCAATGCAGGATGATCCTTGGTTGGATAACAGAAAGTAACATGACGGAATTCAATATTGCCTTTTGCCTTTTTGATTTCCAATTTACCTTCGTCTTTTTCCTGCTCCATATCCAGGATAGTAAATAAGGTCTGGCAGGCAGCCATACCACGTTGGAATTGTGCATTAACGTTAGTAAGGACTTCAATGGGCGCATCAGGGCAATCATAGATGAAAATACAACAGTGATTTTCCCTGCGGTTAAAGCCCCCATAATTTCAGGAAAACTGGCTGCATACAGGATAAATGCCAGTGCAAAAGAAGCAATAAGCTGGATAATCGGATCTGAAATGGAATCAGCAGTGACCATTTTCATACCCTGCTGCGCATATGGTTGCTGACTTTGTTAAAGCGTTCAGTTTCAACTTTTTGACCACCAAAAATTAAAACTTCTTTGTGCCCTTTCAGCATCTGTTCAGCACTGGTTGTTACCATCCCCATGCTGCTTTGCATATTTTTACTAATATTACGAAAACGCACGGAAACAAGACGAATAACTCCCGCAACTATCGGCGCAATGACGATCAAAATAAGCGAGAGTTCCCAACTGTAATAAAACATCAGTATAAACAGGCCAATAATTGATGCGCCTTCCCTGACAACCGTCACTAATGCACCGGAGGAAGAGGAGGCAACCTGTTCTGAATCGTATGTAATACGGGAAAGCAAAGTCCCCGTGGATTGCTGGTCAAAGAAGGAAACAGGCATTCCCATCATATGATTGAACAGGCGGCGACGCATCTGCATGACCACTTTGCCTGATACCCAAGAGAGACAATAACTCGATATAAAACCAGATATGCCACGCAACAACATCAATCCGATAACAACCAGTGGCATCCACTTCAATACGCCAATGTCTGCCTTGCCAAAACCCTCATCAAGCAAAGGCTTCAACAAGGAAAGCATCAATGTATCACCGGCAGCATTAATGACTAACGCAACCGCCGAGACGATCAGCCCGATTTTAAAAGGAGTGATGATCGGCCACAATCGGCGAAAGGTCTGCCAGGTAGAAAGGTCTTTATCATTCATTAGTGAGTTACCAAAACCAAAAGAAATAGCGAATCATTCTACTCATGATCGCCACGAATACCAAACCACTGATGATACCATCGTGACACTATTTGTTGTCGATAACCTTTTAATTTAATGTCATCGCGATAAAAATAGCCGGTTATCTGACCAGAAACCGCTGTGCTATGCCATTTAATGCCAGCATTTTTGTAGCGTTGTTTCACCTTTGCTGAAGGCAATCGCCACGGGCTATAGCGTGCAACTGAAGCCAGAGCATATCGAGGCATAACTCTGCGTATAAACACCGAAGTAGAAGAAGTGTTACTCCCATGATGAGGTACTTGTAGTATTGTTGCACGCAGATGATCCTTCTCAAGCTCCAATAAGCGGTATTCGCCCAGCTTTTCTAGATCTCCTGTTAATAGCAGACTGTATCTACCATCATCAATACGGATCACGCAAGATTGATCATTGCCAACTATAACTGACTTTTCTGGTGGCCAAAGAACGGCAAAATTTAACCCCTGCCATGTCCACTTTTCACCACGGACACAAGGTAAATGAGCCTGATTTAGAGAAGGGCTTCTAATTTGGATATCGGGATACTTTTCAGCTAGATATTCCATTCCTCCCGTATGATCCAAATGATCATGACTCAGGATTATTTGCCCTGGTGTTAACCGATGCCAACGTAAATAGGGTTCAATAACTTTTTCTGCCATGCTGCCCGTTTCCCAACGATTTCCTGTATCAAATACAATCGCTTCCCCTCCCTTATCGATGACCACAGCTAATCCATGCCCCACATCCAGCATGGAAAAACGCCATTGATAATCATTAGAACGTTTGGAATAACACGCCATGATTCCAATGCAAACGCCCAACAACCATTTATAGGAGCGCCACCAACCTAAGCGCCAAATCACAACAAAAAACCAGCCGATTAACGTAATACCTATCGGATAGTACCCTGTTTCAAACCATGAATATGTCAAAATAGGTAAAGGTGCCAAAGCAAATAAAATGCTGTAATCAACAAGCTGCCATAAAAAGGGTTGGATCACCGGAAGAAAGAGACAAACCATCCCCAACATAACCAACGGAACAGATAAAAAAGAAATAATTGGAATAGCCCACAGGTTAGCCACCAATGATGCAATATTAACGCTCTGAAATAGCAAAAGCTGTAACGGTAACAACATTAGCAACATGCCCAACTGTATATGCAGTGCTCGCAGCCATGACCACTGCCACCCCTGACGTATCTTTTTTGGCAAAGGCATCCAATAAAACCAAAATAACAGTGCCATTACCGCAGTAAATGAGAGCCAGAAACTGTCAGAAAGTATTGCCAAAGGATCGAAAAATAAAATCAGGGCGGCACTCCATAAAGCCCATTGCCATGAAAAACACAACCGGCTTTTGCACCGTAAATAAATCCATAAAGTTAACCCTAATATTGCCCGAACGGCTGGAATTCCCCAACCAGATAACCATCCATACAGCATTGCGGTTAACCAGCCCATGATCAATGGAAAGCGAAATCCAATCCATTTTGCAGGAAAGAAAAACTGCGTCATTCTTGCAAAACTCCAGCCAAATAAGCTGGCCATTGCAATATGCAGCCCTGAAATTGCCATCAAATGCGCAATACCTGTCTGCTGTAATAGCAAGCGAGTGGATTTATCCAACCACGTCCTTTCACCAAACGAGAGTGCTAAGACAATACCCGCCTGTTTTAATGGTTGGATTTCTGGTAACAGCTTATTAATGAGACTTTGTCGGAGATTACAATTTTTATCGAGAGGTTTTGCCTCAATAATTTTTCCATTCAATGGCTGGCGAATAGAAAGTGAATATCGTTGGCTATCGAAACTACCATGGTTTAATTGAGCATGAACAGGTCTGAGTTTCATTGTCATCTGCCACTTCTGACCGGCACATAGCAACTCTTGAGAGTTCCATGATACTGACGCATATAAGGCAGGAATAATATATTTCCCATCACTCTCAATCAGCTTAATACGATAACGCGCCTTCTTATCTTCCTTCTTCGTATTATTTTCCAACGATACACTATCAATCATAACGATTGCAGTGCGGGATGTTTCGCTGAAATAGGTGACTTGAGCCAATATATGCTGGCCATGCCAACATCCGAAAATAAATGCCCATAATGCTAATGATACTAGTCGTATAATCTTATAAGGAAAAAATAATAAGCAAAACGCAAGGATAACCAGGTATTGAATGACTTTTTGTTGAGGAAGCTCTGCAAGGAATAATAAGGGAAAAACTCCCAATATAATGGCTAATGCCGCCCAATTTAGACTGATAAGTGGCGTTGGTTTTCGCCAAATGGTAAACAAACAGGTAAAAAGAGAAAATATTATCGGCTGCATCCATTATGCCTCTGTGCTGACATTCCATTCACGCAAGAGAGCTTATGACATAGTAAATCTTACTGCCAGTTAGAGAAATGTTTTCGTGGAATCGCTTCGCAAATTAACTTTTAAACAAAAGAAACGATCTCAAAAAAATACGTCTATTCTCACAAAAACCAGAGATACATTAAATTAGATATATACCCATCTCACTTCAGGATGCATATTGTTTATCCCCGCTACGCTGGGAGATATAAGACGCGTCTTGAAAGGCGATTAGTATATACAAAAAACGGCACCGTAAGGTGCCGTTAGTTTAATTAAGTAATAACTGATATCTTAGCTATCGCTATAGATATTCACGCGGTCACGTAACTCTTTACCGGGTTTAAAGTGGGGAACATATTTACCGTCCAATTCCACTTTTTCACCCGTTTTAGGGTTACGACCCACACGCGGAGCCCGGTAGTGAAGAGAAAAGCTGCCGAATCCGCGAACTTCAATACGTTCACCTGCGGCTAGTGTTTCTGCCATATGATCAAGCATTTCTTTCACTGCATCTTCAACGGCTTTGGCCGGCATGTGAGATTGCTGCTCTGCAAGTCTTTCGATTAATTCAGACTTGGTCATGGTACCTCCCTAAACTACCGTATTCGGGTAACATTCTCATTATAGAGAACATTACCCGCCGTTATTGACTTAGATTATTCGCCTTTAGCTGCTTTGAAAGCTTCAGCCATTGCGTTGTTAGCAAAGTTTGTGTCTTCTTGTTTGTTCACAGAAGCGATAGCGTCTTTTTCATCAGCTTCGTCTTTTGCACGAACAGACAGGTTGATTACGCGGTTTTTGCGATCAACGCCAACATATTTAGCTTCAACTTCATCGCCAACGTTCAGAACTTGAGTTGCATCTTCAACGCGGTCACGAGAAGCTTCTGATGCACGCAGGTAACCTTCAACACCGTCAGCTAATTCAACTGTAGCACCTTTTGCGTCAACTGCAGTGACTTTACCAGTAACAATGACACCTTTCTTGTTTACAGACAGGTAATTGTTGAATGGATCTTCTGCCAGTTGCTTGATGCCCAGAGAGATACGCTCACGCTCTGCATCTACTTGCAGAACTACAGCAGCGATTTCGTCGCCTTTTTTGTATTCACGAACTGCTTCTTCACCTGCAACGTTCCAGGAGATGTCAGACAGGTGAACCAGGCCGTCAATGCCGCCTTCCAGACCAATGAAGATACCGAAGTCAGTGATAGACTTGATTTTACCTTCAACGCGATCGTTCTTGTTGTGCGTCTCAGCAAATTGCTGCCAAGGGTTAGCTTTGCACTGTTTCAGGCCCAGGGAGATACGACGACGTTCTTCATCGATATCCAGAACCATAACTTCCACAACGTCACCAACGTTAACAACTTTGGATGGGTGGATGTTCTTGTTGGTCCAATCCATTTCTGAAACGTGTACCAGACCTTCAACACCTTCTTCGATTTCAACGAAGCAGCCGTAATCAGTCAGGTTAGTTACGCGACCAGTCAGTTTAGTACTTTCTGGATAACGCTTAGCGATTGCTACCCATGGATCTTCACCCAGTTGTTTCAGACCCAGAGATACGCGAGTACGCTCACGGTCGAATTTCAGTACCTTAACTGTGATTTCATCGCCCACATTGACAATTTCGCTTGGGTGTTTAACACGTTTCCAAGCCATATCAGTAATGTGCAGCAAGCCATCAACGCCACCCAGATCAACGAATGCACCGTAGTCAGTCAGGTTCTTAACGATACCTTTAACTTCCATGCCTTCTTGCAGGTTTTCCAGCAGCTGATCACGTTCTGCGCTGTTTTCAGATTCGATAACTGCACGACGAGAAACAACTACGTTGTTGCGTTTCTGATCCAGCTTGATGACTTTGAACTCAAGCTCTTTGCCTTCAAGGTGAGCAGTGTCACGAACTGGACGAACGTCAACCAGTGAACCTGGCAGGAACGCACGGATGCCGTTCAGTTCTACAGTGAAGCCACCTTTTACTTTGCCATTGATAATACCAGTGACAGTTTCAGCTTCTTCGTATGCTTTTTCCAGCATCAGCCATGCTTCGTGACGTTTCGCTTTCTCACGAGACAGACAGTTTCACCGAAACCATCTTCTACCGCATCCAAAGCTACGTCGATTTCATCGCCAACCTGGATTTCCAGCTCACCTTGAGCATTTTTGAATTGTTCTACAGGAATTGCAGATTCTGATTTCAGGCCTGCGTCAACCAATACAACGTCTTTATCGATAGCAACCACGACACCACGAACGATGGCGCCTGGACGAGTTTCGATAGCCTGTAGGGATTCTTCAAAGAGTTGAGCAAAGGATTCTGTCATGTTTATGATCTTCAAGATTTTTAATTAACGTCCATTAAGCATCCAGCCGAATGGGGTTGTTTTACATACCTCGCAACTTTTCCCTGTTACAAGGTGTTTTAGTGTACCAGAATATTTCACTACCAATACACTAGAATTCTATATACATCTTCTTGATACGCGACTGCAATAGTCTATTTGCGAAAATTAACGATTATGCGGGTATTTCCAGCGCGTTTTTCACATAAACCAGTGCTTTATCAATCACTTCTTCGATAGACATACTGGTCGAATCCAGGATCAATGCATCTTGTGCAGGCACTAAGGGCGCAACAGCCCGATTGCGATCGCGGAAGTCCCGTTCTTGTATCTCGGACAAAAGATTTTCAAAGTTAACACTAAAACCTCTCTCCTGCAACTGCAACATACGTCTGCGGGCGCGTTCTTCCGCACTTGCATCAAGAAATATTTTCACTGGCGCGTCGGGAAATACGACTGTTCCCATATCACGTCCATCGGCTATCAGCCCAGGGGCAATGCGGAAAGCTCTCTGCCGACGTAAGAGTGCTTCACGGACACGTGGGAATGTCGCCGCCTGTGAAGCCGTATTTCCAACGGTTTCGGTACGAATTTCATTGCTGACATCTTCGCCTTCCAGAATGACGCGGAGTTTGCCATTTGCAGGCAAAAAACGAACATCCAGGTTTGCAGCCAGAGGAACCAGTGCGTCTTCAGACTGGATATCCACCTGATGATGGATGGCAGCCAGTGCCAATACACGATAAATGGCGCCTGAATCAAGCAACTGCCAATCTAACGCTTCAGCCAATGCCTGACATAGTGTTCCCTTGCCAGCACCACTTGGCCCATCAACGGTTATTACTGGGGCTATCGCCGCCATCATTATCCTCCTTTTCGCATAACATTCGTATAACAGACAGGTCATTTACCGAATGCAAAAAATTGCTTAATTAGCAAGCAATAAAAACCGGTCCTATTATACGCGCTCAGCAGATGAGAGAAACAGGCAAAGCCCATTTATTTCTATCCCTACCGACTTTTGCGTCTCCCTCTACTTTACGTATTGGCTGAGCTTTTCGAGCTGATTGAAATAGTCAGGGAATGTCTTTGCTGTACAGCCTGGATCAAGGATAGTAACTGGAGTATCCGACAGGGCTACCAACGAGAAACACATCGCAATGCGGTGATCATTATAGGTCGCAATTTCAGCATGATTGAGCTTTTCTGGCGGAGAAATTCGAATATAATCATGTCCCTCTTCCACTTCGGCGCCTATTTTTCTCAATTCGGTTGCCATCGCATTTAGTCGATCGGTTTCTTTTACCCGCCAATTGTAGATATTGCGGATAACGGTTTCTCCCTGTGCAAATAACGCAGTTGTCGCAATTGTCATTGCTGCGTCAGGAATAGTATTCATATCCATATCAATGCCCGTCAACGTACCACGCTCGCATTCAACAAAATCGTCCCCCCACCGAATCGTTGCTCCCATCTGTTCCAATACATTGGCAAATTGGCTATCCCCTTGCAGGCTATTTCTGCCAATGCCCGTGACACGAACGGTTCCGCCTTTAATTGCCGCTGCTGCCAGAAAATAAGATGCCGATGAAGCATCGCCTTCTACCAGATACTGCCCCGGAGACAAATATTGTTGCTGACCTCTAATGTGAAAAACCTGATATTGTTCATTGTCTACTGTTACACCAAAACTTTTCATCAGTGCCAATGTAATATCAATATAAGGTTTAGAGACCAAATCACCTTGTATGTGAATTTCCGTATCGTTTTTTGCCAATGGAGCTGCCATCAACAGAGCGGTCAGGAACTGGCTGGAAACAGTGCCATCAACGGTGACTTTTCCGCCTAAAAATCCCCCTTTGATATGTAAAGGCGGGTAATTTTCCTGCTCAAGATAATCAATTTCTGCTCCTCCCTGACGCAATGCATCGACCAAGTGACCAATTGGGCGTTCTTTCATACGAGGTTCACCGGTCAATACCACACTCATACCACTGTCTCCCAAACTGCTGTCCCCTAAACATAGAGCCGCGGCCAATGGGCGCATAGCTGTACCTGCATTGCCCAAAAACAGTTCAATATCGCTTTTGCCCGTAATGCGGCCTCCAATGCCATCTACTTCACAGATAGTACGATCGGCAGAGAGGCGATAGGAAATACCCAATACAGTCAGAGCATTAAGCATGTAACGGATATCATCGCTGTCCAACACATTGGTCAATCGGGTTGTTCCTTTAGCAAGAGCAGCAAGTAACAAAGCGCGGTTAGAAACGCTTTTAGAACCAGGTAAGTTAATTGTTCCATTAATATGGGAAATAGGTTGTAACGTCAGGGATTGCATAAAGAGAGGAATCTCCAGATATGATTTTAGTTTTTAGGATAAATCGAGGATTTTGAGATCGGGAGGTTTTATCCCTCCCGATAATAAAAAATTATGCGTTGCGGCGTTCAAAATCAGCCATAAATTCAACTAATGCGTTCACACCCTCATAAGGCATAGCGTTATAAATTGAAGCACGAGCGCCACCTGCAACTTTGTGCCCTTTCAATGCATGTAGCCCGTGTGCATAGGCTTCTTCCAAAAACTGGCCATCTAACGCTGGGTTAGCCAGTTGGAAGGGTACATTCATGATAGAACGGTTTTGGGGAGCAACACGGTTGATATACAACTTGCTGTTATCAACGGCATGATAAAGGTGTTCGGCTTTAGCATGATTGCGTTTACTGATTTCTTGTAGCCCTCCCTGCTCTTTCAACCACTTGAATACCATGCCAGACAAATACCATGCAAATGTCGGTGGCGTGTTATACATGGAGTCGTATTGAACCTGCACAGTATAATCCAGAATAGATGGCGTATGCTGGTGTGCTTTACCTAGTAGATCTTCACGGATAATGACGACAGTAATCCCTGCTGGCCCAATATTTTTTTGTGCCCCAGCATAAATAACACCATAGCGGCTAACATCAATGGGTACAGAGAGGATAGTTGAAGAGTAATCGGCAATGACAATTTTATCATCACCGAAATCAGGCTCTTCAAAAATGGCAACGCCTTCAATAGTTTCATTAGGACAATAATGGACATAGGCAGCATCACGGCTCAATGCCCATTCACTCATCGGCTTCACACCTTTGACACCGTCCGTTTCTGTCCTGATATCAATGACATTTGGAGTGCAATATTTTTCTGCTTCTTTTGCTGCACATTCAGACCAGTAGCCACTAACGATATAATCTGCTGTCGGTTTATCACCCAGTAAATTCAGTGGTAACGCCGAAAACTGCCCACGGGCACCGCCGTGACAAAACAGCACCTTGTAATTCTCAGGTATTGCTAATAAATCTCGGAGATCTTTTTCTGCTTCTGCCGCAACAGCCACAAACTCTTTACTACGGTGACTAATTTCCATTACAGATGTCCCCAAACCGTGCCAGTTGCAAAGTTCCTGCTCTGCACGTCGTAACACTTCTGCTGGCAACATAGCTGGGCCAGCACTGAAATTATATACCTGACTCATTAACTTCACCCTATCAATGGATACAATAAAATCGGACGCATTGGTTTTATCATTCTCTCCTTGCCGCTGCAATGGTTATTAAGAGATTATCGCAAATATTGTTGTAGCCTATTGGTTACAGCACATTGTATAACTGGCTGATAAACTATGCATTAATAATTAGAATATTAAAAATAACTAAGACTACATCCATTAATATAGGTAAATTAAAAAATTACAATCAATCTCAATTCAAAGTTAAATATAAAAACACCCGTTTATTGATTAAATTTAATAATGCAAGATAACATTTTCATAAAAAATCAAAAAAAAATACTTCATCCTATATTTTTTCATTTATAATTTATAAAAGACAGTTTTTTGCAAACATAACTATCTCATTATAAATATTTTCAGAAACACCCATGCATTACCTAAAACACTTTAATTATCAACCACACCAAGTAATTTATAATTTAAACCAAGATAGAAATAAAATGATCCATCAAATATATACATTTAAAAACATCACCTTAAATTTTTTAAAAAATATCAGTTACTCCAATAAGTCAGAAAAAATACTTTGCAAACAATAATAAGCAACCCCAAAATAGGATGACATAAATATGAAAAAAGCAAAACCAATAACCTTTATTTATATATTTTTTATTATATTATTCTTCTCATCTTCTTCTGCCTTCGGTACAGACAGATCAAAATATATAACCCGGGATTATAAAGTGGTTGTGATGTCTGATCCGCAACCATGGAGATTGGAAACTGGAGATCCTAATTCCTCTGAAAATCAGAAACCTTGGGAAAACAGAAATCGAAATGTAGTACAAAGTATTAATAAATTACATTCACAAGAGTTAGTGGACTTCGGCATCATAAACGGCGATATGACCGAATTTGGCCGTCAATCCACTAGGAATAGTTTTTATAAAATATATAATAAACTATTATTTCCATTTTACTTTGGTCTGGGGAATCATGATTATGCAAACAATGTTAATGATTGCACTGAAATAGGAAACCTTGATTTTAGTAAAAACGCTTGTGCAAGGGAGTCTGTAGACAATATGGCATCAGAAATAAGCAACCACTATCAAAAAGAATTATTGCTAAATTTCAGCAGTGATTATGATAACAGTCACCGTAGTGGTAGTTTGGCTTATTCATGGGATTTTGGTTCTATTCACTATGTCCAACTACAGTTTTATCCAACTTATCAAGTTGAATTAGATCACTATCTCGCACCAACAATACATATAAAATCATCAATGGAGTGGTTAAAGAATGATTTAGCAAAAGCATATGCCAGAGGAAAAGTCAGTATTCTTAATTTTCATGATGGCACTGATCATTTCATCGAAACAAGTACTGATGAACAGAAAAAGGAATTCAAAGAATTAATTGAAAAATATAATGTCATGGCAGTATTTATTGGCCATACTCATCAGGTGGAAGAATCCAACCAGAGTGGAGGAGATCCTGTTTTTGGCCATGCCAGAATATATAATAGCGGTGCCTTATTCCAAGGCGATTTTTTACTGATGAATGTAAGAAAAAAATGTATTGATGTTTCAGTTTATAATGGTCGTAATGGTACACCTGAAAAAATCCAAGACTTTCAAAGTACTTGTGGAAAATGAATGTTTTATCTGAATCATAACCACCCGCATAGCGGGTGGTTTGCTCTAGCCCTATAAGGGCATGTTACCGACTGCGCCTAAATGACGCGGCTTTCTCTTCGTTCAAGCTAAGTGCCTTTGCTTCTTTGGCTTACCCCTTGAAGGGGGCGTTATACTCTCGTGTACTTAATTTATCTTGAAGTAAATCTGACTTTTCTTGCTCTCTGATATAGTTACGGATTGTGGCTTCATTCAGCCCCACTGTGCTGACGTAGTATCCTTCCGACCAAAACTTCCGGTTGCCAAATTTGTATTTTAAATTGGCATGTTTATCAAATATCATCAACGAGCTTTTACCTTTTAAGTACCCCATAAAACTGGAAACACTTATTTTCGGGGGGGTACTCACCAGCATATGAACATGATCTGGCATTAAATGCCCTTCGATTATTTCGACTCCTTTGTACTTACAAAGGGTTCGTAGACTCTCACCTATACTTGAACGGATACTATTGAAGATGACTTTTCGTCTATATTTCGGCGAAAAGACGATATGGTATTTACACAGCCACTTTGTATGCGCTGAGCTTTGTGCTTTAATTCCCATAAACACCTTTCCTTATTTAAGTTACGGATATTAGCTTGAACATCTATATCGTAACGGAAAGGTGTTTTTCTTGGTATAACCCTTGAACTCCACCCGCATAGCGGGGGGTTTTATGTTTAAGAAGCTAACGCATCTTAAACTGGCTAAAGCCATAAAAAAATATAAAAAGGCGCATCAAATGCACCTTTTTATATGGTTAAATCAGGAATTAGGGCGTGTTGACGTTTCGTGGAGGGAAGTTTGAACAGCATGATGATCTGGCAGGGTGAGAGCGTGAATTTTTTGTTAACAAAATTTAGGGTTGACGGATAAGAAAAAACATCATCTCATCCTTCTTTTTTTAGGAAGTATTCTCATGAGCATCAATGCCTTTTCTCAATATTTCAGTACGTTAACAGACCCTCGCCAGTCGTCTAAGATCAGTTATCCTTTGTTTGATATCCTTTTTCTGGCAATTACATCCATCATCGCCGGCGCGGAAGGATGGGAAGATATTGAAGATTTCGGCGAAACGTATCTGGACTGGTATCAAAAAAAATCACTTTTCCCGAATGGAATACCGGGACATGATTCTATCGCTCGACTTATTTCTCGTCTCAATCCTGTTGAGTTTCAGCACTGTAATGAACCACAAAGAATGAGAAACAAAGATTAATAGGGAATTTGTCAAAATAAACGGGATTTCGCGGATATAAATTCAAGTAATTCACGGAGTTGGGATGTGAGTTATAGAACGGCTTCGACTTCTCGTGCAGACTTACCAAAATGAGAAAAATTTTGAACTATACTTTTTTGATTCACTTGTTTTGGTAAATGTAGGGCTTGCACGATCATCTGTTTAAATCATCTTTAAATATCTTTTAACTAATGGGCCGCCTAGCCCATTAGCTGGCTTTGCTTTTTCCACTTAAATGGCGGTCAGTATCCTTTTGCTCTTCTTCTCGGATAGATTCCAAAAATCTCTGGCGTTGCTCATCCGTCAATGAATCGTACATGCGAGCGACGAATAGAGCATGATTAGATATAGACTGGTCTTCTGGCGATTGTTCTTGTTTACTGTCTGTCGGTAATACTTGTAGTAACGAAGCAAGACCCAGCCTTACAACTCGAGCAATGATTGCGTCTCTTTCGTCTGGAGTCATCCTATGTAGAAATTCTAACCAAACCTTTTCTTGTGTCTCCGTAACGTGCTCTGGGATTTCCTTTAATTCAGGAACACTATCTACATTACTACCATTTGCCAGCCATTCAATTGATACTTCGCATTTTTCTGCGAGCAAAGCTAGCTTATCTAAAGATGGATATGTTTTACCCGATAAATAAGTTCTTATCGCAGCTTCCGATATACCACATCTTTTAGCTAAGCTATTACCAGATTCATTTCCCATGGCTTGTCTGAGCCTATCCTTAAACTGTGTTATTTTATTTCGTATAAAAACACGATTCATACTTTTGTCATTACTTGCGTTTTTTTCTTTGTCATTCATTGAAATTACTAGCTCCTGCCTTTGATTTACACTTGCGAATAAAAACACGAATTAATCTTTAATTCGTGTTTTTATGCGAATATATTTATACCTGTACAGATAATCTTCGATGATTATCGGAACCGATAAATATTATAAGGATCGCATGATGTCGTTAATCTCGCAAGAAGACGTAGATTGGCACCGCGCAGATATCCGCGCGGCATTAGAAAAACGTGGCACAAATTTACGCACACTATCGATAGCAGCAGGTCTGGCCGCTGATACATTGCGTAATGCATTAGTCAGGCCCTGGCCTAAAGGAGAAAAAATTATTGCTCAGGCTATTGGGGTTGAACCTGCAGTTATCTGGCCAAGCCGTTATTCAAAACAATAGAAACAGTAAGGGTGGGACATGGATATTTGGGTTACAGCACAAGAGTGTATCGGGCTACCGAATTTACCAACGGCCCCTTTTAACATCTCTAACCGTTTAAAAAAACTCGCAACTGACGATATGGTCAGGAAGCGTGAAGGCTCTAAGGCGTTTGAGTTTCACATTAGCTGCCTGCCACCTGTTGCCCGTGCCGCGGTATTGAAAAAGCAAGGCGTGATCGAAGTTGCAGGCAATCCGATTGAGATAAAAAAACGCCAGACCGAAAGCTATTCCCGCGAGTTGCTTTGGCAGGGCTGGAACAACGCCAATGAAAAACAGCGTGGAAAAGCACGCGAACGTTGTGAGGCAGTCATCGCCGTGGCGGAATTACTGGACAGTGGCATTGATACGCTGACCGCATTTGATTCCGTGGGGGAAGCCCTGAAGGTTGCGCCGGCGTCTGTCCGTCGTTGGTACTACCAGGCCAAGCCGTTTGACCGTTCGGACTGGCTTGCTGCGATGGTCAGCCAGCATGGCCATAGTTTGTCGGCGCGCCGGAAGAAAGAAGCAGAGTGCAGCCCGGCGGCCTGGGATTTCTTTCTGGCCGACTATTTGCGCCCTGAGCAGCCGGCATTGCGGACTTGCTATGCCCGCCTGACAGAAGCGGCGACAGCACAGGGTTGGATAATCCCCAGCCTGTCATCCCTGCGCCGGAAGCTGGAGCGTGAAGTGCCTGCCGAGCAGGTGGTATTGCTACGCGAGAGCGAACACGCCCTGATGCGGTTATACCCTGCGCAGGAGCGTACCGTACTGGATTTGGATGCGATGGAGTGGATCAACGGGGACGGCTATCAACATAACGTGTTCGTGCGTTGGTTTAATGGTGAAGTCATTCGTCCCAAGACGTGGGTCTGGCAGGATATCCGTACCCGCAAGATCTTATCCTGGCGTACTGACGTATCTGAAAACAGCGACAGCATTCGTCTGGCTCTGGCTGATGTGGTTGAGAAATACGGTATCCCCAGACACGTCACCATTGATAATACGCGAGCCGCAGCCAACAAATGGATGACAGGCGGTGTACCCAACCGTTACCGCTTCAAGGTGAAGGAGGATGACCCTAAAGGCATTATCCCATTATTGGGTATCCAACTGCACTGGACCAGCGTGCTGTTTGGCCGGGGTCATGGTCAGGCCAAACCGATTGAACGTGCATTTTCCCACGGCGGACTGGGGGAAGTGGTTGACCGCCATCCGGCACTGGCGGGTGCGTATACAGGCCCTAACCCTATGGCAAAGCCGGATAATTATGGTGACCGGGTGATTGATGCCGAAACCTTTTTACAGGTACTGGCGGAGGGTATCGCTTTCTGGAACCGGCAACCGAAGCGGGATACTGAAGCCTGTCAGGGTGTCCTGTCTTTTGATGCCGCCTTTGAACAGAGTTATCAGGCCAGTGCTATCCGTAAGGCCACAGCCGAGCAGCGCCACTTGCTGCTGTTACCTGCCGAGGCGGTCACGGTGAACAATGGTGCCTTTACCCTGAATGCCGGCGGCAAAATTGCATCACGCAAGAACCGTTACTACCACGAGCAGTTGCTGGGCATTAAACCTCATAAAGTGGTCATCCGGTTTGATCCGCAATCACTGCATGAATCTGTCCTGTGTTACACACTGGATGGCCGTTTTATCTGTGCTGCCCAGTGTATTGAAAAATCAGGCTTTGGTGATACTCAGGCGGCTCGTGAGCATGTCCGCAACCGGACACGCTTTGTCAAACGGACGAAAGAGGCTGCCACAGCGCAGCGCCGCATGACTGCGCTGGAAGTGGCAGAACTGATGCCGGAAACCGTGGCACCTGAACCGCCTGAAACCCGCGTTGTTGAGATTTACAGGTCCGCGGGCAATACCGTCCGTCGTGAGCTTGTCGATCTGCACGCCGAGACAGAAAACGATTACGACTACGCCTTTGAAAATGCCGTCGCCCAGTTACATCAACAACAGCAGAAAAACACGATTTAGGGGGAATTATGAGCAACATTATTGAATTGACACCGGCACAAACAGCACAAGCCGATATCCGTGCCGCCATTAGAAATGTGGTCGAGAACGACGGGCTGACCTATAGCAACATCGCCCGTGAAAGTGGTATCTCAGGCACGGCGCTGTCCCAGTTTATGAATGACAGTTATCGGGGTAACAGCGATAGCATTGCCAGCAAACTGTCGGTCTGGCTGGAAAACCGCATACGCCGTGCCAGTGAGATGCCGTCAGCGCCGGATTTTGTCGAAACTAAAACCGTCAGGCAGATTTGGAGTGCCCTGCAATATGCCCAGATAGCCCAGTGTATCAGTGTGATCTATGGCAGCCCGGGCGTGGGTAAGACCAAATCACTGCAACAGTTTGCCAACGAGCGTCCTAATGTCTGGCTGATTACCGTGTCACCTTCCCGTGCCAGCCTGAGCGAATGCCTGTATGAACTGGCGCTGGAACTGGGCATCGGTGACGCACCACGCCGTGCGGGTCAGTTGGGGCGTGCCGTTCGCCGCAAGCTGCGCGGAACATCCGGCTTACTCATTATTGATGAAGCCGATCACCTTGATTATCCCGTACTGGAAGAGCTGCGCATTTTGCAGGAAGACACCGGCATCGGGTTGGCTCTGGTGGGTAATCATCAGGTGTATTCCAAGCTGACAGGGGGAAATTCCCGTAACGTAGACTTTGCCCGTCTGTTTAGCCGTATCGCCAAGAAAGTGGCGATCCTGAAAACCAAAAAAGATGACGTGCAGGCGATATCGGCGGCGTGGGGATTGGGGCAACAAGAGCGTGCACTGGTTCAGCAACTGGCAGAACGCCCGGGTGCATTGCGCACAGTTTCCCATACCTTGCGGCTGGCGGCCATGTTTGCCACCGGGGCTAATGAAGCATTGACGGAAAAACACATTCGTGCCGCTGTCAAAGATCTGGAGGGGACGACATTATGAACCGCAATTGCTTAGCGCAGGCATTTACGTGTGCCGGACTGGCTATTGATGCGCTTACCGCCCGCGGGTTTACTGTCATCAGTGTTGTGATACGTGACAGCGCACCACGTATTCACATTGCCCGTCATACGCTATGTGAACATTTAATTCAGAATGGTAAGGCGAGTTATCGGCACCTTAGCCGTTACAGTCGGCAGGGCTGGTTTACTCACCACGGTTGTCAGGTTTATTGGTCGGAATCTTTACATTAAGGAGAGCAATATCATGGCAGTAAAAATTGAGATCTTAATTACCAGTGAGTCAGGTGAATTAAAACATGAGGTTATCGCCAGTGGTCCTGCGGGTGAATATACCCATCAGGAATATCAAGCCGCGATGCGCTTATCAGATGTGTTAGGTCAGCACTTGACTCATGGCGGGCATGGATTGGTGATACATCAGGTACCCTCACGGTACAACATTCACTAACCATTAACTCTAATATTTCGAAAAGGTAAAATAATGTTAATGATAACAAAACAATTTACAAATCAAATCGCACCGGAAGGCTACTGGATTGATGCGAAAGGCGTGCTGACTCCGGTGGAAATCATCAAAGAAATCGACTTTGAACGTGATCATCTGGTGGGCGAAATTGTGAGACACGCCATCAGCGTGAATGAAGCACTGAATGAACTAAAATTACGAGCCTTTGGCGATATTCAGGCCTTCATTGATCTCTCTGCTGAGAAATACGGTGCTGTCAAAGGCGGTAAAAAAGGCAACGTAACTTTATATAGCTATGACGGCCGCTACAAAGTTCAGCGCGCCATGCAGGATAGGATAGCCTTTGATGAACGTTTGCAGGCCGCGAAGATATTGATTGATGAATGCCTGGCTGACTGGACAGAAGGTGCAAAACCGGAGATCCAGACGCTGATTAACCAGGCGTTTATCACCGATAAAGAGGGCGATATTAACACCGGGCGCGTGCTGGCGCTGCGTCGTCTGGGTATTGATGATGAGCGCTGGGTACAGGCGATGATGGCGATTGGCGAAGCGCTGCAAATTGTGGGCAGTAAGTCCTATCTGCGTGTCTATGAGCGCGTCGGTAGTACAGACCAGTTTCGCCCCATTGCTCTCGATATTGCGGGGGTGTGAGATGGACGAACATATCCATAAAAACCGTGCACGCAATCACTATGCTGCCTACTCATCCGTTGCCGCCCATGCAGAACGCAATACCGATTATCTGAATGCAGCAATGCTATGGGATAACGCGGCTCATCATGCCCGCAGTACAATGACCCGCAATTGGGCAGAACGGCGCAGCGCATTTTGTCAAAACGCCGCCACCAGGGAATGGGGAAAGCCGGATGAAAGCGCAGCAGTTTAACCAGCGTTTCCCGATAGGGCACTGTTTTATCTATCAGCCTAACCGGGTTTTACGGGGCGACCAGACCGTCAGAACGATTGAGCGGGCGCAGGACTTAAATAATATGACCGTGGTGGAAATCAGTACCGAACCTTATTTAGTCCGAATTGAACATTTAACACCGGCGTAATGTAACAAACTGAAAATTAATGATTTTTAAAAATGGCGTAAATCTGCCAGGGGCTGGCTTACGCCAAAATTCTGATAAGGCGCTATTTATGAACATTGATGACATTGATTTAACGTTATTAAAACAAGAAGTTGTTGATTGGCATGAAGCCGCAAATGAACACTGTGATTTATTAATAGAGCATGCTGATAAGAAAATGGATTTACAAATTGGTGAAACTTTTCAATGTAGCACTCTCGAAGAACAACGTGCATTCAAAGTTGGTGTTCTTCTTGCAAAGGCTCAATTTAGGGATTTGCCCTTCAGGACAGAACAGGAGGAAGATCATGATTAAGATTAAACAGCTTTCACTGGTTACCGCCATTGCAAAAGAGATTAGTCATCAACAGCCTGGCATCACCATCAATCAGGAACAATTAAATACCCTCATTACCGCAGCCAATAATATCTGTGCGGCATTTGAACAACCTGAAACCCCAGAGCGCGATCTCTGTGATAGCGGCAATGACTGGCCGCGCGGTGGTTGCCAGACTGGCTGTGTAGCTTATAAGTGAGGTGATTAATGACTAGCCAACAACTTATTCGCCTCATTCATATCGCCAAAACCCAACTTAAATTGGATGATGAAACTTACCGTGCGGCGCTAGTTGCCGCGACGGGCAAATCATCTTGCCGTGGAATGGCGTATGCTGAATTAAAAACCGTCTATAACGCCTTCGTCGAACGCGGATTTAAACGCCGTTTTAAACGGGATCACCAACGGGTTAAACCCCGATTAAACGGTCAAACCAAAGCACCGGAAATTGCCAAGATTCGTGCCATCTGGATCACTATGCACCAGCAAAAATTTGTGATTGACGGTTCTGAAGCGGCGCTTAACCAGTTTGTCCAGCGTCAGACGGCCAAAATCAATGGGGGTGTCGGTGTGGCCGAAGTGGGCTGGCTTGATGCATCACTGGCCTGTCAGGTTTTGGAGTCCCTGAAACAGTGGCACGGTCGGCTCATGTTGGGAGTGATGCACGTGCGAGGTCAGCACCTGCCGGAACGGCGGGGGTATGATGCCTTGTGTGATGCGTACAATATGGGGAAAGCATGATGAAAATTGGCCGCTGCCCAATCTGCCATTCCGATTTTCACCTGGATGCCATTTTTGAAGATGATGCCAGCCGGCAATTGCTGGCTAAACTCACCGATTTACCCGGTGGTTGTGCCAGACCGTTGGTAGCTTATATCGGCCTCTTTCGTCGGGAGAAAAATAATCTGTCCAATAGCCGGGCATTGAAGCTGGCGGAAGAAGTGCTGGCAATGTACTCCGCCAATCGGGTATTGGGCCACGCGCTCAGTGAAACCGTTGAACGTATGCGGGAGAAACGGGCACAAGGCGATAATAAGCCATTAACCAACCATAACTACCTGAAAATTGTTTACCAGTCATCAGAACAGTTATTTGCTCAAAGCAGTAATATCAATGCCAGGGAAAAGAAACAATTATCAGGATCTGATAGTCGTGATGCCTATTTTAAACAAATGCAGCAATATGGTGTTGATTTGGCTACACTATCGGGTGGCAAAGAGTGGTTAGAACAACAGAAAGGAGGGATAAATGGAGAGTGAACTGAGTAGTTTCTTCTTTACATTGATACCGATTGCGGCGGCGTTCTGGGTCTATTTTGATGCGTACCATAATCGGATTGGCACATACCGTGATGAACTAAACCGACTCCGCGGGCATTCGCCAGTCTGGTGGGGAACGTTGACCTTATTATTGTTAATTATCTTTCTTCCTTTATACCTGATTCAGCGGAAGGCATTGCTGGAAATAGCGAAAGAGCACCCCGCTAACAGTGATATGAGCATTGGGATCTTAGTTATGTCAATACTGAGTGGACTGATGATCTGGTATTACAACTTTAATTATTAATGGCTTGACAATATGAGAAATCTACCCTTCTTTGCCGAGAGTCATGACGAATTAGGCCAGCTATTAGATCAGCTGGATACTATCCCAGAGGCAGAGTTACAGACTCGCTGGCCTCAGTTACTGGCGGATATGGTGGATCTGTTCAGTACCGAACTACAGCGGCAGGGCTACGATGAACCCGCCGCCCGCAGGTCGGCCAGTAAACTGGTCGGTTCTCTGGCGCATTACTATGGCGGCCGTGCTGTCTATCTGCCAACGGGTGAGACATTAAAAGCGGCACTGCGGGATAACCAGTTATTCAGTGACTGGAGCCGTTCCCGCGGTAATGTAGATGTATTAGCCCGAAAATATTCCCTGACCCACTCGACCGTTTATGCGATACTGCGCCAACAGTTAACGCTGCACCGTAAACGCTACCAGCCTGAACTGTTCGACTAAAACCAACCCGCTGCGGCGGGTTTTTTGTTTGATACCCCACAAACCCAATCTTTCTCACTAAAAACCGATGATGAGCTACCCATTATTGACAGGTCGCCATCATGACTCACCCTACCTACAGCGTCGCGTTTCTTCATGCCATTCATTACCTGCTACCTGTTGAAGGCGGTTATGTCAATGACCCCCATGACCGGGGCGGTGAAACCCAATACGGCATCAGCCAACGCAGTTATCCCCAACTGGATATTCGTGCATTAACCCAGGCAGATGCGACTGCGATCTACTATCGGGATTTCTGGCAGCCGGCAGGTTGCGAACGCGTCCCGTCCGGGATCTCACTGGTGTTGTTTGACAGTGCCGTTCAGCATGGCGTGGTCTCGGCTATCCGGTTATTACAACGTGCAGTGGGCGTGCGTGATGACGGCATCTTGGGCAATCAAACCCTCGGTGCTATTGCCGCCACCGCACCGGATTATCTGTTACATCGTGTGATGAACCAGCGTGCCCGCTACTATGCCCAGATTATCGCCCGCAATCCCCTGCAACAACGGTTTTTGAATGGGTGGTTCAATCGATTGGATCATCTCATTCAGGCTGCACTGGAGGTGATGTGATGTTGCCGCCGCCTATTCCTGAACTGTTGTTACAAAAGCAGATCCCGGCGCTGCGCAATCCACGCTATTACAGCATTTATCAGAGCGGGCGTGAGCGCTGTTTACAGCAAGCGCTGGCCGGAAACGCTATCAGTCAGGTTCCGCTGTACAGCCATAACGCCACGTACCAGTCCCTGTTCAGTCAAGGCTGGGCATCGGTCAATGCGCAAGATATCCGTCTGGCAAAAGCGGCAGGTATGTCATGTTGACCTTACTTAAGCAATTGATCACCAACCCGGCTACAGGGCGTTTTTCGACATCTGACACCACGTTGTTTGGGGCCTGGGTCGCCAGTACCGTCGTTCTGCTCTGGTCGGCACTGTCAGGCCAGCTTTCCGAATGGCTGTTCGTCGGCTATCTGGCTGCCTGGGTGACCCAGAATCAGGCCTCCAAACAGGCAGCCATTAAGCGGGATAAGGAGATCGGTCTATGAATGTTATCTACCGCTATGGTCTGACCGCGATGGTCAGCGCTGCACTGGGCGGGGGAATGGCTGCGTGGTGGGTGGACAAATCCATGCAGTCTGCCGTGGATGCGGAGATCCAGAACCGTCAGGCCGCAGAGCTGACCTTCTATCAGTCACAAAAAGCGTTGGCTGAGTTAAATGCGGCCGCCCTCCATCAACTGGTGACAGAACAACAGGCACAATTACAGAAAAATGCAGACTTATCTAACAAAGTGTATGCCGCGCTGGCGGGGTTATCCCAGACGGCCAAACGCATTGAAAACCAAATTCCAGCCGCCCTGGCCCGTGATGGGGTGGGTTATAACGGCCTTGGTCCTGACGGGTTGCAGCTCTACCAACGCGCCTTCGGTTACGGTCACCCCACCGTTGATCGTGACAGCCTGTCCGGTGATCCCCGCGCCCCTGCTGCAACTGCCTCCCAAACCCGCGCCGCCCCGGTCAGGGACACCCGCTGCCCTGCTGGCCCATGCCAGCCAGTACGGCCAGTGGAGCCAGGCCCTGGCGCACCAGTTGCGGGCCATTCAGCGTTGGGCGGCACAACAACAGGAACGGCACCATGAGCAGGCTGATAGATAAAGCGTGTGCGCTGGAACAATGGCATCGTGAACGGGCGCTGAGGGTACATTTTCAGCGCCCGGCACAGGCAGGCAACGGGGTTTGCTTCGACTGTGGCGAGGCCATTGATCCGGCCAGGCTGGCTATCAACCCGGCCTTTGAACGGTGTATCGGGTGCCAGGAACATAGCGAATCCCGGGAGAAACATGCTGGACGTTCTTAGAGAAAACTGGGCGATGGTCTGGGCGGCAGCCACCACGGCCTTTAACGTCATTCTGGTGCTGCTCAGTAAAACCTACGCCAAACGTGATGAGGTGGAGGTCCTTAAGATGCAGGTTCGTCAACTGGAAACTTCACTGTCTACGTTACCCAACCGGCAGGAACTGCACAACCTGCAACTGGAAATTGCCCAATTGCGCGGTGATCTCAGTGCGGTGTTACCGGAATTACGTCAATTGCGCAATTTAAGTGATTTGTTATTACAGAACGAATTAAAGGAAAAAAGCTAATGTCAGCCATGCGTGAAATCTTAACTGCTGACCAGCGGCTGGTGCTGCTGCGTTCGCTCACCGAATGTGGTGGTGATGCCAATGAATCGGTGTTACAAACGTGCCTGGATGCCTACGGCCACCGTATCAGCCGTGATGGGGTACGCTCGCACCTGAGCTGGCTGGCAGAACAAGGGCTGTGTGCCCTCAACGATGTCGCCGGTTGTCTGGTGGCCACCCTGACCGGCCGCGGGGCTGACGTCGCCGAGGGGCGTAGCACCGTACCCGGTGTCAAACGCCCGCGCCCACGGGGGTAATGATGACTGATAAGCGTACCCGCGGCCGTCCCTCCAAAATCGATTTATTACCGGATGCCATTCGTGATCAATTACATGCACTGTTGCGTGATAAACGTCACACGCAAGAAGATATCCGCGCGGCCGTAAATGAGTTGATTGATGACGCTGGCCTGTCTGGAGATCTCAAAATTTCACGCACAGGGCTAAATCGCTATGCGTCGCGTATGGAGACATTAGGCGCCAAAATTCGTGAAGGCCGCGAGATTGCGGACGTATGGGTGTCTCGTCTTGGCTCTGCCCCGACATCCGATATCGGTAAATTATTGCAGGAATTTGTGAAATCCCTCGCGTTTGAAACCAGTATGTCGCTGGCGGAAGGTGACAATGTGGTTGAACCTAAGGCACTGGCACAGTTAGCCCTGGTTGCCGCCCGTATCGAGCAAGCCGCGATGACCAGCACCAAGCGTGAGAGAAAGAGATCCGTGCGGCCTTTGCGGCAGAAGCGGCAGAACAGGCAGAAAAAATCGTCAAACAGGCCGGGTTGACCGCTGACGCTGCCGCCGATATCCGCCGACAAATTTTGGGGATT
>NZ_JBBMXF010000013.1:0-264160 GCF_037996785.1 Xenorhabdus thailandensis
GGAGTAAAATGCCATGCGCCACTCTATCCATTTGATGAGCAGCATTACAGCTTCTCTGCAACCGAATTACCTGCCAATAAAACCGGACAATCTTTAGCCAATAGCCTTATTGAGCTTGATGTCAATTCCCTGCTTGATCCTGCCATTGAGCAAAACCCTGATGCAGCGATATTGCGGGCGTTGTATACCGATGCATTGATATATCAGTGTCATGGACGTGATGCTGAACAAGGTTTCAGTGCCATCGACACCATTCGGGCTGGTCGGCTACAACCCTGCTGGCGTCCTTTGTTGGAGCAGTTATTAACCCACTGTGTACAGCAAGGTTATTACCAGGAAATTTCCGTTCCAGCGGTAAGTAAAATATATCGTCCTTACCGTGCCTTGCCTTATGCCAGACGCCGGTTATTGGAGGCGCGTTTATTCGCGGCTTTCCCGGCACTGATTTATGCTGGTGAGCGCCTATTCGCTCTGTTGAGTGATCGTGCTGATCTGCCTCGTCAATCAGTGGCACCCCAAACGATGGCAAAAGCCTGGCTTCCTGCCCCCCAACCATGCCCTGATACTCACTATGTCTTGCATTGGCGCCCAATAAACACCGCGGATAGACAGAAATTTTCAACGCCCTATACGCTTCGCTCTTCAACAGCAAATAGCGAGACGATAAGTCATTGGCGTCAGGCCGGTATTCATTTACAACCTGAAAGTGGCAATACGTTATTGCTGCTCACAGGCAATGATGTTGCAGAATTATGTGATCAGGTTATTCATGAACTAAAACGCGACGAAACAACACCGTTAACCGTTATAACCTGCTGCGCTCAACCAGAATCCACCTTGTTAAAAGAGGATATCAATCCCGCCCAATATGCTATTTGGGCCTTGCTGCGTGTTGCCGTTGAAGAATACCCCCATCGTCGCATTCAGGCGATTGATATCGCTGATGTCAACGACGCTGACGCGTTATCATTCGCACTTGGCTATCTGGATGAAGGCCATCAACGCTGGCTGCGAGTACGTGGAAAACAAATCGCTGTCCCTGTTTTACAGCGCCAACCATTACCATTATTACCGCAGCCGGTATCCATTCCTCATCAGGGTTGGCACATTATTACGGGTGGAATGGGCGGTATCGGTCGCATTTCCATTCGTTGGTTGCTATCCCAGGGTGCGCGCAAAATTGCCGTGTTTGCCCGCCGCAAACAGGCTGATTGGGATGATTTTGTGCAAGAATTGTCATTGAATAACGAATGTGAAATACGTTGGGTTAACATTGATGTCACTGATACGTCAGCCTTGCTAAATGCGGTGCAAACTCTGGCACAAGAAGATCGTATTGCTGGCGCGATCCATGCCGCAGGCATTGCTGACCACACCCCACTGGCAAAGCTTGAGCGTCAACACCTGTCACAAATATTATCCGTCAAAGCTCACAGCGCATCGGCACTGCAAACTGCGCTCCAACAACATCATGCACAGTACCTGCTGTTGCACGCATCTGCTGCATCAATGCTAGGTGCCCAAGGGCAAGGTGCTTATGCAATCGCCAACGCTTGTCTGGAATCCTTAGCGCTGACAGCACCAAATCAATTAATGGTTAAAACGTTGGTTTGGGGTGTTTGGGGTGGCATTGGTATGGCCAGCGACCGACGGTTGGTAGAAAAACTGGCGCAAGATGGCATGTTACCGTTTAGCACAAATGAAGGTATCTGGCATCTCAACCAATCTTTGCATACTTCATCAGCTTGCTATCTGGCAATGCGGTTAGATGAACATCACCCTGATATTTTGCGGCGCTTACAGGCTAACGTTTCCGATACTACCTCGTCACTTTCTGCCGATAACACGTTGTATCAGGACAATGAACAACGGCTTAACTGGCTGCGTCAGCGTGTTGCAACATTATTACGTCTGGAACAGATTGAACATTTAGATCCACAACAAGATCTATTGCAATTCGGTTTGGATTCCCTGCTATTCCTAGAGTTAAACGCGGCGATCCACCAGCAATTTGGTTTTAGGTTGACCGCAGGTTTGGCTTACCAAATATGACGCTGGCGGGGCTTAATACGCTCATTGGCGATGCCCTGCCTGAACAGCCTGTCACCTCTTCCCAGCCAGCGGTGATTATTGACAGCGCCCAGCGCCACGCCCCCTTCCCTCTGACACCCATTCAGCACGCCTACTGGATTGGTCGTACACAGGCCATTGATTTTGGGGGTGTTGCTTGTCATGTCTTATTTGAATGGGATCTGGCACTGGATAGATTTAATATCCCGCGTTTTGAACAGGCATGGAATGCGTTGATTCAGCGTCATGGCATGTTGCGCATGATAGTCGATGAAGACGGGCAACAAAGAATATTGCCGGAAACACCGTGGTATGTTCTGTCTCAGGCTGATTTGCGTACACTGGATGATACCGCCTGCGAACAAGCATTAGCCCAGCGTCGCCATACTCTCTCCTACCAAGTACCACCGGCAGAACAGTGGCCACTGTTTGACGTCTCTGTATCACTGCTACCGAATGAACGTTGTCGCTTACATATGAACCTGGATCTGTTGCAGTTTGATGTACAGAGTTTCAGGATCATGATGGATGATCTACAACTCGCTTATCATCAACAACCTCTCGCCCCACAAGCATTTACTTTCCGCGATTATGTGATGGCAGAACAAGCGCAACGTGAAAGTAAAGAGTGGCGGGCATCATGGGCCTATTGGCAGGAACAACTACTTTCATTGCCGCCGGCACCACGATTACCGTTGGCGCCACAATTGCCCCAACGTAGCCAACCACAATTCACAACTTATGAAGGTCGACTGGCACAATCTGACTGGCAATGTCTCAAACAAAGCTGGAAAAAATGGGGAGTTACCCCTTCTGCAGGTCTGTTGACGCTGTTTGCCCATACCCTTGAATGGTACAGCCGTCATCCGCTGTTTACGCTCAACCTGACATTCTTTAACCGGCAACCTTTCCATCCAGAGGTGCAAGAGCTGATTGGTGATTTTACCTCGGTGATGTTGATGGATTTTGATTTACGCAAGACAACGTCCCTACGAGCCAGCATGGAAAAAACCCAGGCTTTGCTCTGGCAACGGTTGAGCCATAGCCATGTCAATGGTGTTGAGGTATTGCGGGAACTTGGCCGCCAACAAAACGGTGAAACCCAAAGCAGGCAGCCGCTGACACCGGTTGTTTTCACCAGTATGTTAGGAATGGCACAAGAAGGCGTCGCTATCAAACAATCCATCACCCAATTACTGGGCGATCCGGTCTTTGTTCTGAGCCAGACGCCACAAGTCTGGTTAGATCATCAGGTCATGGAAGTCGATGGTGATCTGCTGTTTAACTGGTACTGCATGGATAATGTGCTAGAGGCAGGCGTTATTGAGTCACTGTTTGCCGCTTATAATGCACTGTTAGTGCAAATTTGCCGCCAGCCTGAACACATGGCGTATTACGACCTGCATACGCCACCGTCTGGTCATACGCGTTATGACTTCTGGCCACAACACCCTGAATTGCGTCAAGCCGAACATTATCTGCGTACTAAGCCTGAAATACGGCTGGCAGAAATTCAGCCACGTCAGGATGATACACAAGGTTACAACCTGTGGTTGGTTGCAGAAGATCATTTGCCCTTATCACTGCCAGAACCACGGGTTATCAACACCGATACCTTACCGCTCCCCACGTTAGCAGAACAACACGCGTTTGAACGCTCCTGGCAACATATTGAGCAACAAGCATTATTTGGCCTGAGCCAAACTTTACTGCGCCATAACTTATTCACTGCTGCACAACAATATCACTCTCGTGCAGAGATTGAACAACGCTTACAACTGGCACCACAGTATCAACGCCTGCTGACTCAATGGCTGGCATTGTTCAATAGCCAGGGATTTATTGAAAAAATCGCTGACGGATACCGTTGTCTGCAACCACTTAGCCATGTTCCGGCTCCTACAGCAAAACTGGATGATGCACAGTGGTGCCAAACCATCAGCCGATATATAGCAACCTGCATCGAACAACATGACAGCCTGCTTGCCGGACGTGGCAATGCATTGGAACTGCTGTTTGCCGATAAACAAATCACTGCCAGCCTCTACAGTGAAAATCCCGCATTACGTTGCCTGAACCAGGCTGCCGCTGAAATTGTCCGACAATTGAGCCAGACATCCGAACATTTCACTGTACTGGAAGTCGGAGCAGGAACCGGTGCAACTTCAGAGAAGGTATTGGCACACAATGCACACGCCATTCAAAACTACCATTTTACTGATGTTTCACCACTATTCCTGGATGACGCACGCCAGTTACTCCATCACTACGGCGAAACGGTAAAATTTGCCCTGTTTGATATTAATCAGCGTATTGATTTTAGTCAGCACCCAGCATCCGGTTATGACCTGATTATGGCGGTTAACGTATTACATGATGCGCTCCATCTGAAGAATACCCTGCGACGCCTCTCCCGATTATTGAAAGCCGGCGGATGGTTGCTAATTATTGAATCAACCAAACGCGAAAGCGCCATGCAACTCACCAGTGTCGGATTTATTGAAGGTATTAACGCCTGGGTTGATGATCGCGGTGATGATCATGGTAATAGTGCATTGATGGAACTTGCGGGTTGGCGTAATTGCCTGACGCAGTCCGGTTATCAGGTTTCATTAGAATGGCCGGGGCAAAACGGGCCTGAACTGCATCAACAACTGATCCTGGCACGAGCTGAACAACAAGCACGGCTTAATATCAGTGAAATAACCGCCCAATTTTCTACCTTGCCTTACTCATTGCATATTCAACAGCAAGAGCAATTGTCGTTGATAGTGACAGCGAAAGAGAGCATGGTACAACCGTTAATCGCGGAAACCGGACAACCAGACACAGAAGATGGTCAGCTTCATGAGATTGAACAACAAGTCATTGCGCTCTGGCGTTCACTGCTTCCTCAGTCAATACAGCGCCACAGTGACTTTTTCCAAAGTGGCGGTGACAGCCTGATTGCCACCCGAATGGTCGTGCAACTACGTCGTCAGGGTTACGAACAAGCCAATCTGCAACAGCTATTCGAACATCCTAAGTTGAGTGAATTTTGCCGTACTCTGCGGGTAACCGAACCCTGTCCAGAGACATTTGCGATATCGCAGCAAACTGAGCCTGTATCTGAGCAAATTTTGCCACTGACCGCACTGCAATACGCTTATTGGCTGGGAGAGAGCCAACTGTTTCAATTTGGTAACGGTATCGCTCATTTCTATGCTGAACTGGCTATCAACGGGCTTGATCTGCCTCGTTTTACCCGCGCCTGGAACCGTGTGATAAGCCATCATGCGCAACTACGTGGTTATGTGAAGGATGGGCAATATCATATTTTGCCGCAAGTTCCCCGCTATACACCGACAGTTATTGACTGCCGTGCCATGATGCCGAATGAACGCGAGATGCAACTGCATCATGCCCGCGACACGCTACGAACTCAAGGCGTTCCCAGCGACAACTGGCCGCTGTTTGATTTAACCCTGTACCATACCGATGATCGGACGCATTTATTGCATTTGACCATCGACCTGTTGGTTGCGGATGGTAAGAGCCTGACGTTAATCCTGCGCGATTTACACCATTGGTATCAGGAACCTGACTGGCAGCCAGCGCCACCGGCAGTAACAATTGGCGACTATATTCAGGCACTGGAGAATGAAGAAACCGGAGAAACCTGGCAACAAAGCCGGCAATACTGGCTTGATCGCTTACCTTCGTTACCGGATGCTCCGGTGTTACCACTGCAAGATCACCAGTCACAGCAACTCAATCAACAGTGCCTGACCGGACATATCAGCCCACAACAATGGCAGCGTTTGCAACAGCGTGCAGCAGAATACCGCATATCACCGTCACAAGTGATGCTAACGCTATTTACCCATGTTTTATCCGTGTGGAGCAGCAACGAGCATTTTACAATCAATGTCCTGCATGGTAACCGCCTGTTAATGCCTCAGTATTGCGATACGTTAGTCGGCAATCTGTCTACCACATCATTGCTGGAAGTGGATCTGCGTAATATCACAGGGTTTAGTGAGGCTGTAAGCCGGATACAGCGGCAATGGCTGGCCGATCTTCAACACGCGCTGTTTGACGGGCAACGGGTACTCAGGGAGAAAAACCAACATCGCCACAACCTCAACGCGGGTATGCCAATTGTATTCAACGATACAACCGGCACAGCGGGTAAAGGACCAGCAGGGTTGGGAACACTCAATCTTTTTGGTGCGCAAACTCCCCATGTTTATCTCGACTGTATGTTAATTTCCGGCACAGAAGGTGGTGTCACCATACAATGGGCGATCTTGCCACAACTGTTCCAGCCTCAGGTTGCGGAAAACATGTTTGCCCATTATCAAGCGTGTATCACTGCCTTGCTCGAACCGGATTACTCATGGAATACCCCGCTGCCTGACTGGCTGCCAGCAAGTGATCGCGCTTTGTGCCAGAACAGTAATGCGACAAAAAACGTGTTTCCATCACACACGCTCTGCTCGCTCATTGAACAGGCAGTAAATCGTTACCCACAACGTACCGCTGTAGTCGATACCTCTCGTCAGATTGACTATCGCACTTTGTGGTCACAAAGCCTGACACTGGCAGCCCATCTGCAAGCACAGGAAAATCAGGCTTCATCCCTGATTGGTGTGGTCATGGAAAAAGGCTGGGAACAGGTTGTCGCCGTTCTTGCGATTTTATTCTCAGGACGGGCTTATCTGCCTATTGATGCCAGTTATCCGCAACAGCGGATCCACCAGCTATTGGCATCAGGGAAAGTTGATACTGTACTGACGCAACCTAAGTTTGCTCAACAGCTGAATTGGCCTGAACATACCCATGTCATCTCTCTGGATGAAACATGGCTCAATCACTTACCTGTCACCGAAGCACAACGTTTAGCTGTACACCCCGAAGATTTGGCTTATGTCATCTTCACCTCCGGCTCGACCGGAAAACCAAAGGGCGTAATGATAGACCATCAGGGTGCTGTCAACACGATCTTGGATATTAATCAACGCATTGCGCTCAATGAGCACGATAGCGTATTGGCAATATCAGAGTTAACCTTCGATCTTTCCGTTTATGATCTCTTCGGCACATTGAGCCGTGGGGCAAAACTGGTTATTCCTGCTCCTGGAGACACTAAACAACCTGACAAACTGCTGGCATGGTTACAACAAGAATCGGTCACTGTTTGGAATTCCGTGCCAGCATTTGTGCAACTGCTTGAGGAATATGCCCGAAGCTATTCTCATTCTCTAAATAGCCTGCGTTGGATATTGATGAGTGGTGACTGGATACCCACCCATTTGCCGGCAAAATTGTCTGCCCTTCGCCCTGCGCTTAACCTGCTCAGTTTGGGCGGCGCAACCGAAGCATCAATATGGTCTATTGCTTATCCTATCGCACACGTCGAGCCTCATTGGAGCAGCATTCCCTATGGCAAGCCTTTGGCTAATCAGACTTTCTATGTGCTTAATTCAGCATTGTCACCTTGTCCGGTCTGGGTAACCGGCGAGCTTTATATTGGTGGACGTGGACTTGCCTTGGGTTATTGGAATGATACAGAAAAAACGCAACAAGCCTTTATCATTCATCCCCAAACAGGTGAGCGGCTCTACCGTACCGGTGATTTAGGTCGCTGGCGGCCAGACGGTAATATCGAATTTCTGGGGCGCAATGATCACCAGATTAAAATTCGGGGTTACCGGATTGAACTGGGTGAAATCGAGCATCGCTTATGTGAACACCCTGACATACAACAAGCGATAGTCTTTGCGCATACGACGTCAAACGGAGCATTGCAGCTCGTCGCCGGTTTACGTTTAACCGATACTGCGCCAATATCTGCCGAACTGTTACCGATACTGCCGCACTGGTTGCAGCAAACCTTGCCAGTTTGGATGTGTCCACAGCTCTTTATCATTCTCGATACGATACCCGTATCTGACAACGGTAAAATCGACAGACGTACATTAATGACTCTGGTTGAAAAAGTGCAAGAAAGTGACTCAGCACCATCAGTGACTCTCAGCGCGACAGGACAAACGGTATTAAACCTTTGGGAAGCCGTATTAGAGCAACAAGATATTAACGTGCATGAGAGTTTCTTTACTCTTGGCGGGGATTCTCTGGCAGCAGTACGCTTAATGGTGCAAATCAATCAGACATTTAATCGCCAATACCCGCTCAGCCTGTTGCAAACTTACGATACCGTACATTCACTGGCGGAATTTATTGAGCACCAACCAGAAAATACGGGTCAAGGCGTGATATTAAACAAAGGGAACATTGCACGATCTACCTTAGAACGATCCACCTTAGAAGACTCCACCTTGTTTATCGTCCATCCAATTGGTGGGCACCTGTTGGGATACCGTCATTTGGCTGCCAATTTTGACGCCCAGCGCATGATTGGCCTGGCATTTGCGCCAGAAAGCACGAATACCGATAAACCTTCTGTCGTTGCGCTGGCCACGGATTACATCAGTCAAATCCGTAAATTCCAGCCTAAAGGATCTTATGCACTGGCGGGTTGGTCTTTCGGTGGATTAGTGGCTTATGAAATGGCCCATCAATTACGTGCTGCCGGTGAAAGTGTTTCCCATTGCATCCTGATTGATAGTTTCGCGCCGAATGTGCGCACGGATCTGACGCTGGATGATACATGCTGCCATCGTCATTTCCTGCTCGATTTACAAGGACAATTCCCTGGGCTGGAGCTGGATAACAGCGCTATCACAGCAAACACGGAAACCTTCCTGCAAGCATTGCACCAAGCCTTACCGCAATCTGCACAGATGGATAACTCACTGGCTGAGCTTTACGCCATCTGGCAGCATAATCTGCGGGCATTGCTTGACTATTGTCCACCACAAACTTCACAACCTTTCAGCCTTATTCGGGCAAGGCAGGCATTGCCTGATTTTATGGATTACCTCGATTCAACAACCATTACCTCAACTGATCTTGGTTGGCAGGCTTTCGGGCCAGTCAATGTGACACAGCTTGATGGTGATCATTACAGCCTATTCCACAAACATGTCGGCTCTCTGGTTGCGTGTCTGAAAAACATCCTGAGTTTAGCTCCAACTGTTAAGGAGAACATATGATAAAGCTACGGCGGGTTCTGATTGTCGGTTCAAAATTTGGTGAACTGTATCTTAATGCGTTTCTACAGCCTCGGTCAGATCTGGAACTGGCCGGAATTCTGGCGCAAGGAAGCCCTCGTTCACAACAACTTGCCCGCGATTTCAATGTCCCCCTATTCCGTTCATTGGATGAATTGCCGGATGATATCGATATTGCCTGTGTGGTCATACGCGCAGAGGTTATTGGTGGCGAAGGCGACCAATTAACTCAGGCGTTATTGGCACGGGGCATTTCGGTCATTCAGGAACATCCTCTCGATGCAGAAGCGATCAAAAGACACCAATCAACAGCTAACCAGCATAATGCGATGTTTTGGGTAAACAGCTTTTACAGCCAATGTCAGGCTGGCAGAAGTTGGTTACATGCGGCTCATCAAATCGAGCAATTATCACAGCAACGTCCGGTCAGTGGCTATCTGGCAACCAGCCGCCAGTTACTTTTTTCCGCCCTTGATCTGTTGTTACAGGGCTGTCATTGCCCGGAACAGATTGAGATAGCTTATGTAGGTCAGCGAAACAATGCATTTCATCGCTTTGAACTCAGCATAGCGGGAACCACAATAACGTTAGATGTTCAATCCTATCTGGATCCCAGGGATCCCGATATGCACAACCTGGTCATGCATAAAATGACGCTAATTTGGCCGGCCGGTTATCTGACGCAGGAAGCCAGCTATGGACCGGTTATCTGGACACCGGTTCTTCATGCACCAAACCATCTGAATAATGAACAAAGTCTTTACCTGAATGCCGGCCAGCCGGAAGGCGCTTATCTGCACCAGACAACATCACAAATTCTTTGTCCGGCAACGCAAAATTGGATGACTGCATTTGAATGTGATGGTGCTGAAGGTGTGGCACGCCTCCTCAATACCTTGAATTCGGTATTGAATGGGGCACTCTGCCCCCCTGCTTTTAGCTACGCCTACCAATTGCGGCTGGCAGGCTTGTGGCAACAAATTTTACGCATGATGGGAGAGCCGGTTACTCAAGAGCTACAGCCACCCGTCTGGATTGATCCAGCCCAATTGATGCTAATTAAGGAAGAAAACTGATGACGTGGAAACTTCCTGTCCATCCAATGATCCGTCCATGCCTGACGACGCATAGCAAACCTAAATATACGCTGCTCATCTGCCCCTTTGCTGGGGGCAGTACCAGTGCATTTCGGAATTGGTCCACATTGGAAGATTCCGATATTGCGGTTTCACTGGTGATTTATCCCGGACGTGACAGCCGTATGAATGAACATGCTGTTACCCGCATTACGCCATTGGCTCAGTCGCTTTCTGATGTGATCAGATCGTTGACTCCCGCACAGAGAGAAAACCTGATACTGGTCGGCCACAGCATGGGAGCGCAAGTCGCTTTTGAAACCTGCCAACACCTTGAACAACATCACTGTGCCCCCAAGGCATTGGTACTTTCGGGATGTCATGCCCCTCATCTTCAACCCCGCCGCAAACTGAGTGGATTGCCTGATCATGAATTCATTGAACAACTGATTGATATTGGCGGTTGCAGCCCGATTTTACGGGAAGATCCTGAACTACTTGCCCTGTTCTTACCCATGTTACGGGCTGATTTTTTTGCTACAGAGCACTATTACCACGCTATTCAGCCGGATTCAGTAAAACTACAAACCCCCACATTGTTGCTTTATGGCACTGAGGACAAAGAAGCTTCCGCGGTGGAAGTTCAGCAATGGCACCATTGGCTTGCAAGTGACAAACAAAATCTTGCGGATTGCTGCCAAGAAATTGCTGGCGATCATTTTTACATTACGCAAAAACCACAGAATTTTATTCTTCACGTTACCCAATTTATGCAATATGTTTATTCAAAGGAGTTCGCATAATGGCACCTTTTTCTATCCCAGAGAACACACTGACGATGACGCCAAACTATCTTTGGAATGGCAAAACCCTGGATCAACAACTTGCCGGATGGTCCAGTATCTGGGGGAATAAAACAGCGTTGATCTATCAAGAACAGCGGCTCACTTACCATGAACTCCATCAAGCTGCGGAAAGGCTGGCGAGCGGTTTATATCATCGTGGAATACGCCGTGGTGATAACGTTATGGTACAACTTCCTAACCGTATCTCCTTTGTTGTCACCTGTTTTGCTTTGTTTAGGCTAGGCGCTCATCCAATATTATTAATGCCTACCCAACGGGCACATGATGTTCATGCGCTTTGCCAGATTGCCCGTCCGGTGGCTTATATTATCCCTGATTGTATCCACGGCTTTGATTATCGGGAAATGGCACGGGAAGTTGCCGCATCTTGCCCCGAACTGCAACATATTATCGTTGATGGAGAGGCAGAAGAATTTATCCCATTCACCGCTATTGAGGATGAACCGCTCAATATTATTGGCCCAAGTTATGGTGATATCGCCGTACTTCTGCTTTCCGGCGGAACGACAGGTACACCAAAACTAATCCCACGTACTCACGATGCCTATACCTATGATTTTGTACTCTCCGCCCGTCTGTGCGCAGTCAATACTGAAAGCGTCTATTTAGCGGTATTGCCTGTTGCACACAACTTCACGTTAGGCAGCCCTGGGATCCTGGGTACGCTTTCTCAGGGAGGGTGTGTACTCCTCAGTGATACTGCGAGTTGTGATGAAGCCATGCCATTGATCGAAGAGTATAAGGTAACACACTTAGCATTAGTTCCGGCTCTTGCACGGCTCTGGGAACAAGCGCGAGACTGGGAACAAAGCGACCTTTCATCCCTGCGCTGCTTACAAGTTGGAGGTGGCAGGCTCACACCGGAACTGGCAGCACAAGTTATGGCGCGCCTTGGTCCTTTACAACAAGTCTTTGGTACAGCGGAAGGATTACTGTGCTATACCCGATTAGACGATCCTTATGAGGTTATCATTAACACCCAAGGGCGCCCATTGTCAGAAGAAGACGAGATCAAAATTGTTGATATCAATCTGCAACCCGTTGCATCTGGGGAAGTCGGTGAACTGATTACACGAGGTCCCTACACCATTGCAGGGTATTACCGTGCTGAACAGCACAATACCGTCGCTTTTACCACGGATGGCTTCTACCGCACAGGCGATTTGGTCCGCATCAGACCAGATGGCAACCTGATCGTTGAGGGACGAATTAAAGAACAGATCAACCGCAGCGGTGAAAAAATTTCAACGCTAGAAGTTGAAACATTGCTGCTGCAACACCCAGATATTGATGACGCCGTTGTTATCGCTGTACCAGACGAACTATTGGGTGAACGCATTTGTGCTTGCCTGCCAAACAGTGTCAGCCAACCCGATCCTGCACTCATACAAGCATTCTTGCATCAGAAGGGTGTTCAGCGTCATAAAATCCCTGACCAATGGTTATTTGTGGCGTACTGGCCATTAACTGCGGTAGGAAAAATCGACAAACGCCAGTTAGTACAGATGGCACAAGCAGAAAATAACCACCTGATGCAGCAATATCATGAACACACTATTACCATTACCAGCACTCCGTTAGATCTGGTTACCCATTTACTTGCCGATAATGATGCACAACCTTGTACACTCTATGAAATGAAAGGTGAATGGTCATTGGGAATAGGTTGCGCCGCAACCATAAGTGCAGATGCATCGGGGCAATTGATTGATTCACAAGGCCATCATCATCCATATGATATCCATACATTAAGCCAAAAACTTGAACAAGTGCTCAACGCGGTTCCAATTAAAGACTGGCGTGCTTATGGCAAAACATTATTTGAGTTTTCCCATATGACGTATGGAATGGCAATAGAAAACCAAGATGAAGCGTTAATCAAAATTACTATTCCACAACATGAATTACGCATAACTCAAGGGCAGGTGCTGATACGAACACTGGAAGAAGCGCAACTGTCTATATTGAGTGAGAAAGTCAAACAGGCTGATCAATTAGGCACACCAGTTTTCTCAGATACAAAAGAGATAGATATTATCAATACAGCAGACGCGGCAAAACATTATCAAGATAACGTTGCCAATGCAGTTAAGGATATTGCCGCAGATCACTACCAAAAAGTGATCCTGTCACGCCGAGTCGAGCTTGGTTCAAATATTGATATTACACACAGTTACTGGCTAGGCCGTCGGACTAACACCCCTGCCCGCTCTTTCTTCTTACGTGATGGAGATTTCACTGCTTACGGTTTCAGTCCAGAAACCGTCGTTGAAGCCGAAAGTTCGGGTTGGGTTAATACCCAACCGTTGGCTGGCACCAGAGCATTAACACATGACAAGGAGCAAGATCAGAAACTGCGAGCCGATTTACTTTCTGATCCGAAAGAAATTTCCGAACACGCGGTTTCGGTTAAACTTGCATTAGAAGAATTAGCGCCGATTTGTCAACCAGAAACGCTTTGTGTCTCAGAATTTATGGCTATTCGTGAACGTGGTTCGGTACAACATTTGGCATCACGAGTAAAAGGGTTGCTACACACAGACAAAAACCGCTGGGATGCATTTATTGCCTTATTCCCGGCAGTCACCGCGTCAGGGATACCGAAAAAACCTGCTTTACAAGCCATTTCTCGTTATGAAAATGAACCACGCCAGCTTTATAGTGGTTGTGTCATGCTCCTGGATAGTACAGGTAAACTGGATGCCGCATTGGTATTACGCTCCCTCTACCAGCATAAAGGACGCTGCTGGCTTCAGGCTGGTGCTGGTTTGGTCAGAGATTCAAGACCAGAAAGAGAATGGCAGGAAACCTGTGAAAAACTTGAGTGCATTATGAAATATGTTCGCCCTTATTCCAGCAAAGAAGATTAAACGTTTATTAGGATAGGCTGCCGAGGGAAAACCAGATATCACTCTGGTTTTCCCTACGTTAAAAGGATGTACACCCACCATCCAACAACGCCTGTTCATTACAACGACGACCGTTCGCCAGCTGGCAAACAGGAACTTGGTGACCATTCAATTGCTTGGTTAATGCCGGAATTCCCCCTGCATCAGAACAACTTTCACTGGCATCTTTACTCAGATAAATACCCAGATCAGAATATTGATAGTGTTTGTATCGGCTTGATTGATGGCTGCTGCAACCTGCCAATATAGCACCTACCAGCAACAATTTGACAAGGATAACTCCCCGCTTTAACCGCATATTTTCTCCCGTTTACTTATCTGATGAGGGTATATACCAATCGCCTTTCCAGATGCGCCTTATATCTCCCCGCGTAGCGGGAGATATAAACAATCACATTGATTTGCCAGCGGCAACTTGAAGTTAGATTGGTATAGCTCAATGCCCTGTACTTTTAGAAAACAAATTGATGACTAAAACACCGACAATAATAAGAAGAATACCGATAATTGCCGGTAAATCCAATTTTTGCTGGTACAAAAATATACCCGCAATAGAGACTAAAACTATACCAAGGCAAGACCATACAGCATAAGCAATCCCCAAAGGCATCACCTTGACAACTTGTGATAACGCCCAAAATGATAAGCAATATCCCATCACCACAACAACAGACGGCACTAAGCGAGTGAAACCATCGGCTGTTTTTAACATTGTTGTCGCTATCACTTCAGACAAAATTGCGATAAACAAATAACCCCATACATTCATCTTGCTCACCAAGCCAACGTTATAAGACAGACCAAATTCAAAAAAAACCGCTTAATCTACCATAACTTAAAACAGAATACCTTAACGAAATGAGGTGTTTTTTCTTTATAAAAAGAATGATGATGAAAAAATCAAATGTAAATTTGACAAGGAATTATTTAATAAAATAAAAATGATTATTCCATTAATCTATCCACATGCATCAATATTATTTCCACCTATAAAAACCACTTCAAATTATTTATACCCATCTCACTTCAAGATGCGTGTGATTTCTCCCCGCGGAGCGGGGAGAAATCGGGTTTCATATCGTGTTGTCAATTGCAACTTGAAGTTGGATTGGTATATCACAAAAATGACTAAAAGAAATTATTAATTTCAATATAGAAAAGATCATGGAATTATTTCCTTGCGATACAAACACTATAACAGCAACTTAAAAACCAACAGATAACCATAAAGAAACAAAACCAGATCATAAGTAATTAAAAAATATAACTCTAACGGATAAAAATATTATAGACTTCACTACAAATGACTATCACTATTGAAACATGAAAAACTGCGACTATAAAATCATGAACATGGAATAATGGACAAAAATAATGACTATTTTAGAAAATAAAACAAACTGCGCGAAACAGGATAAATGACGAAGATATATACCAATCTCCTTTCAAGATGCGTCTTATATCTCCCCACGTAACGGGGGAATATAAACAATCACTTTGATTTGCAAGCTGCAACTTGAAGTTGGATTGGTATACATTGAAATAGAAAAAAATAAAATTTAAACCCTTGGACAAACAATATTAGCTATTTTAAATGAGGGAGGATGCTGAAAGATTGCAAGATTAGTTGTATACCAATCTAACTTCAAGATGCGTTTGATTTCTCCCCGCTTCGCGGGGAGATATTAAAACGATTGGTATAAAACCAACTGTGAATATTTTTCCAGCCGACATCAGCGGCATCCTTATCACTACCGTGCTTTTTTATAACACTGCTCGATATATGGCTGAAATCGGTTGGACACAGACATGTTTCAAACAAAAAGAAAAATCCGTATAATCCCCCTCCTGCAAAGGATCCGTATAGAAAATCTACAGCCAATTAATCGGCAATGTGAGAAGTCGCAATGAATCAAAAAGATACGAGAAAAGAGACACTTGAATTCAACAAACTCCAGAAACGCCTGCGGAGAAACGTTGGTAATGCCATCATTGATTACAATATGATTGAAGATAACGATATTGTAATGGCATGTATTAGTGGCGGCAAGGATTCATTCGCGATGTTAGATATTCTGTTGAATCTGCAAAAAGCGGCACCAATAAAATTCAAAGTCGTTGCAGTAAACCTTGATCAGAAACAGCCTGGCTTCCCTGAACACATTTTACCCCAATATTTTGAAAGCCTGGATATTCCATACTACATTGTTGATAAAGATACCTATTCTGTTGTTAAAGAGAAAATTCCTGAAGGCAAAACTACCTGCGGATTGTGTTCAAGACTACGTCGCGGCACCCTCTATTCTTTTGCAGAAAAAATCGGGGCAACAAAAATTGCGCTGGGACATCATCTTGATGACATCGTTGAAACGCTGTTCCTGAATATGTTCCATGGCGCACGTATGAAAGCGATGCCGCCAAAATTACGCTCTGACGATGGCCGTAATGTTGTCATCAGGCCGCTGGCATATTGCAGGGAAACAGACCTGATTGAGTATGCGGAAAGCAAAAAATTCCCAATCATTCCTTGCAACTTATGTGGTTCCCAAGAAAACTTACAGCGACAGGCGATCAAAGCAATGCTAGTAGATTGGGATAAGAAAACACCAGGCCGAGTGGAGAATATTTTTAAGTCTATTCAGAATGTTAGCCCAAGCCAACTGGCAGACAAAACGATTTTCGATTTTGTCAACTTGCCATTGCATCGTGAGGGAGAAAGGGAAGAGTATGCTTTTAACGAAGCAGTGGTATCGTCAACGAATATTAATGAATCACTGTTTATCGATGTGACAAACATTTAAAACTAAGCAGTTTTGGTACAGGTGGCTTAAACTCCGTCAAAAAAATAGCCGATACTAAAACAAGTATCGGCATAATTAATGAGCAATTATTCTGTGTAAAACTCAATATGAGAAAAACTACAATTATGGAGCACAACGTTCAACGCTGTATTCACCTGCGGAAACTATGATGCCTTAATTATGGCAACCAATCATTGATTTATCTCAAATCCTATAGCCATTTACTTCGCCTTAACCACCACGCAAAAGCCACCATTAATAGTGACAACAAAAGCGTGAACAAACCAAACCCAAACCGATACTCATTACCGGGTATTCCGCCCAAGTTGACACCGAACAATCCAGTCAAAAAGGTGGTTGGCAAGAATACCATCGCCAATAGAGACATCATGTAAGTACGGCGGTTCATGGCATCCGCCATCATGGACGTGATTTCATCAGCAAGAACTGCGGTTCGGGCAATACAACCATCAAGATCATCTATTCCCCTACCCAACCGATCAGCAATCTCTTGCATTAAACGGCGCTCTTCATTATTCATCCAAGGCAATTTTTCACTGGCCAAACGGATAAAAATATCCCGCTGTGGTGCCATATATCGGCGCAGAACGATTAGCTGTTTACGCAGTAATACTAATTCTCCGCGGCCAGGAACTTTCTGTTCCAAAATATCATCTTCAAACTCAATCAGGTTGTCATGTAGCTCTTCAATAAAATCATTGGCTTCATCAGTAATGGCCCCCGCTATTTCTACCAACCAATTCCCTGTACTTTTCGCACCAACACCGTTATGCAAATCAGCCAAGACCTGATCGATGGAATGAATTTTTCGATGCCGGCTGGAGATAATAATTTTGTCATTAATATAGATGCGAAATGAAACCAGATGATCGGGACGCGCATTATCATTACGGTTCACCGATCTCAAGGTAATCAAAGTTCCTTCACCTGTGCGCACGACCTTTGGACGGATATTATCACTCACTAACCCCTCCTTTACTGGGAACGGTAGCAAGGTTGTATTCATAATCCATTGATGGCTAGCCGGATTTTTATAATCAAGATGTTGCCACACTGGTTGCTCTGCGGTTACGAGTGAATTATCCCCAAATGCGGTAACACCTCCCTTGCCATTTAATTGACAGGCATAAATTGCATTTGAACCTTTAAATACCGAGCCATAGATAGCTTCCACATCTGCTCCTTATTTGTACTTAAATTTCGCGCTTACTCTTCATGCTCAATTGTGTTACAGGATATGACTATAGGCGATATCTTCAGGATTAGTGATCGGGTATCCTTTTAACCACGATTTGATCCATCGACCATTGGTATAGTGACTTTCTTCAATACGGTATTTTTTTTGATAAATAAATTATAAGATATTGTTAATTAAAAGAAGGATGAATATTTTATTTCTTTTTGTGGGCAAGATCGCACTATTCCTTTACACTGGCGGCGTAGTTTACTTTATAGAGAGATTAAATCATGACACAAACAGTCAAGTTTCAAGGTGGTGATATCACCGTTAATGGAGATTTTCCACAAGCAGGTCAGGCAGCAAAAGAATTCACGCTAGTTGCCAAAGATCTCGCTGATGTAACATTGAGACATTACGCAGGTAAACGTAAAGTGCTTAATATCTTCCCAAGCATTGACACCGGTGTTTGTGCCACATCTGTCCGTAAGTTCAACCAACTTGCCAGCGAATTAGATAATACTGTTGTGCTGTGCATTTCAGCGGATTTGCCTTTCGCGCAGTCTCGTTTCTGTGGTTCTGAAGGTCTGTCTAATGTTGTCACTCTTTCTACACTGCGTGGCGGGAAATTTCAGGAAGATTACGGCGTTGCAATCAGCGAAGGCCCATTGGGTGGACTGACTGCACGCGCTGTTGTTGTTCTGGATGAAAATAATCAAGTTATTTATAGCCAGTTGGTTGATGAAATCACCAATGAACCTGACTATGACAGCGCGTTAGCCGCATTGAAGTAATTGTTTTTTTAAGGTTTAGTGTTTAAATCTTATTGCCTGGCGACGATAAAATCACCATTTATCATTTTATCGTCGCCAGCTTATTTCATATATAAGATATTGTTAAAAGCCGTAATACTTCAGTTATTATTCACCGTCTTCATGTTCAACTAAGTGTTTTTTACCATTCAGACCATATTCACGTAATTTATTGGCGATTGCCGTGTGAGAAACACCAAGCCGTTTTGCCAGCTTACGCGTACTGGGGTAATGACGATAAAGACGTGTCAGCACAGAGCGTTCAAAACGCTTGCTGATTTCATCCAAAGATCCCACCAAAATATCTTCATTAAATGTTACCTCAGCTTCTAGTTCGGGCAGCCGGATATCCTGCGGGCTAAGTTTGTTACTCTCAAGTTGAGTCAAAGCCTGATATATCGCATTACGAAGCTGTCTAACATTGCCTGGCCAATGGTAACCACACAAAAATTGCTCTAAATCAGCAGAGAATTTAGGCTTATGTAAGCCCTGTTCTTGCGCAAATCGTGTTACAAAATAGTCTGCCAATGGCATGATATCCGCCTGACGTTCCCGCAAAGGCGGTAATGTGATGGTTAAGACATTCAGCCGATAGTAGAGATCTTCCCGAAACGCCCCTTTTTGTACCAACTCCATTAAGTTTTTCTGCGTGGCGCAAATGATCCTGACGTTTACCTTAACTTCATTCTCTTCACCTACACGACGAAATGTTCCATCATTCAAGAAACGCAGTAATTTAGTCTGCATCTGTGGCGACATTTCACCAATTTCATCTAGCAAAACCGTACCGCCATTAGCCTGTTCAAAGAATCCTTTTTTACCTTCCAATGCATTGGGGTAGGCTCCTGCCGCATAACCAAACAGTTCACTTTCTACAACATCATCCGGCATAGAAGCACAATTTAGCCCAAGAAAAGGCTGTTTTCCCCTTGCACTGCGCAAATGACAGGCTTTAGCAAATTCATCTTTTCCTGTTCCTGTTTCACCAACAAGCAGCAAGGGAACATCGAGCATTGACATCTTACGGGCTTGCTCAACGATATGAACCATTTTAGGACTGACAGCAATAATCTGTTCAAAAGCATTATCATCACTTACAGTTAATTTTTTGCGTGATGATTCAATATACCCCGTTGGTTGATGTTCACCAGAACGCAGCATAATTACCGCCCCTGCACATCTGACAACTTGATTTTCATCCGTTAATTGCATAGGAATAATATTCATTCCATACTTTTGCTCTTTGATGGAGAGTTGTGCTGAATGGGGTTGATGATGCTCACTTTCAAGCCAGCGAAGGAAATTGTAATTGTTAATCAGATGGCTAATGTTTTTTTGGCTAATTTTTTCTTTACTGACACCAAACAGTGCCAAAGCCGCAGAGTTAACCAGTTCAACATTGCCTTTCATGTCAATAGAAAAGATGGGGTCGGGAATCGATTCCAACAATGTCCACATCGCCCGATGCTCTTTTTCTGATGGCATAAAGGCAACTGTCCTGACATCAATGACGCCATTGATACGGCGAATTTCTGCCATCAACTCCCGAAAGATATTGAAATCAATTTGAGTGAAATTAAGGTAAATACGACATGCAGGAGAAATTTCAATTCCTTTCAGGTCAATATTTCGTAAAACCAGTAAATCAAGTAACTCGCGGGTTAACCCAATTCGATCCTGACAAGTAACTTCCAATCGCATTTTTCTGACCTTATTGACACGATGTTCTTAACTGCCTGAAATGTTACCCGTTACTATCCAATAGATGAAGCCCTTGTCAGCAAAAGTTTACAAGAAAATAAGATGTCAACCTGGTATGACATTTGTTATTAATTTGCTTACTTTTTTATTGCCTCTTTGGCTGTGCTTTTGTTTTTCATTGGTAACGTACTTTTAAGCTGAGTAAGTAATTGGTGGCGAAAATCGCCTAACTTCGGTTTATTTCCATCAATCCACGGCAAAGGCCGACACAATTCCATTGCCTTGATGCCCAAACGGGCTGTCAGCAACCCTGCACCAATCCCTTGTGCGGCACGTGCAGAAAGACGAGCCGCAATGTCTTGTGACAACCAGTCCATACCCACTTCCCTGACTAACTCTGAGGCTCCTGCAAAGGCAATATTCAGCAATACTAACCGAAATAAGCGAATACGGCTGAAATAACCTAACTCGATACCATAAAGCGCTGCAATACGATTAATGAGCCGAATGTTTCTCCAGGCAATAAAAGCCATATCCACGATAGCCAATGGACTGACAGCGATCATCAAAGCCGATTCCGCAGCTGAGCGACTGATCTCTTGCCTGGCTTGCGTATCCAGGACAGGCTGGACTAATTGGCTGTATAGCATGACAATTTCACGATCATTGTGCGTCTCATGCACGGCAGCCTGCCAACGCTGTAATGCCGGATGTTGTCGTTCAATGCCAGCCTGTTCTGCTAATTTTTCACAAAATTGCCTTCCCTTGCCAATGCCATGACTTTGCAATAGCGTTTTCGCCGTGTCTCGCTCTTCTGTACGCTGCCGTAAATGGTGAAGACGCCGCCATTCTTTTATCACGCTGCCTATTCCCGCAAACACAATCATACTGCCTGCTGCTGCGATCCCCAGTGCAATCCAGTCATGTTGCCGCCATGCCTGGTAGATCCACTGAATACATTGGGCAACAACACTCATCCCCAATAACAGGACAGCACTGATAAAAACTTTTCGCCAGAAACTACGTTTTGGTTTCAGCGCAGCATACACTGCACCTTCAAATTCGCTTTCCTTCTCCTCCGCTTCCCGCTCTGACATAACCGGATAGAATTCTTCTTCCTGCCCAATAAATTCTTTTTTTGCTTTTAGTGATGGCTCAGACGCTGTTTGTGTAAGATCGTCAAAATCCATTCGCGGTTTTAAAGGCTCGGTCATGTTAATTTGTCTCCCAATAAAAATTCCATCACGCTATCCATGCGAATATGGGATAACGGGGTGTTAACATTGGCTTGTTTTGGCCGAAATAATTCAAAATTAAACCCCTGTTTCTGCCAGAATTCACTATTCGGCAAGCGCTGTGGCACTTCACCTGGAAAAAATGTCAATAACTTATCATCTGACAAGCGATTGCCTTTGATGGCAGGGATTTTTTCACCTTTATGCATGACAATGCCGCTCTCTGTTGCCTGAACAGATGCAAGCCCTACACAATCCATGCTGATCCCTTCAAACGCCGCATTTTGCCATGCCTCCTGTACCAAATGCTGTAAGAGTGAAACGAGATTGGCATGTTGATCTGACGTAATATGATCTGCTTTGCTGGCAGCAAACAGCAACTTATCGATGCAAGGCGAAAATAAACGACGAAACAGTGTTCGTTTACCATAATGAAAACTTTGCATAAGTTGTGTTAATGCAAGTCGCATGTCATTGAAAGCTTGCGGGCCACTATTTAATGGTTGCAAGCAATCCACCAGCACAATTTGCCGATCAAAACGCAGAAAATGCTCTTTATAGAACGCTTTAACGATATGATCACAGTAATAAGCAAAACGCTCACGCAACATGCCGATATTGGTGTGTTTATCCGCCTTTGCCAGTTGTGGCTCTCCGATGCTATCAATATCCGGCCACGGGAAAAATTGCAGCGCGGGTGCTCCCGCCAAATCACCCGGTAAGATAAAACGGCCAGGTTGGATAAAATGCAAACCTTGCTGTTTACATTGATGCAGGTAGTCCGTATAAGCCTGAGCGATTTTAGCCAGTAAATTTTCATCAGCTGGCGCCAGTGGATCACATTGCTGGCATAACGCTAACCATGGCTTAGCCCAATTTGCTCTTTCTCCTTTCAGTAATCCATGCATATGCCGTGACCACGCCAGATAATTTTGTTCCAGCATGGGTAAATCCAATAACCATTCGCCCGGATAATCGACAATTTCTAAATAAAGGGTAGAAGTTTCTTTGAGGTAGCGAAATAGGGAATCTTCAGAACGATAGCGCAACGCTAAACGTATTTCACTTACACCACGGGTTGGCGTCGGCCAGTTAGGCGGAGTGTCATATAATTCTGCGATGTTTTCATCATAGGTAAAACGAGGCACCCCAAAATCTCGCTGTGGCACTCGCTTCACACCAAGCAAACGCCCATCACGCACAGCAGAAAACAGCGGCAATCTGGCTCCACTGTGAACATGCAAAAGTTGATTTACCAAGGAAGTAATAAATGCGGTCTTTCCACTGCGACTTAATCCTGTTACCGCCAGTCGCAAATGACGATCCATACCACGATTAACAAGTGCTGTCAGTTCGTTTTGTAACCGTTTCATGTTTCTCCTAAATGGGAATACCGTGAATCAGTTTCATCTGGCCTGTAACATCGGCAAAATTTGCCATTATTTCCGCTGTTGGCTGTTACAGGTCAGATCCCATGCTATTATCCACTGCCTGCTACAACTCAAAGCTGGCGGAAACGGCTACGCACATTGTAAGTGTCAGAAGTCACATAGCGTTCCATTTGACGTAAACGTGCTTCGCTTGCTTTCAATTGGTCGTCTATTTCGTCCAACATCTTCTGTGCTGATGGTCCTCTATACTTTTCCTCTGCTGAATATCCCGCAGGTGCGGGATCCATGACAAAGGTCAAGATAATATAAGCCAATACCGTTATGCCAAATAGACCAAAGAACAACGATAATACTGCGATGGTACGAATAAGCGGAGCGGGTACGTCAAAATAGTTTGCCAGTCCGGCACAAACTCCTTTAACTACCCCCTGCTCTGGCAGACGGTAAAGTTTTCGACGGTATTGATTTGACATTATGACTGTCTCCAATTTGGATGCTCTGCGTCGAGGATATCTTCTAACGTTTTGATCCGTTCTTGCATACGTCTGGCATTCTCCGTCAACTGTTCCAAACGCTGAATTGCACTGTTCCCTAACTGATCCCGATTGCTGTTACGGTGGCTATAATGCAGCCACAACCAGATGGGTAAGACAAAAAGCACAAAAATGATCAGCGGGATCCCAAGAAATATATAGCCCATTATCTTTCCTTAGTTATGTATGACATATGTCATCATTGAGAATCTTTGATATTCATTTTAGCTTTCAAGGCCGCTAGTTGTGCACTGATTTCATCATCTGCCTTCAATTCTGCAAATTGTTGGTCGAGTGATTTCTGTTTACCCAACCCAAACGCTTCTGCCTCCGCTTCCATATGGTCTATCCGACGTTCAAACTGTTCGAAACGCGCCATTGCCTCATCGATTTTACCACTATCCAACTGACGGCGTACCTGGCGCGAAGATGCCGCAGCCTGATGACGCAGTGCCAATGATTGTTGTCTCGCACGCGCTTCTGTCAATTTATTTTCAAGCTCTGTCACTTCGCCTTTAATACGTCCCAGCGTCTCATCCAGAATGGATAATTCGTGTGTGAGTGATTCAACTAAGCTAGTGACTTTTTGTTTTTCAATCAATGCTGCACGCGCTAAATCTTCTTTACCCTTGCTCAATGCCAGTTCAGCTTTTTCTTGCCAACCATCAATTTGGTTTTCACCCATGCTAATGCGGCGCAAAAGCTGTTTTTTCTCTGCCAGGGTACGGGCAGAAGTCGAACGGATCTCCACCAATGTGTCTTCCATTTCCTGAATCATCAAACGGATCATTTTCTGTGGATCTTCTGCTTTATCCAGCAGAGAAGAGATATTGGCATTCACGATATCAGCAAAACGAGAAAAAATACCCATAGTCATAAACCTCTTTCATTAGAATGTATGTATGTTATGCCTGTGTATTGTTAAAACGGAAACAAGATAAGGCACTTAACTAATACAAGATACATGCCAACTTTCTTATTTTTGTTATCTGACTGAAATTATTGAAATATTTTTTTGTTTGCTTTTTTATCGCAATTAGCTAGCTTAGTAAAGTTAACCAATTTCTGGCGAAAAATACCATGTCCCAGTTCATTGATAATCTATTAGGTGAAACAAACTGTTTTATTGAAGTTTTGGAACAAGTCTCCGCATTAGCGAAGTTGAACAAACCTGTTTTAGTTCTGGGGGAACGAGGAACAGGTAAGGAGTTAATTGCCCGCCGATTACACTATCTGTCCCCACGTTGGCAAGGCCCTTTCATTTCCCTAAATTGTGCAGCACTCAACGAAAATTTGCTTGACTCAGAACTATTTGGTCATGAAGCGGGGGCATTCACTAGCGCTCGTTCAAAACACCAAGGACGCTTTGAACGAGCCGATGGCGGAACCTTGTTTCTTGACGAACTCGCTACTGCGCCCATGCAAGTACAGGAGAAATTATTACGTGTCATTGAATATGGCCACCTGGAGCGTGTTGGCGGCACTCAGTCATTACAAGTTAACGTACGTTTGATCTGTGCCACCAACGAAGATTTACCTGCCATGGCTGCCTGTGGAAAATTCAGGGCCGATTTGCTCGATAGGCTCGCGTTCGACGTAGTTCATATCCCACCATTACGCCAGCGGCAACAGGATATTATGCTACTGGCACAAAATTTTGCGATTCAGATGTGCCGTGAGTTGGAATTGCCATTCTTCCCTGGATTTACTGACGAAGCTAAACAACTGCTACTTTCCTACCACTGGCCTGGCAATGTTCGCGAATTAAAGAATGTCATCGAACGCTCTATTTACCGACATGGTAATAGTGAAAATGAATTAAACACAATTATCATCAACCCCTTTTCACTATCGCAACAACCGACTCCCCTAGCCACTGGGAGTGAGATGAACCCTGCCTGCCTTCCCAAATTACCTCTTGATTTAAGACAATGGCAAAACGACAGCGAAAAGAGTTTCATCAAACAAGCTTTGACAGAAAGTCAATTCAATCAAAGAAAGGCGGCTGACAAACTCAATTTGACTTACCACCAATTCCGCGGGTTAATCAAGAAACACCGTATTGATGTTAATGGCAAGATAGAGTAGACAGATAAAAAAGTAGCCGGCACCCGAGCCGGCTAATAAAAAATACTGGAAGCAATGTGAGCAATGTCGTGCCTCTCCTGATATACAGACTTGCTATTGCAAGGTGTATCCCTGAAAGCACATGAGAATGATAATACTTATCAATTACACTTGTAAAGTATTTTATTGAGAATTTTTCTCATTATCGTGATCTGTCCGTTGTTTTTGAGCAGAAAGCGTTAATTAAGTTACAATGGCCAAACTCTTTTTTATGACTGACATTTTATATGCGTTATTTGATTTACTGGATTATATTATTGATTTCCGCCCCTACCCTGGCGGCCAAGAATGCGACTCCAGAAACGGTTGCGGAACCCATTCCAGAATCGAGGTCAAACAATGCCTCGGAAAACTTGCCTCATATTTCTGCCTCCTTACGGCAGAACGGTTTTATTTATTGCGTTAATGGCAATTTGAATACGTTTAACCCCCAAATGGCTATCAGCGGCTTGACTGTAGATACGCTTGCTGCACAGATTTACAATCGCCTGTTGGGCGTTGATCCTCTGACCTATCGTCTGGTTCCTGAACTCGCTACCGATTGGGAAGTTCGGGATAACGGCGCAACTTATCGCCTTCACCTGCGCCATAATGTTGCTTTCCAATCAACCGATTGGTTTACACCAACCCGCACAATGAATGCTGATGATGTCGTTTTCAGTTTCCGTCGTGTCTTCGATAAAACACAAGATTATCATGATGTTAATGGTGGACACTATCCCTATTTTGACAGTTTGCAGTTTGGTGATTCAGTAAAAAATATCCGCAAGATCAACCAATATACTGTCGAATTTCATCTTAATGCACCCGATGCTTCTTTTCTCTGGCACCTGGCAACCTACTATGCACCTATACTGTCCCAAGAATATGCTGAGAAATTGCAACAAATAAATCGACAGGGGCAAATAGATTGGAAACCTGTCGGAACAGGTCCCTTCATGCTGGAAGATTATCAGATGGACCAATTTATCCGCCTTGTTCGCCATGATAAGTATTGGAAAGGTCAACCGCACATGGAACAAGTCGTTATAGACACGGGGGCTGTTGGTACAGGTAGGATCTCAAAATTACTCACGGGTGAATGCGATGTACTGGCTTATCCCGATGCTAATCAGTGGAATATTTTACATGATGATCCCAATCTGCGTCAGATGTTACGTTCAGGCATGAATATTGCTTATCTCGCATTCAATACCAGTAAACCGCCACTGGATCAGTTAGCCGTTCGTCAAGCCATTGCTTATGCCATCAATAACCAACGCCTGATGAAATCCATTTACTATGGTACGGCAGAAACAGCAGCTTCTATTTTACCTCGGGCATCATGGGCGTATGATAATCGTGCTGAGATCACTGAATATAATCCTGAAAAATCCCGCAAGATGTTAAATGAATTGGGATTAAATGGGTTGGAATTAACGTTATGGGTGCCAACGGCTTCACAATCCTATAACCCAAGCCCGCTGAAAATGGCGGAACTCATTCAGGCTGATTTGGCACAAGTGGGTATTAAGATGTCTATCCGTCCCGTCGAAGGCCGTTTTCAGGAAAACCAACTCATGGACAAAACCCATGATATGACGCTGGCAGGCTGGTCTACTGATAGCAATGATCCCGATAGTTTTTTCCGCCCATTATTGAGCTGTGCCGCCATTGCGTCGCAAACGAATCTAAGCCGTTGGTGTAATTCAGATTTTGATGAAGCTCTGCATGAGGCCTTATTAAATCAACAACTGGCTTCACGCATCAAAAATTATCATGTTGCACAAGAAATTCTCGCGCAGCAATTACCCGTGTTACCTCTGGCTTATTCGATGCGTTTACAAATCTCTCGTTATAACATTCAAGGATTGGTGCTCAGCCCGTTTGGTAATAGTTCCTTTGACAAAGTTTACCGCGAACAAGAAGCCACCGTTCCTGATGAAAATAAAAAAGGAAGCCAATGATTATTTATATCCTGCGTCGTTTGTTGCTTCTGGTTGTGACGTTATTTTTTCTTTCATTAATCAGTTTCAGCCTGATGTATTTCACACCTCATGGTGCCTTAAGTGGCGCATCACTGTCAGACGCTTACGTATACTATTTCCGTAGCTTACTCCAATGGGATTTTGGTATTTCCAGAATTAATGGGGAACGGATTATCGAACAACTGTATACTGTTCTCCCGGCCACGATGGAGCTGTGTGTCCTCTCTTTTTCCATGGCATTGCTAATTGGCATCCCTCTTGGGATTATTGCGGGTGTCTGGCGCAATAAAAAAGTCGATATCATTATCAGTACATTTTCCCTATGCGGTTTTTCCATTCCTGTTTTCTGGCTGGCGTTGCTGCTGACCCTGTTTTTTTCACTTTATTTAGGCTGGCTGCCTGTCTCAGGACGTTTTGATTTACTCTATCGGATGGAGCCTGTCACTGGTTCTGCACTGATTGATGCCTGGCTATCAAAGTCACCCTATCGCAATGAAATGATCATGAGTGTTATTCTGCATATGATCCTGCCCGTTATGACACTGGCCGTTGCGCCTACTACCGAAGTTATCCGTTTGATGCGCAATAGTGCAGAAGAAGTTTCAGGTGAAAATTATATCAAGTCGGCAGCAACACGCGGTTTATCACGGTTTACTATCATTCGTCGCCATTTATTGCATAATGCTTTGCCGCCTATCATCCCTAAGTTGGGGTTACAATTTTCAACCATGCTCACATTAGCTATGGTGACAGAGCAAGTCTTTAACTGGCCTGGTTTAGGGCGCTGGCTCATCAGCGCTATCCGCCAGCAGGATTATTCCGCTATCTCAGCAGGTGTCATGGTGATAGGAACGCTGGTTATTTCCGTTAATATTCTGACAGATATTATTGGTGCAATGGCTAATCCCTTGAAGCATAAGGAATGGTATGCCGTTAGATAATTTTTACCGCGAAAAAAAATGCCGTCGCCATTGAGAGTTATCTGGCGATTTTTCTATGCCGATATATTAGCAATGACAGGTTTTTATGGGGTGTTAATTTTAATTGCACTGTGCCTGTTAGGCGATCTTTTCGCCCCATATCGGCTTGACCAACAATTTATGTCCCAACTGATGCCACCTTCATGGTCACATCACGGTAATGTCGCCTTTTTTCTTGGAACTGACGATCTTGGCCGTGATATTTTCAGCCGTCTATTGATTGGCACGTCTTCCACATTTGGGGGGGCATTGGTGGTCACTGCGGCGGCAACCATTGTAGGATTAATCATTGGTAGCCTTGCCGGTATGACTCACGGCTTGAAATCGGCGGTGATGAACCATATTCTTGATACCTTGCTCTCTATTCCTTCATTGCTATTGGCTATCATCGTCGTCGCTTTTGTTGGCGCTAGCCTGCACCATGCCATGATTGCCGTTTTTCTGGCATTGTTGCCAAGAATTGTACGTACCGTTTATACTGCTGTACATGACGAACTGGATAAAGAATACATTATTGCAGCGCGTCTGGATGGCGCTTCAAACTACCATATTTTACGTTATGCCGTTCTCCCCAATATCACTGCGGTGATAGTCAGTGAATTAACCCGTACCCTCTCCATCGCTATTCTTGATATTGCCGCACTGGGATTTCTCAATCTTGGGGCACAACTACCTTCTCCCGAATGGGGAGCTATGCTGGGAGATTCACTAGAATTGATCTATGCTGCACCCTGGACTGTTATGTTACCTGGAGCAGCAATTATGCTCAGCGTTTTGCTGGTTAACTTACTGGGTGATGGTCTACACCGCGCTATTAACGCAGGAGTCGAATGATGCCATTACTTGATATTCGAAACCTCACCATTGAATTCATGACAACGGAAGGCCCCGTCAAAGCTGTTGACCGAATGAGTATTTCACTGACAGAAGGTGAGATATTGGGTTTGGCTGGCGAATCAGGCTCAGGCAAGAGTCTGATCGCCAAAGCGATTTGTGGCGTCACAAAAGATAACCTCAAAGTAACCGCAGATCGTTTCCGTTTTAACGACATTGATTTATTGCGCCTGACACCACGGCAGCGCCGTAAGGTGATTGGGCACAATATTTCCATGATTTTTCAGGAACCGCAGTCATGTCTCGATCCATCAGAAAATATTGGTAAACAGATTGTTCAATCTATTCCTGGATGGACGTACAAAGGCCGTTGGTGGCAGAGATTTAATTGGCGAAAACGTCGTGCAATTGAGTTGTTGCACCGTGTTGGTATTAAAGATCACTCCGACATTATGCACAGTTACCCTTACGAATTAACAGAAGGTGAATGTCAAAAAGTGATGATTGCCATTGCGCTTGCCAACCAGCCACGCTTGCTGATTGCTGATGAGCCGACCAATGCAATGGAACCAACGACCCAGGCACAAATATTCCGTTTACTGTCGAGCCTCAATCAGAACAACAACATGACTATTTTATTAATCAGCCATGACCTGCAAATGATGAGTAAACTGGTCAAACGTATCAATGTGCTGTATTGCGGTCAGACAGTGGAAAGCGCCATACCAGATGAGTTATTGGTGAAACCTTATCATCCCTATACACAAGCCTTGATCCGTTCAATACCTGATTTTGGTAGTCCGCTACCACACAAAAGTCGGTTAAACACGCTGTCTGGCGCTATTCCATCACTGGAACATTTGCCGGTAGGTTGCCGTTTGGGGCCACGTTGCCCTTATGCACAAAAAACCTGTATCGCAACCCCACGGCTACGGGTCATTAAGAGCCATGCATTCGCCTGCCATTTCCCTTTGAATATGGAGGAATCGTAAGTGGTTGAGACACTGCTGGAAGTTAAAAACCTGACTAAAACATTTCGCTATCGAACCGGACTATTTCGCCGTCATCAACTTGACGCCGTAAAACCAGTGAGCTTTACCCTACAATCGAAAAAAACCCTCGCTATCCTTGGTGCAAATGGTTCTGGTAAATCTACACTCGCGAGAATGTTATCAGGGGTTATTGAGCCAAGTTCAGGTGAAATTCTGATTAACGGTCATAAGCTGTCTTACGGAGATTATAGCTACCGCAGCCAGCGCATTCGTATGATTTTTCAAGATCCCAGTACATCACTGAATCCTCGTCAGCGCATTGGTCAGATTCTGGATATGCCATTAATTTTGAATACTAAGTTATCTCCCTCCGAACGGGAAAAACGTATCAACCAAACATTGCGCCAGGTTGGTTTACTGCCGGATCATGCCAATTATTATCCACATATGCTTGCATCAGGGCAGAAACAACGCGTGGCTTTAGCACGAGCTCTAATATTGCAACCACAAATCATTGTTGCAGACGAAGCACTGGCATCCCTTGATATGTCGATGCGTTCCCAAATCATTAACTTAATGCTGGAGTTACAGGAAAAACACGGTATTTCATATATCTATGTCACCCAGCATCTCGGTATGATGAAACACATCAGCGATCAAGTACTGGTCATGCATCAAGGGGAAGTTGTCGAGCGTGGCAATACAGCAGAGGTTCTGGCTTCTCCGCTGCATGATATTACACGCAAATTGATAGCCAGCCATTTTGGTGAAGCCCTGTCTGCTGAAGCATGGCGACAGGATATCACCTGACGTTTTTATTGGATGTATTTTAATCACTGATCGGAACAGAATGGGAAACTCACCACATTTTTCTCCGGCATGGTAGAATCATCCCCGTTTATTCACCATAAATACCGCAGTTATGGTTAGAGGTTTATTATTTCTGTTTATCCATGACTTTTGGTGTTTGATCACAAAGAACAATTTTGATCATAAAGAACAATAAGGATACTGCTATGGGTTTCATGACCGGCAAGCGCATTCTCATTACTGGCGTCGCCAGCAAACTGTCTATTGCTTATGGAATTGCCAAGGCAATGCACGATCAGGGAGCAGAGCTGGCTTTCACTTACCAAAATGACAAGTTGAAACCTCGCGTCGAAGAATTCGCCGCATCACTGAATTCAGATATCGTTCTGCCATGTGACGTGGCTGAAGATGAAAGTATCGACGCATTGTTCGCTGAATTAGGCAAAGTATGGCCTAAATTCGATGGTTTTGTTCACTCTATCGGTTATGCACCGGCTGACCAGCTTGATGGTGATTATGTTAACGCTGTTAACCGTGAAGGTTTCAAAATTGCCCACGACATCAGCGCATACAGCTTCGTCGCAATGGCGAAAGTCTGCCGTAATATGTTGAATCCAGGTTCTGCCCTGCTTACCTTGAGTTATTTGGGTGCTGAGCGTGCCATTCCTAACTATAACGTAATGGGTCTGGCAAAAGCCTCCCTGGAAGCAAACGTACGTTATATGGCAAATGCAATGGGGGTTGAAGGTATTCGTGTTAATGGTATCTCTGCTGGCCCAATCCGTACTCTGGCAGCTTCTGGTATCAAAGATTTCCGTAAGATGCTGGCACACTGTGAAGCGGTTACACCTATTCGCCGCACTGTGACAACAGAGGATGTCGGTAATGCGGCTGCCTTCTTGTGTTCAGATCTGGCTGGTGGTATTAGCGGTGAGATCTTGCATGTTGATGGCGGTTTCAGCATCGCGGCCATGAATGAATTAGAGTTAAAGTAATAGTCTGTTAAAAACAGTTCCAGCCATAACATTATGGGTGGGACTGTTTTTTTATTATTAGTCTATTCTGACAGCATGAAATTGATGTGCTGGAGTAACTATCCTATCTTGTGCAGCAACAATCTGTAATTCATATTCCTCACTCTTTTGCGTTTCCAACATCACTTCGTAAACCGCAGCGGCAACATGTTCTAAGGCAGCTTGTAATGCTTCATTTGTCAAAGAAGGGTTTTTTAATAGATCAGCGAGAAACAAACCACTCGTTAAATCACCAACACCAACTGGCTGACGTGCTCCCGTATCAATTAATGGGCGGCTAACGTGCCAACTATGCTCTTTAGTGACCAAAAGCATTTCAAAACAATCGGCCTGATAACCTGCACGACTCAAATGCTTAACCAATACAATTCTGGGACCTTTTTCACATAACTCACGCGCAGCGGATATCGCTTGTTCTACGCTGCTAATTTTTCGCATCGCCAATGTTTCAAGCTCCAGCAAATTAGGTGCAATAACATCACTGGCTGGCAGAGCTTTATCACATAAAAATTCTGCAACGCCCGGAGCAACTATGCATCCTTTTTCTGGATGTCCCATGACAGGGTCACAGAAATACCATGCATCAGGGTTGGCTTCTTTCACCTGCTTTACGATATCAAGGATATAATTTCCCTGCTCCGCAGAACCAATATAACCACTCAAAACTGCATTACAGGATGCGAGTTTATTTATTTCACCTATTCCCTGCACGATTTCCGACAAGTGTTCCGGCGGCATGACACAGCCACGCCATTGAGGATATTGGGTATGGTTTGAAAATTGAACCGTATTTAATGCCCATACGTTCACTCCCATACGACGCATCGGAAAAACAGCCGCACTGTTTCCAGCATAGCCAAAGACAACATGAGACTGAATTGAAAGAACATTATTCATAATAAGGCCTAGTTTATTATTTTTAATTTATGAATGGATAATATTTATAAAGACACCAGATACATTAAGGGCAACATTATCGTTGCCCTTAAGAATATCAGTTAATTATTTCCAATTGACGAGACAATAATGTTTTTTACCACGGCGTAATAAGCTATAACGCCCAAATAAACAATCACTATCCGTAAATACATACATAGGTTCGGATTGTTTTTCACCGTTGATGGAAACCGCATTAGAACTGATCATAGTACGTGCCTGCCCACGGGAAGGAACAAATTCGGCGGTGACCAATGCTTGTTGCAGATCAGCACCTTTTTCAAGTTCAATTGTTGGCATTCCATCTTGTGCTAATTGGGCAAAATCTTCTTCGGTCAAATCGGCAATGGCTCCTGAGAATAAACTCTCGGTGATACGCTTCGCCGCTGCAAGACCTTCTTCACCATGCACCAGACCGGTAACTTGTTCTGCCAGTACATATTGGGCACGAGGCGCTTTACCACTGTTTTTATCTTCTTCTTCCAGTGCATTAATTTCTTCAATGCTCATGAAAGTAAAGAATTTCAAGAAACGGTAAACATCTGCATCTGCTGTGTTAATCCAGAACTGGTAAAATTTGTACGGACTCGTTTTCTTCGGATCCAACCAAACTGCCCCACCCTCTGTCTTACCAAATTTAGTTCCATCTGATTTGGTGATAAGTGGCACGGTCATGCCAAACACTTGTTTCTGGTTTAAGCGACGCGTCAAATCGATACCTGAAGTAATGTTGCCCCATTGGTCTGATCCACCAATCTGTAATTCAACACCATATTCTCTATTCAAATTTGCAAAGTCATAAGACTGCAATAGGTTATAAGAAAATTCAGTGTAGGAAATACCAACATCATCACGGTTAAGACGTTGCTTCACCGCCTCTTTGTTGATCATTTGGTTTACGGAAAAATGCTTACCGATATCACGCAGGAAGGTCAGCACATCCATTTGACCAAACCAATCGTAGTTATTGGCTAACTCTGCACCATTTTCACCCTCGAAACTAAGGAACGGAGAAACCTGGTTACGAATTTTCTCAACCCACTCTTTGACCGTTTCCCCTGTATTCAATTTACGTTCGGTTGCTTTAAAGCTTGGATCACCAATCAATCCTGTCGCCCCACCAACCAACGCAATAGGTTTGTGTCCAGCAAGTTGGAATCGTTTTAAACACAGCAAGGGAACCAGATGGCCCAAATGCAAGCTGTCAGCGGTAGGATCGAAGCCACAATAGAGAGAAACCGGACCTTGCGCCAGTCTCTCAGCTAACGCCTCTTCATCCGTTACCTGGGCAACAAGGCCCCGCTCTTGCAGTTGTTTAATCAGGTTATTGCTAGACATTAATAACTCCATCAGTTTGTATACTTTGCTTATATTTTTATACGCGTCTTTCATGTTGCCGCCTTGTTAGCTACGCCGCAACTTGAAATCTATTGGGTATATAAGCATCTCGTGATAAACAAGTGCTATAGCATAAAACGCCAGTTATATAAGTGCCAGTATTAAAAACAGTAATTATTTCCCCTATTTTGCAATTCACTGCCCTGATTGGCTGTAATTTGCAATTAAGGAGCCAAACGGTCAATATTCCACTTATCACCATCACGTTGATACAGGAAACGATCATGAAGACGATGGGCTCCGCCCTGCCAAAATTCAACTGAGTCAAATTTGACTTTGAATCCTCCCCAAAAACTAGGGAGAGGAACTTCACCATTCTGGAATTTCTGTTTTAACTCCAAAAACTTCCCTTCCAAAATGCTTCTGGCTGATACCTTTGAAGATTGTTGGGAAGCCCAGGCTGCAATTTGGCTATCCCTCGGACGGCTATGGAAATATTTTACAACCTCAACCGGGGATAAGCGCTCAGCTCTGCCGAGAAAACTGACCTGTCGTTCCAATTGATACCAAGGAAAATGGAGGCTGATCCGGTTATTCTGGGTCAGATGTTTTGCCTTGCGACTGCCAAGATTGGTATAGAATATCAAGTGATCAGCATCGAAATGTTTTAATAGAACGATGCGTTGATAAGGTTGCCCATGCTCATCGACTGTCGCAATACACATTGCTGTCGGATCGCTGAGCTTCGCTTCACAAGCCTGCTTTAACCAACGTTCAAAAAGTTCAATTGGTTCTTCAGTAAGATCTTTTCGCCTTAACCCACCACGTATATATTCCCTGCGCAGTTCTGCAATATCGGTTTCATTATTCTCTGACATTTCTAACTCTCTATTTATTAATGAGTATTAGCATACCATTGTTATCTGTTAGCTAACTGCCGTCTTTTAATTAATAATGACCATCCGTTAATTGATCATTATCCAACCAATTATCTGACAACCGGATAAATTGCTCCTAAAATCGTTTCTCTATCCGCACCTGTGACTGATGGTAAATTACCCGACAACCCAGACATTGTTCGGAATGCTAGCCAGGCAAATGCCAGTGCTTCCATGTCGTCACCACTCAAACCATATTTGTCTGTTGTGGTCACTTCAGTACCTGGCAATAAAGCCGATAGCCGATTCATCACGAATGGATTACGCGCCCCGCCACCACATACCAGAAGACGATCACACCCACCACTTAGCCTAACTTGCTGAGCAACGCTTACAGCCGTTAGTTCAGCTAATGTGGCTTGAACATCCACGGGTTCCACATCAGGGAAATCAGCCAACTGTTTTTCCAACCATGCCATATTAAAATATTCACGCCCTGTACTCTTCGGTGCTGTACGTGCGAAATAAGGATCAGAAAGCATTTTCTGGAGTAAAGAAGCATTAACAGTCCCTTCATTGGCCCATTGTGCATCTTTATCATAAGGTAATTGCTTATGCCGCCATGTCCAAGCATCCATCAACATATTACCCGGCCCGGTGTCATATCCCTTAACGGCTGAATTAGGCAGAAGTGCTGAGATATTTGCTATTCCGCCAATGTTTAAAATAACACGCCTTTCTGTCGGATGGCCCAATACAGCCATATGGAATGCAGGCACCAAAGGGGCACCCTGACCACCATAAGCCATGTCACGCCGTCTGAAATCACCAACCGTTGTGATATTGGTAAGTGCTGCCACTCGGTTATTGTCACCAATTTGCATAGTAAAAGGTTTTTCACCGTCCGGCTCATGCCATACAGTCTGCCCGTGACATCCAATTGCTATAATATCATTTGCAGTCAACCCTGCTTTATTCAGTAACCCTTGAACAGCTTCCGCAAAGAGAGTGCCAAGCTCATAGTCAAGTCTCCCGACCATTGATAATGTCGTCTGCTGCCCTTGACAAATGGATAGCAATTTTTGCTTAAGCTCTTGCGGAAAAGGATAACTATAACTCTCTTGCTGAGTCACAGCCTTATCACTGATCTCCGCCAAAATAACATCAACCCCATCCATGCTGGTGCCAGACATCACACCAATATAACATCCTGACTTCATAAACATTTCCCCCATTGAATAATGGATCATATTTTACATGTGGATTACATTTAATCTTGCGTAAACGATAAAATAACGATCATTATCAGGGATAAAATCTGAGTTTTGGAAAGCTCTTCACAAAACCTGCTAAGCTTTTGGTCAGGAATTATTCTTTTCGTTCATTGTGAACATTTATTACGATGTAGACATACATCATTAGTAGCCGAACACTTGGTGATAAGTTTATTATCAAGCTTCCCTGTCGGGTATTAAAATTAGGAGTGACTATGTTAAAACGTTTCCTGGTTGGTGCAATTGTAGTAACCACATTGTCTGGCTGTGCAGACATGGGAGCACTTTCTAGTGATACTTACTCTATTGGTCAAGCCAAACAAGCTCAAACCGTGACCTATGGGACCATTCTGTCTGTACGACCCGTCACGATTAAAGGCAAACAAGCCGGTGATCCTAATATGTTGGGTCTCATTGGTGGTGCTGTTTTGGGAGGGCTGCTAGGTAATACAGTTGGTGATGGTTCTGGTCAAAGGCTTGCCACAGCCGCCGGTGCTATTGCTGGCGGTTTAGCCGGCCAAAGAATCGAAGGTACTTTAGACCAAACGAAAGGTGTTGAGCTAGAAATTCGTATGGACAGTGGAAAAAATCTTATCATAGTACAAAAATTGGATAGCGTCGTATTCAGCAGAGGGCAACGCGTCAAGATCGCAAACAGCGGAAATTCTTTGACTGTATCACCTCTTTGAAATACTCAAATAAACAAGACAAAAAATCGCGGCTTACCAGTAACAAATATCCGGGCCGCGATTTTATTATTATAGTTTAATTCTTATATTACCTGTTTGTGCAATTGGTTAATATTTTTTTCAATTTTCTTTATTACAGAAGCAAGTAGAATTAACTCATCATGAGTAATTCCTTCCAAAATTTCTTTTCTGGTCGAATCAATAACACTATCTACTTCTCTAATAAAATTTTCCGATTCTTTGGTTAATTTGATTCTTTTTGCACGTCTATCATTAGCACATGTATGACGTGTAATCAGTTTCTTTTCTTCTAATTGATCAAGCGTTCTCACCAAAGAGGGTTGTTCAATACCAATAGCTTTTGCTAACTGTATCTGTGACTGCTCTGGTGGTAGTTGACTAATATTGTATAGAGTAACCCAATGCGTCTGAGTTAATTTCAACGGTTTCAAACGATGATCAATTAAAGCGCGCCAAACACGGACTAAACGTGCCAGATCTGATCCCAATGTCAATTCCAATTACCCCTCCTTATAATTAGAGACTCATATAACATCAATGAATTATCCAATCAGTTTATTCATATGAATAATGGATACGCACCCCTATATCATGCTTACATTAGCAGAGTCAGCAAGTTCGCTAATTACCTAATTAGTGTCGCGTTGGCTTGTTACTCAAAGTTGACATTTTCGTCGCCCTGAAGAGCGAAATTGTATGGCGTACAGAATAATATCGCGCATTAATCCACCAACGATATAAACTGTATAAAATAATCCTCCAACTAAACTATTGAAATTCTAGATGTCAACAAAAAATACCCTCCTAAATATATACACTTCCACTCGACCAAAGTTCTATAAGAATAACCGCCATCCAAATACTAATCTATATATTTTTACATTAATATCATTTTTCTCTTACAGAGATTAGCCACCTCATAATAAATAATATAAAAAACAATAAGATAACAGATTGATCATTTTTCATTCAATAAATAATTCTTTAATAAAAAATTTTTACTGGAATGGCTAATATAGGTAACAGAAATAATATTTTGAAATGACTTATGTCAAATAAAAGAAATGTAACATAAATAATATATCATTTATGACTAGTAATATTTCTTATTTTTGGATCATCCTAAACTGTAATTCATATATACGCATTAAACTTCAAGTTGCAATTTACAACACGCTATGAAACCTGATTTATCCCCGCTTCGCGGGGAGAAATCACACATATCTTGAAGTTAGATTGGTATAAATGATACTTTTTAGACAACTCAGAATGAAATTAAAATAAATCGGATTGTTTTGAAATGATATTTTCTTCATCCCTCTTACTTCTTAACTCCCTTAGTTTTCTCTGATGACATAACCGCAATATTTCTCTTTTTTCACCATTCGATAATTTCATCCATATAAATCGCTCTTCTCTACTGCGATAGCATCCTCGGCAAAAACCACGGGGATCAGATTCACAAACGCCTCGGCAAGGGTTTGGAATAGCAAAGAATTCTAATTGTTCAGCCATCTTCCCCCCTACCTCTAAGCTTATCAAACATTCCAAAAATAAGACTGTTTGTTGGCCAGTATAAACTTCAGCCATAATATTTCAAAACAAAATGGTAACAACCAAAATAAGCCGGATAATTTGAATTATTTGATCTATACACGCTATAGTAATCAGGCACATACAGATAGGTGGGCAAAGTTTTGCAATAAGGCTATATTTCGCAATAAAACTATAAATATCAGGAGGTAATCATGCGTTTACTCCACACTATGATCCGTGTAGGCCATATGCAGCGTTCGATTGATTTCTATACTCAGGTAATGGGGATGCGCTTACTTCGCACCAGCGAAAATCCAGAGTATAAGTATTCTCTCGCGTTTGTTGGTTATACCGATGAAAGTCAAGGCGCCGTTATTGAGCTAACCTATAATTGGGGTGTTGAAAACTATGAAATGGGGACCGCATTTGGGCATATCGCCTTGGGTGTTGACGACGTTGTGGCAACCTGTGAACGCATCAAACGTGCTGGAGGGAAAGTAGTTCGTGAAGCAGGGCCGGTTAAAGGTGGAACAACTATCATTGCATTCGTTGAAGATCCCGATGGCTATAAGATTGAACTTATCGAAAATTCAAGTGCCAGCAATGCATTAGGCAACTAACTCTATCAATAGCTATCAAATTATAGCTATACGCATTAAACTTCAAGCTGCAATTTACAACACGATATGAAACCTGATTTCTCCCCGCTTCGCGGGGAGAAATTACATGCATCTTGAAGTGGATTGGTATACAGCTATTTATAAGGTATATAAGGGCATATTGCCCTTTAATTCCCCACCAGATAAGCATTATTTCTGCAAGACACTTCAAATTTTGTCATAATACCCACTATTCCAGAATCAAAAAAAGAATCCTGAAGCTAAGAACTGAAAATCAGATGCCTAATCAAAATGATAAAAATATGCTAAGTGGGCGCTTTCGTGGCTACTATCCTGTTGTCATTGATGTCGAAACCGCTGGTTTTAATGCGCGTACAGACGCTTTACTTGAAATTGCTGCAACTACTTTAAAAATGGATGAAGATGGTTGGCTAACGCCTGCCAATACACTGCATTTTCATATCGAGCCTTTTGAAGGGGCTAATCTTGATCCTGCCGCTCTCGCTTTCACTGGTATTGATCCTACAAACCCCTTACGAGGGGCTGTCAGTGAATACACTGCTTTACATGCAATTTTTAAAATGATCCGTAAAGGCATGAAAGACACGAATTGTAACCGTGCAATTATAGTCGCTCATAATGCCAATTTTGATCACAGTTTTGTTATGGCTGCTGCTGAACGTTCTGGTTTGAAACGCAATCCGTTCCATCCGTTCGCCACTTTTGATACTGCTGCACTCAGTGGCTTGGTTCTTGGTCAGACAATTCTTGCCAAAGCCTGTATCACAGCGGAAATTCCGTTTGACAGCAATCAGGCTCATAGTGCTCTTTATGATACTGATCGAACCGCCCTACTTTTCTGTGAACTGGTTAATCGCTGGAAGCGGCTGGGTGGTTGGCCGCTAGCTTCTACTGATAACGCTAACTGCGGATCCTAAAAAAGTAAGCCCCATCTTTAATAAGTATGGGGCTATAAAAAGTAGCCATTATTCAAATGAATGACTGACCTTATTCCTGCTCACGATATTTATCAGCAGTCTCTTTGATCAGTGTTTGTAGTTCACCGCGTTGATACATCTCAACAAGAATGTCACAACCTCCCACCAACTCACCATCAACCCAAAGCTGAGGAAAAGTCGGCCAATTTGCATACTTAGGTAATTGAGCACGGATATCCGGATTTTGCAGAATATCCACATAAGCAAAACGTTCACCACAAGCTGATAAAGCCTGAACTGCCTGTGCAGAGAAGCCACAGCTTGGCAATTTTGGTGAACCTTTCATGTACAACAGAATTGGGTTTTCTCTGATTTGGCGTTCGATTTTTTCAATTACCGCATCAGCCGTTGTATCAGTAACCGTGTTAGTGTTTGTATTGATATTAGTCATTTTTGCTTCCTTAAAAACTGCAAGCGCTATTTATCAGCATAAGATAAAGATTGATTCAGAATACCACTTTCTACGCTAATTTTTCTACCGTGAACTTTGTATGGCAAATTTTTGCTATGACTTACCACAAGTGATCACTTAATATTTTCATTTCAACTGACTGTATTCAATCCATATTAAGCTCAGTTCTGCACCAGTTCGCAGCTTAATAGCATCTTTTTCCCTGTTATTTAGCAGAAAAGTTGTTAAGATAATTATCAAAATAGCAACACGATAATAAACTTAAATTTGCCCTGCTCATGGTTCGTGTCTAAGCCATGGTTTGCAGAGCCAAAAACCCGATATTAAAAAAAGGAGCATGCAATGTCTTTTGAATTACCAGCATTACCTTATGCCAAAGATGCCCTGGAACCACACATTTCTGCAGAAACTCTGGAATATCACTACGGCAAACACCACAACGCTTATGTTGTAAATCTGAATAATCTAATTAAAGATACTGAATTTGCCGGAAAATCTCTGGAAGAAATCATCAAAACATCTGAAGGTGGCATCTTCAATAACGCAGCACAAGTTTGGAACCATACTTTCTACTGGCATAGCCTGTCACCAAATGGGGGTGGCGAACCTACCGGAAAAGTGGCAGACGCTATCAACAATGCTTTCGGCTCTTTTGCTGAGTTTAAACAACAGTTCACTGATTCAGCCTTGAAAAACTTTGGTTCGGGTTGGACTTGGTTAGTTAAGAAAGCTGATGGTACTTTGGCTATCGTTAACACGTCTAATGCAGCAACGCCATTGACTGGCGAAGATAAACCAGTACTGACTGTTGATGTTTGGGAGCACGCATATTACATCGATTACCGCAATGCACGCCCCCAATATTTAGAACACTTCTGGGCTCTGGTCAATTGGAAATTTGTTGAAGAAAACTTGGCTTAATAAGCCTAATTCTTATACTAGCTTGAAATAATAAGGGCGGGTTTTCCTTTATTCGCGGCATTCCGCATGTTGGAAAACCCGCCCTTAAGGCAAGTGGGGCTACAAATTCTTTTAGAGCTTGATCAGATCAGGCAGAGGCTCCCCAGAAAAATAATCATGATTAATGCACTACTGGCGGCCAATAATCCCAATTTCAGATCTGTATCCATAGAATATCCTCAATGTGAAAATTAAGACACCTCAACACCATAAATTTTAAGCGGTTATTTGCCATATATCGAAAAAACCATACCGCAATATTTAGTACATACTCTTTATAGCATCGATTATTGCTTTCACTTTTGAGCTAGATCAGACAAAATCCAAGGTTTACCGCGAAATTATTGTCAACCATCACCCTGTATATAAATATATTGGCAAACGATTAACAAATAGCTATACCCGACAAGAAAGATAAAGGGTATATAAATTAGGTCAGGAGTCCTTTTTTCATGGCAACGATTAAAGATGTGGCTAAACGCGCTGGTGTTTCGACCACAACCGTATCCCATGTTATCAATAAAACCCGTTTCGTCGCCGAAGATACAAAGGCTGCAGTTTGGGCCGCTATTAACGAATTGAACTATTCTCCCAGTGCGGTTGCCCGTAGCTTAAAAGTTAACCACACCAAGTCCATTGGATTGCTGGCAACATCAAGTGAAGCACCATACTTTGCTGAGATCATAGAATCGGTTGAAAATAGCTGCTATAGCAAAGGTTATACCCTGATTTTATGTAATTCTCATAACAATCTTGATAAACAGAAAGCGTATCTCGCGATGCTCGCACAAAAACGCGTCGATGGTTTGCTAGTAATGTGTTCAGAATACCCTGAGCAACTTTTGAGTATGTTGGAAGGCTATCGTAATATTCCTATGGTGGTCATGGATTGGGGAGAATCCAGAGGCGATTTTACCGATGCAATTATTGATAATGCCTTTCATGGTGGTTATCTGGCGGGTCGTTATCTTATTGAACGTGGCCATCGTGATATTGCATCTATTCCTGGACCATTGGCAAGAAATACAGGGGGAGGCCGCCACCAAGGTTTTCTTAAGGCACTAAAAGAAGGCAATATAGCCATTCGGGATGAGTGGATTGTACAAGGTGATTTTGAACCTGAGTCCGGTTATCAAGCCATGTATAAGATCCTGAATCAAAAACATCGTCCAACTGCTGTTTTCTGTGGTGGAGATGTCATGGCGATGGGAGCGATCTGTGCAGCTGATGAGTTGGGTCTGCGCGTTCCGCAAGATATTTCAATCATCGGTTATGATAATATTCGTAATGCCCGCTATTTTACGCCAGCATTGACAACCATTCACCAACCCAAAGAGCGTTTAGGGCAAATGGCCTTTTCAATGTTGCTGGACAGGATCGTCAATAAACGTGAGGATGCACAAACTATTGAAGTCCACCCACGCCTTGTTGAACGGCGCTCTGTTGCAGATGGACCTTTTATCGATTATCGCCGCTGACAGTTAATTTTCTTGTAGCCATTCGGCATTAAGCGTTTCGCTATCCCCCAGATAATCAAGTAACCAACTTAATGCCGGTGAATGGCTTTTTTGCGACCATGTCAAGCAGCATGGGCTGTCAGGCAATGGTTGTTCAAGTTCAAGTGTAACCAGCTTGCCTTTACGGATCAGCGGTAGAGCACGGTGTTTAGGCACCATGCCTACACACAATCCATCCATCAAACAACTTAATCCAACATCCCAATCAGGAACAATTAATCTCCGTTGATTATCCAAAGCCCATGTATCACGCTTAGGCAAGTTGCGGGAGGTATCTTCGAGGCATAAACTAGGGTAAGGCCGCATTTGGTCATCATTCAATTTTTCCGATATTACTGCCAGTTCGTGTTCAGGGCTGGCTACACACAACCAAGGCATAAATCCCATATCCCTGAAGCTATATCGCTCACCAACAGGGGAAGCACGCGTCGCTCCGATAGCGACATCCACTCTGCCATCCACCAGAGCATCCCATACGCCATTGAAAACTTCAGGATAAATTAATAATTCAATATCTGGAAAATGACGATAAAAATCCAAAATTAGCCGAAGCGTTCGCTCTGGTTTTACAACCTGATCAACCGCAATACTAAATTGCCCCCGCCAACCATTGGCAACCTGTTGGCACTGGTGCCGAGTGTGATTCATTTTTTTGATAACAGAACGTGCTTCTTTGACAAAAATTGCTCCCGCTTCTGTTAAATCGACATCACGATGACGACGTTCAAACAGAGGGACTGCCAACCATTCTTCAAGCTGTTTTACCGTATAGCTGACAGCAGAAGGGACACGATGAAGTTCTGAAGCAGCCGCGCTAAAACTTCCTGTTCTGGCAACAGCATCAACGACTTCCAGAGAGTATTCAGACCACATATATCTTCCTTTCAATTTTTTTCACAGCATGGTGCAAATATTACCGTTTCACAAGTAAAAATCATGCTATATAAAATAGGCTAACTATTTCCTTATCCACTACAAAACCTAGTTATTAACACAATGACAACAAATAAAAACGCCATTCCATTTATGTCTTATCTCGCCGGCTTAAGCATGTTAGGCTATTTGGCTATTGATATGTATCTGCCCGCTTTTGATGCAATGCAAGCAGAATTGGATACATCAACTAATGCTATCAGTGCGAGCCTTAGCATTTTCCTTGCCGGATTTGCTTTTGCACAACTTTTATGGGGTCAATTGTCTGACCGTTTAGGCAGAAAACCTGTTCTTATTATCGGCCTGTCCCTGTTTTCCATTAGTTGTTTAGGTATGCTTTGGATAACGGGTCCTACCCAGTTACTGGTATTAAGGTTTATGCAAGCAGTTGGTGTTTGTTCTGCCGCGGTAACTTGGCAGGCTTTAGTCGTCGACAGATATGATGCAGAACGTACCAAACGTATTTTTGCCATGATCATGCCTTTGGTTGCCCTTTCCCCTGCTCTTGCTCCTTTGTTGGGCGCATGGTTATTGACGCATAATGGTTGGAGAATCATTTTTCTGGTTTTAATGATCGTAACGATGTTGTTGTTAATACCCACATTTTTCCTGACCAATAAACGTACTAATATCGAAACCAACACCGATAAAAAGGCAGTTTCTTTCTTTACGTTATTAACTTCCCCTGTTTTTAACGGAAATGTTTTGGTCTATGCGTCTTGTAGTGCTGGTTTTTTTGCTTGGTTAACAGGCTCACCAACAATTTTGAAAGGCATGGGTTATGATCCTACCGATATTGGCCTAAGTTATATTCCCCAAACTCTGGCCTTTATGATTGGCGGGTATGGTTGCCGTATCTTATTGGAAAAAGTGAAAAGCGAAACGATATTCCCATTTCTATTAGTGGGATATGCTGTAAGCATGATCACTATTTATTTGCTCTCCATATTGAGTGAACCTTCATTTATCGCCATTCTTATTCCTTTTTGTGTGATGGCAGCAATGAATGGCGCATCCTATCCAATTGCAGTAGCAAATGCTCTGTCTGTTTATCCCCAGGATAGCGGTAAAGCAGCTGCATTACAAAATGCCCTACAACTGGGCCTCTGTTTTGTCGCAAGTATGCTCGTCTCTGTATTTATGGAATACCCTCTTCTATCGACGACGACAATAATGGTGCTTACGGTTGTTCCAATGGCTGTCGGTTATTGGCTGCAAAAACAAAGTATTAAAAAAAGCCACCAGGCATAAATAAAATAATTTCCTAAAAAAATAATAGTTAAGAACATTATTATCTAAAGGTTACCCCATTATGTGACCTTTAGATGATTGTTTAAATGCCATTTCACTCATATACTCATACGGTTTAATTATTTTAAAACTTCGGAATTTGGGGTCTTTCAGGGCATTGACGCTCTATTTAATTTTAGGATGAATAGGCAATATGTGCTTTTTAAAACAATTTCTATATTATTTTCCAATAAACCTTAGAGGTTTTATATAATAAAAAATCAGCTACAAAGTGATACCTCAAAATTCCACCACACCAATGTTGGAGAGTATATGAGTTCATCTTTCGTTGAAGGTAAAAAAACAATCACTAATCCTTGGCATAGGATCGCCCACGAATTGCTTCAGGAAGCTGATATCAATATCAATGGCAAACGCCCTTTCGACATACGTGTTAAAAATCCTGACTTCTATAAACGCGTATTGAAAGAAGGCTCTTTGGGTTTAGGTGAGAGCTATATGGATGGCTGGTGGGAATGTGATCGCCTTGATATTTTCTTTTATAAAGTATTACGGGCAGATTTAGAACATCGTATTCCTAAAAATGTCAAAGATATCTTCAAGATAATTATCGCTCGTATATTTAATTTACAATCGCCCAAACGTGCCTGGATTGTAGGTGAAGAGCATTATAATTTAGGCAATGACCTGTTTATTCGGATGCTTGATCCTCACATGCAATATTCTTGCGGTTATTGGAAAGATGCCAACACACTGGAAGAAGCACAATCTCATAAACTACACCTGATTTGCGAAAAACTACAGTTGTCCCCAGGCATGACTGTATTAGATATCGGTTGTGGATGGGGAGGCTTAGCAGCCTATGCCGCTGAAAACTACGGTGTATCTGTCACAGGGGTAACGATTTCAGCCGAACAGCAGAAATATGCCCAGGAACGTTGCAAAGGTTTAAATGTAAAAATTATCCTTGAAGATTACCGAAATCTTAACCTTCAATTTGATCGTGTTGTATCCGTCGGTATGTTTGAGCACGTTGGCCCTAAAAATTATGATAATTATTTCAATATCGTGAAAAAAAATCTAAAACCTGATGGTTTATTTCTTCTCCATACCATCGGCTCCAATGTTGATAAATTAGGTTCCGATGCATGGATTAATAAATATATTTTTCCCAACGGCTGTTTACCATCAATAGCCAAAATTGCCAAAGCAACGACAGGAAAATTTGTCATGGAAGATTGGCACAACTTTGGGGCTGATTATGACCGAACACTGATGGCATGGTATGAGCGATTTACTGCCAGTTGGCATGAAATAGAACACAACTATAGCCCACGCTTTAAACGAATGTTCACTTATTACTTGAATGCTTGTGCAGGTGCATTCCGTGCAAGAGATATTCAGTTATGGCAGGTAATATTCAGTCCGCAGGGTATAGAAAATGGATTGAGAGTACCTAGATAAGATCCCCCATAATACGCACTCCAAGCTACAGAAATAGGATATTTCTGTAGCTTTCAGATTTTGTCGAACCAAATTATTAAAACATCGAAGACACAATCTAGAAATATTTTTATTGCCCTTCAACCTGAAACAATAAATTATTTTGTTCTTTCTGAGCCATAACCCGTTCAACAGTATCGACAATCGCTTGAGTTTGTGGATCAATTTCAATATTAACCTTTTCACCCAAACGTTTTTTGCCCAGAGTTGTGCGCTCCAATGTTTCTGGAATTAAATGAACGCAAAAACGATTATTGACTACATCTCCAATGGTTAGGCTAATCCCGTCAATCCCAATAAATCCTTTATGCAGGATATATTTCATTAACGGTTTATCGTGAATCCGAAACCATATTTCATGGTTATTTTCAGAAGTAAAAATCTTGGTAATTTCTGCTATCGTAATAACATGACCGGACATCAAATGCCCACCTATTTCATCACCGAATTTAGCTGCCCTTTCCAGATTAACTAAATCACCGATTCTCAGTTCACCAAGGTTGGTCAGACGTAATGTTTCTTTCATTAAATCAAAACTGACTAAATCACCAACGATCTTAGTGACAGTCAGACAACAACCATTGTGGGAAACAGAAGCTCCCGTTGCAATTCCGGGTAATAATTCAGCCGGAAATTTAACAACATGGGTCCGAAAATTCATTTTTTCTTCAATAGCAACTATCGGCGCTTTTCCCTGAACGATACCTGTAAACATGGGAACCTCTTTAATAATTTCATCTAGCGGATTAGTTTAACCCACTCACCACTTTTAAACAGCATTTCGTTTAAACATGACTCTGTTTAAATATCATTTTACTTAACTCACTATTTGGGTTGAGTTTAGTTTCAGTTAAGTGTTGCTTCAATCATATCGAGTATAAACATCTTGCAATGATTGGATTAATAAAATGAGTCCTATACAATAGGGCGGCTTATAAGCGATACATTTTCCATTAACATCGTTTGCTCGCAAAATATTTCTTGTTTTTCTTGTTAATTTTCAATCAAAAAAGGTGTAGTACGTGCAGAAATATTTAAATGAAGCGCGTCGTTTGCTCGCTTTGGGGATCCCTATTGTCATCGCACAGTTTTCACAAACTGCGATGGGTTTCGTCGATACTGTCATGGCCGGTAAAGCTGGTGCTGTTGAAATGTCAGCAGTGGCGGTTGGCACATCAATCTGGCTGCCAACCATTCTGTTTAGCCAAGGTTTATTGCTTGCCTTGACGCCAATCGTGGCACACATGAATGGCTCTGGCCAGAGAAAAAATATTGCAGGCCAAATCCAGCAAGGATTTTGGCTTGCAACCATCCTTTCTATCTTGACCATCGTAATACTGTATAACAGCCGATTTATTATAGAGGCACAACATAATATCGATCCTGTATTGGCACAAAAAGCCACAGAATTTATCCATGCTATCATGTGGGGGGCACCAGGTTATTTGTTTTATCAAGTTTTGCGTAGTCAATGTGAAGGATTATCGAAAACCAAACCAGCAATGATAATTGGCCTTGCCGGATTACTGGTCAATATCCCTGTTAACTATATTTTTATTTACGGTAAATTTGGTGCACCTGAATTGGGTGGTGTAGGTTGTGGTGTTGCAACGGCAACCGTTTACTGGATCATGTTCCTGTTGCTGCTTGTCTATGTGAAGCACTCTCCTTCCCAAAAAGATATCCAAACATTCAAAAAATTTGGGGGTCCTGAATGGCATACGCAAAAACGTATTACACTGCTTGGCCTACCTATCGCTTTGGCGCTGTTCTTTGAGGTTACCCTGTTTGCTGTCGTTTCGTTATTGGTTTCTCCGCTTGGCGTTGTGGCTGTTGCTGGGCACCAAATATCACTCAACTTCAGCTCCATGATGTTTATGTTCCCTCTGTCATTGGGGATAGCTGCAACTATTCGCGTTGGCTATAACCTGGGCCAACAATCAATAGAAGGCGCTAAGATATCCGCTTATACAAGTATTATTGTTGGCTTAATTATTGCCTGTGTGACAGCGACCTTTACGGTACTGTTTAGCAAACACATTGCGTTTATGTACAACGATAATCCTGAAGTCGTTCTTCTTGCTTCCCATTTGATGTTGTTTGCTGCTATTTACCAGCTTTCTGATTCGGTTCAGGTCATTGGATCAGGGATACTACGCGGATATAAAGATACACGTTCTATTTTCTTTATCACTTTTATTGCTTACTGGCTCTTAGGGCTACCTAGTGGTTATATTCTGGCATTGACTGATTATGTCACTCAGCCGATGGGGCCACAGGGTTTCTGGATTGGGTTCATTATCGGTTTAACCGCATCAGCATTTATGATGGGCTACCGTATCCTATGGACACAAAAACAGCCAGCCCATGATGTACTGAAACGTTCTACTCGTTAATTCAGTACTTTTTTACCAACACAAGGGGAAAAGCTGCTAATTCATGCTAAAAGATGTAAATGCGAGCAATTGAACAAGAATTTGCATTTTCCCCTTGCCAGAAAGCTCAGTGCCCGTTAATATTCGTCCCCGTTGTCAGTCACGGAAATTTAGATTGCGTCCGTAGCTCAGTTGGTTAGAGCACCACCTTGACATGGTGGGGGTCGGTGGTTCGAGTCCACTCGGACGCACCAAATATCCGGTTGACAAAAAAGAATCTTAATGTGCGTCCGTAGCTCAGTTGGTTAGAGCACCACCTTGACATGGTGGGGGTCGGTGGTTCGAGTCCACTCGGACGCACCATATCTCATTCATCACTTCACACTTTTCTTGTTCTGCTTACATTTTCCAGTTTTTTCACTCTAACATTCCTTTGCTCACATGCCAGTTGTTACCTGATCTGCTTGCGTAGTAAAAATTCCATTATATTTTGTTTGCGCAACAACTCTCTGATTTCTTTAATCATGAGTCATAACTATCTCCTCTTTTCTGTATGGAAATCCTTTCGAGAGCCATTTTTTGATTCATTTCACAGAAATTAGTCTCTATAATACGTTTATGTCATAAGTTGAATGGTTTCAGCCAATTAATTTACCGAATTCAGAAAAAATTACAGATGATTAATCAAACTAAATCCGCATATCTACACATGCCTAAATTCAAGCTGAAAAACTATTTGACTCTTACATTATCTATTTTCTATTGCTATCCGTTTTCACTATGTTGCGCAACCCATAACACCAGATGATGCTGGCATAGACGTTAATGGCTGGCGATTCACTCTTTTAATCCATTAAAATCAGTAGATAGATTGTCATGAAAAAAACCAAAATTGTTTGTACTATCGGGCCAAAAACAGAATCCGAAGAGAAATTGACCGAGTTGCTTAATGCTGGTATGAATGTGATGCGCCTGAACTTTTCTCACGGTGACTATGAAGAACATGGTCAGCGCATTAAAAATATTCGCGCGGTTGTAGCTAAAACGAGCAAAAAAGCAGCAATATTACTGGATACTAAGGGTCCCGAAATCCGTACCATGAAACTGGAAGATGGCAATGACGTCTCTCTTATCGCGGGCCAAACTTTCACCTTTACAACAGATAAATCTGTTATTGGCAATCGAGATCGTGTCGCTGTAACGTATACTGGACTGCCAGAAGATTTGAAACCAGGAAACACTGTATTGGTTGATGATGGTTTGATCGCCATGACAGTTAAAGCAACTACCGCTACTGAAGTCATCTGTGAGGTATTGAACAACGGTGACTTAGGTGAAAACAAGGGTGTTAACCTGCCAAATGTTTCTATCAACCTGCCTGCACTGGCAGAAAAAGATAAACAGGATTTGATCTTTGGTTGTGAGCAAGGCGTAGATTTCGTTGCGGCATCTTTTATCCGTAAACGCTCCGATGTACTGGAAATCCGTGAACACCTGAAAGCTCATGGTGGCGAACACATCCAAATTATTTCCAAAATTGAAAATCAAGAAGGCCTAAATAACTTCGATGAAATTCTCGAAGCGTCTGATGGCATCATGGTTGCCCGTGGTGATCTGGGTGTTGAAATCCCAGTAGAAGAAGTTATCTTCGCGCAAAAAATGATGATCGAAAAATGTAATGCAGCTCGTAAAGTTGTTATCACTGCCACCCAGATGCTGGATTCAATGATCAAAAACCCACGCCCTACCCGCGCTGAAGCCGGCGATGTTGCTAACGCTATTTTAGACGGTACCGATGCAGTAATGCTTTCTGGTGAAAGTGCGAAAGGAAAATACCCTGTTGAAGCCGTTTCTATCATGGCAACAATCTGTGAACGTACAGATCGCGTTATGGGCAGCAAAATTGAACATACCAGAACTCAGAAATTGCGTGTTACCGAAGCAGTGTGCCGTGGCGCGGTTGAAATTGCAGAAAAATTGGAAGCTCCATTAATTGTCGTGGCAACATATGGTGGTAAGTCTGCAAGATCTATCCGCAAATATTTCCCTAATGCTTCAATCCTTGCGTTGACAACGAATGAAATCACAGCTCGTCAATTGCTGTTGGTCAAAGGTGTTTCCACCCAGGTTGTCAAAGAAATCGCCTCTACCGATGATTTTTATCGCCTTGGTAAAGAAGCCGCATTGGCAAGTGGTATGGCACACAAAGGGGATATCGTTGTTATGGTGTCCGGCGCATTAGTACCAAGTGGCACCACAAACACTTCCTCTGTTCACGTGCTATAGGCTAAATAACAGTACTGCCTAAACTTGGCAATACTATACCAATATAACTTCAAGATGCATGTGATTTCTCCCCGCTTTGCGGGGAGAAATCAGGTTTCATAGCGTGTTGTAAATTGCAACTTGAAGTTTAATGCGTATAGAATCATAAAGAAACCCATATTTGTATAATACAAATATGGGTTTCTTTATATTTTACTATTTTCTCCATTTATGTTTGAGTCAAAAGATTTTTTATATACCCATCTAACTTCAAAATGTATGTGATTTCCCCCCGCCTTGCGGGGAGAAATCAGGTTTCATATAGTATTGTAAATGGCAACTTTAAATTTAATACGTATATAACAATAATTCGTGTTAATTTAACAATATTAATTCAAACATCCTTTTATCATTAAAAATAATTAAACATATAAGTTACACTATCATTTGTGTTGCCTTTTATTGCCGATATCCAAAAAATTATTGGTTTATTTTGAAATAAAGAATAGTGAAATTTTTTTCATAGCAAAAATTTATTCTCTTTCCAAAACAGTTTGTGTAATACTTAGATGGCTACTTGGTGATTAACTTAATCTAGAGGGTAATGTAATGAATCGTACTAAAGTTGTATTTGGTGCAGTAATTCTGGCTTCTACTCTGTTAGCGGGCTGTTCAAGCGCTACTAAAGTTGAACAACTTGCCTCTCAGGTTCAAACTCTCGGTTCCAAAGTTGACCAATTGAGCAGTGATCTCAGTTCTGTTCGTTCTGATGTACAATCAGCCAGAGACGAAGCTGCTCGTGCGAACCAACGCCTTGATAACCAAGTTCGTTCATACAAGAAATAATTTTTATAGTAGGAAAGTCAGTAGAAATTATTGATAAAAAATGGCGTACAGTAGTACGCCATTCCTATTTCTTAGGTTTCAGGTTGGTAAATCGGCCCTGGTTGATGTAGTGGTGGCATATTGGTAACTAACCCTATATTCACTTGTACTGGCATACCTGAACGACGAATAATCGCTTGATCAACAAGAAATTCATCTGTTTCACGATGATTAACGAACTTCACTAATCCTTCAGAACGTGAGATCGGCATTGTTTGTGGATCATCTGTCTCTTTATTAGACAGTGGCTGATGAACTTCCACATAGCGCTTACCATCTGGCTCTACAGCATATTTCACCGGTTCATTAATAACTTGGACACGGGTTCCTCGTGGGACAGTCCGAAACAAATTTTCAATATCCTCAGGCCGCAAACGAATACATCCTGAACTCACACGCATACCAATGCCAAAATTCGCATTTGTACCGTGGATCAGATACTCGCCACGCCCAGCAGCCAAACGTAAGGCAAAATCCCCCATTGGATTATCAGGACCTGCGGGTATGACAGCAGGCAAAATAATTCCCCGACTAGCATAATCCTTACGAATATTAACGGTTGGTGTCCATGTCGGGTTTTTAATTAATTGGCTGACTGACGTTGTCATAATCGGCGTGTTACGCCCAAGTTGGCCTATTCCAATAGGATAAACAACGACATAATTTTTTCCCTCAGGAAAATAATAAAGCCTAAGCTCAGCCAGGTTGATAATAATTCCTTGGCGGGGAGTGTCTGGAAGCAGCATCTGTGATGGAATAATTAACTCAGTACCTGGTTTAGGTAAGTAAGGATCGACACCAGGATTTGCTTCCAACATCGCTAATAATCCTATTTGGTATTTGGCAGCAATGGATTCTAATGGACGCCCATCATCGGGCACAATATAGGTAGAGTTTTCGCCAATCAGGCGGCTATTGGCAGGAGGCAATGGATACTCGATAGCATGGGCGATATTGGTCAATCCACTTAACGACAACATGCCAATCAAGAACATGCCGATAACAGTTAAAAATCGCTTCATACGTGCTTCCTGAAAATGATGCTTGAATGTGGTGGTTAATTAATAGCCTATTTTGCAAAACTATTCTATCTTATTCGTAGTAATCAAAGCGGGATTGATATCGTTTGACTGTTCCCATCAGGTAAATACTGACAGGAACAAAAACATAATAGGTAGATAACTTAAGATAAAACAGCCGTTGTCAGGCGGGATGTGCAGCATAATTGTTGTTGATCATTATAGATATCAATCTGCCAGACCTGATGTGAACGACCAAGATGAACAGGTTTACAAATGCCTTTAACCATGCCTTCATAAACAGATTTAAGGTGGTTAGCATTAATCTCTACTCCCACCACTTTCTGTTCGCCTTCCGAGCAGAGATAACCTGCAATTGAGCCAAGTGTTTCGGCCAAGACCACAGATGCCCCGCCATGCAAGATCCCGAATGGCTGTTTAGTTCGTTGATCGACTGGCATTGTTCCTTCGATAAAATCATCGCCAATCTGGGTAAATTCGATCCCGACATGTTTTACCATACACTCACTATTAAATTGATTCAGTGTATTTACATCTATATTACGTTTCCAAATCACGACATTATCTCCAATAGGGCTTGTAATGGATGTTTAAGCTGTTTTCCTTCTATACGCTTCACCTGACTGCGGCACGAATACCCTGTACTCAGGCAATGTTCTAAGGAGAGATTTTTCAGTGCCGAAGCCCATGAAAGTTTGTAGATGCCAATGGATTTCTCCAGATTTTTCTTTTCGTGACCATAAGTACCTGCCATGCCACAGCATCCAACATTGACATGATTCAATTGATGACCAAAATGGCAGAAGATATCAGCCCACTGCTTGCCGCTATTAGGCAATGCTGTCACTTCGGTACAGTGTCCAAGCAAATACCAGGCATCTTTGGACATGGAATCACCATTTTTCACTTGTGACATTTTTTCCGGCAGGATGCTGATTAACCACTCATGTACCAGCTGAACGTTAAAATTTCCCCTTCGCTCACCGAGAATAGCGTTGTATTCATCTCGATAACACAGAACTAAAGCAGGATCGACACCTACCATAGGAATATTCAAACGCGCTATCCGATTAAGGAAGTCAGCTGTTTTTCCCGCAGTTTTGGCAAATCGATTCAAGAACCCTTTCACATGCTGCGCCTTTCCATTGGGTGAAAATGGCAATAAGACCGGCTTATACCCCAATTTTTCTGTCAACAATACAAAATCGGTGACCACTTTCGCATCGTAATAACTGGTAAAAGGATCCTGGACAATCAGCACATGTTGGTCACGCTGTAATGATGACATGACTTCCAACTGTTCCAGTGTTGTCCTTGCTGCATAATGGCCAGCAAGTTTCTGTTGCAATGTCGGGTAGGAGAGTAACGGCAGATCAGCCATGCCAATGGTATGCTGGCTAATTTTTTGTACCCATGGTTGTTTCAGGAAAAAATTAAATACTCGCGGCGCTCTTGCCATCAATGGCGTACTGTGTTCAACATTAGCAACAATATGATCACACAACGGACGCAAGTAACGGCTGTGATACAAAGCTAAGAAGCGTGAACGAAACGAAGGGACATCAATCTTGATCGGGCACTGTGTGGAACACGCTTTACAGGCTAAACAACCTGACATGGCCTCTTTAACTTCATGTGAGAAATCATATTCACCTCGCCACGCCAGCCAGCTATGACGAGTTTTTTCAATCAATCCCCGCAAGCTGGGGCGCGCTTGATCCAGCCCATGCTCCAGCAATTTGGGTTCAACCCCTTGTTCGGTCAAAAGCCGCAACCATTCTCTCACCAGAGTCGCCCTGCCTTTGGGAGAATGTATGCGATGCTGGCTGATTTTCATTGATGGACACATTGGGCTTCTGACATCGAAATTGAAGCATAACCCATTACCATTACATTCCATTGCACCACGAAATGCAGTCCTTACATTGACAGGAATGGTACGATCGTAAGTTCCGCGCTTGGGTGCATCCACTTTCATCATTGGCGCATCGACACCAATTGGTGGACAAATTTTCCCGGATTGAGGCGATTGAGTGGATCAAATGCTGCTTTTATTCGGCGCAGTTCGTTATACAAAAGCTCACCAAAAAAGGCAGGGCTATATTCTGCTCGAAAGCCCTTTCCATGTTCTCCCCATAACAAACCGCCATATTTGGCCGTCAAATGAACAACTTCATCAGAAATCTGTTTCATCAAGATTTCCTGCTGAGGATCACACATATCCAACGCGGGACGCACGTGTAAAACACCTGCATCTACATGACCAAACATACCGTAATTCAGTTGGTGATTATCCAAAAGCTGGCGAAATTCAGCAATGTAATCGGCAAGGTGTTGAGGAGGAACACAAGTATCTTCGACAAATGGAATGGGTTTAGCTAGACCTTTACTGTTGCCTAACAATCCGACAGATTTTTTCCGCATGGCATAAATGCGTTCAATATCCCTCAAATCATGGCATATCTGATAGCCAATAATGCCCGCCTGATTTTTTTCCATCAATTCATCAAGACGTAAGCAAAGCTCCTGCAACTGCTGATCAATTTTTTGTTCATCATTACCACTGAATTCGACAATATTCAGGCCTTGCATATCCTTATCAGGCACATCTGTAATCAATTCCTTCACTGAATGCCAGATAATATCTTCGCGCGCCAGATTGAGTACCTTAGAGTCCACCGTCTCTACTGAAAGCGCTTTGGCTTCGACCATAAAGGGAGCATTACGTAAGGCAGAATCAAAGGAATTATATTTGACATTCACCAGTCGCCTGACTTTAGGTAACGGTGTGATATCCAGCGTCGCCTCGGTAATGAAGGCCAAAGTACCTTCAGAACCCGTCAAAATACGGGTGAGATCAAAAGACTGCATATCATCGCTGAATACATGGCGTAAATCGTACCCCGTCAAAAATCGATTGAGTTTAGGGAATTTCTCAATGATTAGTTTCCGTTGTTCACGGCAACGTTCCAATACCGTTTTATAAACACGACCAACGATACTCTCTTCTTGGGCAATCGATTCCGCCAATGTTGTACTCATAGGGCGGGTATCTAACATTTCCCCGCCCAATAAAACAGCACGTACACCCAGTACATGATCCGAGGTCTTACCATAAACCAACGATCCCTGACCGGAAGCATCCGTATTGATCATGCCGCCTAACGTAGCACGATTACTGGTTGAAAGTTCTGGAGAGAAAAAATAACCGAAAGGTTTTAGGTATTGATTAAGCTGATCTTTGATAACACCAGCTTCTACCCTTACCCATCCCTGCTCTGGGTTGATTTCCAAAATGCGGTTCATATAACGGGACATATCCACCACAATACCATTGTTAAGTGATTGCCCATTCGTGCCAGTTCCACCGCCGCGGGGGGTAAACGTCAGTGCCTTAAAACGCCCCTCTTCTGCTATTCTTGTCAGCAAAACAACATCAGCACTGGAACGAGGAAATACAACAGCTTGTGGTAACAGTTGATAAATACTGTTATCTGTCGCCATAGTCAGCCTATCGGCATAACTACTGGCGGTGTCTCCAGTAAAACCCGCTTCTTTCAGTGCAATCAAATAGTTCTGTGCCAGTTCACTGGCATGGGGGGCTTGTGATATACGTGGGATCATTGGCTAGTTGCCCCTTATTCTAATAAATATCCACATTGCTTTATCTATATACTATCTTGGATAACGTAACTCAGACAATTTTCTACTTTCTGAGCAGGCAGGCTTTTAACCATATCACAATATTTATCGATTTTGAGCAACCAATGAAATATCGTTATATTTAATTACCGTTGTTACTGCCAACACATTTAATTACCTGAGAAATGATTTCATGGAAAAATCACAATCACACCAAGATTTACCTAAGTTGTTATTCGCTCTATTCTTCATTTTATTGCTCATTACCACCAGCTTTTGGGTCTTAAGTCCCTTCATTTTGGGATTTATTTGGTCAGGAATGGTGGTTATCGCAACCTGGCCATTATTGGAGAAATTACAACAACGGCTATGGGGAAAACGCTGGATTGCAGTTTCTATCATGACATTACTGTTAGTTTTGTTATTTGTTATTCCGATTGCGTTACTGGTCAGTAGCTTGGTAGAAAACAGTGCTCCTTTGATTGAATGGGCAAAATCGCCTTCCTCTTTCCATCTGCCACAGTTGGAATGGCTCAATCGAGTACCGGTCATTGGCGAAGATTTATATCTTAAATGGCAGGATTTGATTGCTGATGGCAGTAACATACTACTCAACAAAATTCCTCCTTACATCGGTAAAGCAGCAACGTGGTTTTTTACCCAAGCCGCTAATGCTGGGCGCTTCCTTTTCCATCTGGCACTGATGGTCATGTTCAGTGTATTACTTTATTGGAAGGGTGATCAGGTTATGCTGAGTATCCGTCATTTTGCTATCCGGCTGGCGGATAAACGCGGTGATGCTGTCGTATTGCTGGCTGCCCAATCGATCCGAGCCGTAGCTCTTGGCGTGGTGGTAACGGCGTTGGTTCAGGCCATTGCGGGTGGAATTGGGCTAGCAATTGCCGGCATTCCGTATCCAATGATATTAACAGTACTCATGTTTGTATGCTGTGTTGCCCAGCTAGGGCCTCTGTTTGTTCTCGTTCCCTCTATCGCATGGCTTTATTGGACAGGAGAAACAACCTGGGGAACAATTTTAATTATCTGGAGCCTGGTATTAACCACCATGGATGGTATCCTACGCCCATTCCTGATCCGTCTTGGTGCTGACTTGCCGATGGTATTAATTCTTACTGGTGTCATCGGCGGGATCCTTTCATTGGGTGTTATCGGGCTATTTATTGGGCCCGTTGTATTAGCTGTTTCTTACAGTTTGCTATTGGCATGGATGAATGAAGTTCCTAAACCCGAAGGAAAAATGACAGATATAGAAAAATATTTTGGGAAAAAGCATATCAAATAATCAAATAACTGCGCGGAAATATAATTTTTTCGCGCAGTTATCAAACTGATTAATATGTCACCAAACCACTTTCTAAAATACCCACTTATTTTCAGAATAAATAACTCCCCTTAAGAAAATTGTTGCAAAAAAGTTATTTTTCCAAAGTTTATTTTCTAGCCTCTGTTTATTAAGAGAATTCTTAATGAATAAATTCATTTATTAAATTAGTATTCACTTCATCGAAACAAATGTTTTCCAGAGTATTGCTGCCTCGGCCTATAACGCCATAGGCCAGGGTCAATAAAGTAATATATATTGCTGTGTGTAGTCTTTGCCTGTCAGCCCATGATAGGCTTTTTTTTTGGTATTACAAAAAAAGTTATGTGATATAAAATATAAAAGCCTGAAAATATTTTAACAGGCTTTTTAATTTGAATTAAATAATGAGTTATTTACAACTAATTATTTTCAGCCAAAGAAATCCAGGTTTTCACAACCGTATCAGGATTCAATGATAAACTGTCAATTCCTTCCTTCATTAGCCATTGAGCAAAATCTTCATGATCCGAAGGTCCTTGTCCACAAATACCAACATATTTCCCCTGCCGTTTAGCTGCTTGAATAGCCATTGAAAGTAATTGTTTCACTGCTTCATTACGCTCGTCGAATAATTCGGATACCACACCAGAATCACGATCTAATCCCAGAGCTAATTGCGTCATATCATTTGAGCCAATGGAGAAGCCGTCAAAATATTCAAGAAATTGATCTGCTAACAACGCATTCGATGGAATTTCACACATCATGATAACTTTCAAGCCATTCTCACCGCGTTTCAAACCCTGAGATGCCAATTCCGCTATCACTGCTTCTGCTTGAGCAACAGTACGCACAAACGGGATCATCACTTCAACGTTAGTTAATCCCATCACATTACGTACCCGCTTGATCGCCTCACACTCCAAAGCAAAACATTGGCGGAAACTGTCAGAAACGTAGCGCCCCGCTCCACGGAAACCCAGCATTGGGTTTTCTTCCTGTGGTTCATACCTGTCTCCACCCACTAAGTTCGCATATTCATTGGATTTGAAATCTGATAAGCGAACAATCACACGTTTTGGCCAAAAGGCTGCCGCAAGCGTTGCAATCCCTTCCGTCAATTTCCCTACATAAAACTCAATAGGATCACTGTAACCAACCATCAATGAGTTAATTTGCCCTTGTAGCTCAGGAGATTGTTTGGAGAATTCAAGCAGGGCACGAGGGTGCACACCGATCATTCGGTTAATAATAAACTCCAGTCGAGCCAAGCCAATCCCTTCATTTGGCAAACAGGCGAAATCAAATGCGCGATCAGGATTACCCACATTCATCATAATCTTCACATCTAATTCTGGCAGTTTATCAACTTGGGAACTTTGGACGCTAAAGTCCAACTTATTCTGATAAACGTAACCTGTATCACCTTCTGAACAAGAAACTGTTACCTGTTGGCCTTCTTGCAAACGCTCAGTCGCATCTCCACACCCTACAACGGCAGGAATGCCCAGTTCACGAGCGATAATGGCTGCATGACAGGTACGTCCACCACGATTAGTGACAATTGCGGCGGCTCTTTTCATGATCGGTTCCCAATCCGGATCAGTCATATCAGTGACCAGTACATCCCCCACTTGAATACGATCCATTTCACTAAGATTGTGGATAACTTTGACTGTTCCAACACCAATGCGATGCCCAATTGCTCGACCTTCTATCAGTACATTACCTTGCTCATTGAGTTGGTAACGTTCCATTACCTGCTGATTTGACCGAACCGTTTCAGGACGGGCTTGAACAATGTATAACTTGCCATTGTGTCCATCTTTCGCCCATTCGATATCCATTGGACGACCGTAATGTTTCTCAATCAGCAAAGCTTGTCTGGCCAACTCTTCCACTTCACTGTCAGCTAAAGAGAAACGATTGCGCAATTCATCTGATACCGTTTCCGTACGCACTTGCTTCCCATGCTCTTTACTATTTGCATAAACCATGCGTATTTTTTTAGAGCCAAGATTACGGCGCACTATTGCAGGACGATTGTTATTCAACGTCGGTTTGTGGACATAAAATTCATCAGGGTTTACCGCCCCCTGAACAACCATCTCTCCCAAACCATATGCTGATGTAATGAATACAACCTGATCAAAACCTGATTCAGTATCAATCGTGAACATCACACCAGACGAAGCCAAATCAGAACGTACCATACGTTGTATACCCGCAGAAAGTGCAACACCGCGGTGGTCATACCCCTGATGGACACGATAAGAGATAGCACGATCATTAAAAAGTGATGCAAAAACATGCTTGATAGCCACCATAACCGCATCAATACCTTGCACATTCAAGAAAGTTTCTTGCTGTCCAGCAAAAGAAGCATCTGGCATATCTTCTGCTGTTGCGGAAGAGCGCACGGCGAAAGAGGCATCAGGCTCACCTTCAGACAATTGTAGATAGGCATCACGAATATCTTTTTCAAGCTGAGCTGTAAATGGCGTATTAATAACCCACTGACGGATCTGGGCGCCAGCTTTAGCTAATTCATTGACATCATCAACATTAGTTTCATCCAGCAATTGATAAATACGCTGGTTCACACCACTTTGTTCCAAGAAATCATTAAATGCTTGTGCCGTTGTAGCAAAACCATTGGGAACGATCACGCCAAGTTCAGCCAGATTAGTAATCATCTCGCCAAGTGAGGCGTTTTTACCACCAACCCGATTAACGTCATTCATGCCTAATTGGTTATACCAAAGCACATTACTTGAGGTGAGGCCACTATTGGACATTAGAAACTATCCTTTTTACATTCGGAGGTACAATCGGAAAATTAAAGCTGCACTTCACAGCAGGAAATAGCCTAACACATTGTCTTGACAGATATAGAAAGGTGAATCGATCAACCCAACAACATTATTTTTTTACAGGTATAATCTGGAGAAAACCCTCAGTGCATAACGATAAAAGAAGAGAGACAATGATAGAGATCCATTCCCCTCAAACAGCGAAAAATGAAATACTGGAACGCAGTGTGTTTTTTATTTCCGATGGAACAGCAATCACGGCCGAAGTATTAGGCCATGCTGTATTATCCCAATTTCCAATTACTATTACTTCCTATACCTTACCTTTTGTGACTAGCAAGGCTAGAGCAGAGGAAGTCAGGGATCAAATAAACGCGATATATCAGCAAAACCAAATTAAGCCACTCGTTTTTTATTCCATCATTTCAGATGAAGTGAAAAGCATTATTACCAGAAGCAATGGATTTTGTCAGGATATTGTTCAAACATTAGTTGCACCGTTACAACAAGAAATTGGCTTGGAACCAAAACCAGAATTACACCGAACTCATGGTTTATCTAGAAAAAATCTGGGGCAATATGACGCTCGCATTGCGGCCATTGATTACACTCTCGCTCACGATGATGGTATTTCATTACGTAACCTTGATCAGGCTCAAGTCATTATTCTTGGTGTATCTCGATGTGGGAAAACACCAACCAGCCTCTACCTTGCTATGCAATTTGGTATTCAGGCTGCAAACTATCCTTTTACCGCAGATGATATGGATAATTTGCAGTTACCAGCGGCTTTAAAACCTTTTCAGCATAAATTATTTGGTCTGACGATTAGCCCAGAAAGGCTTGCAACTATTCGTGAAGAGCGGCGTGAAAATAGCCGTTATGCCTCATTACGACAATGTCGGGTCGAAATTGCTGAAGTTGAGGCTTTATTCCGAAAAAATAAGATCAATTACCTGAATACCACTAATTATTCTGTCGAAGAGATTTCGGCCAAAATTATTGACAGCATGGGATTAAAACGCCGTATGTTCTGATTTCAAAACGCAACATACTTAACAATATTTACTCACGACACTTTCTCGCGTAATTATCATGATTGTCTGTTGAATTTGCTGGGGGTTGAGTTATTGTGATTCCCCAGTTATTCCAGACTCTGTCACAATATAAAGTAAAATCCGAGAAAGAAAGTATATGTACAAAACAGATGAATTAAGAACCCACCGCATTGATAGCCTGATCACACCTCAAGTACTTACCGCACAATATCCTATACCAGATAAAATCTCACAAAATGTGACATTGTCACGAAAGCGTATTGAATCCATCCTGACAGGCGAAGATCAACGTCTACTCGTTATTATTGGCCCTTGCTCCATTCATGATGTTGATGCAGCTCTTGATTATGCCTCTCGATTACGCATCCTTCGCGAAAAATACCAGCAAAATCTAGAAATTGTGATGCGAACTTATTTCGAGAAACCAAGAACTGTTGTTGGCTGGAAAGGCTTGATTTCAGATCCCCTGTTAGACGGCTCTTGCCAGGTTAATAAAGGACTCTCTCTTGCCCGTAAGCTGCTAATTGATATCAATGAATTAGGCGTTCCGACAGCCACAGAATTTCTGGATATGGTTACTGGTCAATACATTGCCGATTTAATCAGTTGGGGGGCGATAGGCGCCAGAACAACAGAGAGCCAAATTCACCGAGAAATGGCCTCTGCCTTGTCATGTCCAGTAGGTTTTAAAAACGGGACGGATGGCAATACGCTTATCGCTATTGATGCAATACGTGCAGTACGAGCCAGGCATCTGTTTTTGTCCCCAGATAAAAACGGTCAGATGACGATTTATCAAACCAGCGGCAACCCCTATGGACATATTATTATGCGTGGTGGGAAAAAGCCGAATTACAGTGCTGAAGATATTGCAGCAACTTGCCACAAATTACGTGAATTTCACTTACCTGAACGCTTAATTGTGGATTGTAGCCATGCTAATTGCCAGAAAATTCATCGTCGTCAATTGGATATAGCAAGAAATATTGGTGAACAGCTCCAATCTGGCTCAACAGCGATTGCTGGTGTTATGGCTGAAAGCTTTTTAGTTGAGGGAACGCAAAAAGTTATTAAGGGAGGATCTTTTGACCTACGGCCAATCTATTACCGATCCATGTCTTGGCTGGCAAGACACGGAAGAATTTATCAATATTCTTGATGAAGCCATGAGAAATCGTTCCTGAATCCTTTCCTTATTTTGGCTCCCACCGACTATCGGGAGCCAATAGTCATAAATTTAAATCCTTTAAAATCAAAATATTAACTCAAAATTTCAGGTATAAAAAAAATAGCTTGAAGTTAACCACTATTGAAACGATAATTATTCTCAATATCAGAATAATTATTGTTCAATAAAATAAAATGCATTGATAGTCAACTCTGACACAATAAAAAATCTAACAAACTCGCTACTGAATAACAGTGATATATCAGTTAATTATGTTCATAAGAACACGCTATTTCACCATGGAAATTGACTTGTATGACTTTAATTAAATCACCAAACCTAAAACTGTCTACATTAAGTGTACTCATCTTCACGAGTTTATCTTCTGCGTATGCCACAACAGTGCCTTCGGAAACAGTACATTCCAAGAAAGAGAAATCTTCCAAAGACACGGTAACCGTCTATGCCACTGGTAACCAGCGTAACAGTTTTGAAGCCCCTATGATGGTGACAGTCATTGAAGGCAATTCAGCCAGCAATCAGGTTGCAGGCAACGCAAATGATTTACTACGCAATATTCCAGGCGTTAATGTCGCGGGTATTGGCCGCGCCAATGGACAAGATATCAGCATTCGGGGTTATACCCAAAAAGGGGTTTTGACCCTTGTTGATGGTATTCGACAAGGAACTAATACCGGACACCTTAATGCTGTCTTCCTCGATCCCGCTTTGATTAAGCAAGTGGAAGTTGTCCGTGGCCCATCAGCACTCCTTTATGGCAGTGGGGCTTTGGGGGGTGTTATTGCCTATCAAACAGTAGATGCTGCTGATTTACTGGAAGAAGGCAAAAATACGGGTTTTCGTATTTTTAGCCACGCAGGGAGCGGTGACCACAGTCTGGGATTTGGGGGCGCTGCATTCGGTAAAACCGAACAGTTTGATGGTTTAGTTGCATTTGGCACCCGTGACGCGGGAAATATCCGTTTCGGAAAGGGCATAACAGAAAATAACGACGAACTCATTGGCAATGCTTTGGTAAAAGGTTCCTGGAAAATAGATGACAACCAAAAGCTCAGTGGCAACTTGCGTTATTACCGCAATGAGGCACATGAGCCTAAAAATCCACAAGACATCTATAGCGAGGGAAACAAACGAGTAGACCGCACCACAGCACAACGTGATGCTCAATTGTCTTATCAATTAAACCCAGCCCAATATAGTTGGTTAAACGCCAAAGCAGATATTTATTATTCCGATATCAATATTAATAACAAAAGCAAAGACAAGGTTTTTGAAGGTCGTAAACAAGAAACTTATGGTATAAAACTTGAAAACCGCTCCCATTTGGGAAGTGCTACCTTTGCAGCCCACCAATTTACCTATGGTGGTGAAGCCTATAAACAAAAACAAAAGCCAAGTAGCAGTATTGTAAAGGGATTTCCCAACGCCGATATCCGTTTTGCATCTGGCTGGGTTCAAGATGAAATGACCCTGCGTGATTTACCTGTCTCATTTATTGTGGGTACACGTTACGACAATTACAAAGCCACAAATAGCAAATATGATGATATTAGTGCCGACAAATGGTCATCAAAAGGCGCCATTAGTATTACCCCTACAGATTGGTCAATGCTATTTGCCTCTTATTCTCAAGCATTCCGTTCTCCGACCATGGGTGAAATGTATAACGATTCGGAACATTTCTATATGCCCCCAAGGAAAGGGGTTCCTGGATTTACAAACTATTGGAAACCCAATCCAAATTTACGTCCTGAAAGCAATGAAACTCAGGAATACGGTTTCGGGTTGCGTTTCGATGAACTGTTTGCCAACAATGATGGCCTGAAATTTAAAGCCAGTTATTTTGATACTCAAGCGAAAGATTATATCTCTCTCACTATGACACCTGATATGAGGTTCACGACATCTTCCAATATCCCAAAAGCTAAAATTTGGGGTTGGGATGTTTCTATGACGTACGATTCTGATTGGTTCAGTTGGGATCTCGCTTACAACCGGACAACGGGTAAGAACGAAGAAACAGGGGCATCTATAGAAGCACTGACCCCCGATACCCTAACCAGTACATTAAATATTCCATTATCTGACACAGATTTCTCTATTGGATGGATCGGTAAATTCACCCAGCATACCCAAACGAAAGGGGTACATGGCACCAATAGGAGTGAACAAGGCCGGAAGATTTCTCAATACGCAGGTTATGGCGTCAATGACTTCTACGTTAGCTATCATGGCACTGGAACATTAAAAGGTCTAACTACCTCCGTTGTACTGGGTAACGCCTTTGATAAAGCCTATTACTCATCGCTGGGAGCACCACAGCATGGTCGTAATGCCAAACTGTTTGTCAGCTACCAGTGGTAAAAGAACAAACAGATTATTATCTCGATTTTAAAATAACATTGTTTTTAAACACCGTTTTTTAAGGAGCTAGCAACTGTGAATCAGTCACTTTATGAGCGTTACCTACAAGCCAAAGCAGAAAATAAAGCTAAATATGCACGCGATCTGGCTGCTTACCTTAATGTCAGCGAAGGAGAGTTATTGCATAGCCGTGTTGGTATCGACGCAACACGTTTAAATGTTGACGCTCCTACCCTGCTTCAAGAACTGGCAGCAGTTGGCGAAATCAAGGCAATTACCCGAAATGACTTTGCCGTTCATGAACATATTGGACGCTACGAAAATACCAAATTTAGCCCACATGTTGGTTTGATCCTTAATCCGCGTGAACTTGATTTGCGTCTATTCTTCGAACACTGGAGCAGCGTTTTCTCTTTGGTTGAACCCGCCAAGAGTGGTGTGCGTCATAGCATTCAATTCTTTGACCGCCAAGGTGATGCCTTGCATAAAATCTATGCCACCAGCAACACCGATATGGCTGCATGGGATGCACTGATCGAAAAATATCAGACGAGTGAAAATCCAGCGCTGGAAATTCAGCCAGAAGAAGTGCCTGAACATGCAGAAGTAACGGAACAACTGAAAGTACAGTTAGATGAAGAATGGCGTGCCATGACGGATGTTCACCAATTCTTCATCATGATGAAACGCCACAATCTTAACCGCCAGCAGATTTTTAACGCAGTTAAAGATGATTTGGCTTATCGCGTGGATAATTCAGCACTCACTCAACTTGTTGAAGTTGCCTATAAAGATCAAAACGAAATCATGATCTTTGTCGGAAACCGTGGTTGTGTCCAGATTTTCACAGGTAAATTAGAACGATTGATGCCTTATCAGGAAGAAAATTCTTCCCAGAAATGGCTCAACATATTCAACCAAAATTTCACCCTGCATCTGATTGAAAGTGCCATCGCAGAAAGCTGGGTTACCCGTAAACCCACCGATTGTGGCTTTGTCACCAGCCTTGAGTTGTTTGATGCCAATGGCAACCAAATCGCACAGTTATACGGCCAACGCACTGAAGGCACGCCTGAACAGGCCCAATGGCGTGAACAGATTGCTGCTTTACCTAAACTGCAACCAGAACAGGAAACTTGTGTAGCATGAAAAAATGGCTTCTAACATTTATGCTTGCCATCTCTTTCAATGTGTTCTCTGCTGAACGCATTGTGACCATTGGTGGCGATGTGTCTGAAATTGTTTTTGCACTTGGTGAAGGACATCACGTTGTCGCAAGGGACAGTACCAGCCAAAATCCCAAGGAACTGCTTTCCTTACCTGATATCGGGTATATGAGGATGTTGAGTTCAGAAGGGATTCTATCCATGCGCCCCTCACTGGTGATTGCGAGTGAGTCAGCCCAACCTTCTCTCGCACTCAAGCAAGTCGAAGATTCTGGTGTAAAAGTCATTAAAGTGACCAGCGAAACCTCGTTAGAAGCCGTTCCTGCAAAAATCATGACCGTCGCCAAGGCGGTCAACCAAAAAAAACGAGGTAACGAATTGATTGCCCAATATCGGCAACAACTCGCAGATATCGCCACGTCAGATATTTCCACCAAAGTAGTCTTTGTTATGAGTCACGGTGGCATTATGCCAATGGCAGCTGGTCAGAAAACCGCAGCCGATCAAATTATTCGTGCCATTGGGGCAAAAAATGCGATGCAAGGCTTCCAGGGATATCGCCCTTTATCTCAGGAAGGGGTTATTGCCAGCAAGCCGGACTTACTGTTAGTCAGCACCGAGGGGCTAAAAACGTTAGGTGGGATGGATAAAGTTTGGCAGCTTCCTGGGTTAAGTTTCACACCAGCAGGAAAGAAAAAACAAGTCGTGGTTGTTGATGAAATGGGCCTGCTTGGTTTCGGCCTACAAACACCCGCTGTGATGAAACAAGTCCGTGATGCTGCGGAGAAAGCGCAATGAGCCATTCCCGCTCTCCCAGTTTCGGTGTGATAGCACTGAGTTTATTGTTGTTCCTTCTGGCAATTAGCTCAGCAAATATGGGAGCATTGCCACTTTCTTTTAAAACACTGTGGGAATCCTCTTTGGATGACCCACAGTGGCAAATCTGGTTAAACATTCGGCTCCCACGTATTTTGCTGGCGATCCTCGTTGGAGGAGCGCTGGCTATATCCGGTGCCGTAATGCAAGGATTATTTCGTAACCCTCTGGCCGATCCCGGATTATTAGGGATCAGCAGTGGTGCAGCTCTTACCGTTGCAATGTTTATTGTGCTGCCTTTCGCCTTACCTGCCAGTATTGCGCTGTACGGACATATTATTGCCGCTTTTATCGGCAGCCTATTAGTATCAACCCTAATATTCATTCTAAACAAATATAACCACGGCAACCTGTCAAAGCTACTCCTTGCAGGCATCGCCATTAATGCACTCTGTTCGTCATTTATTGGTGTATTGAGCTATATCAGTAACGACCAACAATTACGCCAATTTTCCATTTGGATGATGGGTTCACTCAGTCAAATAGAGTGGCCAACACTGGCGATTGCGGCATCACTCATTATCCCTGTCTGTATGCTGACACTCAGTCAATCACGCAAACTCAATTTGCTGCAACTGGGTGATGAAGAAGCACACTATTTAGGTATTAATGTCCAACGCACTAAATATCAATTATTGCTGTTAAGTGCCTTACTAGTTGGATGTGCCGTTGCTTTGACCGGTGTCATTGGCTTCATTGGCCTCGTTATCCCACACCTTGCCAGGCAGCAGTTTGGGGGAGATCACACTTGGCTACTGCCAATATCTGCATTGGGCGGTGCCTGCCTTCTGTTAAAAGCCGACACATTAGCCAGGACATTAGTTTCCCCTGCTGAAATGCCAGTAGGCCTTATCACTGGCTTGATCGGTGCCCCCTATTTTTTATGGCTTATCCTTAAGCCATCAAGAAACCGTTCATAATGGAACCGAGCATGTCAAATAATTTACTTGAAGCACAAAATTTAAATTATTTCATCGGGCAGCGTAAAATAATCAAGGATGTTTCCCTTTCCCTGCATCAAGGGGAAGTTGTAGCAATTATTGGCCCAAACGGGGCGGGGAAATCAACACTGTTACGTCTATTGACCGGCTATATCCAACCCAGTTCGGGAGATTGTCTGTTAAAAGGAACGCCTATTTCTCGCTGGCCAACCCAGCAACTGGCTCGTATTCGTGCAGTCATGCGACAATATAGCGCCCTCTCCTTTCCCTTTAGTGTAGAGGAAGTCATTGCTATGGGGCGTGTTCCCCATGAAAATTCCCACAAAAAAAGCGCTATTGATGAAGCGATTGCTTTGACAGAGTGTGAAGAACTGAGAAACAGGAATTATCAACAATTATCCGGGGGGGAACAACAACGGGTTCAACTGGCAAGGGTCTTAGCTCAACTTTGGCACCCTGTACCTACCGAATCTTGTCTGTTTTTGGATGAACCCACGTCGGCACTGGATCTTTATCACCAACAACATACATTGCGATTGGTTCACCGCCTGACACGACAGCATCCCATTGCTGCCTGTTGTGTACTGCATGATTTGAACCTGGCTTCACTTTATGCCGATAAAATTGTCTTGTTGCACAAAGGCCAATTAGTCGCATCTGGTACTCCGCAAGATGTACTGCGTGACAATATTCTTAAGCAATGGTATCAAGCCGATTTAGGCGTTATGCAGCACCCTGAAACTCATCAGCCACAGATCTACCTCCGCAAATAAAAGATATCGTTTATTCCCTTTTAATGATGAGAAAAAGATAAGAAAGGCAAATTTTGCTGTGATCGGCAAAATTTGCCTCGAATAAGTAAAAATCGAGTTCAAAACAGCTTAAAATTAAATAATATTTTTAGAAATACGTTGCTTGCGGACTGAAGGTAAATACCAAAGTGTGGCAATAAAACACAGGGCATAACCCAACATTTCACAGCCCTCTTCCACCATATTTTTAACCGTTCGGTTAAAATGTTCATCCATCAATCCCTTCCACAGTTCACCCATACCAAATAAACGGGAAAACACCAGTACACACAACAAGCCACAAGCCATCATCGAATAACTTTGGTGACGTGTGAAATGGACAAGTCCAGAAAGAGTTTGCTGCCCATATTTACAGGCATACCCAATACAGACTAAAGCAAGTGGAATGGCAAACCATGACCATGCACCATGAAAAAAGAGATTATCAAAATAGATATCTAATTCTCTAATCAGAAGACAACTGAAAAAACCAGCCATTAATACCAATGATGGGCGCAACTTTACATTTTTCTTGGCTTCATAAAACAGCAAAGCAGCAATAATCAACAAAGTTATTTCCTGAAAAATTTCAGTCAGTGAATCTTCATGTACCCCATTTTTCAGGTAATTAACATCCAAAAAGAGTAAACCCGTAACTCCTGCTATCACTAATGCGTAGAAAATAAAAAAAACCAGTTTCCTGATTAAATAGATAATATCCGTTTGCATTACATCCTCGTTTATAATCAATAATGTGGAGCATAATACCACTTACACTAAAATCTGATAAACATCTGGTGCTATGATTTATTTTTTAATCGAAAAAAAATAAATCATAGGTCACAATTATTAATCTGAAACAGCACATTTTGCGTATACGATAAAAAAGAAATTCTTAAAATGGCTCACGCAATAACATAACTAATTATTTATCAGTGTATTTTTAGCAAAACCCCACCCATGTGGAAGGTAAACATGTTAGAAAATGTTATCAACGATATTGTAAGATGGTTAGAAAGCCAACTTCAACGGACTGAAGGTATCAAAATAGATGCTATAGCCCATAAAAGTGGTTACTCAAAATGGCATTTACAACGAATTTTTAAGGAGTTGAAAGGCTGTACATTAGGCCAATATGTACGTCGTCGTCGTCTCCATGAAGCAGCCAGATCTTTACGTGAAGACAATTTGCCAATTCTTGACATTGCTCTTCAATATGGTTTTAGTTCTCAAGCTACATTTACCCGAATATTTAAAAAACATTTTAATACTACACCCGCTAAATTCCGAGAAAATGGATATCTACCTGAGCTCAAGACGTTCTTGCATTGTGAGGAATATATCCACAAGTATAAATATTGTGAAGAATAAATACGAAGTAAAAAATAACTCTCTATGTATTAGAATTATATTAATTATCACCTTTTCTGGTCAACTTCCCTGTCGTTGGCCATTTTTTTGTATTTTACCGAAAATTATTCAATTACTTAAGTTCATTAATTAGCCAATGATATAATTGCTGTAATTCGCCATCCAGAGCGGAATATTGTTCACTAATTTGCAAGATCACTTGCCCAACCGCTCCTGGCTGATACAGTACCCCAATTAATTTTCCGGACAATATTTCAAGCGGAGCAGGTTCCAGACTGTCAGTAAAAACTTGGCAACGGCTAATTACACCATGTTCAACATCAACATGTAATTCAACCCCTCCCCAATGGAATCGCGTCTCCAGTACATGACTAAATGCAGGAGCCTGACCAAAATTCCATTCCCAACTACTCTGTTTAGCAAAAATATCACTAAAACCGGGTAAATCAGGCAAAACCAAGGGAGAAATCACTTCCGCTTTGACTGTCTCACCGAAGTGTGCAAAAAATGCATCGATAATCCCCTGACAAACCCTTTCATGCGTGATGTCAGGCAATAACTCAGCCAAATTCATAACCCTGGAACGAACTGAAGTGATACCTTTCGTCTGTAACTTTTTAGGATCCGGATTAAGATAATCAGCAAGTCGATTTAGATCTGCATTAATCAACAAAGTTCCGTGATGAAAACCTCTGTCTTTTGTTTCCTTATACGCAGAGCCGGAAATTTTACGCTCTCCTTCCGGGGAAGATAGAACCAAATCATTGCGGCCAGAAGCGATTGCATGAACTCCTGTTTTCTGCAATCCTTCCAGGATGATTTGTGTGGAAACGGTTTTGTTATATTCAGGCTTCCCTGCCATAAAAGTGAAACATGTATTACCCAAATCATGAAAAACTGCACCACCTCCGCTACTACGCCGAGCCAGTTTGATGCCATCTCGCTCCATTTTCCGAGTGTTACACTCTTTCCATGGATTCTGCGCGCGTCCCACCACAACAGTATCGGCATTACGCCATAAAAATAGGACACGCTGATTTGGAGGCATTTGTCGAAAAATACATTCTTCAACAGCAAGGTTAAACCAAGGATCATGAGAATCTGAAAGCAACAGACGTAATGAGGACATTTTTGACTCCGGCAAAAAAGAATAGCGCTTTAAGATATCATAAAGCACTGCCGAAACAATAAGATAGACGTAATGTTAAATCCTACGAGCTTGCCAAAAAACACGACGCCAATATACATTATCAAGGGAAGAACGTATTACCCCCTTACTTGTGGAAGCATGAATAAACTCACTGTTAGTATCGTAAATACCCACATGCAATCCACTCTTTCCACTGCCGGTTTTGAAAAAAACCAAATCCCCTGGCATCAGATCGTCTTTACTTATCCATGTGCCTATTCGGGTTTGTTCACTTGTCGTCCGGGGAAGCTGGATATTAAAACGATCAGAAAAAGTTCGGTACACAAAGCCAGAACAATCGATACCATGTTTATCCATGCCACCATAGCGATACGGCGTATTTTGCCATCGTTCAAGTTGATCTTTTAATTGGGCAATGACCATGATCGGATCAAGACTTGCCTTCAGTGGAGATGATTTAGGCTTAGAAACAGGGTTGGTACAACCAATAAGAAATAAACTGGATAGAAAAAACAAATACCTTAATTTCATTACCAAAACCCCGCCATTACTCGCTATTGCATTGATTAACTGAGTTATATTTCTTGCTCATTTTCGTGCAGTTAAGGTTATTTTAAGCTATTTTCCCCCATATAGCATCCCATATACCGTTGTAGAACGACTTTATTGTAAGAAAACAAAAAGGCCACGCCCTTGAAACTTCACATAGCGCAGCCTTAAGTTCAGAGTATAGATTTAAAATTAAAGCCAATTGAAGCAAAAATAAAACGTCTTACTTACGTTTTGTTGCAGAAAAACACCTAATTTTTTAGCATCGGCACTTTGATACTGAGAAGTGCAAAGATATTCTTCATTATTCTCAGAGGAATTACCAAGTAAATAATCCGCTGGAGTGTAAATTTGAAGTTTGCTGCTAATCTGGATACCCCTTATTAAAAAGAGGTAAAATATCTGAAATAAACAAACCTGTGACGACAAATTTTATCTATTTTGTTTCCGGTCTGCTGATTAACCAAACGCCCAATAAGATGAAAAAAACGCCCAACGTTTTTAACAGTGAGACTGTTTCGCTAAACCAAGGTAATAAAGCCACCATTAAATAAACAAAGGCATAACTCAAGCTAATAATAGGGTACGCTTTATTCAATGGCAGATATTTCAATGTGAAAAACCAACATAACATAGATAGTATATAACCCGCCAACCCTGCCATAATCATCAGCAGAGGATTGTGATTTGCCCAAAGCCAGTTGATGTCCAGCCAGTGCATTGATAACGAAAGTTCCGGCAGATGGGCAACTCCCCACTTCAATAACAATTGCGCTACAGTGATCAGCAGGACACTGGCCATCCCCCAAAGATAACCTTTCATTAACTTAAACTCATCAATAAGATCCCGAACATAATGGCAAAAACTCCCATCCAGTGCTTTAATCCCACTTTTTCCTGATACAAGAATTGCCCAATCAAAGTCACTATGACAAAATTTATACTAAGCAGAGGGTAAGCAATGCTCAATGGAAAAAATTGCAATAATCGCAACCAAAATATCATTCCTATACCCAACAGAAGAATAGCACTAGACAGCCATGCCGCCATCGATACTACTTTATGCGGGGTATCTTTTTTCTGCCAACAAGCAACTGCCTGCTTCTGGCATAATTGCCCCGCGCAAGTAAACAAGCTAACCAAAATCAATAAGATTATATTGCTACTCATGGCTGTTTCTTATAAATCACAAGCACAAATCTATGACTACGACGCACAAAATCCGGTTCTGGTAGTTCAGACAACTCACCTTCTGAAGGTAATAGAAAAACAATCGCGACTTGACCTTTTTGACGTGCTTTTACTAGCCATGCAGGAAATTTTTGCGCTGTGATATATCGATATTGGCTATCAGGATATGCAAGACCATATTTTAATTCTCCCTGACGATCAAACAGGTAAATATCACTGCGTTTCAATTCCCAGGCAACCGCAGCCCCCATCCCAACAGACTGAGCCAAAATATATTTACTGTCAGCCAACTCTTTTTCGTTTTGCTGAATGAAATGCTGAGGAAGTTTCGAATTTATCGTCTTATCAGGTAAAGCACTACCTATGGATAGGTTGAGTATAATTGAACAAGCGGCAGCCCATAACCAATATTTACCATCGCGAATAAAACAGAGATAACCAATCCCACCCCAAACGCCAAAGGCAATGATTCCCATAATCCATTTCAGCCACTCGTCGGGTTGATAAAGTGGTGGATCCTTCAAGGTTTCCAGAATAAAAAGTACCAAAATGGCAAGCAATCCGATGAAAACGTTCACCAACCCATTTATTTTCAACACGTTCATGCGGCCATTTTTGACGCAATCGACAGCATATTTTGCCATCATTAAAGCTAAAGGGCCGATAAAAGGTAAAACGTAAGTTGGTAATTTTCCTTTTGCGATACTAAAAAACACAAATGGAACAACAAACCAGCAAAACAAAAAAAACATTTCTGGGTGACTGTTTTTCTCCTTCCAGCTTTTGATTAAAGCACCTGGTAGTAACCCTAGCCACGGGATCACGCCTAAAATCAATACGGGTAAGTAATACCAAATAGGTGCAATATGCTGAGCTTTATCAGAAGCAAAACGCTGTATGTGCTCTACCCAAAAGAAATAATGCCAGTAATCCGGCTCACGCACAGCAATCGCAATCACCCACGGTAGGCTTATCAAAACAGCAAAAATTACGGCAAGAGAACCAAAACGAACCATTTCCAAAAACCGCTTTTGATATATTGTAATGGGTAGCATGGCAATCACGGGTAATGCTAATGCTAGAAAGCCTTTTGTCATAAAAGCCATCCCACAGGTCAGCCCCAGAACAGACCATGCCAAAATCCGTTCTCGGATCGACACCGCCTTAAGCGCCCAATAACAGCTTACGATCCCCGCGGTAATCCATAAAGAAAACATAGGATCAAGGACACTGTAAGTACCAATGGAAAAAACAATAAACATGGAAATGTAGATCAGGCTGGAAACGAAAGCAGTCTGGCGACATTGCCACATCATCATTGCTAAACGATAAAGAAGAAACACGCTGATTAGGATACTAAGTACGGAACCAAAACGGACAGCAAAATTATTATCACCAAAAATCCATTGGCTAATGTTGTTGATCCAATATCCTGCTACTGGTTTCTCAAAATAGCGGATATCCAGGAAATACGGTACGATCCAATCCCCACGTTGCAGCATTTCCCGGCTAATTTCTGCATACCGAGTTTCATCCGGTTGCCATAATGAACGACTATCCAGCGGTAATAAGTAAGTAAGAACAAAAAAAAGAGCCATCAGAACGGCTCCTGCTTTACTCGTTCGGGTGTTCAACATCTGTGCTATACCTCTTGTTGGCAACCTAACCAGCCTTCACGACCAAGAAAATCCGAACGAACAATTTTCCCAATAGGAAGCGTATCCCTATTCTCTGGTAACAAATGGCTTAATTTACAGAACTGAATATCTTGTTGATGAAGCATGTCCAGTAATGCCTCAAATTGTGCAGATTTCGACATCCCTTCGACTTCGGTATGGATCGTATAAACAGGAATCCCATGATCATTTTTAATCGCTGCAAGGATAAAGTGATTAAAATCTGCATCACTGACTTGTGTTCCAACAACTTCATCATAGGTAGGTAATGTGACAGGAATTTGTACAGTTCCCACTTGTCCATCGGGCAAGAGTGGCCTGAATGGATGTGTTCCGCGGCAATCACTGTTGTAATCAAAACCAAAATGTTGTTTAACGGCCAGCACACGTTCATCAGCGCGCCAACCCGCAACGGCTGAGCATGTCACAGTTTTTCCTGTTGCTTTTTGCAAAGCATCAACACCCAATTTCACTTGCTCTGTTAATTCCTTCTCCGACCAACAACCTACTTTTGCCTGCCAACCTTGATGATCCCATGCATGTAAACCTACTTCATGGCCTGCTTCTATTGTTTGCTTCATCAAATGCCCTAAATCTTTTGCGATTTTTTTTCCCGGCCAAGCTGTACCTGCCAATAAAATATCCAAGCCATAGAGAGACACAGCATTTGATCTCAGCATCTTCCAGAGAAACTTTGGACGCAACAGACGCCATAAATGGCGCCCCATATTGTCTGGGCCAACACTGAAAAAAAAGCTGGCTTGAATATGGTGCTTTTGTAAAACTTCAAGCAACCGTGGTACACCTTCCTTAGTGCCTCGATAAGTGTCCACATCAATTCTCAAACCAACTTTTTTCATTACGTTATTTCCGCTCTCTTCCTCGTTTTCCTACTGCCTTTTTAATTTTTCTCTTTCGCTTCTTCAACTGCGCCACGCAGAAAGAAGTCCAATGTTTTATCAATGGTTTGCTTCATATCAATAGTGGGTTTCCAACCTAACAGACGTTCTGCGTTTTTAATGCTGGGTTTGCGGTGTGCAACATCCTGATAGCCTTGCCCATAATAACTGCTGCTTTCGACCTTTTTGAATCCAGCAAATGGGGGAAAGTGCCCCCGCAACTCATGTTGTTCAAAGCTATCTAATAACATTTCGGCTAACTGACGAATGCTCGCTTCATTTGTTGGATTACCAATATTGATTATCTGACTATCGCATCGCCCATCCCGGTTTTCGATGATCCTGTACAGTGCCTCAATACCATCATGGATATCCGTGAAACAGCGTTTTTGTTCTCCCCCATCCACCAATTTAATTGGCGAACCTTCCACCAAGTTCAAAATCAATTGGGTAATAGCCCTTGAACTACCAATACGCGCTGAATTTAGGTTATCCAGCCTTGGCCCCATCCAGTTAAATGGACGGAATAAAGTAAATTTCAGGCCTTCTTGTGTACCATATGCCCAAATGACTCGATCAAGTAATTGTTTTGAAACTGAATAGATCCAACGCTGTTTATTAATAGGTCCAACAATCAGACGCGAAGTATCTTCATCAAACTCTTTATCATCACACATACCGTAAACTTCGGATGTGGAGGGGAAAATAATCCGTTTATTGTATTTAACACAATAACGAACAATTTTAAGGTTCTCTTCAAAATCCAGCTCAAAGACTCGCAAAGGATTACGGGTATATTCAATTGGCGTCGCAATTGCCACTAATGGCAGGATGACATCACATTTTTTGATGTGATATTCAATCCATTCAGTATGAATGCTGATATCTCCTTCAATAAAGTGAAAACGTGGATTACCAATAAATCGCTCAATCGCAGAAGAACCAATATCCATCCCATAAATGTCATAATTGCCATCACTCAACAACCGTTCAGTCAGATGGTTACCAATGAATCCATTCACACCCAAAATGAGTACTCGTTTACGGCGACTGATTTGGGTTGTTGCTTTAGGACCAACATGAACCCCTGCGACAATACCCATCTCAAGAGCTAATCGATTACCTTGAACATAAAGCCCTGACTCCCCTTGGCCGCTAATAATTTCCAACGCACCATCACCACAAGCAATCACAAAGGGATCCGTCGAGATTACGGTTCCTGGGCGTTTTCCGTGGGACTGATCAAGTGGCCGTGAACGCCAAATCGTCATCTTACGTTCACCGAGAAAAGTAAATACCCCTGGGTAGGGTTCTGTCACCGCCCTGACTAAGTTGTTAATCTCTTTGGCAGACTTATTCCATGCTATCTCACCATCTTCAGCGGTACGACGGCCAAAATAAGTGGCCTGGCTTTCATCCTGTGGAATTGATGGATAATGACCTGATTTTATTTGAGGCAGAATACGATCCAATAATTCAACTGTCGCTTCACGTATTTTTTCATGTACTCTCAGCGAAGTATCATTTTCACCAATCTGTACAACCTGTTGCGCGATAATATCTCCCGCATCCGGCTTCTCCAGCATTTTATGTAATGTTACACCGGTTTCAGCCTCGCCATGGAGTACAGCCCAGTTAACCGGAGCACGGCCACGATATTTAGGCAACAAGGAGCCATGAAGGTTAAACGCGCCTTTTTCAGCCAGTGACAGAATTTCCTGGCTAAGCATGTTGCGATAGTAAAAAGAGAAAATAACATCTGGTTTCATCTCACGAATGCGTTCAACCCAAAGCGGGTGATTCACATTTTCTGGTGCAAACACAGGTAACCCCAAATCAGCACCGATACGTGCAACAGAAGAGAAAAAGTGATTTTCATTTGGATCATCTGTGTGAGTGAATACAGCCTGAACATCAAAACCCAATTTGACTAATGCATTAAGTCCGACACAACCAATATCGTGATAGGCAAAAATAATTGCTTTCATTAGCTTTCTTCCTGATTATCGTTAGTCTTCTTAATTCCGACCACTTTCTGAATAAAATAGCGCGGACGAGCACGTACATCGTTATATATTCGACCAATGTATTCACCCAACAGTCCCATGGCGACGAACTGTGCCCCAATGAACATGAAAAGAATAGCAAACAGGGTAAACACCCCTTCAGCAGCCCACATTGAACCAAATATAAGGCGCAGAACAATCAATAACACCGCCAACAAAAAACCTGTTATGGCAATGATACTTCCCGCGACGCTTAGTAACCGCAATGGTGCAGTAGTTAAGCACGTCAGAAGGTCATACATCAGGTTTATCAGTTTCATAAAACTGTATTTGGAGTCCCCAAACTCACGCTCTGCATGGGCCACGTCAATTTCTATTGTTCTGCGTGCAAAGGTGTTGGCAAGGATAGGAATAAATGTACTGCGCTCATGGCATTGAAGCATCGCACAGACAATATGACGTCGATAGGCGCGCAACATGCAACCATAATCCCCCATTGAACGCCCTGTCGCCTTAGTTATCATCGCATTGATTATTTTAGAGGCGGCTTTACGGAACCAAGAGTCCTGCCGATGAATACGACGAGTTCCCACAACGTCATACCCCTCTTCCGCCGTTTTAACTAAACGGGGAATTTCTTCCGGTGGGTTTTGCAAATCAGCATCAAGTGTAATAACCAGATCACCGTCAGCTTGATGGAAACCGGCCATAATGGCTGAATGTTGCCCATAATTACGGTTAAGCAAAATTGCAATCACATGATTTTCTGGAGATTCTGCCGCCTGAGTTAAGATCTCGGCAGAACTATCATGGCTGCCATCATCGACCAAGATTAATTCGTATTTCTGTTCTAATTTTTGGCACGCTGCGAGCGTTCTTTCCAATAATTGGGGTAAACTTTCTTCTTCGTTGTAAACAGGAATAACGACTGAAACTTTTTTGATCTTCTCAAATATCACTTAATTATGCTCCGAAAGAATTTCAGTTATTACATTCACGACACGATCTACATCATCATTGCTCATGTCGGGAAAAAGAGGTAATGAACACAATGTTGATGAATTCCACTCAGATACAGGCAAGGAAAGTTGTGGATAACGCTCACGATAATATTTTTGTGTATGCGCGGCTCTGAAGTGCAAACCCGTGCCAATATTTCTATCCTTTAGGCGTGCCATAAACGTATCGCGGTCAATGCCACAGATATTTTTGTCAACGCGTACCATAAAAAGATGGTGGGAATGCAAATGCGCATATTCTGGGGCTTTCAGCATTTGCAGCGGTGAATCAATAAGAGCGGCAGAATAGCGAGCCACCAATTCCCGACGGCGTTCATTCATTGATGCCAGTTTGCCCAATTGCACAACTGCCATCGCCGCATGAATATCTGATAGGTTGTATTTAAAACCCGGCTCAATCACTTCCGCTTGGGGTTTTCTGCCCTGAATTTGTCTATCAAAAGCGTCAACAGCTAAGCCATGAAATTTTAAACAGCGGATCCGCTGGGCAAGTTCATCATCATCTGTAACGAACATGCCACCTTCGGCACAGGTCATGTTTTTTATCGCATGAAAAGAAAAAATTGCGCTACCCCGTTCTCCGATCCATTCATTTTTATAACGAGTGCCGACAGCATGAGCTGCATCTTCAATCAGAGGAATTTTCGCTTTTTGGGCTACAGCGCGAAGAGCATCAAGATCACAAGGCGCTCCTGCATAATGAACGGGAATAATTGCTTTGGTTTTGGGAGTGATCGCTTTTTTGATTGTTTCTGCGCTGACCATTAATGTATCACGGTCAACATCAACCATGACAGGTTCAGCGCCTAACAAGCAAATCATATTGATAGTAGAAACCCAAGTTTGGGAAGGCGTAATGACTTCATCACCTGGGCCTATGCCAAGAGCCAACAAAGCCAAATGCATTCCCGCAGTCGCGGAACATAGAGCAATGGCATGTTTGCAGCCAAACATAAGAGAAAAATCTTGCTCTAACTGATGGTTTTGTGGGCCTGTAGTAATCCAGCCGGAGTGTAAAACTTTCTCTATCGCTTCTATCTCTTCGCTGCCAATTGCAGGACGAGAAAATGGCAAAAAATTATCCATAATCGTTTTGTGCCTTGTATATCCTAATTGCTTTATAATCGATCGATTCTAGGTAATGATTTTTTAACGAAACATCAACGAAAAACAAATTATGGTCAACCAAACACCAAAAACAGATAGCAAGCAATAATTATGGTAGATTTCGCTTACAGGAATTACACGTGGCTGACCCTCCATAATTTATAGCTGTCATTTTTGATATGTCCAATATTTACCTCAAAAACTTCTGATAAATTTCGTTCTGTCATGATATTCTGTGGCATGCCTGATGCTAACAATTTCCCATGAGAAAGCAGCCATACTTCTGTCGCTTGTTCATATGTGTGGTTAAGATCATGGCTACTCAATAATACCGTTCCTCCCAACGCACAAAATCTTTTTATTAACTTATCCAAAACGGCTTGTTGGGTGATATCAAGATTATTTGTTGGTTCATCAAGTAAGAGTAAACTTCCAGCAGGATTTAGCTCCGGCCATATCTGAAAAAACGTACCCGCCAATCTGACTCGTTGCCACTCTCCGCCGGAGAGTTGACCAATGGACGAAGTAAGCAATGGCAGGAGTTTCATTTGCTGGCACAGTTCATACAACACATGTTCACTGTGAGCCAATGACGTACATTCAGGGCGGAACATATCTAGATACTGAAAAACCGGCATGATAGGAACAGAAGAAGCCTGAGAGAACCAGGCACGGTGCTTTGCCAATTCGTGCTGGCGGTAATCCTGCAAGTTTCGGCTATGCAAACAAATAGTGCCGCTATAGGATAACACGCCCGCAATTGCTGCAAGCAGAGTACTTTTCCCTGAGCCATTGAGTCCCACCAAATGAATCTGTTTCCCTACCGCAATAGTCCCAGACAATGAACTCAATCTATTGTTAACACTAACATTATCCAGTTGCAAAATCGGCTGACTGATCATGCTATTACCCTTATTTCCTTATCTCGCATTAACAGGCAAGTGCGATATTTCTTAATAGTGACGTGTTCTTAATAACAGCCATATAAAAATGGGGGAACCTAAAGTTACGGTAACAACACCTATTGGCACTTCTGCATGGGATAATGATAGACGGGAAATTAAATCTGCCAACAGTAAACCACTGCCTCCCGCCAATGCACTGGCTGGAAGTAATGCCTTATGATCAGTCAAACCAATTAATCTCAAAATATGGGGAATAACCAAACCGATAAAACTGATAGCTCCCGCAAGAGCAACACTCAAACCAACTAATAACCCGATTACCGATACAAATGCATTACGCCATTTATGGTGAGACACACCTAGTTGCCGAGCCTGTAACTCCCCAGAGAGAGGTAATTCAAAATGTTACCTTTACTGCTTAACCATAAGACAGCGGGAAACAATGCAACCATCAGCCATTTTTGGCGCCAATCAACGCCACTGAAACTTCCCATCATCCAATACATCAATTGCCGGAGATCTAAACTGGTACTGAAATAAACCATCCATGTCATCAAGGCGCCAAAGATCACCCCGAAAGCAACGCCAATCAATAACAAGCGGGTATTGGTCACTTGATGTTTTCTGGAAAATCCCAGCAAAATAGCGGTCATAAAAAATGCCCCAGATACCGCGCCAACACTTAATAACCACAATGGTGCAATACCATGAAAGACAAGTATTAAACATACCACTACAACACCAGCGCCATTACTGATCCCAAGCAATCCTGGCTCCGCCAATGGATTTTCGAACAACGCCTGCATAATGGCTCCTGACAGGGCTAAGCTCGCACCAACCACCATCACGGCAATCACTCTGGGCAATCTCAACTGCCAAATAAACAACTGGGCAGGCTCTGATAACCATTGATCAGGCCAAAACCAGATTTCACCGGCACATAATGACAAGATAAACAGAATAACGAATAAAACAGACAAAACCGCCATCACTCGATGGTTACGTTTTCTCTGATAGGTGATCAACTCGTAAACAGAGCGCATGTGTGAGGCCATTTAGAAAATAAATGCTCCTTCCATTGAAGGCTGAAAAGAGAAGATAAGAAAAAGACCGCAAAATGCGGCCTTTTTATGTAGTTATTCTTTGGGTAACGCTTTTTCCACTCTGTTTTTCAGTTTTTGGCCAGGGCGAAAAGTGACAACACGGCGAGCCGTAATCGGAATATCTTCACCTGTTTTTGGATTACGGCCTGGACGTTGATTTTTGTCTCGCAAATCAAAGTTGCCAAATCCAGATAATTTCACTTGCTCCCCATTCTCCAAAGAACGACGAACTTCTTCAAAGAACATTTCTACCAGATCTTTAGCGTCACGCTTGCTAATACCCAGTTTCTCAAACAGATTTTCTGACATTTCAGCTTTAGTAAGCGCCATAAGTTCAGTCCCTCAAGGATGCTTGGAATCGCTGTTCTAGTGCAGCAACGCATTTGTTGACGGTCGCAGCAATTTCTTCTTCTTCCAGTGTACGCATGGTATCCTGCAAGATTAAGCTAATAGCAAGGCTCTTGTAGCCTTCCGCGACACCTTTACCACAATACACGTCAAATAAGTTTATGCCAACTATATGATTTACGCCAACTTTCTTACATTCAGCCAGAACATCTTCTGCGGCTACATTTTCAGGCACAACGATGGCGATATCGCGGCGGTTAGATGGGAAGCGAGAAACTTCCTTCATCTCAGGGATTACGCGGTCTACCAGACCAGTCCATAATAACTCGAATACCACGGTACGGCCGTTTAAGTCAAGTTTACGCTCCAGTTCTGGATGAACAACACCGATATAACCAATGTAATTATTTTCCAGATAAATCCCAGCGCTTTGTCCAGGATGTAAAGCAGGATGTTCTTCTGCCTTAAAGGAAATGTTAGATAGTTTACCTGTCAGTTCTAAAACAGATTCTAAATCACCCTTCAAATCAAAGAAATCAACTGCTTGTTTTTCAATCGACCAGTGCTCTTCGAAACGGTTGCCTGCAATAACGCCACCGAGCATGAATTCCTGACGGATCCCATGCTCCGCATGTTCATCCGGCACAAAACGCAATCCTGTTTCGAATAAACGGACACGGTTTTGCTGACGGTTCTGGTTATAGGCAACAGTAGTCAATAATCCTGTCAACAAGGACAAACGCATTGCAGACATATCCGCCGAAATTGGATTAGGCAAAATTAACGCTTCTTCCTGCGGGTGAAGATATTTCTGAATCTTAGGATCAACAAAGCTATAAGTAATCGCTTCTTGATAACCTTTGTCCACCAACATTGTTTTAACCCGTTTCAATGGCAAATCAGCTTCACGATGTGAAGTCATAATCAGATCTGCGCGCACTGGAACGTCAGGAATGTTGTTATAACCGTAAATACGAGCGACCTCTTCAACGAGATCTTCCTCAATTTGCATATCAAAACGCCAGCTAGGTGCAACAGCCTGCCAACTTCCATCCTGGATCGTGACCTGGCAACCTAAACGCGTCAGGATATCCGTGACTTGTTCATCAGCAACATGATAACCAATCAAGCGATCCAATTTATTGCGATTAAGCGTAATCGTCGCTGGTTTTGGTAAGTGAGATTCGCTAGTAACATCAACGATTTCACCGGCTTCTCCACCACAAATGTCGATCAACAATTGAGTGGCATATTCCATCGCTTTATGCTGAAGCTGTGGATCAACACCACGTTCAAAACGGTGAGAAGCATCGGTGTGCAAACCATAACGACGAGCACGGCCAGTAATTGCCAGTGGTGCAAAGAACGCACATTCTAGCATAATATGCTGTGTTTCTGCATTAACACCAGAATATTCCCCGCCAAAAATCCCCGCCATAGCAACCGGTTGTTTTTCATCAGAAATAATGAGTGTTTCAGCAGAAAGTTCGGTTTCACTACCATCTAGCAGAGTAAGTTTTTCACCTTGCTCAGCAAAACGCACAATAATTGAACCATTTAAACGTTCCAAATCGAACGCGTGCAATGGTTGACCCAATTCGAGCAAAACATAGTTGGTAATATCAACAACCGGATCAATGGAACGAACACCACCACGACGCAGTTTTTCGCGCATCCACAGTGGGGTGATTGCTTTGACGTTCACATTCTTGATCACACGTCCCAAATAGCGTGGACAGGCTTCAGGAGCCTCAACACGAATAGGGAATGTGGCATCTGTAGTTGGTTTAACCGCTTCGATTTTTGGCTCTGCCATGGACAATTTATTGATAACTGCAACATCACGTGCAACCCCCATGATGCTCAGGCAGTCAGCACGGTTTGGTGTAATGCTGATTTCAATCGCATTATCGTCCAACTTCATGTAATCACGCAGATCAACACCAATCGGAGCATCTGCTGGCAGTTCAATAATGCCATCATGATCGTCTGCAATACCTAATTCAGCAAATGAACACAACATGCCTTCTGACGGCTCGCCACGCAATTTCGCTGGCTTAATTTTGAAATCACCTGGCAGCACAGCACCAACCGTAGCAACAGCGACACGAAGCCCTTGTCGGCAATTAGGTGCACCACAGACAATATCTAACAGGCGTTCGCCGCCAACATTAACTTTTGTGACACGCAACTTATCTGCATTTGGATGTTGTCCACACTCAACAACTTCACCAACAAATACACCGTGGAATTGACCTGCCACTTTTTCAACACCATCAACTTCCAAACCCGCCATGGTGATTTGATCAGACAATGCTTCACTATTAATGGCTGGGTTTGCCCACTCGCGTAACCAGAGTTCACTGAATTTCATGAGATATACCCGCCTTATTTAAATTGTTTGAGGAAACGTAAATCATTTTCGAAGAATGCACGCAAGTCTGTAACACCATAACGCAGCATGGTCAGACGCTCCATTCCCATGCCAAAGGCAAAACCAGAATAGATTTCAGGATCAATACCAACATTGCGTAATACGTTAGGATGCACCATACCGCAACCCAAAACTTCTAACCATTTCCCATTTTTGCCCATCACATCAACTTCTGCGGAAGGTTCTGTAAATGGAAAATAAGAAGGACGGAAACGTATCTGCATATCTTCTTCAAAAAAGTTATTCAAAAAGTCATGCAGTGTGCCTTTCAGGTTGGTAAAGCTGATATTTTTATCAACGATCAGCCCTTCTACCTGATGGAACATCGGAGTATGAGTCTGATCATAATCGTTACGGTATACACGACCAGGTGCAATGATACGGATTGGCGGCTGACGCTCTTTCATGGTGCGGATCTGTACCCCAGAAGTCTGGGTACGCAACAAACGCGTCGCATCAAACCAGAAAGTATCGTGATCAGCACGCGCAGGATGGTGTGCAGGAATGTTCAGAGCATCAAAATTATGATAGTCATCTTCGATTTCCGGGCCTGATTCAACAGAAAAGCCCAACTCGCCAAAGAAAGTTTCAATACGTTCAATCGTGCGGGTAACAGGGTGCAAGCCACCATTTTCCATACGACGACCAGGCAACGAAACATCAATTTTTTCTGCTGCCAAACGCGCATTCAGAATATCAGCTTCCAGCTTTGCCTTACGCGCATTCAAAGCTTCTTGAACTTCTTGTTTCGCCTGATTAATAACAGCCCCTGCCGCTGGACGTTCTTCGGCTGGTAAGTCACGCAGCGATGACATCTGGAGGGTTAAATGGCCTTTTTTTCCCAGGTATTCAACTCGCACCAAATCCAACGCGGCAACATCCTGGGCTTCTTCCACGGCTGTTTTTGCCTTTGCAACCAGCTCAGTAAGATGTGACATCGTTTTCCTCTTCCTTCGGCCTGATGGCCCTTTAGTTGTTATCGACTATGTCCTCAATGTTATCGACTAATGAGGCCATAAAAATAAAAAAGCCTCCACACTGGAGGCTCAAGCGCTATTTTTCGTTTCTTTTCTTACGCGCGAAGCCCCCTGATTTCAGGTGCTAAAGTAAAAAAAGAAACGAAAAAAGGCTAACTTTATCATTTGCGTTCTTTCTCCTGTACCCTTCTTGCATTTACTGATTGCAGACAGTATCTAATCTTTTGGAAAAAAAGTAAAAGAGGGAGCAAGCTCCCTCTTTTAACCTGACTTATGCCAGAGCGCCCTTCGCTTTTTCAACCAGAGCAGCGAATGCTACTTTGTCGAATACAGCGATGTCAGCCAGGATCTTACGGTCGATTTCAATCGAAGCCTTTTTCAGGCCGTTGATGAAACGGCTGTAAGACATGCCGTTCTGACGTGCAGCAGCGTTGATACGTGCAATCCACAATTGACGGAATTGACGTTTACGCTGACGGCGGTCACGGTAAGCGTACTGACCAGCTTTGATAACAGCCTGGAAAGCAACACGGTAAACGCGCGAACGAGCACCGTAGTAACCTTTCGCTTGTTTCAGAATTTTTTTGTGACGTGCACGGGCAATAACACCACGTTTTACGCGAGCCATATACTTCTCCTATCGTCTCTGAGTTCTAATCTAAAAAATTGCTTATGCGTATGGCAAACAAGCAACAACCAGGCCCAGATCACCTTTGGAGACCATGCCTTTTGGACGTAAATGACGTTTACGCTTGGTTGATTTTTTAGTCAGAATGTGACGAAGGTTAGCGTGCTTACGCTTGAAACCGCCGCTTGCGGTTTTTTTGAAGCGTTTAGCTGCGCCGCGTACTGTTTTAATCTTTGGCATTTTAATTTCCACTTCGCATTGTTAATTACAACGAACTAGCCAGGCGAATAGACTCCAGCCAGATTAACTGGAGCCTATTACTTGTTTGCCTGACTATTTCTTCTTAGGAGCGAGCACCATGATCATCTGGCGACCTTCAACCTTCGTTGGGAAGGATTCGACCACCGCCAGTTCACTCAGATCGTCACGAATGCGGTTAAGCATCTCGATACCAATCTGTTGGTGTGCCATTTCACGCCCACGGAAACGCAGGGTGATTTTGGCTTTATCGCCATCTTCCAGAAAACGAATCAGGTTGCGTAGTTTGACCTGATAGTCGCCTTCATCTGTACCAGGACGGAATTTAATTTCCTTAACCTGAATAACCTTTTGTTTCTTTTTCTGTTCTTTGATTGACTTACTCTTTTCATAGAGGAACTTGCCGTAATCCATAATACGACAAACCGGCGGTTCGGCATTTGGGCTGATTTCAACTAAATCAACACCAGCTTCCTCAGCTTTTTCGAGAGCTTCTCTCAGACTGACAATACCAATCTGTTCGCCATCTAATCCAGTTAAACGAACTTCAGAGGCGCGAATCTCTTCATTAATGCGATTTGGGCGCGCCGGTTGAATTCTTTTTCCGCCTTTAATACCTTATTCCTCCAATTGGTGAAGATTGCGACTGCGTATTTCTGTCAGCAGTTTTTCTGTAAACTCACTGACCTCAATGCTACCTAAGTCTTTGCCGCGGCGAGTACGAACGGATACTTTTCCTGATTCGACTTCTTTGTCACCACATACAAGCATATAAGGTACACGACGCAGAGTGTGTTCACGGATTTTAAAACCAATCTTCTCGTTTCTCAAGTCTGCTTTTGCACGAATGCCTGCATCTTGAAGTTTTTTAACCAATTCCTGTACATAATCTGACTGGCCATCAGTAATATTCATAACGACGACCTGCTGAGGTGCCAACCATGTTGGGAAAAACCCAGCATACTCTTCTGTCAGGATACCGATGAACCGTTCCAGCGATCCCAGAACTGCACGGTGAATCATGACAGGAACCTTACGTTCGTTATTTTCCCCTACATATGACGCGCTCAAGCGTGCTGGCAGTGAAAAATCGAGTTGCACAGTACCACATTGCCACGCACGATCCAAACAATCATATAGAGTAAATTCAATTTTAGGGCCATAAAATGCCCCTTCACCCGGCTGGTACTCAAATTCAATGCCATTTCGGGTTAATGCTTCAGCAAGATCTGCTTCTGCTTCATCCCACTGTTTTTCCGTACCAATACGTTTTTCCGGGCGTGTTGATAACTTAACAACAATCTTCTCAAAACCAAATGTGCCGTACACATCGTAAATCATCTTGATACAGCTACTGACTTCTTGAAGGATCTGATCTTCAGTACAGAAAATATGTGCATCGTCTTGAGTAAAACCGCGTACACGCATCAAACCATGTAAAGCGCCAGAGGGTTCGTTACGATGACAACTACCAAATTCAGCCATACGCAACGGCAAGTCACGGTAAGATTTCAATCCTTGGTTGAAAATCTGAACATGGCCCGGGCAGTTCATCGGTTTTACGCAATATTCGCGGTTTTCCGATGAAGTTGTGAACATGTTTTCTTTATAGTTTTCCCAATGCCCAGTTTTTTCCCACAGAATACGATCCATCATAAATGGACCCTTTACTTCCTGGTATTGGTACTCTTTGAGTTTTGTGCGGACGAAAGTTTCTAATTCACGGAAAATTGTCCAGCCGTCATTATGCCAAAACGCCATGCCCGGTGCTTCTTCCTGCATATGATACAGGTCAAGCTGCTTACCAATTTTACGGTGATCGCGTTTTGCTGCTTCTTCCAAGCGCTGTAAATAGGCATTAAGCTGTTTCTTATCCGCCCATGCAGTACCATAAATACGCTGCAACATTTTGTTGTCACTATTGCCGCGCCAGTATGCTCCTGCAACTTTTTGCAGTTTAAAGTGATGACAAAAACGCATGTTAGGAACATGCGGCCCACGGCACATATCAACGTATTCTTCATGGTGATACAGACCTGGGCGATCATCACGACTAATGTTTTCGTCCAAAATCTGGATCTTATACTCTTCACCGCGAGCTGCAAATGTGTCACGCGCTTCTTGCCAGCCAACCCTTTTCTTGATGACATCGTAGTCTTTTTTGGCAAGTTCCAGCATGCGTTTTTCAAGCAGCTCGATATCTTCCTGTGTCAACGAGCGATCTAAATCGACGTCATAGTAGAAACCATTGTCAATAACAGGACCGATAGCCATTTTCGTATCGGGCCACAACTGCTTAATTGCATGGCCCAACAAATGTGCGCATGAATGACGGATAATTTCCAAACCTTCTTCATTCTTACTGGTGATAATAGCAAGATTGGAATCAGTCTCGATTAATTCGCAAGCATCAACCAATTCTCCATTAACACGGCCAGCAATACACGCTTTTGCTAAACCAGTACCGATATCACGAGCCACATCCATTACGGAAACAGCATGCTCAAATTGACGTTGACTACCGTCAGGAAGAGTAATTACAGGCATTTAAAATCCTTATGTACAGTGGTGACCCACACGAAAGATCACTTGTATTAAATCAAATTCGTTTATTTTTAATAAGACATTAGCAATTTCTTACTTCACTCTGTAAGTTATGTACATAGGTATATACATCTTTTGCCAAATTACCTATGTACATCGCTAAAACTCAAAATCTATACTAACATACAGGACTACTTAATGTAACTAAGTGACGCCATACGTATTACATTCGCAATGAGTTAATTTTATATAATTTATTGATCTTTATCATAGTTTAAATTCCAACCATCTTTGAGGTGGGATATTGAACCACCAGCCCACAATATTCATTGGGATATGCTGTTTGTGCGTGATTCACAATAAACTGGGTAATGTGTGAACGCATATAGGTTCCTCTATATAACAAAAAACCCGCCGAAGCAGGTTAAGTTATATTTAAATTCATTCACTAGAATCGATAACCAACACCTATCACCCATGTTCCCGCTTTTAACTCACCAATTTTTGAATATTCATATGATGCATCAATGGCTATATTAGGAATTGGATTAATCTGTAAGCCTGCGGCATAGGCAAACTCTGTTTTGCTTTCACTATGTGAATTTCCACCTGATTTAGCTTCCTCTTTACCATGAGCCGCACCAATTAAACCGTAGGCACTCACATATTCATTGATACGATACGCAGGGCCAGCGGTTAATGAATAGTAATCCAAATCAACATTAGCTACCTTGTGTCCGCCACTATAAAAATCATAACCTTGGTGGGTATATGTAAACGAGCCAACTATTCCCCAATTATCATCCAATTCATAACGATATTTAACATTAAATCCTTTTGGATTCTCTTTTAATTTGTCACCCTGTACTTTAACGTGACTCTGAGCATATCCTGCTGAAATAGTGCTTTCACTAGCAGCATGCACGTTTATAGATAGGGCTGATATTCCTGCTGCAATCAATGTTGCTAAAACCAAATTTTTCATAAAAAACCTTTAGTAATTAAAAAATCATAAAAAGTATAGGAAAATTATTGATTTTATCCTGCTGTGTTTCCTAAAGGTTGATCTGAGTCACTATGGATTTTTCACCAACTCATCAACGCAGGCCCCGGAAAACCGCCGAAAAGCAATCGAACATCCTCTCCATATCAAACTTTGCAATCGCTCATCAATCCATCGCATACATCTTTAGGAGGGATCATTGGTCGGATGAATCCTCATAAAATACCCCGTTCCCGCATAGAATCCCTTTCACATCAGCAGTAGAAGACAAGGTAAAATGAAGTTCTGTATTGCCTTCATACCTCTTACTATCAATGTAGAAAATATCAACCTTTTCCTGCGTAAGATTTGCTTGCGGGTTCCCTCTGGAAAATTTCGTACACCCAAATAATGCGCAAACATCATGCGAATAGTCACACGCGCCTGAACCTGGTTTTGATAAGCCCGACAGCAACGCGTTAATGGTTCCATCAAACTAATACACAGAATAGGTGTTAAAATAGCTCCGTAGGAACATATTTAAACGACCCTATGCAAACATATTCCTTAACGTAAATTGGAAATTACAACAATTAATGAATAAAAGGGCTGTATTTATATGTTGGAAGCTATCTGAGATAACTAAAATAATCCAGGATAGTACCATTATTTTTCATTGAACAAATTGTTTTATTAAAGAAATAACTTTAACCATAAGTTATCATAAATATTTTTTATAAAACATTAATAATCAATACTGCTTGTAAAATATTTATCGAAAATTTGTAATATTCATAGTTTACAAAAGACTATTTTTTTACAATAAAAAATTCAGACTAGCCTAATGAAAATTTACAGATTATGATTAATAAGTTACATCTAAAGAATGATAAGCATTTTTAACTTTCCATAAATAACGCGAATCCTGTGGTGCAGGATGATTATTTTGAACATATTGATAGAATTCATTCGGAGTCATTTGATTAATTTTATTAATTGCCAAAGCTCGGTTTGAGTCAAACGTTCGCAATAATGCTCCTGCACCATTTACATAAGCAACTATCGTTGCGTAGTACAACGTTTCTGGATTAGAAATACCTTCCAGATGCTGCTTTTTCAAGATGCTGATATAGGCTGTACCAAGGTCGATGTTGGTTTTAGGATCTTTCAATTCACGCAGCGTTGGTTGTCCTGATTTCCCTTTCATTCTGTAAGCATCTCGTCCAGCTGTAGATGCCTTAATCTGCATGAGTCCAACCGCATTCGATTTACTAACAACCTCTGGACGAAAATCTGATTCCACCTGAATAATCGCTTTGATGAGCGTTTCATCAACACCATAACGTCTCGCGGCTTGCGCAATAAAACCATCAAATGGGGTGGATTTAAACCTATTTGTCAATTTATGAGTACCAAAAGCAGACTTGTTGCCATCAAGCATACGTTTTACCGTTGATTGTCTATTACTGTCTGACTGGTGTATTTGTTGGCTTGCACATCCAGACAATAACAATATCACTGCAATGTAACGGAGTTTTAATTTCACACTGCTTCCCCTAAATAAAATTAATTCTATAAAGGATATATAATTTTACTGATAAACCAAAAATATTTTTCTATCACTTAATAAAATAAATCTCTTTAATTGCTCGTAGCTAACGCTAAACAATATGCTGGTTTTTTGTTCGCATGAGGTGTGTCGTTGTCATATCAATCGGTAAGAATTTAAGGAGCATCTATCGAATTTATCATCAATTTTGCCTCTATCGCCTTGACTTTACACAAATGATACTGATAATCATTATCAATAATTATATGTACAACGAGTAAGGGTTACCATAATGAATAAAAAATATTCTCTTTCTGATCTTCCGATAGTTAATCTGATCCTTGTTCTATTCACAATGGTGTTATTCAGCCAGCAAGCCCATGCCGAAAAAAAATTCAGAGTGGTTACAACATTTACTATTATTCAAGATATAGCCCAAAATGTCGCAGGAGACGCAGCAATTGTCGAGTCAATCACTAAACCTGGTGCAGAAATCCATGATTATCAACCCACTCCCAAAGATATCATAAAAGCACAGCGTGCAGACCTTATTCTCTGGAATGGCTTAAATTTAGAACGCTGGTTCGAACGCTTCTTTGAAAACATGCAAGATATTCCTGCTGCGGTGATAACCGAAGGTATTACCCCTTTACCGATTCGTGAAGGGCCTTACAATAAAAATCCTAACCCCCACGCCTGGATGTCGCCAAAAAATGCGCTGATCTATATCGAAAATATCCGCAAAGCCTTAGTCAAATACGATCCCGACAATGCCGAAATTTACAATCGTAATGCCAAAACTTATGCAGAAAAAATGACTCAATTGGATGCACCTCTTAGAGAACGTCTTTCTCGTATTCCTGAAGATCAACGCTGGCTCGTCACCAGTGAAGGTGCTTTCAGCTACCTCACACAAGATTATGGTTTCAAAGAAGTTTACTTATGGCCAATTAATGCTGAGGAACAAGGTTCCCCACAACAGGTTCGCCGTGTCATTGACACAGTAAGAGCGAATAAGATCCCGGTCGTCTTCAGTGAAAGCACAGTTTCAGATAAACCAGCAAGACAAGTCAGTAAAGAAACGGGGGCACATTATGGCGGGGTGCTTTATGTAGACTCCCTGTCCACTCAAAAAGGACCAGTTCCAACTTATATTGATCTACTTAACACCACTGTAGACACCATCGCAAAAGGATTTAATCAATGAATCGCTCATCATTAAACCATCAATCGTTATTTGAGCATCCTCATTTAATTGTGCATAACGCCACTGTCACTTACAACAATGGGCATACGGCTATTTATGATGCCAGTTTTGACATTACTGGCGGCACAATTTGTGCATTGGTAGGTATGAATGGCAGCGGCAAATCCACATTATTCAAAACCATCATGGGATTAGTCACACCTTCACAAGGAAAAGTGACGCTCAACAAGCAACCTATCAAAGCTGCATTAAAACAAAATATCATCGCATATGTTCCTCAAACTGAAGATGTAGATTGGAATTTTCCGGTTCTGGTTTCTGATGTTGTAATGATGGGACGCTATGGAAAAATGGGATTTTTGCGCCGCCCTAGCAAACGTGATCATGAAATTGTCAATAACGCCCTTGAACGTGTCGGACTGGCAGACTTGCGTGATCGCCAAATTGGCGAACTTTCTGGCGGGCAGAAAAAACGCGCATTTTTAGCCCGTGCGTTGGCTCAAGAAGGAAAAGTCTTGCTATTGGACGAACCTTTTACTGGGGTAGATGTTAAAACAGAAAATGCCATTATTGACTTACTTCGTGACTTACGTGACGAAGGGCATTTGGTCTTAGTGTCAACGCATAACCTCGGCAGTGTACCTGAATTTTGTGATCACGTTATTTTGATCAACCGCACGGTGCTCGCCAGTGGCCGAACTGAAAATACGTTTACTCAAAAAAATCTGGAAATAACCTTCGGTGGCGTCTTGCGCCATATTAATCTTTCCGCGCCTGAGCTGCATAAAGATGACGATCCACGCACACTGACAGTGATAACCGATGATGAACGTGCTGCCGTCTTCTACGGACATGATCACCATATTCCACCGCGGAAAAACCCCAAAAAAAAGGAAAACCAACCATGATGGAACTGCTTTTACAACCATTCAGTTACAACTACATGGTGAAAGCCATGTGGGTAAGCACCATTGTTGGGGGTGTCTGTGCTTTCTTATCTGCTTATCTGATGCTAAAAGGTTGGTCGCTAATGGGAGACGCCCTCTCCCACTCTGTTGTGCCTGGTGTGGCTGGCGCATATGCTCTCGGTTTACCTTATGCAGGTGGTGCTTTTTTTACAGGGATGCTCGCTGCATTATCAATGACATTGGTGCGTCATATTACTCGGTTACGTGAAGATGCGGTGATAGGTTTTATATTCTCCACTTTTTTTGCCGTCGGATTATTGATCGTTTCTTTAAACCCTACATCCGTGAATGTACAAACCATTATATTAGGCAATATTCTGGGGATCGCTGACGAAGATGTTTTACAAGTGGAAATCATTATTGCCGTTTCCTTCATCATATTAATGGTACTTTGGAAAGATCTGTTGGTTGTTTTCTTTGATGAAACTCATGCACGCTCTATTGGATTATCACCGTTACGGTTGAAAATCATTTTCTTCACTTTATTAAGTGCCTGTACCGTTGCTGCATTACAGACAGTGGGCGCTATCCTGGTTATCGCAATGGTTGTAACGCCTGGTGCAACCGCCTATTTATTGACAGATAGATTTAAACATTTGTTGATTATTGCCGTCGCTATCGGTTCACTCACGAGTGGTCTCGGCGCATATGTGAGTTATTTTCTCAACGGTGCAACTGGAGGAGTGATTGTTACTATACAAACAGTCATTTTCTTACTCGCGTTCTTCTTTGCCCCTAAGCATGGCACGTTAGCCTCCCGCAGACGAGCCAGAAAGGAATCTCTGGCATTGATTCAGGAGCAACGCTCATGAACACATTTATTGAATTAATAACTGAACCTTTCATGCATGAGTTTATGCGACGAGCTATCTATGCGGCTATTATGGTGGGAGCTGTTTGTGCTGTACTTTCCTGTTATTTAGTCTTAAAGGGTTGGTCATTGATGGGAGATGCCATTTCCCATGCCGTTTTGCCAGGGATAGTGCTCGCTTTTGTAACCGGCGTACCACTGGCAATAGGTGCTTTCCTTTCTGGTATATCTTGTGCATTCGCGACAGGATATTTAAAAGAACATAGCCGAATCAAAGAAGATACTGTCATGGGAATCGTTTTCTCAGGTATGTTTGCATTTGGGTTAGTCCTGTTTACTCGTATAGATACGGATCAACACCTGACACACATTTTATTCGGCAGCATACTCGGCATTACCCAGCATGAATTACTCCAAACTTTGTGTATTGCCGGGATCACACTGGCTATTGTGCTGCTAAAGAGAAAAGACTTCATGCTCTACTGCTTCGATCCCAACCAGGCACGAGTGGTTGGCCTTCCCGTAAAACTTCTCCATTACGGATTATTATCACTACTGGCTCTAACAATTGTCGCATCTTTGCAAGCAGTCGGTATCATCTTGGTCATTGCGATGTTAATCTCCCCCGGCATTATTGCTTTTATACTTTGCCGGAGCTTTGATCGCATGCTGATTGTGGCAATGGTTGTTTCTATATCATCCAGTGTCCTTGGAACAATCATCAGCTTCCATATTGATGGTGAAACAGGCCCCTGTATCGTCATCATTCAGGCAATTTTCTTCACTATTGCACTGACTTATGACCAAATAAAATTAGCTTGCAAGAAAGCAAACAGAAGATCGTTTGAGAAAATCTCATCCCAAGAAGTATCAATTCCAGAAAAATCAAATTAAAAAATAATAGAGTGCCATATCAAATTTGAGATATGGCCTTATTAATTCCTATTAAAATGCCTTTTATCCTGTTCAAATGTTACATCTGTCTGTAATATAAGCATAGCAACTGTCAACTTAATGAGGTGAAACATGTGGCAAACAGTGAGCCGACTATTAAGTGAGCATTTTGGTGATGCTGAAATTCACGATAAAAAGGAATTGACAGGAGGAGATATTCACCGCGCCTGGCATGTTAAATATGGTGAACAACCTATCTTTATCAAATCCAACGTAAAAGAAATGCTGCCAATTTTCAAAGCAGAAGCAGAGCAACTGGAATTATTAGCTCGCAGCAAAACAACCCGAGTCCCCGATGTTTATGGTGTAGGTCACGACCGCAACTATAGCTTCCTGCTGCTGGAGCATTTGCCCATAAAACCCTTTAACCCACACAGTGCGTATCTTTTTGGTCAACACCTTGCGAAGCTACATCAATGGAGTGAACAACCTAAATTTGGTTTTGATTTTGATAACATGCTGGCAACGACCATACAACCTAACGGATGGCAAAAGCGTTGGGCCCATTTTTATGCCGAAAAACGCATTGGATGGCAACTGCAACTTGCCGCTGATAACGGGATGGTGTTTGGAGATATTAACCAAATTGTTCAAGTAATCAGCGATAGACTGCACAATCATCACCCTCAACCCTCTCTCCTGCATGGCGATCTATGGCCCATGAACTGTGCATCATTGAACGATAATTGTGCCGTCACTTTTGATCCTGCCTGCTATTGGGGAGATCGCGAATGCGATCTGGCGATGCTGCCACTTTACCCAGATCTTCCTTTGCAAATATTTGACGGTTACCAGAGCATTTGGCCATTGCCTAAAGATTTTCTTGAACGTCAACCCATTTACCAACTTTACTATTTGTTAAATAGATGCAATCTTTTCGGAGGAGAGAATTTTATTCTAATCCAAAAGATAATTGATAAAATTTTATCTGAGCAGACATAAGAGAACTTAATATTTAATTATTGATAATAGTCCAATGATTCAAAAAAAGATAAAATTTATTATATTAACCCCAACGTGACATTGAGCATCCTTGCAGTGTTATTAACTATCGTATTACCACCCTAAAAATTTAAATAATAAGTAAGCAATTACACCGATAATGATTGGTGATATGTAAAGAATAAAAATCTGTCTGAATAAAGAATGAGAGGGGAAAACAATTTTAGCTTTCAATTGTTCCTTGGTTATTCCACTTTCCTGCGCGTGTTCAAAGACCATTTGATCTTCGATACGTTCTTTAATGAATTTAAATTGACGATATATTCTCAATCCAGACGCACTCATTGCCAGCCCCACAAACATCAGCATATAAATGACAAAAAAACTGATATTTTCCCCAGTAATTCCAGCAACAAACTCAGGGGTTGGAGAATATTTCCAGAAAAAATCCCAAAATGGTGTATTGAATTTAATCATTTCTGTCATCATCTGAAGAAAATCATTCAATACCACATTAACACCACCACCGCCAATACTATCGTCTTTCACACCATGCTGCCCTGCTGCTAGATTAATTACTGAAACAAAAGTCGACAACAGGGCTGGTACAAAAATAATCCAGCCTAAGATTCGCTTAGCTATAGCAACATATCTGGCTTGTTGATACGTCATTACATTCTCCATTGGCACAAATAGTTTTATTTTTTACTCAATGATAACTCATAAAGAACCAATGTTAATCCTATTTATGGAGTCATTATTTTACTTTATTAATGAAATCATCTCTTCCTTTGTTATCATCCATAACGAGATTTAATTTATTGGAATTGTTACAATCAAACCTCTTTAATCACTGTTATCATCACGGAGAGATTTGAGATGTCATTTTGTTTATCTATGGAAGCCGCCATTTTTGATATGGATGGCTTGCTGATTGATTCTGAACCTTATTGGATACAGGGAGAAAAAAGCGTATTCAGTGAATTAGGGTTGGATTTAAATTTAGCCAAAAACCTACCTGATACATTGGGGTTACGCATCGATCAGGTGGTTGAGTTATGGTACCAAGCATCACCCTGGCAAGGCATCCCAAAAAGTGAAGTTGAGCAACGCATCATCAATTATGTAGTTCAATCAGTTGAAAAAAACCGTCCCTTACTACCTGGAGTAGAACATGCTTTAAATCTCTGTTGCGAACGCGGGTTAAAAATCGGCCTAGCTTCTGCCTCACCCTATGAAATGATTGAAAAAGTACTCGAATTATTTAACCTACGACATTACTTTGATATTGTTGTTTCTGCTGCGCACTTACCTTACAGTAAACCACATCCCGAAGTTTATTTGCTGGCAGCCAGTCAACTTGGAATCAACCCGATTAACTGTCTTACATTAGAAGATTCATTTAACGGTATGATAGCAACCAAAGCAGCAAGAATGCGCTCAATTGTCGTTCCAGCCACTCATCATTTCGATGATCACCGCTGGTCATTGGCTGACATTAAACTGAATTCTCTGGAAAAACTAACAATAGAAGATATTACTTAATCGCCACCGCGCTGTCCCATTTCTCGCATAAGGCAGCGCAAATATCAACCTTCCCCTCAGCCAACAAGCCACAATTTAAAAATTTCCTAATTACCCTCTATCTTCCTCAGACAAAACCCTCTATACTGCCCAACTGTATGTATAAACAGCAATCAGCATAAATAATTAGTATAAATCGTTATGACAGCAGAAGGGCATCTTCTTTTTTCCGTTGCCAGTCTTGTATTGGCTCATCAGCTAGAAATTACACCAGAAATAGCACAGGGAGACTGGTTACACATGCTTCCCGGTGTACTTCTGGCTTCATTGTTGCCAGATATCGACCACCCAAGTTCAACCTTAGGCCGATTGTTCCGCTTCATATCCATTCCAATCGCGCGATTATGTGGACACCGTGGATTTACACATAGTTTATTAGCACTGCTCGTGGGAGTTACTCTATTCCAGACTGAAATACCGTCTAATTGGCCCATCCCAACTGACTTTGTCCATGCAATGGTTATCGGTTATATCAGCCATCTTATTGCTGATATGCTTACTCCCGCTGGTATTCCACTGTTATGGCCGCTAAGAATACGTTTTTGCTTGCCTATTCTTAGAGGTAAGGATCGTAAAAAAGCCGAACGTTTTATTGCCGTACTGGTAGTAGTGATCGCTATTATCCTTCCACAACACATTAATTTCTCATTCATTCGCTATTTCGATAGCCTGCAATTTAACCAAATACAGTTTGATAAATTACCTATTGATAAGCTACAGAATCTCTACAAGTAATTGATCAATATCCATATACAACAAATATAGTAGCCTCATTGAATAATGGGGCTACTTGAAAATATAGAACATTTTTTATTCACTTCCTGTCGCCCCAAGAAAATCTTTGACTTAATAAAATACAAAGTTAACAGCTGTAACAATAGAAATAGATTAGGATATATAATCAATTAAACTAGCTAGTGAAAAATAATTATATTAAATTCCATTTAATTATAAGGAAGCGGCTTATTATACTGATAATATTTCACCTTACGCATTTCATGGTATGTAGACGATAGATTCAAATTGGAATACAACTTACAAATCTATATTCCAAACTACACACCACAACTCGAAATTAAAGAGTATATAAGTTTTGGAGACTAGAGATGAATTTACCACTCATCATCAACGTGCTCGTTTTTGTAGCACTGCTTATTCTATTGGCAAAAACGAACTCAAATAAATGGAGTTTATCCAAAAAAGTTCTTGTGGCTCTAGTCGTAGGTGTCGTTTTTGGGCTGGCATTAAACATCATTTATGGAACAGATAATCTTACCGTAAAAGAATCAATTAAATGGTTCAATATTATTGGTAATGGTTATGTACAATTGCTACAAATGGTTATCATGCCGTTGGTTTTTGCTTCTATCCTTAGTGCCGTTGCTCGTTTACACAAAGCATCTTCCTTAGGAAAAATCAGCTTGTTTACCATTGGTACGTTACTGTTTACTACAGCGATTTCCGCTTTAATCGGCATCGTAATTGCCAATTTATTTGGGCTCAATGCAGCAGGACTGATCCAAGGTACTCAAGAAACTGCTCGTTTATTAGCAATTGAAAGCAATTATATTGGCAAAGTTGCAGATATGAGTGTGCCTCAGATCATTCTCTCTTTTATCCCCAAAAATCCCTTTGCTGACTTGACGGGAGCACGCCCTACTTCCATTATTAGTGTGGTAATTTTTGCAACATTTTTAGGCATCGCTGCGCTACAAATGATTAAAGATGATCAGGGACGCGGTAAACGGGTTCTCGTTGCCATTGATACCATGCAAGCATGGGCAATGAAGCTAGTTAGGTTAGTTATGCGCCTCACTCCATACGGTGTGATGGCTTTAATGACCAAAGTTGTTGCTAGTTCCAATATCCATGACATTACCCAATTAGGTAGTTTTGTTGTTGCTTCCTACATCGCTCTTGGCCTGATGTTTGTAGTACATGGCGGGCTTTTGGCACTTACGGGTATCAATCCTCTGAAATTCTTGAAAAAAGCAGGCCCCGTACTGACCTTCGCATTTACCAGCCGTTCAAGCGCTGCAAGTATTCCCTTGAATGTTGAAACACAAACTCGCCGCCTCGGTATTCCTGAGTCTATTGCCAGCTTCTCCGCTTCTTTTGGCGCAACTATTGGACAAAATGGCTGTGCTGGCATTTATCCAGCGATGTTGGCAGTGATGGTCGCTCCAACCGTAGGTATTAACCCTTTTGATCCAGTGTGGATTGCAACTCTTGTGGGAATTGTCACTATTAGCTCTGCGGGAGTTGCTGGTGTTGGTGGTGGCGCAACATTTGCAGCATTGATTGTTTTACCTGCCATGGGTTTACCTGTCACCTTAGTGGCACTGCTCATTTCTGTTGAGCCTCTTATTGATATGGGACGTACAGCATTGAATGTTAATGGCGCTATGACAGCAGGTACTATTACCAGTCAATTAATGAGAAAAACCAATAAAAAAGTATTTGAGCAAGATGAAAAAGTTTTATTAAATCACTCTCAATAACATGCACTTTCTTCTGTGAATAAAGAGAGTTTACCCGGCATAGCCAGGGGTTTCTATATACAATAAAGCCGAGGTTCATGGCGAACCTCGGCTTTCTTATCTATATTAGCTATTGGTTATTTATTATTTTATATATTCACCGCTACGAAGGGCTTCAATACGCTTATCCAACGGCGGATGAGATAAGAACAACTCGCTGAAACTCTTAGCTTTACCATTAATACAGAATGCCATCATGCTTCCCTCTTCCTGAGGTTCATAGCTGGTCTTAAGACGTTGCAATGCTGCAATCATCTTTTCGCGGCCAACCAATTTTGCTGATCCTGCATCCGCATGGAATTCACGGTAGCGGGAGAACCACATGGTAATAATGCTTGCCAGAATACCGAATACGATCTCTAACACCATAGAAATCACCATGTAGACTATCGGATTACCATTACTGCTGCTTTCACTTTCATCATCGCTGCTGGAAAGGAAACTTGCAGCAGCCTGCGCAATGATACGTGAAATGAAGATAACAAATGTATTCACAATACCCTGCAACAATGTCATCGTAACCATATCACCATTGGCAATATGACTAATTTCATGCGCTATGACGGCTTCAGCTTCATCACGGCTCATATTGTTCAGTAGCCCTGTACTAACAGCGACTAGAGAAGCATTACGGCGTGCTCCTGTAGCAAATGCATTAATATCCAAGGCATCATAGATAGCCACTTGTGGCATAGTAATTCCCACTTGATCCGACTGACGGCGTACAGTTTCCATCAACCAAGCTTCAGTTTCATTGGATGGTTTTTCAATAACCTGGCCACCCACAGAACGCAGAGCCATCCATTTCGACATTAACAAAGAAATGAATGCACCCCCAAAACCAAACAAACCAGCCATAATCATGAGGCCAGCAACACTGCTCCGCTGAACTCCTGTAAGTGAAAGTATTATTCCAAACACCACCATGACAGCAAGGTTTGTGAGAAGGAACAAGGCGATTCTCATCATATAAATTTGCTTCCTTTAATTATCAAACAGTTCAACTAAAAGTTAAGCCATAAGATGGGGACAACCCCCATATTATTCAAGTTTTTTAAGATGTTAAGCGATATAAACAACATAACTTTACAATATGATAAAAGGCCGACTACCAAGCCGGCCTTTTATTTATAACAAATTTTAAGACTATCTCGTTACAGCTATTTCAGCAGGCTGATGTGCCAAATCCAAAGCAATTTTTACAGATTCATCTAAGTAAGGATCAGGCCCTTTATAATCTTTTGGTAAATCATCAAGCGATTTGAGCGTTTTTTTACCTTCTCGTTTAAAGCGTTCATTAAAACGATTCAATTTGATTGCTTCGTATTCCTTGTTTTCTTTCTCTCTTTGAGCATAGTTCAAGGAATAAACGCCCTTACGTTCTTTGATGACTTTATAGTAAGCAATATCCTGTTTGATATATTTAAATTCAGGATCATTAGCAATCCGTTGATTATGCAACTTAGTCAAGAGTGGCGTTAACTCTGAAATCACTTTCAAAGATGTATAATGCGCAGGCTGAATACTGTCCCAAGGTAACGCATTATCTTCTTGGCTTTCCCCTATTTCAGAAGGCTCTTCTCCTGTCGGCATAATGATATCAGGCGTTACTCCCTTAAGCTGGGTACTACCACCATTTATCCGATAGAATTTCTGGATCGTGTATTGCACAGAACCAATTTCTGGCCACTCAGGCCGCAGCATTTGATCATAAATACGGTTCAAAGGACGATATTGCTGAACTGTACCTTTGCCGAAAGATGGTTCTCCCACTATCAATCCACGGCCATAATCTTGCATGGCAGCCGCAAAGATTTCAGATGCAGAAGCACTTCTGTTGTCAATCAGAACAACCAGAGGACCTTTATAATAGATTGCTTCATCTGTATCTGCCTCCACTTTTACTCTACCAGTATTATCTCGAATCTGGACAACGGGACCAGTAGGAATAAATAAGCCAGATAACGATACAGCTTCTGTTAGCGCTCCACCACCATTGCCGCGCAAATCAATAACAACCGAGGCAACCCCCTGTTTAGTGAGTTTTTGCAACTGTACTTTTACATCATTAGTTAAGCCAACGTAGAAACCTGGTATATCCAGAACACCAACCTTATCTTTCCCTACCGTTTTTACCGACATCTTGACAGCTTTATCTTCAAGGCGGATATTCTCACGGGTTATGGTAACAATGTGGTTTTTTGCCCCTTTCGTACTTGGAATGATTTCAAGACGAACCTTACTCCCCTTCGGACCTTTGATGAGAGCAACGACATCTTCCAAACGCCATCCAACAACATCAACAATTGGTTTACCTACTTGCCCAACACCAATGATTTTATCCCCAACTTTCAATAAATTGCTTTTGGCCGCTGGACCGCCTGGAAGCAATGAATGAATAGCGATATACTCATCATCATATTGTAAAACAGCACCAATGCCTTCAAGAGATAAGCTCATCTCTGAATTAAATTGTTCTGTATCACGAGGCGAGAGATAACTGGTATGCGGATCTATTTCACGGGCAAAAGCCATCATAATGCTTTGAAAAACATCCTCACTTTGGGTTTGTGTGAGGCGTTTTAATAATGTCCGATAACGTTTAGTCAACGTTTCTTTGATTTCTTTATCATCTTTGCCGGATAATTTAAGATTTATCCAATCAGATTTGATTTTAGCATCCCAAAGCCTATCCAACTCTTCACTACTCTTTGGCCATGGCGCTTTAATACGGTCGGTGTCAATGGTGTCATGATCGTTTAAGTCAACGGGTTTTTCTAAACGGGCAAGCACATATTGATAGCGTTCAAAACGACGCTTTTGCATCAGATTAAATAGATCATACGGAAGTTTTAGCACGCCATTTTCAAGTTCTTTTCCTAATTCTCCCTTCTGGCTCGCGAATTGCGCGATATCAGATGCTAAAAAAACATTATGTCCATAATCCAGTTGATTCAGGTAACGATCAAAAATTTTTCCTGAAAAATCTGCATCCAGATAAAACTGGCGATAATGAGAACGAAGAAAACGGGAAACAATCCGTTTACTTATTGTGGGATGTTGCAGTTCCGGTTTTAAATCTGGCAATTGGCTCAGGCTGACCACAGACGTATTATGATTAGAGTCAGTAACGTGGCTACCACTCGCGACATTACCATTATTAATAGTATCTGTATAACCTGTACCAGAAAATGATAGACCTAAAACGAAAGCCAATGTAATGAGTTTGTTCATGCCCAAGTTGGCCTCCGTATCAGAACTTTAAGTGTTCTGCGCGTACAATCATTGCTAAACCAGTAGGTAACTGCACTCTGACACCATCTTTTGCAATTTCAAGCACAGATGCATCCATTAAGCTTTTTCCTACGTTTACTTTGATTGTCTGACCGACTTTCAAAGAGGATACGTCAGTGACTGAGTTTAACCCAGATTGTGCAATTTTTTTTATGGTCTTATCTGCTGGTTTACGTGATTGTTGCGGGCGGTTTTGCGAACGCACTGGACGCTTTTCACCATCGCCTGATTTCTTCTGACGACGAGGAACCGGCTTTTTATTCACAGGCCGTTCATTTTTCTTGTCAGATACGTTTTCAGTTTCACGTTTCTTGGCATGCTGTTCAGATCGTTGAGCCTGTACCCGCGCTTTCGCTTCTGCTAATTGCTGACGCGCATGTTCAATATGTTCAATTTCCAGCTCGCCACACATGTTCCCGTCAAGGTCAACACGCTGTGCTCCCTCTTTTACACCATAGAGATAGCGCCAACTGGAAGTATACAAACGCAAAGCAGAACGGAGCTGTGTTTTACTCAAACACTCCTCGCCCTGAATACGTTCAACGATGTCCTGGAAGATCCCAATCTTCAAAGGACGTGCTTCACCTTCTGCTACAAAGCAAAGTGGGAAGCGCTCAGCCAAGAAAGCAATGACTTCTTTACTACTGTTCAACTTAGGTTGATTTTCCATGAAATTTCCTGATTACAACGGTTTTGCCAACCAGCGCAGGCATGAACAGGCGACATTATAATAATGTTGCTGATAAATGCCACGTTATACGTATGTTAAGTTACGTTCTGTTGTAGATATTTTGACACAACACATTGTTCCAAGTGGTTACAAAGCCTGATAACTAGCGCTTTCAAGCCATTTTCATCATTCTCGTCAAACCGATCAAAAACCGTGCTATCAATATCCAAAACACCAACAACTTTCTCGTTGATTTCTAAAGGAAGTACAATTTCAGCATTACTGCTGGCATCGCAGGCTATATGACCCGGAAAAACATGCACATCAGAAATCCGCTGTATACTCTTATTTGCAACCGCCGTTCCACATACACCTTTTCCTATTGGAATACGAACGCAAGCAATCCTACCCTGAAATGGCCCTAATACTAGGGTATCATCATCAACTAAGTAAAAGCCAACCCAATTAACATTATCCAAACGCTCGTATAACAATGCGCTTGTGTTAGCAAGAGAAGCTATAAAATCGTACTCTCCTGATAGCAGGGCCATCAAACTATCAGATAGCTCTTGATAAAATTTATTCTTATCCATAATTCCCTACGCAATAAACAAAAAATTTAACACAATGAAAACAATTGTTTTACATTAAATTTTTACCCTATGTAACAAACTATTTCTAAGCATAACCAGTCATATGATTTAGATTTACTTTTAGAATACCGTCTCTCTGCCTGAATTTAAATTTTCTTTAATTATTTTTACCAGTATTCACTTATAAAATTTAGGGAGATATCACAATCTGTTTAAAAAATAGACCAATTTACACTCAATATTGGCCTTTCTTCATTTTTTATTATAAAACACGTTATGGTTACTTTAAGTACAAATAAAAAAAGGCCGAGTTACTCCTCTACTCGGCCCAGGGAAAAATGGCTCTATTAAAAAGCCTTGCGCTAAAAGTTGCCATTGAGACGTAGAACAACTTACTACCTAAAGCGTAGTTGACATACAATGAATTACAAGCTTTAGCCACTATCGGTTGGATGAATGATCACATAAAGCCAGTGCCGCTTTCTGGAATGGCTCAATGCTCATTTTTTGCTTAGGACGATCGGGATCATTTAAGAGGATGGTATCTAATGATGATGCAATGACTTTATTAGCTTGCATCAGTTGTGTTGCTCTATCATTCAATGGATACTGCATCAATGTACTGGGATTGATCACAAACAACGCGCCATCTGTTCGGCAATCAAGCATAACCTCTTCGCGAGTGAATGCCCACTGTTTCCCAAACTGTAGCTTGCTGATGGTTTTTATTGGCGCAGCTACTCCTTGAAAAGAGAGAAGTAAAAAAGGCAGAACCCAAAATAGTCGTTTCATTATATTTCCCCTATAGATACATGCCGTAATTTTATCGCTAATTTTCCTGTTTATGTACCCAGATTTGCACCAACCATTACGCAGGAGGTTGCGTTGCAAAAATCGCTACGCATAACAATGCGGTTGTACCCAGAATAATTTCCAGCCAGCTGTTGATTATCAATTGCTGATAGCACTTTTTCTGTTTTAACTTGGGAACTAAAATATAACGGTTAATCAAAGCCAAAAGAACCATTCCAATAACCAGAACTATTTTTAACCATAGCATGGATTGGTATTCAGATAGAGCTCGACTAAAGACAGGCCAATCTGGAATGAGAATCACACTACTCACTATTCCTGTCACAATCACCAGAAACACGGCAAAATGCCCATAAAGAGAAAATTTCTTCATAGCAATTACGCTATCTGCATATAGATTAGCCGCATTAGGGGATAAGTTGGTTTCTACTGACTGCCGTAATCGCAAGAATTGTAGACACACTAAGAATGGCCACAACCCACCAAACCAGTAACCAGCACTGAGTAAATGAACAACCTGATTAGCTTGAAGTAATAGCCCTATGCTTCCTTCATGCATAGCTGCATGTCCAATGAAAGCATGGCTTGAGAGTAAAATAATCGAACAACCTAACAATAGGAAATTTTTGATCTTAATATTGGAAAGGAACAGCCCACCAACGGCAAATACAGCAATCAATAACTGCCATCTCCATATTTGCCCAAAAGAGGTTCCCAAAACAGCCAGCCAGATATCCAGGACATAAACATCGTGCCAACCATCCCCCATTAATCCAGCCTGTACAATAAACCAGATGATTGAAGTTATCAAAGCCAACACGGTGCTGATTAAAACTCCAACTTTTAACCGTTCTCTCATTAGGCTTGAGAAATGCCCAGAAACAAGCATTACAGTGAATAAGCTAAGGCCGAACATCAACATGACGGCCACAAAATGAGAGAAACGGCAGAATATGTATAGCGCCTCTAGAGAGATCATTATTTTACAGTAAAACTATAAACGCCTTTGGTTTTATGACCATCGACAGAGAGTACACTCCAGTCAACACTGTATTTTCCCGCAGCAAGTTTATCTTCAACTGGCAGGATTAACTTAGTTTTAGTTTCAGGATCGAGTTCTAACCGACCTGTTTTAACTACAGTCTTTTCTGGACCAATCAATTTTACCTTACTAAATCCCAGTTCAATACGTTCTGAGAAGTTCAAGGTGATAGTTTGTGGGACAACTTCAACCACGGTATTTTCTGCGGGAGTCTTGATCTTTCAAATGTGCATGGGCCAAAGCCTGCTGACAGACATGCCGACAAACAGAACCACAAGAGTAGATAATTTGGTCCAGAATGAACGGATGTTAAGAATGAGCATATAGATAACCCTTTAATATGTAGATAAATTTTTCATGCTTGAAGGGTGATTCTATACCAAAAAATCTGTTTAATCTGCGGCAATTGACGAGTAATGTCCTGACCTGTGAGGCACTACGCAAAAATGGGATAAAAGAGTGAGGGTCGTAACCCCGGTTTCACAATGCATGAAAAACAGATAAAGAAACGGGAGTTACGATGGAAAAATAGATCAAATCGAAAACCGAAAGCTATATCAGGCCTGTACTGGTGCCGTAGATAATCCTTTAAGATCTTTATCCAACAAGAACAAGGCTTTTCCACTTTCACCTACCATATCTAGTTTGTCCAGAATGGATTTGAACAGTTTTTCTTCTTCATGCTGCTCAGCAACATACCACTGCAAGAAGTTAAAAGTGGAATAGTCCTGTGTCGTCATCGCTACATGGGCAAGTTTATTGATCTCTTCCGTGATCAATTTTTCATGCTCATAAGTCTGATTAAACACATCAGAGATAGATTTAAATTCTACAGGAGGAGCCTGAATAGCGCCTAATACAGGCATTGATCCAGTGTCACCCAAATAATCAAACAAACGTTGCATATGTTGCATTTCTTCCTGTGAATGAGTCTTTAAAAACGCTGCAGCACCTTCATATCCTTTATCACTGCACCATGCACTCATTTGCAAATATAAATTCGCAGAATAAAATTCAAGATTTAATTGCTCATTTAATTTTTTGATCATTTCTTGTTTTAACATCAGCCAACTCTCCCAATAATTCATTAAACTTGGCGTATTATGCCAATTAAAATCACATAATACAAAAACAAAATAAAAATATATAACACAATGATAAATAAAGGATTACAAATAATAATCGATAGAAATAAATCTCATTAAATATGAGAAAATAAGAATCAATTTTATTTAATTAAATTTTTATTCAAAAAAACATTTTTAATAAAAATGATAATTGATATTATTTGTATTTATTAGGTGAGTTTCTGCCCTTTTTAAACAACTTGCTAAACAAAAGAGTGTTTACTAATTTTCTTTTATACCAATCTAACTTCAAGATGCGTGTGATTTCTCCCCCGCTTCGCGGGGAGAAATCAGGTTTCATAGCGTGTTATAAATCGCAACTTGAAGTTTAATGCGTATAGAGAAATTTAAAATGAATTTTCAGAGAGGCCAATATGGAACATAATTTAGCCAAATTATCTAAAGATGAGATGGATAAGGTCAATATTGATTTAGTAGCATCCGGTGTTGCTTTCAAAGAACGTTATAACATGCCTGTTATTCCTGACACGGTTGAACAATCACAACCAGCACATCTGCGGGAATATTTCCAACAACGCTTACAGCACTACCGCCAGCAATCAAGGTTACTGTCACGCCTGCCTTATGAGCCTAAAAACCGCTAAGGGAATGCGATGAGAAAAGATAACCACCATTTTCTGGTGGTTATCTTATTCCAGCTAATTTATTTTCCAACAAATTTATCAGTCGCCTTAATGAGTTGGTGTAAAATACCGGCTTCATCAAAAGAGTGCCCAGCACCTTCCACAATATGCAATTCAGCTTCCGGCCACGCTTTTGCTAAATCCCACGCATTTTGTATCTGACATGCCATATCATAACGGCCATGGATAATCACCGCAGGGATATGTCTGATCACATCAATATGATCCAGTAATTGCTGGGTTTCGTCCATAAAACCATTATTAATAAAGTAATGGTTTTCAATACGTGCAAATGCCAAAGCAAAATTATCTTCTGAAAAAGAAGCTGAACTTGCAGAAGGCAACAGTGTGACGGTTTCTCCTTCCCAAAGACTCCATAAACGGGCCGCTTCCAGCTGGACTTGCAAATCGTCACTGGTCAGCCGTTTGTTATAGGCCGCTATGACATCTTTACGCTCTTCTTCTGACAGGATCGACAATGTACGTTCCCATTTTTCCGGGAAAAAACGCGAAGCACCTTCTTGGTAATACCAGTGCAACTCTTGTGGACGAAGCAAGAAAATCCCTCTTAGCACTAATTCTGACACACTATTCGGGTGTTTTTCAGCATAGGCCAAAGACAGTGTTGATCCCCATGAACCGCCAAAAACCAGCCATTTCTCAACACCCATGAGATTACGCAGCCGTTCAAGATCCTCTATTAAATGCCATGTTGTATTATTTTCCAGGCTAGCGTGGGGCTTAGAACGCCCACAGCCACGCTGATCAAATAACATAATATGGTAGCGTTCAGGATCGAATAACTGACGATGATAGTTTGCTATCCCACCACCAGGGCCACCATGGATGAATACTGCGGGTTTACCTTTTGGATTGCCACACAATTCCCAATAAACCTGATGTCCATCACCCGTATCCAGATACCCTGTTTGATATGCATCATAAGCGGGATAGAGTTTCCGTTGTTCCGTCATAAAGCCCCTCACTGTTTAAACAAAACGGGATACTTTCTCAGTATCCCGCACATATTTAAAGAAAAGATAGTGTGACAAATTATTTGCTTTTATTTACTTTACTTCACCATAACTGATAGTTTCTTTTTGACAATCAATCGTGACATTGTAACTTTTATCTTCTTTCGTACCTCGGACGATCAATGGAACCTGCAATACATTTGTATCACCAGTAATATCATTGACATTTACCCATGCAATGGGTTTTGAAGTACCTAATTGTTTTCTGTCTCTATCCCAGTGACTAATACGCTTTTGTAAAAAATCTTGCTTAACTTGTGCCGCTACTTGATCTTTAGTTAAATTTTTACAAGAAATAAACTTCGCCACACGGTCGTTCTCAGCAGCGGTTACCGTGAACGAAACGGAAAACAAAATACCGGCACTCAATAAACCAATACGATGAATAAACTGATTTGCCTTCATATTACCTCCTATTACCATCCAAATAGTATGGATTAAAAGTTGCAATAAATTAACATGTAATAGAAAGCAATTATGTGAGTTTTGTTAAAAATGCCTCGCGACTAGTTTTCATCATCTTCAAATAAAACAGGGATCTGCTCATGGTTTCGGTGCTTTTCGCGTAATTCCTGAGCAATAATAGCAATGGCTTCTCCGCTGCCCATTCCTTCGGAAATAAGCTGATGGATCCTCTCTACGGCCGCTTGCTGCTCTTCATGGGATAATACTGGCATACCTGAAAACATCGTTATAACCTCAAATAAAACATAGCACTTAATGGCAAACGGCGATTATAGCCTGTTTTTATCTCAAGTCAGGAGCAAGATTGTGTGATAATCTCCGCGGATTAATATGTTATTCCTTGTGGATTGCTCAACACCAATATTGATTCCGCCATGAAAATTGCATTACAAAAACGACAATTACCGTATTCTCCTGATCTCGCCATTCACTATTTCGCCCCTTTGTCTGCATTACCCTGGGCCATGCTGTTACATTCTGGAACCGCCGAACATCCGCATAATCGATTTGATATTATTGTCGCTGAACCTGTGACAACCCTTGTCACCCAAGGAACCTCTACCGAGATTAATTGTAATGATAAGGTTTCTCTTTCCAAAGAAGATCCCTTCCAGCTATTAAAAAACTATCTTCGCATCTGGGACATTAATGCTCAATTTGATCCGGACCTCCCTTTTCAAGGAGGAGCATTAGGTATATGGGGATACGATCTCGGACGACGTATCGAAAAGTTACCTGAATTAGCCACCCATGAACTGAGCTTTCCTGATATGGCTATAGGGATCTACGATTGGGGATTAATTATTGATCATCAGCTACAGAAAGTAACGTTACTAAGCTACCACGATATTGACGAACGGCTGACATGGTTAGAGTCTCTGCGAGAAACCAGAAAAGAAGAATTTTCCCTGACAAGTCCGTGGCAATCGAATATGACAGCACAGCAATACCACGAAAAAATTGCTCATATCCATCGCTACCTACGAGAAGGGGATTGCTATCAAGTCAATTTATCCCAGCGGTTCTATGCTAATTACAAGGGAGATGAATGGCAGGCATTTATCCAGCTCAATGAAAGCAACCAGGCTCCCTTTTCTGCCTTTATCCGCTTGCCTGAGCACTGCATTATCAGCGTTTCACCTGAACGTTTTATCCTTTTGAAAGATCATCACATTCAGACGCGCCCAATAAAAGGAACGCTGCCCCGATTGCAAGACCCTGTAGAGGATCAATTACAAGCTGAGAAATTAGCAAACTCACGCAAAGATCGCGCGGAAAACTTGATGATTGTTGACTTATTGAGAAATGATATTGGGCGAGTTGCTACCCCAGGTTCAGTCAAAGTCCCTGAATTATTTGTTGTTGAACCCTTTCCGGCCGTACACCATCTGGTTAGCACCATCACAGCAACTTTGCCTGACACATATCATGCCACAGATTTACTGCGGGCCTGTTTCCCAGGTGGATCAATTACGGGTGCCCCTAAAATCCGAGCCATGGAAATCATTGAAGAATTAGAGCCACATCGCAGACATGGATATTGTGGTGCTATTGGCTACATTAGTTTCTGCGGTACAATGGACAGCAATATTACTATTCGTACCTTGCTGACAGAAAAAGAAAAAATTTACTGTTGGGCAGGTGGTGGTATCGTTGCAGATAGCATCGCTGAAAAAGAATACCAGGAAACATTTGATAAACTCGGACGGATCTTACCTCAATTAGGGGAACTATCTATATCATGACATCGCTCTCTGACTTCATTCATCGGTTTCAATTGCAGCTTCCTGCAAAACCAGCACATTTAGCCAGCAACCAACGAAATGCTGCGGTATTATTACCGATTATATGTAAGCCAGAACCAACGCTGTTATTCACCCAACGCTCCGCAAGCCTCCGCTCCCACGCCGGACAAATTGCTTTTCCGGGTGGAGCGGCAGATCCTGAAGACGCCTCTCTGATTGCCACAGCTTTGCGCGAAGCAGAAGAAGAAGTCAGCCTGCCACAAAATAAAGTGCAAATATTGGGGCAATTAGCCCCCTTGGATAGTATTGGGGGTTATCGTGTCACTCCGATAATTGGGCTTATTACCGAACCCATCTCTTTTCGAACCAATCCCGCAGAAGTAGCAAGCATTTTTGAAATCCCGCTGCTTGAGGCACTTTCCCTTCCCCATTATCGATATCTGGATATAAAACACCGCAACCAACAGCGACGAGTCTATTTTTATTGGCACCAAGAGCATATGATTTGGGGATTAACCGCAGCCATTATTTATCGCTTAGCCCAGCAAGTACAAAAAACGTTCTAAAACACCACAAAACTGTGCATTACTTATCCATAATCATATCAATTGCTATTATAATTAAAAAAAAACTGTAAACTCCTTTATCAACACTACCAAATAACAGTAAAGTAGCGCGCTTTATATAAATAACTATATTTCTTTCTTCTTTAAAGGAGTCTGGCGTGATTAGCGTTTTCGACATGTTTAAGGTGGGTATTGGCCCATCCAGCTCTCATACTGTTGGTCCTATGAAAGCAGGCAAACAATTTGTCGATGATCTTGTAAACCAAGGAGTAATGTCCTCTATCACGCGTGTAGCTGTTGATGTATACGGCTCACTTTCATTAACCGGGAAAGGTCACCATACGGATATCGCTATCATCATGGGCCTGGCAGGTAACATGCCCGCAACTGTTGATATTGATTCAATCCCAGGTTTTATTCGTGATGTTGAGCAAACTGAACGTTTGCCGCTGGCAAATGGTTTACACGAAGTCGATTTTCCTCGCGATGGCGGTATGAACTTCCGTAGCGATAACTTATCACTGCACGAAAACGGCATGCAAATTCATGCATTCGCAGGTGACAAAAAGGTTTACAGCAAAACCTACTACTCCATCGGGGGTGGTTTTATTGTTGATGAAGAACATTTTGGCAAACCATCCCAGGATTCCAAACCGGTTTCTTACCCTTACAGCTCTGCGGCTGAGCTGTTGATGAACTGTAATAAAACCGGCTTGTCTGTTTCTGGCTTGATGATGAAAAATGAATTGGATTTACACAGCAAAGAAGAAATTGCTGAGTATTTCGCAGACGTATGGGCAACTATGCAAGCTTGTATTGAGCGTGGCCTGAATACAGAAGGGGTTTTGCCTGGCCCATTGCGTGTTCCTCGCCGTGCCGCTGCATTGCAGCGTATGCTGACATCATCAAATAAATTGTCTAATGACCCAATGAATGTTGTTGATTTAATTAACATGTTTGCATTGGCCGTCAATGAAGAAAATGCGGCGGGTGGCCGTGTTGTTACCGCTCCAACCAATGGGGCATGTGGTATTGTCCCTGCTGTTTTGGCCTACTACAACCATTGCATTGAGCCTGTGACAGCGGAACTATACACCCGCTATTTCCTGGCTGCGGGTGCCATTGGTATCTTATATAAGATGAATGCCTCTATTTCTGGTGCGGAAGTTGGCTGTCAGGGTGAAGTTGGGGTAGCTTGCTCGATGGCAGCAGCCGGCATTGCCGAATTATTTGGCGCAAGCCCTGAACAGGTTTGCATCGCAGCAGAGATTGGCATGGAGCATAACCTTGGTCTGACTTGTGACCCTGTTGCAGGCCAGGTGCAAGTTCCTTGCATTGAACGTAATGCTATTGCTTCCGTGAAAGCGATCAATGCTGCCCGTATGGCACTTCGCCGTACCAGTGAACCTCGTGTTTCTCTCGATAAAGTTATTGAGACGATGTATGAAACGGGCAAAGATATGAACGCAAAATACCGTGAAACTTCACGCGGTGGTTTGGCGATAAAAGTTCAGTGTGACTAATGTAAGCATTGCTTACTCATTAGACAGAAAGCGATATTATCGCCTCCTTTTTCTACATTTAAATTTTAGCTGAAATAGTATCCCTGCCATTTGGTAGGGATATTTTTTTGGCTGAAACGAGTGACTAAAGTACATTATTTTCCATTTTACGGTAAATACATCGCAATTTTTTTATAAGAAAATTAATAAAATGTTACCGGAAACAAAAATAAACACCAAAAAATAACCAATTTAAAGAATTTTAAAAAACAAATTTATTTAAATGCAGAATAAAATATTGTTTTATCCTGTCAAAACAGTCTATCTTAATTTTTCTGACTAATAGCAATTTTCTTGAAGGCTGCAAATGATACTCTAACTATATATTTACTTATGTAACAAAATATAAAACCATGACCGTTTTATGTTCACTACCATCCTATTGATTGAATAGGAAGTTAAATACATTAGAAATATTGAGTATGAGCTTGCAGTAGTCTGAGTTCAATTGTGATAGAAAGGGGAAAACAAGTGAGTATAGCCATTATGATTGGCACACACGGGGCTGCGGCGGAACAGCTGCTTCGTACTACAGAGATGTTGATTGGGGAACAGGAAAATGTTTCTTACATCGACTTTGTGCCCGGTGAAAATGCTGATACGTTATTCGAGAAATACAACCACAAGCTGGAATCGCTTGATACAGAACAAGGCGTACTGTTTTTCGTCGATACCTGGGGTGGCAGTCCATTCAATGCTGCAAACCGCATCGTGGTTGATAAAGACAACTACGAAATCGTCACGGGTGTCAATGTTCCGATGCTGGTTGAAGCTTTCATGTGCCGTGATGATGATCCAACGATGGAAGAGCTGGTTGCTGTAGCACTAGAAACCGGCAAAGAAGGTATTCGAGCCCTTAAAGCAAAACAAGATGAAGAGCCTGCCAAACCTGAACCCGTAAAACCCGCTGCACCTGTCTCCGCCGTTCCAGCTTCAGCAATCTCTGCGGGTGGCCATATGAAGATTGCCCTCGCACGTATTGATGATCGCCTTATCCACGGCCAGGTTGCTACCCGTTGGACTAAGGAAACTAACGTCAAGCGTATCATTGTCGTCAGTGATGAAGTTGCCCAGGATACGGTTCGTTCTACCTTATTGAAACAAGTCGCACCTCCCGGCGTTAGCGCACATGTCATAGACGTTGCTAAGTGCGTTCGGGTTTATAACAACCCCAAATATGCTAACGAACGCGTCATGTTGCTCTTTACCAACCCAACAGATGTTCTGCGTATTGTCGAAGGCGGCGTCGCTATCGAATCCATCAACATCGGTGGCATGGCTTTCCGCCAAGGAAAAACCCAAATCAACAACGCGATTTCCGTTGATAAAACTGACATTGAAGCCTTTGAAAAACTGAACTCACGCGGCATAGAACTTGAAGCCCGTAAAGTTGCCAGTGATACCCGTTTGAACATGATGGATCTACTGAAAAAAGTTTAGCCATCAGAACAGATGTCATTTTATTAACCATTAGTCAATAACAAAATTCTTACCAAATTACATTTGGTTATAGGAGAAAAACAATGGAAATTACCGTTGTTCAACTTGTGTTGATATTCATCGTTGCCTGTATCGCAGGTATGGAGTCAATTCTCGATGAATTTCAATTCCACCGTCCATTAGTTGCTTGTACATTAGTCGGCTTAGTGCTTGGTGATATGAAAACCGGCATTATCATCGGCGGTACACTGGAAATGATTGCCCTTGGCTGGATGAATATCGGTGCAGCAGTCGCCCCCGATGCAGCATTAGCTTCCATCATTTCAACCATCCTGGTTATCGCTGGTGGGCAAGATGTCGGTGCCGGTATCGCACTGGCTATTCCACTGGCAGCAGCAGGCCAGGTTCTGACTATCATCGTCCGTACCTTGACTGTGGGTTTCCAACATGCAGCCGATAAGGCCGCAGAAAACGGTAATCTTCGTGCAATTAGCGTCATTCACATTTCAGCTTTGCTGCTTCAAGCTATGCGAATCGCCATCCCTGCCCTGATCGTTGCAATATCCGTAGGAACATCTGAAGTTCAGCATATGTTAAATTCCATTCCACAAGTGGTCACCAGCGGCCTGAATATCGCCGGTGGTATGATCGTGGTTGTCGGTTATGCAATGGTGATTAACATGATGCGTGCAGGTTATCTGATGCCGTTCTTCTACCTTGGTTTCGTTACGGCAGCCTTCACTAACTTCAACCTTGTGGCATTAGGTGTGATTGGTATTGTGATGGCAATCCTGTATATCCAGCTTAGCCCTAAATATAATCAATCACAGGCAGCCACTTCTGCTGGCAATACGCCAAACGACCTTGATAACGAATTAGATTAAGAGGATGAACAACATGTCAGAAGCAACAAATATGGGTCAGAAGAAGCTGACACAAAGCGATATTCGTGGTGTATTCCTCCGCTCTAACCTATTTCAAGGGTCGTGGAACTTTGAACGGATGCAGGCACTCGGTTTCTGTTTTTCGATGATACCTGCCATTCGTCGTCTGTACCCGGAGAATACCGAAGAAAGGAAGCAAGCTCTCAAACGACATATGGAATTTTTTAATACCCATCCTTATGTTGCAGCGCCTATCCTGGGTGTCACTATGGCAATGGAAGAGCAACGGGCCAATGGAGCTGACATTGATGACGGGGCTATCAACGGTATCAAAGTGGGTTTGATGGGGCCTTTAGCAGGGGTTGGTGATCCTATTTTCTGGGGAACTGTTCGTCCGGTATTTGCCGCTCTGGGAGCCGGTATTGCCATGAGTGGCAGTCTGTTAGGCCCTGTTCTGTTTTTCATCCTGTTTAATTTAGTGCGATTAATTACCCGTTACTTGGGTGTCGCTTATGGCTACAAAAAAGGGTTAGATATCGTTAAAGATATGGGCGGTGGCTTCTTGCAGAAAATGACGGAAGGTGCGTCCATTCTCGGCTTGTTTGTCATGGGTGCCCTCGTCAACAAATGGACCAAAGTGAATATTCCGCTCGTGGTTTCTGAAGTGCCTGATCCAATCACGGGTGAGATGAAAGTGACTACTGTTCAAACCATCCTTGACCAGTTAATGCCTGGCCTCATGCCATTGTTGTTAACATTTGGCTGTATGTGGCTACTGCGGAAGAAAGTCAATCCGTTATGGATTATCATCGGCTTTTTCGTGCTGGGGATCGTCGGTTTCCGTTTTGGTTTCCTCGGTTAGAGCTGATATTCCTGCATGACTTGAATATTCGGGGGAGGTTTTGCCTCCCCTTTCTTTGTGAGAGAATAGGGATTAAAAATGAGTTTGAATGATATTATTCTAATAGTTTTAATTGTATTAATGCTCGCTTTTGCGATTTATGATGAATTTATTATCAATCAGCTCAAAGGAAAAACGCTGTTAAATATCAAACTCAAAAGAAAACAGCGGCTTGATGCACTGATATTTATCATTTTGATTGCTATTATTATTTACAATAATGTCACATCACATGGCAGTCAGTTCACGACCTATTTATTAACATTTATCATCCTGGTGACATTATATTTAGGTTATATTCGCTCACCAAAACTAATATTCAAAAAACAGGGTTTTTATTATGCCAACCGTTTCTTTTCTTATGAAAAGATTAACGCAATGAATTTATCTGAAGACGGCATTCTGATGATGGATTTAGGGCAAAACAAAATATATATATCCGTCACAAAGCTGGATGACTTAGAAAAAATTTATCAATTTCTGGTTAACAACAGATGATTAAACTTGGCAGATTCGATTAAATAAGATCAATAATTCATATTGGTCTTATTTTCCTCCTAAAACAGATATAGATAACGATAAGCATTATCATTTTCATATTTAAAATTATGGCAAAATATTTTTGCCTTTTATTCTTAATATGATATTGTCCGTCGCAGTCATTGGGGAGTAGCCTGTTCCAGAAAATCTCTGGAAAATTCGTATCAACATACTCGTTTAAAATAAAACGTGGTACGAATACCTAAAGAACCTAATAACATCCAGGTTTTTATATTCCCGTTATATTTCAAGTGACAATTAACAAATTCGCAGCTTGAAAGATACGGGGATAAATCGGTTGGCAAGACCATAGACACATAACAGCGCCGTTGGTTGGGGGTGTGTTGTGTGTGTATGGAATCACCCAACCGAGGCTATTTTGATGAATCTCTATGCAACACTTATTCTCGCGCTTGCCCTTTCCATGGATGCTTTTGCCGCTGCTGTAGGAAAAGGGGCCGCCCTTCACCGCCCTCATTTTCGCGAAGCTATCCGTACAGGTATCATCTTTGGTTTGGTTGAAGCCTGTACGCCTTTAATCGGTTGGTCATTGGGCCTGTATGCCAGCCAATATATTATGGAATGGGATCATTGGATTGCCTTTTTCTTGCTCCTGATCCTTGGTTGCCGCATGATAATTGATAGTTTCAAACGTGAACCTGAAACGCCTTATCAAGCGACTCCTCAACGCCATAGTTCAACGGCATTGGTTCTCACTGCAATTGCAACCAGTCTGGATGCTATGGCAATGGGTGTCGGCCTTGCCTTCTTACAAGTTGATATTCTCCACACAGCCATGACAATTGGCCTGATGACTATGATTATGGCCACATTAGGCATGTTAATTGGTCGTTATATTGGCCCGCTATTGGGTAAAAGAGCCGAGTTAGTTGGGGGATTGGTCTTAATTGCCATTGGCTTCAATATATTATTCGAACATCTTAAATTATTCTGGTATGCGGAATAAGGTTATTATTTTATTAACTCAATTTACTCCGGATATATACGCATTAAACTTCAAGTTGCAATTTACAACACAATATGAAACCTGATTTCTCCCCCGCAAAGTGGGAGAAATCACACGCATCTTGAAGTTAGATTGGTATAGTTCGTTATATTCCGGAGATTTGTTCCCTTGTCATCATACTTATAGGGTTTATAAGATGACAGCAATTATTTTATTATCAAATACGTCGATATATTTTTAACGTAAAATCTGCTTCACAAGCAAACTGTTCTCTTGATATCAAATGCGTTTTAACCTCTTCTGATGCCCGCCAGGCAAAAGGGGTCATCTGCAATAAATTATGTGCTTGTTCACCATTTAATGACATGGTATAGGCCAACGTTTCGGTTGAAATTAATTCAAATTCTTCCCATTGTTCCTGATTCTCAGGATGTAAATGCACTTCCTGATAAATAAGCTCTTTCAATTGATACAAATGACGAGGCCCTGGTGTTACTGTCAGGACGATCCCCTCTGTTTTCATTACCCTGGCCAATTCTGCCGCTTTGCAGGGAGCGTAAATCCGCAAAATACCATCCAGTGAACTGTCCGCAAATGGCAACCGGTGACTAGATGCTACGCAGAAATTAACGTCGGGATAACGCCTGGCACCATAACGAATTGCGACTTTCGCCACATCCAATCCAAACACTGCCAATTTCCGCTGAAGATTCAGCTGTTCTTGAACCGCAGCGGTGTAATAACCTTCACCACAACCAATGTCCAGCAACGTTTCAGCCTTTTCTGGTAAATATTCATCAAGCAACTCAACCGTTTTTTGTTGCAGGATCTGATAATGGCCTGAGTGCAAAAATGCCCTTCTCGCTTGCATCATCTCCACACTATCCCCAGGCTCTTTTGAGCGTTTATGCTGAACGGGCAGTAAATTGACATACCCTTCTTTTGCACAATCAAATTGGTGATTATTCTCGCAACGCCATTGGTGGTGAGTAAACAGTAAAGGTGTGTGACATAAAGGACATTGATAAGACATAACATTCCGACGGATAGGGAAAATCAGGGGGCGTACTATACCATATTTCTGATATATACGTTTTTAAACTCCATGCTTTTGAAATTTAAACGTGACACTCCACTGCCTGACTGCGTTAAAGAAATTATATTGACTATTCTCAACACCCTATTTATTTTTACCATCTAATAACACTTTCATTACAAATGGGGATGATATGCCATACGATAATCTAGAGACCAAACGGCTTCTATTAAAAAAACTCGCTTATGACGACGCTATTCAAATTCAGCAAAAATTTCCTCATTGGGATGTTGTCAAATACTTAGATAGCAGTGCAGTCCCCTGGCCTTATCCCAATGATGGTGCAGAATACTTTGTTAAAAAGGTGGCTTTTCCCGCCATACAATCAGGAAAAGCCTGGCTATGGTCTATTCGGATAAAAAAACATCCCGATGAACTCATCGGAGTGATCGGGTTACATGACCGGCAAGATAATAACCGAGGGTTTTGGCTTTCCCTGGAGCATCAAGGCCAAGGATTGATGCGCGAAGCCTGTGAGAAAGTGACTGATTATTGGTTTCACGTACTGGGGAAATCCGTTCTTAGAACACAAAAAGCCAGTATTAACCACGGTTCGAAAAAAATCTCATTAGCACAAGGTGAAAAGCTGATAAAAGTGGAAGAAAAAGAGTACGTTTCAGGAAAATATGCTTGTGAGTTCTGGGAAATAACCAGGGAAGAATGGTGTAATCGACATGCACCTTCTTAATAAATTTTAACTACCCATTAATCCTGCATTTTCTGCCTGGGAAACTGGGCTTGCAGGAATGGCAGTAATAATAAACCTATCAATACAGCACAAACAGAAATAGTGATAAATACCCCCTTCCAATGATAATATTTTAAAATAATGGCAAAAGGATAACCAGCAAGTGCAGCTCCCGTATACGCAAAAAGGCCGACAAACCCCGTCGCCGCCCCCGCTGAATCTTTATGGGAACATTCCGCCGCAGCCATACCAATCAACAATTGTGGGCCAAAAACAAAAAAACCAATGGCGAAAAAGCCAATGGATTGAAAAATCAAATCAGTCATAGGCATCAGCCATAAGGCAGCCACCGATAAGAAAATACCCATCGCAAATATCAAATTCATCGGCCCACGATTACCGCCAAACACGCGATCCGATCCCCAGCCTGCCACCAGCGAACCCATAAATCCCCCCACTTCAAAAAGTGATAATACAGCGTTCGCGCTCACTAAATCATAATGGTGATATTCTGTCAGATAGAGGTTTCCCCAATCGTTAATAACCGTACGGACGAGATAGACCAAAACGTAACTCAATGAAAGCAACCAAATATATTTATTGCCAAAAACATAGGTTTTCAGTATTTCTCTGGTCGTTAGCCCTTGCCCTTGATTTTCCTGTATTTTTTCTAAATGATCATCACGAAATTGGCCAATGGTCGGTAACCCCATTGTTGTAGGTTTGTCACGTAACCGCCAGCATAAAAAAATTCCGGCCAAAATACCTAAACAGCCCGGCACAATAAACCCTTCTCGCCAGCTAAAATGTAATGTTAAGAAACCGATAAACAACGCAACCAAAGCACTGCCTGTATGGTGTGATGTATTCCATAAAGACCACCAAAAACCACGCTCTGAGCGAGAATACCAACTGGTGAGCAATTTAGCACAAGGTGGCGAACCCCAGCCCTGAAACCACGCATTTAATATCCACAAAAAGGTAAACATCACAATCGAGCTGGACAGACCAAAAAAGATATTAATGATCCCTGTCGCAATTAACCCGATTCCCATGAAATAACGCGGGTTGGAGCGATCAGAGATAATGCCGGAAAGAAATTTGGAACAACCATAAGTGACATAAAACAGGGTTCCAATCAGGCCAATCTCACCTTTATCAAGGCCGAGATCGGTTATCATGGCAGGCATCGCATAGTTGAAACTTTTACGGGTAAAGTAAAACAGCGCATATCCCACATAAAGACTCAGCATGATATGCAAGCGCCAGTAGCGATACTGTTGCCGGATTTCTTCAGCAGATAGCGGCTCGTCATGTATCGGCCTGGATTGAGAAAAAGCTGTCATAAGCGTATTTTAAAGTTTAGGCAAAGTGATAGACAAGTCCGTCCCCGAAGATGTCGAATCAGCGTGTCGTTTTTCACTGTGAATTGAGAACGTTCCACCCAGCGCCTGCACACGTTCCCGCATACCACGTAAGCCAAACCCTTTCATATGATCCTCAGACTTACAGCCAATACCATTATCTCTGATTAATACATGGATCATCCCGTTGATGGAAAAATGTAATTCAATACGATCCGCTTGAGAATATTTCATGGCATTATTCAGCGCTTCCTGACAAAGGCGATATAACGTAATTTGGGTGGTGTCACTTAGTTGCGCAATTGCCATAGCTGAATCCGTTTCCCAATAAACATTTACCAATATGCCATGGGATGCAAATTCCATATCCCGCAATAATTGTTCAATAGCCTCTTTCAAACCGAGGTCATCAAGAATTTTAGGCCGCAGCCGACTAAGTAACCCTTTAGTTGTATCATAAACATTGAGGGATAACGATTCGATAGTTTTCGCACAATTAGCGCTAATCGGTGCAACTTCTACCCGCTGGATAATATTGGCCTGAGTACGAATAGCGGTAATATTCTGGCCAATTTCATCATGCAGTTCACGCGCAATTTCCCGCCTTACCGATTCTTCTGCTTTCACCAATTGACGGGACAAGCTGTGATTGCAATGAAGTTGACGCTTTAATTGTGCATTAAGATCACGCTGACGCTGCACCGCCATTCCCAGCATGATCCCCGTTAGCGTTTGAGCCAACAATGATAACAAGAGATCCGTGATCTCTATATTCGAAATACCATTATTTGAGACACCATTGCGCGCGGCAATCAAGGCAATACTGTTTAGCAAAGTGCCAACCACCGCCCCCTGCCAGCCGTAACGAAAAGCCAACAAGATAATAGGAATGGCCAGACAAAACGGGGCAAAATAACGCAACTCATTCGGCAGACCGACTTGAAGAAAAATATTTATTATAAACAATGAACTATAAAGAATAATGTGCTTCAGGTGAAACTGAATACGATGTGATACAAGATTAGCAGTCAGAGGAAACCAAATATTTTGGAACAAATAGTGCCATACTAAATAGCACAAAGGAACTAACATGACACCACCGGTTAAACTCACCAAAAATGCAATATTCAAAGCAGAATTATGATTACTGATCGCCACCACATTAATCATGGATGTTGTCAGAATAATACCAGCCATGACTGCAAATCGCTGCCATTGATTGCCACAATAATAGCGACTGGCAAACCAGACAAGAGGAAAACTGGCCATGCTAGCCGTTAACACCGTCAACCATTGTAGTTGTCCCATTAGGATCGTCAAACAAATGGTAAGCCCCCATTCTGCGCTGTAAATAGTCGTCCAATAACGCTTGGGGGTATGGAGAACAATACCGAGGCGTAAAGCAAAAGGAAAAAATAGGATGGCCAATTCAGAATCATTGACAAAATAGTAGGCAATGACCCATAAGCAGAACCACCAACAAGAAAACAATAGCCAGCCGCAAAATGAATTGATCAGATATTGACGCATTAAAGATCACTAGTGGCAAAATAATTCGCCAAACCAACGTTATTCGTTACCCCTAATTTACTCATCGCATTGGCTCGATGGACATGTACGGTTTTATGGCTTAATCCCAATTCAGCTGCTATAGCTTTAACATCCATACCACTCGCCAACATCTCTCCAACTTGTCGTTCTCGTTTAGTCAGGTATTCTAATGAAGACGGATTACTCTTTGATGACGTTAAATTGAGTACAATGTCCGGCGTGAGATAACAGCCATTATTGGCGGTCGTCCGCACCGCTTGAATCAGTTCATCCGGGCTGCAACGTTTACTAAGATAACCACGCGCACCTGCTTTCAAGGCATTTTCCACCATAGTGGCAGAATCATGCACACTCAGCATAATACAGCTAATACCTGAGGGAAGATCTTTCAGCAGTGAAAGCCCGCTTTCATCTTTCATGGAAATATCAAGAATACAAACCGTTGCACCCGATCCCGGTAAACCCTGTCTGGCTTCAGCACATGAACTGAACTCTCCCACGACTTCAATATCAGGCTCTAAATTCAGCAACTGCGCGAATCCTGAACGTACAACAACATGATCATCAACTAATGCGACTTTAATCATCATCATTTATTATCGAGTTAAGCATTCGACTAAACTACTCTTATTGATATGGCTTCGCAATAGTACGTAATAGATAGAAAATTAGGGTAAAAAATGATGAAAAGATGCTACTGTGGATATACAGCAGCATCAGTAAGTTTTTAGTCTGGTTTAATGTGCTTTCTTAGCTTTTCGGATCTTTCTCTCTTCCGCAATAGCCACCAAAGCAAGCAAACAGAGGCATACAAATGCTGAAGTATCCAGGGCAACAAATGTCCCTTTCCACCCTGTTAAACCAAAGACAGGTACACCATCAGCAATCATTCCCAAACCGAGCTTGGCAAAGCTGTCACCGATTAAATAAGCAAATGTTCCTTTAACACCATCAGCCACACTGATCGCTTTTTTCGGTACAAAGCCAACAGCCGCCACACCAATCAATAACTGTGGACCAAATACCAAGAAACCGAGCACAAACAGGGAACCCAAATACATGTATTCACTGGTTGCATGTTGGTAGAATTCAAGACAAACAATAATCAACCCTAACGAGACACAAGCAACCAAGGCACGGCGGCCATTCGCCAAGTCTGACAAATATCCCCACATTAATGTCCCTACCAGCGCCCCTATTTCGAACATGGTAAAACCCGTGATGGCGGTTTCTTTTGATTGTCCCAGTTCCTGATACGCATACACAGTTGACCATTGGTCGATACCAATACGCACGATGTAAAGGAAGATATTGGCAAAACAGAGTAGCCAAATGACTTTGTTTTTTAATACATATTCAACAAAGATCTCACGTTTAGTCATCTGGTTTTCTTCTGCCGCGATATCTTCTTCGCTGACAGGTTCATCAAATAACTCTTCTACCTTACCCAAGCCGTAACTTTCTGGAGAATCGCTACCATAACGCAATCCAATGAAACCAATGATCAGGGCAATAATTGAAGGGAAAATAAACATCCCTATCACATGACCATTAAAGAAATAATTGGCCCCAAAGAGTGCAACCCCAGCCGCAGCAGCTCCCCCCACATTATGTGACATATTCCACAAACCCAGATAGGTTCCACGCTTGTTACGGGGCGTCCATTTCGTAATGGTGGAATAGCTGGCCGGCCCACCTATACTTTGGAAAAAGCCACTCAACGCATAAAATGCCACCATCAGGAAAATACTGATGCCAGAATTTCCCATGCTCATGCTAAACCCTAACATGGCAATGCCAGACAGGATCAACATAAATGGCAAAAATTGTTTGGTATTTTTGCCATCAGCATAATAAGCAACGACAGTTTTACCAATACCATAAGTAATAGAAAAACCTAACCCTATCAACCCAAGCTGCGTCATCGACAGACCATAAGTCGAGATCATATCGTTCTGGGCTATGTTAAAGTTCTTACGTACCAAATACATAGCCATATAGCCAATAAAAACGACCAAATACGACTGCATAAAGGGCTTGAACCACATTTTACGCCGTACTTCCACTGGCAGATCCAGTGTTGGCTTACGAATTTGTTCTAGAATCTTAAGCATTTGAAATCCTTAGATAACTACGAGAAAAAGAGCCTTTTTTGAAGCAGGTGAGAATGAAAAAGGCAAATCGCATGAAAGCAGAAATTTTCGTAGTTATAGTTTTCGTAAATATAATTTTGCAGATATAGTTATTATCTGGCCAGTTTAGAAAACTAGAGGAAGATTGGCTTGAGCTATGGTCCTAATTGAACTAGGAATATTTCCTATTTTTACCTTATTCGAACATAAAACGTGAAAGAAATCACACTCCTTGTCCAGTAAGGCGTGAAATGAAAGTTATAGTTGATTATCAATGATTGACACCCTCCTCGCCCTGAAGGACGAGGATCCCTACGGTGTTTAGACGGAAATCTGACTCACTTCGGTGGGTTCCTGCTTCAACGAACGGCTTGGCCGCACCGCTCCTCCACCAGCTAGCACGGTATGCCCTGCCACTAAAATATTACGCGCCCCGTTTAGATCAGCGTTATATATGCTGTGATATGCCGTTAACACTATATTTTTATTGAGATAAATAAAAATCTATTGGCAGTTCAACCGTAACACTGCCATTAGTTAAAATGGCTTCAGGTGGCTTAGGCAAAGGCTGTGCCCTTTCCAACACCATCCTGGCTTCCTTGTCCAGTGAATTAGTTCCTGAACGTCGAGTAAGTTCACTATTAATCACAACACCCAATGGGTTAACCGTAAATTTCACCATCGGGCGCCCTGTTCGTCTTCTTCTCTGGGCATCTTCTGGATATTTTTTATAACGGTTTAAGTGTCCGGCTACCTCTGCCTGCCAAACGACTTTGGCATCGGCAATGGCATCAGAATTGCTCTCATAGGATGCAGCGGTACGTTCAGTCACATTATCGGCCATCGCATGGCTGGTTGCTGGCGCAGCACTACTGTGGGATTTTTCACTTTCTTGCTCTTTCGCTTTCACTCGCTTAACAGGCTGAATTTTCTTCGGTGCATCTTGTTCTTTCTTGTTTTTCTTCTGCTTATCCACCAACAGCAGGGCATTTTCATTTACATCCAATTTTGGCATGTTAATTTTGTCAACTTTGCTCTCCTGCGGCTTGCTGGCAACAGATAGCTGCTGCTCAATGCCAATTGGTTGTTTTTGTATTTTTTGCAACGCTTCTGTCTGCACTGACAGTTCCACCATCACCGCCGGAGGAGGAAGAAACTCCTCAAAATCCACATCCTTTGGTTTGTAGACCAGCCATCCTACGAACAAGGCATGAAGTGTAATCGCAGCGAGAAAAGATTTTGCCGCATGACCAGAGTGAGCATTTTGATACGTGGTGTACGTCAACATCGCTTATAGCACATTATGTCAATAATGAATGGAAGTGAATGATAATCAATTCAATATATAAATGAAAACTATTTTTATTTGTTGGTAAGTCCACTTCCTTGTGATACTTACTATTATTTAGTTATATTTTTACTTACGTTGGGTATAAACCAGACAAAATCAGCATATTCACGCTCAAAACGGAAGAGAACCGATCAAAAGAGTCGATTTTATACGGGTAAACATTTGCATAACTATTAATCATTCAAAGAAAAATTGCCCGCATATTATAGATAATGAGAATCATTTATAAAAAATTACCCTGTTAAGCACAAACCTAACAGGGTAGTTTACTCACTTATCCCAAACTCACGGTAGGCAGGGAATTGACAAATGTTATTTTTACAGCGGTGCTGTTTGTGCTTCAACCGCCGCCAACGCCACCATATTCACGATACGGCGTACAGAAGCAATCGGTGTTAGGATATGAACAGGTTTCGCAACCCCCATCAAGACTGGGCCAACTGTTACCCCCTCTGAACTGGTGACACGCAGCAAGTTATAACTGATACGCGCCGCTTCCATATTTGGCATAATTAACAGGTTTGCAGCTCCCTTCAACGGACTGTCTGGCATGATATCGCGGCGGATACTTTCCACTAACGCAGCGTCACCGTGCATTTCACCGTCAATTTCAAGTGATGGAGCTATCTGCTGAACCAATGCCAGTGCCTTACGCATTTTTTGCGCAGAATCACAGTCCGAAGAGCCAAAACTTGAACGTGATAACAGGGCTACTTTAGGTTCAATACCAAAACGGCGAACAGTTTCAGCCGCCATCAACGTAATTTCTGCCAACTCTTCTGGGCTTGGATCTTCATTGACATAAGTATCGGCAATGAATGTATTTCCTGTCGGTAACATCAAGGCGTTCATAGCGCCTGCCGTATGCACTCCCTGGCGGAAACCAAACACATCTTTCAAAATCTGGTAATGTTCACCATAACTGCCAACAGTACCGCAAATCAGGCCGTCCGCTTCACCACGGTGTACCATGATTGCGCCTATCAGCGTTGGATTACCAATCACTGCCCGACGTGCTTGCTCTTGCGAGACACCACGGCGTTTCATCATGTGATAATATTCTTGCCAATATTCTTTGAAACGTGGATCATTTTCATTATTCACCACTTCAAAATCTTTACCCGCTTCAATATGCAGTCCCTGCTTTTTAATCCGCATTTCAATAACGCTAGGACGGCCAATCAGGACAGGGAATGCCAGCCCAAGGGAGACAAGTTCTTGGGTCGCATGCAGCACACGAACATCTTCCCCCTCTGCCAATACAATCCGTTTCTTCTCTTTTTTGGCTTGGGAAAAGATTGGTTTCATAAATAAGTTGGTCTTATAGACAAACTCATTGAGTTTCTCAATATATGCCCCGAAATCGGTAATAGGTCGGGTTGCCACACCTGATTCCATCGCCGCCTTCGCTACCGCCGGTGCAATTTTTACAATCAGGCGCGGATCAAAGGGTTTTGGAATGATGTAATCGGGACCAAAGAACAGGTCTTGATCGCCATAAGCGGAAGCAACTTCCTGACTTTGTTCAGCCAGTGCAAGATCAGCAATGGCGTGCACACAGGCAAGTTTCATCTCTTCATTGATGGTTGTGGCCCCAACATCCAATGCGCCCCGGAAAATAAATGGGAAGCAAAGAACGTTATTCACCTGATTAGGGAAATCAGAACGGCCAGTACAAATAATGGCATCAGGGCGTACTGCTTTTGCCAATGGTGGCAAAATTTCTGGCTCTGGATTGGCTAGTGCCATAATGAGCGGAGCTTTTGCCATGGTTTTCACCATGTCTTGTGTCAATACGCCTGGCCCGGAACATCCCAGGAAAATATCAGCATCAGGGATCACATCTGCCAATGTACGGCTGCCATTATCCTCAATAGCATAATCCGCCTTGGTCTTTTCCATGTTCTCTTCGCGGCCACGATAAATAACCCCTTTTGAGTCACAGACGACAATATTTTCACGTTTCAAACCTAATGCTACCAGCAGGTTCATACAAGCAATTGAGGCGGCGCCAGCCCCCGATACCACCATGCGCACTTTGCCAATATCTTTATTAACTACCCGCAATCCATTCAGCACGGCGGCGGTACAGATAATGGCTGTACCATGTTGATCATCGTGGAACACCGGAATTTTCATGCGCTCACGGAGCTTCTGCTCAATATAGAAACACTCCGGTGCTTTAATATCTTCGAGGTTGATTCCGCCAAAAGTAGGTTCCAGCGCTGCGATGATATCAATCAATTTGTCAGGATTGGATTCATCCACTTCGATGTCAAAAACATCAATACCAGAGAATTTCTTAAATAGAACGCCCTTCCCTTCCATAACAGGTTTACCGGCTAATGCACCGATATTACCCAATCCTAATACAGCGCTGCCATTAGAGATAACCGCAACAAGATTGCCACGTGCTGTATATTTATACGCCGCCAAAGGATCTTCTGCTATTTCAAGACAAGGTGCAGCAACACCCGGTGAGTATGCCAATGCCAAATCACGTTGCGTTGTCAGTGGCTTGGTTGGTGTAACCGTGATTTTTCCAGGTTGTGGAAACTCATGAAAATCAAGAGCGCTTTGTTTTAATTTTTCATCCATCATCAGATCCCTTACGCGTCATGTCTTAGTAAAAACCGCTCCAGTATAATAGTTACGGAAAGTTAAATCATGATGTCAGCAGCATTTTGTTCATCCCTCTTAAAATCAAGGTGCAAAAAACAAACAAATGATTGGCCTTACGTTAATTAATATTATATGGATATTATCCATGGATACCCACATTGAGGTATTTTACCGCCAATTAATAAACTGATAAATTAATTAATGATATATTTTTAAATTAATATTTAAAATAAGTTTACAAAAACAAAACTTAATCTATAAAATATTCCTCCAAATTTATTTGGAAAATGATTAGCAATTAAGGAAACACATTTTATTATGAAAGTGAATTTCATTTCATCTAAGTGGTTAAACCTGTTTGCGACATTTCTATTTTTATATCAGGATATATTTCCAGAATCTCATTAACGATGATTCAATATACTCCATAAAAATTACACAGCAATTTAACATAAAACAGAAATCTGTCTTTTATGTTTTATTAAACATAAATCTGCATTTCTATGTGGGGAGAAAGAATATGCATAATCATTCAGTCATGATAGTTGATGATCACCCAATCATTCGTCACGGTTTAAAAGGGTTGATTGAATTAGAACGAGAACTCATTGTGACTGCCGAAACTGGCAATGGTGAAGACGCAATTAATATTGCTTGCCAAATAAAACCTGATATTATTCTGATGGATTTGAAAATCAATGGCCTTTCAGGGATTGATACGATTAAATCTCTTCGCCGTAAAGGGCTTACTTCTTATATCCTCGTACTCTCCGATTCAGATCACAGAAGTGATATTTACGACGCAGTTGATGCCGGTGCGAATGGTTATTTATTAAAAGATATCGAGCTTACCTCTTTATTGAACAACATAAAAAAAGCTATCGATGGTCATGCTGTGTTCAGTGAAAAAGCCCATCAATATTTATCCACTCGCCATCTTTATGTTGATCCGTTATCAAAATTAACCAAACGTGAATTAGATGTTTTAAAAGAAATTGCAGAAGGAATGACAAATAAAGAAATTGCTGATTTCCTTTTTATTTCAGAAGAAACGGTGAAAGTCCACACCCGTAACTTATTGAAAAAGCTTAAATCACGTTCCCGCCTCGAAGCCACTATCATCTATCTAAAACACAGAAAAACAGAGTTCATTTAACATTGGCTTGTTGCTTAACGCCCCAATACGAAACACAATTTCCCTCATTTTTACCGATGGGGAAATTGTGAGTTATCAAGAATTATAAATTAATTAGAATAAAATTAATTTTACATATAATAAATAAGGGTATTATCTATAAATTTATTACTTTCAATGAAGAAAATACACATTTGTCGATAATTTAAACACCCGAAGCAGCAATGCCAGGAAAAGCAGGCAGAAAGTATGCGCAAAAAACGCGTTATCTGGATAAAATGGCCAATTTCCCGCATTATGTCGGATATGTTGAACAAGACAAAATCAAGGCTCTCATCATGTCAAATACCCCTGTTCATTCAGATACCCTTTCTCACAAAATAGCCATTCTCTACGGTATCAAAAACTGCGATACCATAAAAAAAGCGCGTCGTTGGTTAGACGATCAAAAAATACCTTATCAATTCCATGATTATCGGGTGGATGGTCTATCCCCTGAATTACTTCAATCATTTATTGAGCAAGTTGGCTGGGAATCGCTCCTGAATACCCGTGGCACAACGTGGCGCAAATTGCCCGATGAGCAAAAAGCCACGATTAACAATGCAGATGCTGCCAAGGCGCTCATGCTGGAGCACCCTTCAATCATAAAACGCCCTCTATTGGTTTCAGGCTCAGAAAATTCAAAAAGCGCAGGAACAGAAAAGTATTTACTCGGTTTCAAGGCAGAACAATATCAACAATTTTTCTCGCATGACTAGATGAGGAGAGCATCATGACTTGTCCGGTAATTGACCTTGCTCAGCAGTTAATCAAGCGTTCTTCTGTCAGCCCAGATGATCAAGGTTGTCAGGAACTGCTTATCCAGCGCCTGCAAGACATCGGTTTCACAATAGAACGAATGCCTTTTGGCGATACCCAGAACTTTTGGGCTTATCGTGGCACCGGAGTGACTTTTGCTCTTGCTGGACACACCGATGTGGTGCCTGCTGGCGATATCTCACAATGGCAAACCCCGCCCTTCGAACCTTCTATCCGTGATGGAATGCTGTATGGCCGTGGCGCCGCAGATATGAAAGGCTCTCTGGCGGCAATGGTGGTTGCCGCTGAACGTTTTGTCGCAGAAAATCCTGCGCATAAAGGTCGTCTGGCTTTTCTGATCACCTCCGACGAAGAGGCCAAAGCCACCAATGGGACAGTTAAGGTGGTTGAAGCGTTAATGTCCCGCCATGAACGTTTGGATTATTGCCTGGTGGGTGAACCATCCAGCCAGAAATACCTTGGAGATATGATCAAAAATGGACGACGGGGATCACTCACTGCCAGCTTAACTATCTTTGGCACCCAAGGGCATGTTGCTTATCCACAGTTAGCAGATAATCCTATCCATCGTTCCATGCCTTTTCTGCAAGAACTCGTCAATACTCAGTGGGACAACGGCAATGCATTTTTCCCTGCCACAAGTATGCAAATCGCCAATATTCAGGCAGGAACCGGCAGTAATAACATTATTCCCGGTAAACTGTGGGTGCAATTTAATTTCCGTTTCAGCACTGAACTGACAGATAGCGAGATCCGCCAACAGGTTGAAGATATGCTGAAAAAGCATCATCTAACATATGAGATTGACTGGTGGTTATCAGGCCAGCCTTTCCTGACCTGCAAAGGGGAGCTTGTTGACACTGTAGTGGGATCCATTGAGCACTATTGTGGTTATAAACCCGAGCTATCAACCAGTGGCGGTACATCAGATGGGCGTTTTATTGCCAGAATGGAAGCTCAGGTTGTGGAATTGGGGCCAATTAATGCCACCATCCATAAAACCAATGAATGTGTCAAAGTAACTGATTTACAAACATTGAGCCTTATTTATCAACGTATCATGGAGCAATTAATCCAATGATGACATCTGAAACTTTGACTGGCCTGTCCACGGATCACCTGGTTACGCTGACCGGCAATCACCGTTTGCAGTTTAATGCCACCAAAGCGTTTCTTGCCATGCAAAAAGCCGCTGCCAAAGCAGGTTTTAAGCTGCAACCTGCCAGTTCGTTTCGCGATTTCACACGCCAACAAACTATCTGGAATGAAAAATTCCGCGGTCAGCGGCCAGTATTAGATGAAAATAGCCAGCCCCTTGATATCTTGAAAATGGATGAAGGGGAACGTTGTAAAGCCATTCTTCGTTGGTCAGCCTTGCCAGGAGCAAGCCGTCATCATTGGGGTACGGAGCTGGATATTTATGATCCCTTTCTGCTACCAGAAGGTAACAAATTGCAGCTAGAACCGTGGGAGTATGAAAACGGCGGATACTTTGAGCCATTAACCCATTGGCTGACAGAAAATATGTCCCAATATGATTTCTACCGTCCTTTTACGCGCCACGATGCAGGTGTAGCTTATGAACCGTGGCATATCAGCTATTGGCCATTATCCCATGAAGCCGAAAATTTATTCGATGAACGAGTTCTATTGAGTGCCTGGGAAGGTCGTGATATTGCCGGCATAAACTGGTTAAAAACCAATCTATCCTATATATTTGAAAAATACATCAGGACAATAGATTAAGAAAACGATAAATCAGGAAAATAGCAGAACAGCTGGTTATGAAAATAATTAGCAGATATACCAACCACCTTTCAAGATGCGTCTTATATCTCCCCGCATAGCGGGGAGATATAAATAATCACATTGATTTGCAAGCTGCAACTTAAAGTTGGATTGGTATAAAAATAATTCATTAGGCTCCTGAGCCTCATGGAAGAGGCTCCAAACACTCTGAGGAAAATACCATGCAATGGTTGATAGATTATTGGTGGATTGTTCTGTTAGTGCTCGTCGGCATTATTGTTAATGCAGTAAAAGCACTAAGCCGCGTCGATAAGAAATCTTTCTTAGATAACAAACCCGAATTGCCCCCGCACCGAGATCTTAATGCTCAATGGGATGATGAGGATGATTGGCCGCAGCAGGATCGTAAGAAATAACCCAGTCTCTCCAGTGCTTGGCAAGTATTTTATCAATGCTTGCCAATGCATCAGCAGTCTCTTCACGCCACTGTTTTAATAGGGCCTTACGGCCATTTAACGATAAGTCGCTAACACATTGTTCGATACTTAGCCGCTGTTGAAGATGCTTTCTCAGCGCAGGCAAGGTCAAGCTGCTCTTCAACAGTAATCTCTGTAATGCAAAATAGGACGCTGACAAAGGACGATGAGCAAATGCAAACCCAGCCAATTCCTGCCAATCACTGTCATTGAGCTGTTCGTCACTATCATGCTCAACCGGCAAGGTAAAACCGAGTAACGATTCCAATCCTTTGGCATCTCTGGCTAATCGCAGTTGTGCGAGTTGGGTAAATCGTTTTCCCTGTTCACTCAAAGGCAAAACAGCCATTGCGGTATAACAACCACTGCTTGCTTCTCGATAAGTTCCCATTCTCACCAAGCGAAAACCACATTTTTGCCAAAGAGCCAACAAATCAGCGGTATAACCAAAACTGACAGAGAGAAAATCCAGCTTTTGTTTACTGGCTTCCTGACATTGTTGGATTATCAAATGTTGTGCGATACCACGACGGCGATATTGAGCCTGCACAGCAATACGGCTGATTCGCTGCGATCGCAAAGTTGCCGCCTGCGGAAAACCGCCATGTGCCGCCAGGGATTGAGCCACTAAATTACCTCTTGGTCGCCGACGTCCTGCCCAGATCTCATGTGCTAATGTCTGTGACAAACCACCTTCGTTCACCATCCACAAAACACCAATCAATCGTTGATCATGTTTTGGAGAACCAGAAAGGGCTGCCAAAAATGTCATTCCGTTACCATCCATTAATCGCCGCAGATCAAGGGGAGAGGTACGGTAATGTGCGCTGGTTAATAAGCCATAAAATTGGCGCAGTAATGTAGCCTGTTGTAACCATTCAGGCTGACAGATCGCGTGAAAATGTAATTCTTCTGCGTTTAATCGTGTGTCATAAACGAACGATTTATCATCGAATAACAGCGCACTATCCAGCCACGTTTCCAATGGATCATGTTCAGCCCAGCGCATAGGGGTTTTCAATTCACGAATATGGCAGTCAGGCAATTCAGCACAAAGTTTCAATAAAAAACCACGTCCCGTTCCCTCATAGCCCTGAACGGTTGAAGTCAACAATACCCGTGGAAAATGGCGAATTAATTCGGCTAATTGTGGCGTTGGGATCGCGGCTGCTTCGTCAATCAATAACCAATCAGCATCACTTTTATTTTCCGAGTGACCTTTTTTCGCTCGGCAATATTTCAACAAATTGTCAACTGACCAAAAAGGCGTTTCTTGCTCTGACGATTTCTGCTCAACAGAATCTGTGATAGCAGAGTAACGTCGAATAACTTCTGTGGTTATTTTGGCAGGGGCACATAGCCAGCATTTCCCCTGCCAATATCGCACTAACATTCCTGCCAGAGCCGATTTTCCCCGTCCCCGTGGTGCGGTGATCACCCAAACGCCTCGTGTGGCCTGTAACAATTCGTCAAGAATAGATTGCTGGCTTACCGTAGGCTTGCCATCAGGCCTCTGCCACGCTCCGGTTGCAGGCAATGGTGATATCTGAGATAGCTGCAAAGGTATTTCCTGACGCCATAATAATACTTCAGGAAAGGCCAGGATTTGCTGCTGAATATGACGAATAAAATGAGGTGTCGAAATAACATCTGCCGATTCATTCCAGCGCAAACTATCTTCATCAGGCTGTTCTGGCCATTGTGACCAGGCTGGTACGCGCATCACCAACCAGCTTCCCGCTTTTAGTGTGCCAGCCAGTATCGCCAATGCTTCAGCATTAAGCCCTTGAGTCGCATCAAAAACACCATGCAAGAATTCACGGCCAAGCAAGTTGGCGGCTTTTGTTGGCTCAATGGCCCCAGACACATGAGCTGAAACCGTTAACCAGTCCCCTTGAAACTGTTTTGTTAGCTGATTGACAATCCATTCACTCCATTGCGGATCACCACTCAAAACAACTAAACGGCGCTGTCCCTGTTGTTGCATCTGTGCCTGCAACATTGCCCATACGCTATACATAGTACGAACTATCCATAAAGTGAACTGTATAACAGGTGAAATATCTGGTGGTTAAAATGGCTACCCGCATGATCACGACTTACCAATCATAAGTGATAAAATGCCAGCGGCAATCAGAGGGCCTACCGGAACTCCCTTAAATAAGGCCACGCCCAATACAGTGCCGACCAATAATCCAGCCACGGTAGAAGGCTGACCAGACATCAGAGCCACACCACGGCTTCCCAGCCATGACACCAGGACACCCACAACAATAGCCAGCAGTGATTTCCAATTTAAGAAAGAGCTAAAAATTTCCTGTGCGGAGATTTTCCCGCTTGCGATAGGTGCCATGACTCCTACAGTCAGAATCAGGATACCTATCGTCAAGCCGTACTTTTCCACCCAAGGGAAAAATTGATTCAATGGCGTAATACGCACTACCAATAGAAATAACATGGCAAGTGTCACTGTCATGTTATGGCTGATGATGCCAAGCCCGGCAAGCACGAGCAAAATAAGTAAAGTAGGATCGATATGACTCATGAGTTTTTATTTCCTGTAAACTCCGATAGAATTTTTAGGCCAGGCAATATAAATTCTGGCATGGAAAAGATGATAACTTAAAATTTTTGCACTTAATCAAAAATATTTATAAAGAGCCATCCCAAAATTGGGTAATAGCGCAACAACGGGTAGTTTGTTAACATCCTTGTCTTAAACAATCACATTAATAAATAATTAACCATATAAACCAAGATACAACTCCTGTTTCTTGAGAGTTAACCTTTTAAACACCAACGCCTTTTTACCAAGGGAAATGCAGAAAGGTTGTAAGAAGTGCCTTGCAGCTAATATGCGTGCGTATAAGCGATATGAATATGAAAAAATTAACCTCTTCCATGATAATCTGTCTCTCTTTAGCGGGTTGCACCACTCAATGGGTCCCTGCAAGTAGTAATCCTGTTCCTTTCAGTGAAGCAAAAGTTGAATGCAGATTATCAGCATTACAACAATTTCCTATCAAAAATGAAGTTGCCCAAAGATCAACACTGAAAATGGTGCAGCAACCTTGTTTCAATAAAGAGCAATGTGGAAAAAACGGTTACTACAGTCAAAATGTTCCCATGATCGAAAGCTATGTGACGGATGTCAACGAGGGTTCTAGAAGCGAATTTTATTACGGCTGTATGCACCAAAAAGGCTGGAAGCAAATAACCAAATCCCTACTTTAAAGTTTATCCAACCTGCAAGACAAGTGACAGGATGCCCTTTTGATTATTGGAGCATCCTGCCTATTTTATATTATATTCTTTAAGTAATCGTTTGCGTCACTAGTCCAAAATAACGCCAATACGGCGTGCAACTTCCTCATACGCTTCGATCAGGCCACCGAGGCTTTGGCGAAAACGATCTTTATCCATTTTATCCATCGTCTGCTTGTCCCATAAACGGCTGCCATCCGGTGAAAACTCATCCCCCAAGATAACCTTGCCCTTGAACAAACCAAATTCCAACTTAAAATCCACCAGAATCAAGCCTGCATCATCAAACAGTTTGCTCAATACTTCATTGGCCTTGTAGCTCAGACGTTTCATCTCAGCTAAGTGCGCCTTGCTCACCCAACCGAATGTCTCACAGTAGGATTCATTAACCATAGGATCGTGTTTGGCATCATCTTTCAAAAACAGATCAAACAGTGGCGGATTAAGCACTATTCCCTCTTCCACCCCCAAACGCTTCACAAGGGAGCCTGCGGCACGGTTACGAATAACACACTCAACAGGCACCATATCCAATTTTTTCACCAAGGATTCATTATCTGACAACAGTTGTTCCATTTGTGTCGGAATGCCCGCTTCTTCCAGTTTACTCATAATGAAATGATTGAATTTATTATTCACCATTCCTTTGCGATCGAACTGTTCAATACGTTCACCATCCAATGCTGATGTATCATTACGGAATTCCAGCACAAGTAAGTCAGGATTATCAGTGGTATACACTGTTTTTGCCTTTCCACGATACAGCTCAGCTTTTTTCTGCATTTTACACTCCAGAAATATAACGTCTTTAAACGTAACTAATTAAACAAAAAACGTACCCAAAATATAAAGGGGCCTAGGCCCCTTTATATAGATTACTTATCTTTGGATTGGCTAAACGCAGCTTCCAGCGCAGCCACCATTTGATCATTTTCAGATTGAGTCAGCGGCTTACCTTTGTCGCTGATAAATTGCAGGCTGCTTCGGTTGTCCAAATCACCCACCTGTAACTTATAATTTCCTCCGCGGATGGAAGGCGCTTCGACTCCCAGCGCTTTCCAGTCAGAGGAACTAAGTTCTTCATAAGTCACCTCTATCGCTCCGGTAGAACGAGTACGATCCGTGACTTTCATACCGATGCTTTCCAACACGTATGGCAATCTGTTCCAGACGATATTGTATGGTGCACGCACGATAATTTGCGGTAATCCGGTATTATCACTGCCACTTTGTACCGATAGTGGGCCTGAATTTTTAGCATTACTCAAGCCCGCGGCTTCTTGTTGCTGGCTTAAGTCACTCGCCAATTTATTAAGCATTACGACATTGTAACGCTGGATTTTTACCGGATCGGTAATTTCCTTTTCTCCCTGTTTCAAACCTTCGTTCGCAACAGATAGTGCTATTTGGTAATCTTGTTTGGCCACTGAAATACGGTAACGTCCCTGATAAGGAACATTTTCATCCGCCCGTTGCCATGTAATCCAATCTGTCGTTAAGGTTTGTGCAGCATCATCTTTCTGGCTGATCTTATACCCTTTTTCCGTCAACAACTTGTTTATCTGAGACCATAAGTTATGGTGTTCTGGCGTGTTTTCAAGCAACAACTTACTGCTGTTAGCGCTATTTTCAACGCGGGAACCCGTCAACAATGCAAGAGCTTGCAGTGGGGGACGGATATCCAAATCTTTACCCACAGCCCCCGCGGTAGTCGTTGTCGGAATATTATACTCACCATTTTGCAGTGGTAATGTCATTCCCGCAGGGACGTTCAATAGTTTCAGAGGTGGCATGTCAAGATAGGATTGATCCCCATTTACCTCACGTTTATGGCGCTGATCGCTGGTACAGGCAGCTAAAAAAACCACCAACGACAAACCAGCAATCTTCATAACCTTCGATTTTTGCAATAATGTTGCCATTAAAATTCCCTAAAATTTTACAGTAATCCAGCTATTTTTAAGGCACTACCAACTGGAATTTGCCCTTCCTGCGTTAGCGGAACCATTGGCAAACGCAATGTATCATCGGCAACCAACCCCAATTGACGGCACGCCCACTTCACTGGTGTCGGGCTAGGTTCAACAAATAATTGATGATGCAACTCCATCAGTCGGCTGTTCAGTTCACGAGCTTGCAAAAACTCACCTTGCCCAGCCAATTCACAAATCCGTGCCATTTCCGCTGCCGCAACATTTGCCGTGACAGAAATAACCCCTTTACCACCAAGCTGCATGAAATCGACAAAACTTACATCATCACCACTCAGAAGAATGAAATCTTCATCGCTAACCAATTCTTGGATCTGACTAACACGACTTAAGTTCCCTGTCGCTTCCTTAAGCGCAACAATATTTTTCAATTTCGCTAAGCGAGCGACTGTCGGTGGCAATAAATCACATCCGGTACGAGATGGTACATTATACAGAATTTGTGGTAAGTCAGTATTCTCAGCGATTGCCTGATAGTGCAAATATAAACCTTCCTGTGAGGGTCTATTATAATAAGGTGTGACTGACAGGCAACCCACAACCCCCGTATTTTCGAAACGGTTGGTCAGAGAGATAGCTTCTGCTGTCGCGTTTGCCCCTGTTCCTGCAATCACCGGAATACGCCCATCAGCCATTTCCAGTGTTGTCAGTACAACATCAACGTGTTCGTCATGGTTAAGTGTTGCACACTCGCCTGTTGTTCCAACAGATACAATCGCAGACGTGCCACTGGCGATATGATAGTCAACTAATTTTCTCAAACTGGTCTTATCAATCTGACCATCTGAGTCCATCGGAGTTATCAATGCAACTATACTGCCTGTAAAACCAGAATGATTGCTTACCATTGCCATTTCCCCTTAGTTAAACCTAAAACTGCAAATAAGAAGTTAATGGTACTTTCTTGTTATACGGAAGAAAACTCTTTAACCACACGATTTCAATGAATTTTGTTAATATCAAGTGTAGCCGATTAAACATAAATTATAATTTTGCTCTCTTAAACAAATGCGATTGACCTTCTCTTGATCATTTTTTATGTTAAAACACAACTATAGACAGCACACACTGACTAAAATTAAAGGAAAATCGCTTTGCCAACATCAGAACCGCATTTTTTAGTGATCACTGCCTTAGGTACCGATCGTCCCGGCATTGTCAATACCATTACCCGCCTCGTCAGTACATGCGGCTGTAATATTGAAGACAGCCGTTTAGCTATGTTTGGCGAAGAATTTACTTTCATCATGTTGCTATCTGGTAGCTGGAACGCCATTACCTTGATCGAATCTACCTTGCCGCAGAAGGGTGCAGAACTTGAATTACTCATAGTGATGAAACGTACCCGATGCGGTATCCAGAAAAAATTTCCTTCGATCATCACCGTTAAAGTGGATGTAGATGATTCACCGGGCATTGTTGAGCGTTTCACCAGTTTATTCACGACCCAAGATCTTAATATCGCAGAACTGGTATCAAAAACTCACCCAGCCGAAGGAAATCACCCAGCTCGCCTGCAAATCCAAATTACAGGTCACAACCCAGTTGATGACAATGGCACGATATTTAAAGAAAATTTTCATCACCTATGTACAGAATTAAATGCACAAGGCAGTATTATCGTACAAGATCATTTAAATCAAAACGATTAAACGGAGAATAAGTGATGAGTCCATTGAAAGCCGGAGACAAGGCCCCACAATTCAGCCTTCCTGACCAAGATGGCGAACCCATTAATTTATCTGACTTCAAAGGTCAACGTGTTTTAGTTTATTTTTATCCCAAAGCAATGACACCCGGCTGCACAACCCAAGCCTGCGGCTTACGTGATGCTATGGATGAGCTAAAAAACGCCAATGTTGAAGTCCTGGGTATCAGCACAGATGCACCTGAAAAGCTATCCCGCTTTGTAGAAAAAGAGATGCTGAATTTCACACTGCTTTCTGATATTGACCACCAAGTTGCCGAACAGTTTGGTGTTTGGGGAGAAAAGCAGTTTATGGGAAAAATCTATGACGGTATTCACCGCATCAGTTTTTTAATTAACCCACAAGGTGAGATTGAACACGTTTTTAATAAATTCAAAACCAGTGATCATCACCAAGTTGTACTTGATTACCTAAACCAGCATTAATTGTCAGTATAGGCACAATAAGTTTTGAGTTGCCGCTCAATCAATAAGGCGGCAACTTAGTTTAACGCGATGCTCAACTTTAGCTCCCTATAACATGGGCTTGTTGAAGCCAGTCGCGTTGACTTTTACCTTGTTTAAAATTGGCAAAAATACCCAGTGTATGAGAAAGCAGTTTTCTGGCTATTCGATTACTCAAATGCCACAAATCCCGTGCCCAGCACTTCTCGATAGCAAATTGCCCAGCGAGTTGACCAATGACGGTTTCAATTAAGCGCCGTTTGGCATTAATGCGCTTTCTTGTTTCTCTGGGGACTGGGTCATCCATATTGGCACGCACCGGGGCTATCATTTCAATACCCGACTGCTTCATTTCCTCTTGAAATTCAAAACTTAAATAACCTTTATCGCCGAGCAAACAGCCTTTTATTGGGCTAGTCAAGTCCCAGACCGCTTCACGCTCACTGACATTGGCGGGCGTCAATGTGAATCCCGTTACTACGCCAGTTTCATCTATCATGAGATGCCCTTTAAAGCCGTAGTAAGTTTCGTTTTTGGCGGCGCAGTACCCATAATCAGCTTGTCCTTTAAAGCTGGCACTGCCTTTCGCTCTTTTGAATCCACAGATGGGCAACGGAAATCCGTCGACAATATGTACCGGCCTATCGAACGCACCCAATAACCTCGCCAGCTTTTCTTGCAGCTTTTGTTTAACAGCCCAAAGATTCGCAACCTGTTTAGCAAAATTGGCGCGTGAACCCAGTCCCGGAAACCACTCGCACCAGTGATCACGAAAGTACGTCCAAATTCCTTTATCCGTTGAAAAGCCTAAGAATTCACCTACCACTTCCATCGTGATGGCTTCCGCATCGCTCAGCTTAGGTGGGTATCCCCGGCTTCTGAATCGAGAGCTTTGCTGTAACGCCGTTAAATTATCGTCTACCCAACAAAACACCCAAATGATAAAATCTTGCTGTGACATAGCCTTTGTTCCTTTATTTCTCTCAGTTTGGCGACTTAAAGTTATAAAGGAGCGGCTATGTCATTTCAACTCACCATAAAAGTCGAGCATCGCGTTAGTTTATTTGTTTGGTATTTATTGCATTGTCGCTCAAAGCGAACCTAAACATCCTTCGCTACAATCAGTTATGATATTGGTCGTTATCATTCTTTTTCTTCTGGCCAGGCATGAATAACTGCTTTGATTAACGTAGCGAGTGGGATAGCAAAGAAAACGCCCCAAAATCCCCATAATCCACCAAAAATAATGACAGAAAGGATGATGGCAAGCGGATGAAGATTGACTGCCTCCGAAAATAAGATTGGCACAAGCAAGTTACCATCTAACCCCTGTACGACCAAATATGCGACAAACAGCCCCCAGAAATCAGCCCCAAAGCCCCACTGAAACAAAGCCACAACAATAACTGGAATAGTAACAAGTACGGTACCGATATAAGGAGCGAGTACAGACAAACCAACCAAAACCGCAAGTAGCAAAGAATAATGCAATCCAAAGAAGGCAAATACAGCATACGTGCAGATAGTCAGTATAACCATTTCTGTCACTTTACCGCGGATATAATTGGTAATCTGCTGATTCATTTCACGCCACACTTTTCCGGCCAAACTACGATTACGTGGTAATACATGCCGCAATGCCGCCACTATTTGGTCTTTATCTTTCAATAGAAAGAACACCATCAAGGGAACAAGGATCAGATAAATCGCCAGAGTCAATAATCCAATCAGAGAGGCAACCGAAAACTTAAAAACAGACTCACCCGCCAAAGAGAGTTTGCTACGCAGGCTATCAGCAACCATATCGACAATACCGGCATCAACCAGCGCAGGATAACGGGAGGGAAAAGTAAGCGCGTACTCATTAAACCGATTAATCATATTGGGAAGATCGGAAAACAAATTTAAACCTTGTTGCCAGACGGTTGGGGCTACAATCAAGATCATCAACGCACTGATTCCCATGAATACTGTTAATATAATAGCAACAGAGAGGGTACGGCTACATCCCAACTTGCTTAATTGTGTCGTAGGCCATTCCAACAAATAAGCCAACACAATAGCTACAAGGACAGGTGCCAAAATTCCATTAAAAAAGTAGATGATCCCAAAACCAACCAATAAAATGACCGATAATGCAACAACTTGTGGATCAGCGAAACGGCGACGATACCACTGCATGATCATATCCAACATAAATACCACTCCTTTGCGATAATACTTAATGAGTATTTTTCACTAAAATTTATTATGATTAATGGTTTTAAGGTACTCTTTTGTTCATAAAAGTATTCATGAAATTGATAGCTAAAACGGAGCACACTATTTTATGAGAATCGCTTTATGAGAAAAACGCCCAGAAAATCTTTGATAACGCTTTTTATTAGCCTGTTATTATTGGGGAATCCTCCTGTATTCTCTGCACCGGATGAAGATTCGCTACCTGATATCGGTACCACAGCGGGAGCAGCTCTCAGCATCAATCAGGAAATGGCTATGGGTGATTTATATATCCGCTCAATGAGATCCCAAGCTCCCCTGATTTATGATCCGCTGCTGACTCAATACATTAATCAATTAGGGCAAAAATTAGTCAATCACGCCGATTCAGTCAAAACGCCTTTCCACTTCTATCTGATAGATAACCCTAATATTAATGCCCTTGCATTTTTCGGTGGTAATGTTGTTCTTCATTCGGGCCTGTTTCGCTATAGTAACAATGAAAGTGAACTGGCATCTGTCATGGCTCATGAAATTTCCCATGTTACCCAGCGACACTTAGCACGATGGATAGAAGAACAAAAACGGACCAGCCCTCTGGCATGGACCGGCACATTAGGCTCTATTTTGCTTATGATAGCCAATCCACAAGCCGGCATGGCTGCACTCAGCGGCACACTTGCAGGCGTCCAACAAGGCATGATCAGTTTTACCCAATCCAATGAACAAGAAGCTGATCGTATTGGAATGCAAACACTTAGTCGAGCGGGATTTGATCCGCACGGTATGCCTGATTTCATGCAAATATTGGTCGATCAATCTCGCTATAGCTCCAAACTACCTGAAATGCTATATACTCACCCATTACCTGCCAGCCGCTTGGCTGACGCCCGTAATCGGGCCAATCAATATTCAACTAAAGCCGTTTCAGAATCCCAGGATTTTCTGTTCGCCCGTGTCCGTATTCTAACCATGTATTCAACTGATCAACGTCCCTACATTGATCAATGGCTAAAGAAATATAGCCAGGGAACCGCCAAAGAACAGCGGGCTGCTGCCTATGGACGCGCTATTTTGCTTTCTGACGATAAAAAGTATGCCGAGGCCAAAGCAATACTCTCTCCATTGCTAGATAAACAACCAGACAACATCTGGTTTATTGATATGATGACTGATATCGATATTGGACAAAAACAGTATACCAACGCCATCGTTCGCTTGCAGGATGCTCTCAAGAAATTGAAAAACAATTCAGTATTACAAATTAACCTCGCCAATGCCTATTTTATGGATAAAAAGTATTCTCAGGCATCACAACTTCTGTTTCGTTATACTTTCAATCATCCTGACGATCTTAATGGCTGGATATTATTAAGAAAAACTGCCGGAGCACAGGGAAAACATAATGATGAACTCACCGCCTATGCGGAAATCATGGCATTGCAAGGCAATTTTGATTCCGCTATCGAACAACTGAGTAAAGCCAGTGCATTGGCCAAATTGGGCAGTTATGAACAAGCGCGATATGATGCCCGTATTGATCAATTACGCCAACTGCAACAAAGTTATGAACAATATAAAAAATGAAGGATTTTTTACATGCAACATCTTGACACAAAAAAAGTGACTTTTTACCACAACCCCCGCTGCTCAAAGAGCCGTGAAACTCTTAAGCTGATTGAAGAACTCGGTATTACACCAGAAATCGTTCACTATCTTGATACTCCCCCTACAGCAGAACAGCTTGCCATACTCTTGCAACAACTCGGTTTCAACGATGCTCGCCAATTAATGCGTACTAAAGAAGATCTCTACAAGACATTGAGCCTGGACGATGCCACGTTATCCCAAGACGCATTGCTCCAGGCGATGGCTGAAAATCCTAAATTGATAGAACGCCCGATTGTTGTTGTCGGTGATAAAGCTCGTTTGGGACGTCCTCCTGAGCAGGTTAAAGAAATTCTGCTGTAACTATTTTTTAATAAAAACGTGATAGGAATATACGCATTAAACTTCAAGTTGTAATTTACAACACGCGATGAAACCTGATTTCTCCCCCGCCTCGCGGGGAGAAATCACACGCATCTTAAAGTGAGATTGGTATATATTCTCTATCACTTTTTTATTCTGATCTCATTTTCTTACTGTTTTATTCACTCAAAGCTCAAGGATATCCTTGACAAACGGGATCGTTAGTTTGCGTTGTGCCACAATGGAAGCCCGATCAAGCTCATCCAATGTCCTGAACAACGTTTGCATTTCCCTATCGAGTCGCTTCAACACAAAACGCCCCACATCCTCAGGCAATTCAAAACCCCGTAATTTTGCTCGTAGTTGCAATGCCTGGATTTTCTCATCATCTGACAGAGGCTGTAATTTGTAAATTTGCCCCCAATCCAGACGAGATGCCAAATCCGGTAACGTCAGATTAATTTGCCGTGGAGGACGATCACCAGTGATTAAAAGACAAGTTCGGCCAATTTCTACGATGCGGTTGTAGAGATTGAAAATGGCCATCTCCCATTCCTGATCACCAGCAATACACTCAATGTTATCGATACACACTAATGATAAATGTTCCATCCCATCAAGGACTTCAGGAACAAAATAGGCGCGTTTATCTAGTGGTACATACCCTACAGCTTCTCCCTGTTGGGACAATTCGGCACAGGCTGCGTGAAGCAAATGACTCTTACCCCCGCCATCGCGGGACCAAAAATAGATATAACTGCCATGCGACTGACTAATAGCCAATTTTATTGCAGCTAATAAGGAAGTATTTTCACCTGCAAAGAAACTGGCAAAAGTTTCATCATCGGGCAAATATAATGGTAATGAAAGCTGCGACGGTGTATTCAGAAGCACCTCAAACAGAATGGATAACGAACAGTGCTAAGTCTACCACAAAAAGTCTCTATAAATGAAACGAATGCTTTGTTTAAAGTAGGAGATTATCATTAAAGCATATTTCCCCATAAAATGGATAACTTACGACCAGTCACAAAACAACACCTATTTCTTTCTTAAGTTAGAATAACCTAGAGTAAAAATTCTTATACCAATTTTACTTTAAGATGCACGTGATTTCTCCCCGCGAGGCGGGGGAGAAATCAGGTTTCATCGCGTGTTGTAAATTACAACTTGAAGTTTAATGCGTATATATCTGGTAATTCCATTACTATCAATAAGCAATATTGGCAATAGTAAAAAATAAAAACCAAAAGTAAAAATAGACTATATTGCCAAAAATTTTGCATTATCCATCTTAACTTATTTTCGATGAAAGTTAACAATAGATATTGTCTGTAAAGAAAAAATTTAGCGTTATAAATGACAAAGTAAAATGATAGAGAAAATAATTTTTTAAATAGCCAGGGCTTTAGAAAAACCCTTTCCAATAATTTTCATTAATATCTTTTACCTTACTACTTCACTCTTCTTATCATTTCTGATTGATTCCACAGAAGAGTTAATATATGGCTCTTCTGGCCGAATAAAACTGAGTAGTTTAAAAAACAGGCTTAAACTAATTCCCACAACAGTTGCAAGCGCCATGCCCTTCAATTCTACTGCACCGATCTGAATTTTCGCGCCGCTGACACCAATAATCAAAATAATGGCAGTCAGGATCAAATTTTGCGCCTTACTGTAATCAACTTTCGAATCAATCAGAACGCGAATGCCTGATGCACCAATCACACCATATAGTAATAGTGAAACACCCCCCATCACTGGAATTGGGATCATCTGGATTGCTGCCGCCAATTTACCAACGCAGGAAAGCAAGATTGCCATTACCGCAGCGCCACCAATCACCCATGTGCTATATACGCGGGTCAACGCCATGACACCAATATTTTCACCATAAGTCGTATTAGGTGTTGAACCAAAGAAACCCGAAATCATCGTTGAAAAACCATTGGCAAACATTGAACGATGCAAACCTGGATTTTTCAATAAATCTTTCTGTACGATATTTGCCGTTACCACCAAGTGACCTACATGCTCAGCAATTACCACCAGCGCCGCGGGTAAAATTGTCATAACGGCAACCCATTCAAAGCGCGGAGTATAGAACGTCGGCAATGCAAACCACGGCGCTTCGCGTACTGGGGTTAAATCTACAACCCCCATAAAAAATGACAGCGCATATCCAGCCAAGACACCAATCAGAATCGGAATAATCGCCATAAAGCCACGGAATATCACCGATCCCAAAATAGTCACACCCAGCGTAACCATGGATATGGTCAGGTTAGTCATATTAATTTCAGTACCTGCCGCTGGACGCAACCCCGCCATATCAGCAGCAACACCTGCCAACTCCAGGCCTATCACGGCAACAATCGCGCCCATCGCTGCCGGAGGAAACATCACATTGATCCATCCCCTTCCTGCAACTTTGACAAGCAGGGCCACCAAACAAAACAACAAACCACAGACAATAAATCCACCTAATGCCAATTCATATCCCAAAGGCAGTAACAACAATACAGGCGAAATAAAAGCAAAGCTGGAGCCTAAGTAAGCTGGGATCTTTCCTTTACAAATGACTAAATACAGTAATGTACCAATGCCATTGGACAACAAAATTGTCGCCGGATTAACTTTAAATAAAATGGGAACCAAAACAGTTGCACCAAACATGGCAAATAGATGTTGCAAACTTAAAGGAATAGTCTGTGCCAAAGGAGGTCTTTCTTCTACTCCAATAGTTCGACGAGTCATGATTGATGTCCTCTTGTATCACCTTGCTAGAAACCAAAAAAAGCCGACTTTCCAGCCGGCTATCAATGTTATTTAGTGCCAAATATTTTATCGCCTGCATCCCCTAAACCAGGGACGATGTATCCATGTTCATTAAGATGGTTATCAATTGACGCGGTATACAATTCAACATCAGGGTGAGCTTTCTCCAAAGCAGCCACCCCTTCCGGCGCAGCAACCAAAACTAACACTTTAATGACAGGGCATCCTGCTTTTTTCAGTAAATCAATGGTCGCTATCATAGAGCCACCGGTTGCCAACATTGGATCGACAACCAATGCCATGCGTTCATTAATATCGGAGACTAATTTCTGAAAATAAGGCACTGGCTCAAGTGTTTCTTCATCACGATAGACGCCAACAACACTGATCCGTGCACTAGGGATATTTTCCAGTACACCATCCATCATGCCCAAACCCGCACGCAGGATAGGGACTACCGTAATCTTTTTCCCTTTAATCTGATCTATCTCTACCGGACCACACCATCCATCAATGGTGACTTTCTCGACTTCCAAATCAGCAGTTGCTTCATATGTCAGAAGACTACCTACCTCTGAGGCCAGTTCACGGAAGCGTTTGGTGCTTATATCATGATCTCGCATCAGGCCAAGTTTATGTTTAACTAACGGGTGTTTAACCTCAACGATCTTCATGGGTTTCTCCTAATAGCCGGTAGATAAAAAAATCGCGGGATTATAACTCCTTTTCAGCATCAAACCACCACCAATCTATCAATTTTTATCACTAACGAGTTATTTTCTTCGATCCTGATCTAACAGGAAACCAATATAAAGCTATCGCAAACGTTTGCTTAGGCTGTTAGAATTATCGCCGTTCTGTTTATTCGTAAAAATGCAACCGCCTGGGAGCTACGCAGTGACCAACAAAACCTCTCTTAGTTATAAAGATGCTGGCGTCGATATTGATGCTGGTAATGCCTTAGTCAATCGTATCAAAGGTGTCGTAAAACAGACCCGTCGCCCCGAAGTGATGGGAGGATTAGGTGGTTTCGGTGCATTATGTGCCCTGCCCCAGAAATATCGTGAACCGGTGTTGGTTTCCGGTACAGATGGCGTTGGAACCAAACTGCGTCTGGCCATGGACTTGAAACGTCATGACACTATCGGCATTGATTTGGTCGCTATGTGTGTCAATGATCTGGTTGTACAAGGCGCCGAACCTCTTTTCTTCCTTGATTACTATGCTACCGGCAAACTGGATGTCGATACCGCCGCCAGTGTCATCACGGGCATAGCAGAAGGCTGCAAACAAGCAGGCTGTGCATTAGTCGGTGGTGAAACAGCAGAAATGCCCGGTATGTATCACGGTGAAGATTATGATGTCGCGGGTTTTTGCGTTGGTGTTGTTGAAAAATCGGAAATTATTGACGGCAGTCAGGTTCAGACCGGTGATGCCCTGATTGCACTTGCATCCAGCGGGCCACATTCCAATGGTTATTCTTTAATTCGTAAAATTCTTGAGGTCAGTCAGGCAGATCCTGAAACTACTGAGCTTGAAGGAAAACCCCTTGCCGATCACTTACTTGCCCCAACCCAAATTTACGTCAAATCTATTCTGGAGCTGATTGAAAAAATTGATGTTCATGCGATTGCACATCTGACTGGCGGCGGCTTTTGGGAAAATATTCCGCGTGTTCTGCCAGAAAACATGCAGGCCAGAATCAATGCTAACAGTTGGCAATGGCCGGCGATTTTTACCTGGTTACAACAAGCCGGCAATGTCAGCGAGCATGAAATGTACCGCACATTTAACTGCGGAGTCGGTATGATAATTGCCCTTCCTCAGTCTCAGGCAGAACAAGCCATTGCGTATCTGACCGCGTCAGGCGAAAATGCATGGCAAATTGGTACAATTACTGAACTAAATGCCGATGAGCAACCTGTCGTTATTACAAAATAAACATTTTGTCTGATTGCTTTCAAGCTACAGCTTTATGGGCTGTAGCTTGAAAAATGAAGCACAGATTAATCAATGAATTTCTTCAGTGAAAACCCGTTATGAAAAAAATTGTCGTTTTAATCTCCGGCAATGGCAGCAATCTTCAATCCATCATAGACGCCTGCCAGCAAAACCGAATTAATGGATATATTGCTGCGGTTTTCAGTAATAATGCCGATGCCTATGGCCTGCAACGTGCTGAACAAGCAGATATTCCTGCCCACTTTATCAATCCAAAATCTTATGCAGATCGTATAAATTATGATATCGCCCTACTCAAAGCCATTGACCAATATGAACCCGATTTAGTGGTTTTAGCCGGTTACATGAGGATCTTATCGCCCGAATTTGTCCAACACTATTATGGACGCCTGCTCAATATTCATCCTTCCCTTTTGCCTAAATACCCAGGGCTGCATACCCATCGGAAAGCCATTAAAAATGGTGATAAAGAACATGGCACTTCCGTCCATTTCGTTACTGAAGAATTAGATGGTGGCCCGATTATTTTACAGGCTAAAGTGCCCATTTTTGCGGAAGATAAAGAAGAAGACGTTATCGGGCGTGTACAAACCCAGGAACACCATATTTATCCTTTGGTTATTAGCTGGTTTTTAGATCAACGTTTGATAATGGAAGGCAATAACGCAATGATGGATGGCAAGGTTCTGCCACCACAAGGTTATGCATCAGAATAAGTTAACCCGCTGACTTCAACTTACAGCTCTGTGTTAGCAGATTTTGTTATAATCTTTTTTAACTGCTATATTCCAGTAACACTTTGCTGTAAGTTGCTATTTTAGATTGATTTATCTTGCAATTATTATTTATTCGAACATTATTCAATATCAAATATATTTATACGCATTAAACTGCAAGTTGCAATTTACGACACGCTATGAAACGTGATTTCTCCCCCGCTTCACGGGGATAAATCACACGCATCTTGAAGTTAAACCCTATCGATTTCACTACAAAACACTGAGGTATCCAATGTCCAGTGGTTCGGAAAATCCATCGGTAAATTTACGTCCTCTTGAACGGGAAGATCTTCCTTTTGTTCATCAAATCGATAATAACGCCAGTGTTATGCGCTACTGGTTTGAAGAGCCTTATGAGGCCTTTGTCGAATTATGCGACCTCTATGACAAGCATATTCATGACCAAAGCGAGCGCCGTTTTATTATCGAAAGCCTGAACTCCAAAGTCGGGTTGGTGGAACTGGTCGAGATTGATTATGTCCACCGTCGTGCAGAATTCCAGATTATCATCGCCCCTGCTTATCAAGGACAAGGTTACGCAGCGGTAGCCGTCAAACTTGTGATGGAATACGCTTTTGCTGTCTTAAATCTTTACAAGCTGTATCTGATTGTTGATAAAGAGAATGTGAAAGCCATTCATATATACAATAAATTGGGATTCTATACTGAAGGTGAATTAATCGATGAATTTTTCGTCAACGGCTCTTATCATACCGCTATCAGGATGTGTACTTTCCAGCACCACTATTTCGCCAGGAAAACCCATGAAGCCCAAATCAGCACATCGACTCGTTAAACACCAATCATTAAACTAAGTGGAAAACCCAATGGAGTAGAAAGGAGTAGTAATGTCCCACGATCGTCTTTATAACGAGAAAGAACTCAGTTGGCTCTCTTTCAACGAACGTGTACTTCAGGAAGCGGCTGATAAAAGTAACCCGCTGATTGAAAGAATGAGGTTTTTAGGGATCTACTCCAACAACTTAGATGAGTTTTATAAAGTGCGCTTTGCTGATGTAAAGCGGCGTATTCTTATCAGTGAAGAGCGAGGTTCAGCCACTGCTGCCCGCCAATTGTTGAAAAAGATCCAGACTAAGGTTGCCAAAATCGATCAAGAGTTCGATGCTCTCTATAACGATTTGCTGCTGGAAATGGCTCGTAACCAGATTTTCTTGATCAATGAACGGCAGATATCCCCGAATCAACAGATCTGGTTGCGGCAATATTTTCGCCAACATTTGCGGCCACATATCACGCCAATCGTCATCAATCCAGAAACTAATTTAGTTGAGTTTCTCAAAGATGATTACACCTATCTGGCTGTTGAAATTATTCGCGGGCAAGAAACACAATATGCTTTGTTGGAAATTCCATCAGATAAAGTTCCGCGTTTCGTCAACCTGCCTCCGGAGATGCCAAAAAAACGCAAGTCAATGATATTACTTGATAATATTTTGCGTTACACACTGGATGAAATTTTCAAAGGGTTCTTCGATTACGATACCTTAAACGTCTATTCGATGAAAATGACCCGCGATTCCGAATATGATCTGGCAACAGAGATGGAATCCAGCTTGCTGGAACTCATGTCTTCCACGCTGAAACAGCGACTGACAGCGGAACCTGTACGGTTTGTTTATCAGCGTGATATGCCTGATGAAATGGTGGAACTACTGCGGAGCAAGCTGGGGTTATCCAATGATGACTCGGTGATTGCCGGTGGCCGTTATCATAACTTTAAAGATTTCATCAAATTTCCCAATGAAGGCAATCGGAATCTGCAAAATAAACCTATGCCGCGGCTGCGCCATACCTGGTTCGACCATTTCCGCAACGGGTTCGACGCTATCCGTGAAAGAGATGTGCTGCTTTATTACCCTTACCACACATTCGAACATGTGCTGGAATTGCTGCGTCAGGCTTCTTTCGATCCCAGTGTGCTTTCGATTAAGATTAATATCTACCGCGTCGCAAAAGACTCACGCATTATTGATGCCATGATCCACGCCGCCTACAACGGCAAGAAAGTCACTGTCGTGGTTGAATTACAGGCACGTTTTGACGAAGCAGCTAACATTCACTGGGCAAAACGTCTCACTGAAGCTGGTGTACATGTTATCTTCTCCGCACCTGGCCTGAAAATTCACGCAAAACTCTTCATCATTTCGCGTCTGGAAGGGGAAGAAATTATCCGTTATGCCCATATTGGTACGGGAAATTTCAACGAAAAAACAGCGCGGCTCTATACCGATTATTCTCTGCTGACCGCCAAACCTGAAGTCACCAATGAAGTTCGCCGCGTGTTTAACTTTATTGAAAACCCTTATCGCCCTGTCACATTTGATAATTTAATGGTATCGCCCCAAAATTCGCGGGCGATGCTCAATCAATTGATTACCCAAGAAATTGAAAATGCACAAGCCGGTGAACTGGCAGGCATCACTTTGAAAATCAATAATCTGGTGGATAAGGAATTAGTGAACCGTCTGTATGATGCCTCTGAAGCGGGTGTCAAGATCCGCATTCTGGTACGAGGTATGTGCTCTTTGGTTCCCAACCAACCTGGATTTAGTGAAAACATTCAAGTCACCAGCATTGTGGATCGTTTTCTGGAACATGATCGTGTTTATGTTTTCACCAACAAAGGCAACGAAAAAATTTTTCTTTCTTCAGCCGATTGGATGACCCGTAACATTGACTATCGCATTGAAGTGGCAGTTTGTCTGCTCGACCCCAGGCTAAAACAACAAGTTATGGATATCCTTGAACTGCAATTCAGTGATACCGTCAAAGCACGATATATTGATAAGGAATTGAGCAATCGCTATGTTCCGCGAGGAAATAAGCGTAAAATCCGCGCTCAGCTTGCTGTTTATGATTATTTGAAAAACCTTGAACAACCGGAACCAAGGGCCTGATCTATGCCATTGAAACACGATACCCCAATGCCCAAACCGCAAGAAATTGCCACGATTGATTTGGGTTCCAATAGCTTTCACATGGTCATCGCCCGTATTGTAAACGGTGCATTGCAGGTTATCGGGCGTTTAAAGAAACGGGTTTATCTTGCCGATGGTTTAAACAGCAAGAACGAGTTAAGCGAAGAAGCCATCAACCGAGGCCTGAAATGCCTCGCTCTGTTTGCTGAACGGTTGCAAGGTTTTTCCGCAGGTAATGTCTGTTTGGTGGGAACGCATAGTTTACGTGAAGCGACCAACGTACAAGAATTTCTGCAACAAGCAAAAGAAGTGATCCCCTATCCCATTGAAATTATTTCTGGCCATGAAGAAGCTCGCCTGATTTTCATGGGAGTTGAGCATACACAGCCGGAAAAAGGTCGGAAACTGGTGATTGATATTGGTGGCGGCTCGACGGAGTTGGTCATTGGTGAAGACTTTGAACCCCTGTTGATTGAAAGTCGTCGTATGGGGTGTGTCAGTTTTTCCCGCCAGTTCTTCCCCGGCGGTATCATTAATGAGCATAATTTTCGCAAAGCACGACTCCAGGCAGCGCAAAAATTGGAAAACCTCGTCTGGCAATTTCGGGCAAAAGGCTGGGATTTTGCTTTAGGGGCGTCAGGGACGATCAAGGCAATACATGAACTGTTGGTCGAACTGGGTGAGAAAGATGGCCTGATTACCCCAGAGCGCCTAAACATGCTGGTGAAACGTGTCCTGAAATACAAAAATTTCAATGCGCTGGAATTGCCGGGATTATCCAATGACCGTAAACAAACGTTTGTGCCTGGGTTGTCAATCTTGTGCGGTATTTTTGATGCTTTGCATATTCAGGAATTACGCTTGTCTCATGGCGCATTGCGGGAAGGTGTACTGTATGAAATGGAAGATCGTTTCCGCCATCAAGATATTCGCCAACGCACGGCCAAAAGCCTTGCCGAACATTATAATATCGATCGAGAACAAGCAACCCGCGTTTGGAGCACCGCCAAAAATCTTTATGACCAATGGTCAGAACAAAATCCCAAACGCGTCCATCCTCAACTGGAATCTATTCTACTGTGGGCGGCCATGCTGCATGAAGTCGGTTTAAGCATCAATCTGAGTGGATTACAAAGGCATTCAGCTTACATCCTGCAAAATACCGATCTACCCGGATTTACCCAAGAACAGCAACTGTTGCTGGCAACGCTGGTACGTTACCATCGTAAAGCGGTTAAAATACATGAACACCCTCGCTTCTATCTGTTTAAGAAAAAACAGTATCTTCCTATGCTTAAGATATTGCGATTGGCAACCTTGTTGAATAACCAACGCCAGGCTACCACGACACCGGAGACACTAAGGCTAAAAACGGATCATAGTCATTGGATGCTCTACTTACCTAAAAACTATCTAAAACAAAACGCACTTGTGTTGCTCGATTTGGAGCAAGAACAAAGCTATTGGAATGATGTGGCTGGCTGGCATTTACACATTGAAGAGGAATCGACTTAACGATATCGCGTTATGAAAAAGAAAAAGAAAACTGTTCAAATTATAAAATTGGTACTGTTTATCAGCTTCTTTATTTTCTTTGGACGCTTTATCTATTCATTTATGGCAGCATTGGCGCATCATCAGCAAACCCAGCAGCAATGGGTGACGCCGCTAAGTGGTTCGAAAATAGAATATAATACCCAATAGCTGTCAAATTTATGGCGATATTATTACAATCGCCGATTGTTAGCCCTATTTTCTACCTTTAAAGGTTTACTATGTCACAACCGACCTTTACACCTGATCATCTAACTTTTGCCAATCAGCATTCCCGAAAACTGGCACATATTCGTCAACGCCTGCTTTTCCTATTTACCCACGATAAGCTATTTGTCGATACATTATTAGGTCAGGCTGATGAACATTCAGCAATCAGTGACGAACAGTTATTGGAGAAAATAGAGGAAGTCAGTGCGCTACTGGCCAGATTGCATACTGCCGATATTGCCGACATTCTGGAAGCCTTACCTTATGATGAACGCCTCGCTCTATGGCGTTTGATTGACAATAACCAGCGCGGTGAGGTTTTAGTCGAAGCCTCCATTCCTGTTTGGGATAACCTGATCAAGGATATGACTGACGTTGAATTGTTACGTGCTATCGGTAAACTGCACGTAGATGAACAAGCCTATATCGCAGAACACCTTCCCCGTGACACCACTCGACGCTTGCTGACCTATTTAGAGCCGGGTCAACGCAATCGTATTCGAGAAGTATTGCAGTATCACAAAGACAGCATCGGCCAGATGATGGATTTCGAGTTCGTGACAGTGCGAGGCAACGTGACACTCGGCACCGTGCAACGCTTTTTACGTTCCCGAGACACCATTCCTGAAACAACAGATAAAATTTTTGTTATTGACCGCAAAAATCGCCTACAGGGAGAGCTGCCTCTCACCACTTTGCTGACCAACGTACCGGATAAATTGGTTTCCGAAGTCATGAATACGGATACCGTGACTTTCTTACCGGAGCAAAAAGGTGAAGATGCCGCCAGTGCATTTGAACGTTATGACCTGATTTCTGCCGCTGTGGTCGACAATAACGGACGTCTAATGGGACGCCTGACTGTTGAAGATATTGTTGATACCTTGAGTGAAGAAACGGATACCAATATTCGCCGCATGGGGGGATTAAGTCGCGAAGAAGATGTTTTTGCGCCTGTTGGCCAGGCCGTCAAAACCCGCTGGACATGGCTTGCCATCAATCTGTGCACCGCATTTGTGGCATCACGCGTTATCGGGCTATTTGAGCATACCATATCCCAACTTGTCGCTCTTGCAACTTTAATGCCTATCGTCGCAGGCATTGGCGGCAATACCGGTAACCAGACCATCACCATGATCGTCCGTGCACTCGCCCTGCATCAAATCCAGACAGGGAGTTTCTCTTACCTGCTATTAAGGGAACTTGGTGTTGCCTTTATCAATGGCATTATTTGGGGAGGGATCATGGGCGTCATCACTTATCTGCTCTATGGTGACCTTGCTATGGGGGGAGTCATGACAATGGCGATGATATTGAATCTACTGATGGCCGCACTGATGGGCGTCTTGATTCCGTTTATTATGATGAAATTGGGAAGAGATCCCGCCATCGGCTCCAGTGTCATGATTACTGCAATTACCGATACTGGCGGCTTCTTTATCTTTTTGGGATTGGCAACGCTATTTTTGGTTTAACTCATTTTTTAATTGAATTAAGGGCGTTTCCGCCATATAAATAATAGAAACTAATGTTTTTATAATTGACACCATTAATAATGTTGATGATTTATTGCATAATTCCCTGTGCCCTATTGGATACCCCATCACAAATACCATGAAAAATCACTACCATAAACATTATCTTTTTGACATAACCTCCACATTTTCTTCATTATTGACGAATTCCTGTTGGTTACACTAATAATATATTCTTGCATCTAATTTAGCATCAAGATGCCGTATGATTTGTCACCGCCACAACACTAAGAGAATGTCGAGCAAATGAATAACAAAAGCCGTTCCTACTTTTTCCGACTTGCTGCGGTGCTAGCCGTGATCATCGGGGTCGTTTTCTTTGCGTGGAAATATTTTAACACGCCTTCATCAGATGGTGGCTCTCAGCATTCCGAATCAAAACTTAATTCCGCTCAACCACCAGTACAAGTAGCAACGGCTGAAATCAAATCGATACCCCATTACTTAGGAGGATTAGGAACAGTTCTGGCGGCCAATACCGTCACGGTGACTAGCCAGGTGGAAGGTCAGTTAATCGCCCTGCATTTTAATGAAGGTCAATACGTCAAAAAAGGGGATTTACTGGCAGAAATCGATCCTCGTCCTTTCCAAGTCAAACTGGCAAGGGCACAGGGGCAATCTGCCAAAGATCAAGCAACATTGGCTAACACTAAACAAGATTTGCTCCGTTTTCAGCAATTGGCGAGAAGTAAACTTATCTCTCAGCAAGAGCTGGATAAACAAATTTCTTTGGTTCGCCAGAGTGAAGCCGGCTTACAAGCCGATCAAGCAGATATCGATGAAGCCAAACTACAATTGGCATATAGCCGTATTACCGCACCGATTTCCGGTCGCGTCGGGTTAAAACGCATTGATATCGGCAACCACGTATCCAGTGGAGGAGCAACGCCAATCGTAGTCATTACACAAGTTGATCCTATTGATGTTGTCTTTTCCTTACCTGAAAACGATATTAGTGCTGTATTAAAGGCACAAAAAGATCACAAAAAAGTGGCTGTTATTGCGTGGGATCGCAACAATCAGCAGCAATTGGCACAAGGAAAACTCATCAGTATCGATAATCAGATTGATGTTACTACTGGCACGATCAAGATGAAGGCTCAATTCAATAATCAAGATAATGTGTTGTTCCCTAATCAATTCGTCAATATTCAGATGAAAATCAATACACTGAACAATGTCGTCGTGATCCCTACGGCTGGATTACAAATGGGAAATAGCGGTCATTTCGTCTGGAAAGTGGATAAAGAGAATAAAGTCAGTAAACATAAGGTTATTGCAGGCCTGCAAGATAACCAATTGGCAGTCATCAATAGTGGACTGTCAGCAGGCGAACGTGTCGTCACTGATGGTATTGATAACCTGACCGAAGGTGCCAAGGTCGAGGTTGTCAAACCCTTGACAATTGAAGCTCTTGATACGGATCAAAATAAGAAAAACTCAGAGCAATCAAACGGTAAGATGGAGAACTCTTGATGCAATCTGATTCTCCAATGACCGGCGGAGGGCCATCCCGCCTGTTTATCCTGCGCCCTGTTACCACGACACTGTTTATGATTGCAATCTTGCTGGCCGGGCTAATGGGTTACCGGATGTTACCAGTCTCTGCATTGCCACAAGTGGATTATCCCACTATTCAGGTGGTAACACTGTATCCTGGTGCCAATCCAGATGTGATGACATCCGCTGTCACTGCGCCACTGGAACGCCAGTTTGGTCAGATGTCCGGCTTAAAACAAATGTCATCCAGAAGTTCCGGTGGAGCTTCTGTTATCACGTTGGTATTTCAGCTCTCATTGCCCTTAGACGTGGCAGAGCAAGATGTACAGGCGGCGATCAATTCAGCCAGTAATCTATTGCCCGATGATCTACCTTATCCTCCCATTTACAGCAAAGTTAATCCGGCTGATCCACCTATATTGACGCTGGCCGTAACCTCTGATGCTCTGCCGATGAGCCAGGTACAAGATATGGTGGAAACACGCATATCCCAGCGTATTTCTCAGGTCAGTGGTGTCGGTTTGGTGACGTTGGCAGGAGGGCAACGCCCCGCTGTACGCGTGAAATTGAATGCACAAGCACTGGCTGCCCAAGGATTAGACAGCGACGTTATCCGTTCTGCCATCATGAAAGCGAATGTGAATTCGGCAAAAGGCAGTTTTGACGGCCCCACTCGCTCTATTACCATATCCTCCAATGACCAGATGAAATCTATCGATGATTATCGCAATTTAATCGTGGCCTATAAAAATGATGCGCCGATCCGCTTGCGTGATGTCGCCACCATTGAACAGGGAGTGGAAAATAGCAAATTGGGCGCATGGGCGAATGAAAAACCTGCCATCGTCATCAATGTCCAGCGCCAGCCTGGAGCCAATGTTATTGAGACTACAGATAATATTCGCATCATGTTGCCAGAATTGATCAAAAGCCTGCCCAAATCTGTCAATGTGGAAATGCTGACAGATCGTACTGTTTCAATTCGTCATTCAGTCAAAGATGTGCAATTTGAACTGTTGCTGGCTATTGCGCTGGTCGTCATGGTGATCTATCTGTTTTTGCGCAATGTAACGGCAACCTTGATCCCAAGTATCGCCGTACCGCTTTCACTGGTAGGCACATTTGCCGTGATGTATTTTTTCGGCTTCTCCGTCAATAACCTCACCTTAATGGCATTAACTATTGCAACCGGCTTCGTGGTGGACGACGCTATTGTGGTGATAGAAAATATTTCCCGTTACATTGAGCGAGGAGAAAAACCACTGGCAGCGGCGCTAAAAGGGGCAGGAGAAATCGGTTTTACGATTATCTCCCTGACTTTCTCATTGATCGCCGTCTTAATCCCTCTGCTATTTATGGGGGATATCGTTGGCCGGCTGTTCAGGGAGTTCGCTATTACCCTTGCTGTCGCTATTTTAATTTCTGCCGTTGTCTCATTGACGTTAACGCCGATGATGTGTGCAAGGATGTTGAAACCCGAAGCTAATATTAAACACAATCGCTTCGAGCAAGCGTGCGAACGCTTCTTTGAACGCATGATTGCCGTGTATGCTGTCTTCCTGAAACGGGTGTTGAACCATCCCTGGATGACACTTGGTGTTGCATTCGGTACGTTGGCTTTGACTGCCCTACTTTACATCATGATCCCCAAAGGATTCTTTCCCCTTCAGGACAATGGCCTGATTCAGGGCACACTGGAAGCACCACAATCTATCTCATTCAACGCAATGGCAGATAAGCAACGGCAAGTTACGACCCTGCTATTAAAAGATCCTGCTGTGGACAATGTCACCACCTTTATTGGTGTCGATGGTAGCAATCCAACATTGAATAATGCACGTCTTCAAATCACGTTGAAACCGCTCAAGGAGCGTGACGACCGTATTGACGAGGTGATCCCACGCCTGCAAGCGCAAATTGCTAAAGTTCCCGACGTCAAGTTATACCTGCAACCCACCCAGGATTTGACCATTGATACCCAGTTATCGCGCACGCAATACCAATTTACGTTGCAAGCCACTTCGCTCGATGAACTCGCTGTCTGGGTTCCAAAATTGCAACATGCCCTAAAACAACGTTCAGAATTGGTGGATATCGGTAACAATTGGCAAAATCAGGGGCTAGTAGCCTACCTCAATGTGAATAGGGATATGGCTAGCCGCTTTGGGATCTCTATGGCCGCTGTAGATAATGCGTTGTATAACGCTTTTGGCCAACGCCTGATTTCAACTATTTACACTCAGTCAAATCAATATCGCGTTATCCTTGAGCAAGATACGAAAAATTCATCGGGGCTGGAAGCAATAAACAATCTTTATCTGACCAGTAATGATGGCAAAATGATACCTCTCAATACCATTGCCACGGTTGAACAACGGTTAGGGAATTTGTCTATCGACCATCTGCAACAATTTCCTGCGGCCACTTTTTCATTCAACATAGCGAAAGGTTCATCCCTTGAACAAGCTGTCAATGCCGTCAAAGAGGCAGAACAAACCATCCAAATGCCGAAAGACATCATTACACAGTTTCAGGGAGCAACGTTGGCGTTCCAGGATGCGCTCAGTAATACCCTTTGGCTGATTTTGGCGGCCGTCGTCGCCATGTATATCGTACTCGGTATCTTGTACGAAAGTTTTATTCACCCTGTCACTATCTTGTCAACCTTGCCTACCGCGGGAGTTGGCGCATTGTTAGCTTTGATGGTTGGCGGGTACGAGCTGGATATTATCGCCATCATTGGCATCATTCTCTTAATTGGCATTGTGAAGAAAAACGCCATCATGATGATCGATTTTGCCCTGGCCGCAGAGCGGGAAAAAGGGATGACCCCTTATGAAGCTATTTACCAAGCCTGTCTGTTACGTTTCAGGCCAATTTTGATGACGACAATGGCAGCACTGCTGGGCGCATTGCCACTGATGTTGAGCACCGGTATTGGTGCAGAGCTGCGCCGTCCGTTAGGCGTCAGTATGGTGGGAGGCCTGATCATGAGCCAAATCCTAACCTTGTTCACAACCCCTGTGATTTATCTGTTATTTGACCAGTTAGCACACTATGGCCGAAAGAATAAGAAAGATAATCAGGTAAAACTGGATAAATCCTCAGTTAATCATCAGGAGCCGTTGTGAAATTCTTCGCCCTATTTATCCAGCGGCCAGTTGCCACCACATTGCTGAGTTTAGCTATCACCCTATGTGGTGCACTCAGTTTTGTTCTGCTTCCTGTGTCGCCACTGCCACAAGTTGATTTTCCCGTGATAACGGTTCACGCTTCTATGCCTGGTGCATCACCAGAAACAATGGCATCTTCCGTGACAACACCACTGGAACGCGCATTAGGCAGGATAGCTGGGGTAAAAGAGATGTCTTCTGCCAGCTCATTGGGAAGTTCTTATATTTACCTGGAATTTGATCTCAACCGGGATATCAATGGCGCAGCACGAGATGTCCAGGCTGCCATCAATGCCGCTCAAAGTTTGTTGCCTTCAGGTATGCCAAAAAAACCGGGATATTATAAAGCTAATCTATCAGATGCCCCGATCATGATCTTAAGCCTCACCTCAGACAATTATAGTGAGGGCCAACTGTATGATCTTGCTTCTACCCGATTGGCGCAAAAGATTTCTCAGATAGAAGGAGTCAGCAAAGTCAGTGTCAGTGGTAGTTCGTTACCCGCTATACGTGTTGAACTAAACCCTAATGCGCTCTTCAACCAAGGTGTTTCTCTTAACGATGTCAGTAATGCCATCAATAATGCTAATGTCCGGCTGCCGACAGGCCATGTTGATACCAATAACCATATTTGGCAGCTACGCACCAATGATGAATTGAAAACACCTGACAGCTACCGTTCGATTATTGTCCATTATAATAACGGAGCACCTGTCAGGTTGCAGGATGTTGCAAATGTTAAGCACTCTGTCGAGGATATCCGCGCCGCAGGCATGTCTGGGAATAAGTCTGCAATTGTGCTTATTATCCGCCGCGAAGCGGGTGCAAATATCATCTCAACCGTGCAACGCATTCGTGATCAATTCCCTGCCCTACAAGCCTCCTTGCCTGCCAATATTCAGCTCAACGTCGCTCAGGATCGCTCACCGACTATTCAGGCTTCCTTGCAAGAAGTAAAACGTGCACTAGCTATTGCCGTCGCCTTGGTGATTCTGGTTGTGTTCCTGTTTTTACGTTCTCCCCGAGCCACCTTGATTCCAGCAATTGCCGTTCCGGTGTCGCTCATTGGTACTTTTACCGCCATGTATTTATGTGGTTTCAGCCTCAATAATCTTTCGTTGATGGCATTAACCATTGCCACCGGATTTGTTGTCGATGATGCCATTGTGGTATTGGAGAATATTTCCCGTCATTTGAATGCGGGCTTAACCCCCATGCAGGCTGCCCTCAAGGGAACCAGAGAAGTTGGTTTCACTGTGCTGGCTATGAGCTTGTCACTTGTTGCGGTATTTATTCCCCTTGTATTGATCGATGAATTACTTGGCCGATTATTCCGGGATTTTGCTGTTACCCTGGCAACTGCCATTGGGATTTCTCTGTTAGTTTCACTGACCTTAACCCCGATGATGTGTGCACATCTGCTCAAATCTACACCTAAAAATGTCCAGAAGCAGACACGGGGATTTGGTAAGGTTTTATTGAGAATTCAACAAGGCTATGCCCGCTCATTGAAATGGATACTCAATCATACTCGCTGGGTATTGTTGGCATTGGTTGGCATTATCGCTTTGAATATCTGGCTCTATATCAGCATTCCAAAAACGTTTTTCCCGCAACAAGATACCGGAAAAATGTTAGGGTTTGTGGTTGCTGACCAAAGCATTTCATTTCAAGCCATGCGGGAAAAAATGAAACGCTTTATGCAGGTTGTCGATGATGATCCAACCGTGGATAATGTCGTAGGTTTCACCGGTGGTGACAGCCTCAATACGGGCTTTATGTTTGTTTCACTAAAGCCATTAAAAGAGCGTAGTGAAAGTATCCAACAAGTTATCACCCGCTTAAGAAGCAAACTGACCAATGAAGCGGGAGCACGCCTATATTTAGTTCCTGTTCAGGATCTAAGAAGCGGAGGACGAGGCGGCAAATCGACTTACCAGTTTAATTTACTGTCAGATGATTTTGACGCACTGCGCAAATGGAGTCCTATCGTCAAAAAAGCATTGGAAAAATTGCCTCAATTGGTGGATGTCAACGGCGATGAAGATGAAGAAGCTAAAGGCGCCGAAATAGCGATTACCTATGATCGTGACGTAATGGCCCGTTTAGGCATCAATGTTGCTGAGGCAAATAATCTGCTCAACAATGCCTTTGGGCAGAGGCAAGTTTCCACGATTTATTCCCCTTTGAATCAATATAAAGTGGTCATGGAAGTGGCACCGCAATATAACCAAGATCCCAGTGCATTAGAGAAAATGTTTGTCATTAATAGCAAAGGAGAACGCATTCCTCTTTCCTACTTTGCCCAATGGCGTCCTGCCAATGCACCATTGGATGTTTATCACCAGGAACTTTCGGCTTCTTCCACCATTGCCTTTGATGTGGCGCCAGGCTATACGCTGTCTGATGCAATCAGTGCAATAGAAAGAACGATAACAGAACTGGGCGTTCCTTCAGCAGTACGTAGCTCTTTTGCCGGCACAGCACAGGACTTTCAACAAAGTGAACGTTCGCAATTATTGGTGATCCTGGCTGCTATAGTCACTGTTTATCTGGTGCTCGGTGTACTCTATGAGAGTTATCTTCATCCTCTGACAATCCTTTCTACCCTGCCTTCTGCGGGTATAGGTGCTTTGTTGGCTTTGGAACTGTTCAATACACCATTCAGCCTAATCGCCATGATTGGGATTATGCTATTGGTTGGTATTGTCAAGAAAAATGCCATTATCATGGTGGATTTTGCCCTTGAAGCTCAACGAAATGGCAAACTCAGCACCCAAGAAGCCATTTTTCAGGCCTGTTTATTGCGATTCCGCCCGATTATGATGACAACGCTTTCTGCCCTGTTTGGTGCTTTACCTTTGGTATTGAGCAATGGGGATGGTGCAGAATTACGTTTCCCGCTGGGGATCACGATTGTTGGTGGCCTGGTGGTAAGCCAGCTTCTCACGTTGTATACCACTCCGGTTGTGTATCTGTTTTTTGACCGATTACGTGAAAAACGGCGCCTTCGCAAAACAATGTCCTCTCAGATAGTCGACCCAAAATAGCTGAGCCAGAATGAAATTCAGGATAAAAATGGGTATCAGCAGCAAACTTTTTCTGGCCATTTTTGCCACTTGTATGCTGGTATTGATCACAATGCACTGGGGCATTTACCTCAGCTTTCAGCACGGTTTTATGGGCTATATCAAACAAAATAGCCAAAATCGGGCGAATATGCTGGCACAAGCATTGACAGAACAATACCAGCAACATGGCAACTGGCATTTTCTGATCCAAAATGATCGCGCGATATTCCAAATTATCCGCACGATTGAACAGAGTGATAATCCCTATCAAAAAATCAAACATCATGGTTGGCGTCCCCAATTTTGGGTTGTGGATACTCATATGAATCGTTTGGTTGGGCATTCTAATGACATTCCAACGGAAAGTTATCGTGAGCCGGTCATCTATAAAAATAATATTGTTGGTTGGGTAATTGTCAGTGCATCAGACAAAATTACCCGTCAGGCTGATATTAGCTTTGCCCACCAGCAGCAATTCACCAGTTGGACTATTGTCGGTTTTTCCACTTTATTGGCACTGATCGCCACTTTTTTTCTTTCCCGTGGCCTCTTAAGACCGGTTAAGCGACTAGTGGAAGGGACACATAAACTTGCAGCAGGCGATTTCAGTGTCCGTGTTATTCCATCCAGTAAAGATGAAATCGGTAAATTGGCAATGGATTTTAACCAACTTGCCAGCACTCTGGAAAAAAATGAACAGATGCGCCGTGATTATATGGCCGATATCTCCCATGAGCTGCGTACTCCACTTTCTGTTCTGCGTGGTGAACTGGAGGCTTTACAAGATGGTGTACGGAAACCAACACCGGAAACTCTCTATTCCTTGCTTGTGGAAGTAACAACCCTAACAAAGCTGGTAGACGATCTGCATTTATTATCTCTTTCTGATCGTGGTTCACTAGCCTATAGAAAAGAGCCTGTTAATGTCAGTGAATTACTGCAAATCTCTGTAGCGAATTATCATGGCCGTTTTGCGGATAAGCAAATCACTTTAGAATTGAATTTAAAAGAAAACGTAACACTGATTGCTGATCCAAATCGGCTAACACAGTTATTTCATAATTTGCTGGAAAATAGCCTGCGTTACACCAATGAGCATGGAAAGGTAATCATTTGTGGATATTCAAATCAGCAAAAATGGATATTGGATATGCAGGACAGTGCTCCCGGATTGACTGCTGAACAATGCCAGTATATTTTTGAACGTTTTTATCGTTGCGAATCCTCCCGTAACCGCGCAAGCGGAGGTTCAGGACTTGGACTGGCGATTTGCTATAACATTGTTGAAGCCCATGATGGAATAATTCGCGTGGAAAGCTCATCTTTAGGTGGTATTAAAATTCACGTAGAATTACCGCTGATTAAATCGTCTGAACTTGAAACACAATGAGTACACACCTTACACAATATACTGTCCTCATCGTTGAAGATGAACCAAAGTTGGGGCAACTGCTGGTTGATTATTTACAATCCGCAGATTACCAAACCCAATGGCTCAAGCGTGGTGATGAAGTCATCGCTCATGTACAAAAATACCATCCTCATATTATCTTGCTTGATCTTATGTTGCCCGGTCTTGATGGATTGTCGATCTGTCGGGAGCTACGTAAATTTTCAAATATCCCGATTGTGATGATGACCGCAAAAACGGAAGAAATTGACCGTCTGCTCGGCCTGGAAATCGGGGCTGACGATTATATCTGCAAGCCTTATAGCCCACGGGAATTAGTAGCCAGAGTAAAGACAATCTTGCGCCGTTGCTACCGTCCGAAAGATATCATCAGTGAGCAAGGTGCACTCGCTATTGATGAAAACCATTTTCAGGCGCGTTACTTTGAACAAGTACTTGAATTAACGCCCGTTGAATTCCGTTTGCTCAAAATTATGTCCAGCCAACCAGGGCGTGTGTTTTCCCGTGATCAACTATTGAATAACCTTTATAACGATCATCGCATCGTAAATGACCGTACTATTGATAGCCACATTAAAAATTTACGGAGAAAACTAGAGCAACTGGATGGAGACAAATCTTTTATCCGTTCCATTTATGGATTGGGTTATCGCTGGGAAGCGGAAATCTGTCGTTTGATGTGAAGCTCAATTAAGCCGTGCAGTTTACATGATGTTGCTGATGTTCACATTCCACGGTAACAGATCGTGCAGGGGATCACCTGATTGACATTTGGGGCGTTCCGTAAAAAGGTAGAAATGATTATCAAATCGATGAGTGGGACGAGTGCGCCAGACTTATAGAAAACAGTATTATTACAAGTTAGCACTACTGTCTGCATTAATAGAAAAATATCAGAAAGCCGTCAACCAAATCGCTTGCTTCTCTCCTGTAGCCTAGCGCCATATCCAATTATCAGGAAACTATGTTTTTGGAAATCAAGGCGGTTTATTGAATCTGTATCGTATGCTGGAACATGTTGAGCCACTGGTCAATTCTGAAGCTGAAGAAGTTGGGGGAGTGAACTTTTCGAGGGAATCTGCGTCCCCCCAATTACCCTTACGTTGAGAGTCTTATCGAATTAACATCTTGTAGTATTGAGTATAAACTTTTACGCAGCCATTCTAATACTTTCTTATGATTATCATTACTAGGATCTTTTATTTTTATATAATATGCACTAGTAGCCTGCACCGCCTTACCTGATAGCATAAACCTCAACTATAGAACCTAAGGCAACCCCACAATTCGCTTTTGCAGCTTTTAGTGATAATTTACGATTTTATAATATTATTAGATTGTTCCCCTAAATTAATAGCCATACAGGGATGCCTCTCATATATACACGGTTTTGATTTTTTTGTGTAGTATAACGGATTCCATTCCAATTTCGTTGTTCCTCTACGACTCTTTTGGAATGGACCCCGTGTAGAGAATAGTTGGACGTATTAGTCTGTTTTTACCTGCTTGCTCGATAATATGAGCGCTCCATCCCACGATGCGTCCAAGACAAAAAGTAGGAGTATATAGACCACTTTCCAATCCAGACACACGCAATGCAGCGGCTGCCCAAAACTCTAGATTCGTATATAAATCGCGTCCAGGTTTTTCCTCCTTTAATATTTTTACAATAATAGGTTCTACTTCTAATCCTAACTGAAGCAGGGGATCAAATTTTTTATATTTCTCACATATAGACCGTAATGCAGCGCCCCGTGGGTCATATATTTTATAAACACGGTGACCAAATCCCATTATCCGTTCACCATGTGCTAACTTTTGCTTAATAGTAAATTCGGCATTCTCAATACATCCTATTTCATCGAGCAAGGTGTCAACTTTAGAAGGTGCCCCACCATGAAGAGGGCCAATCAATGCACTGACTGCTGCTACAATAGAAGAGGTTAAGTCTGCTTCTGTAGAAGTAACTACACGGGCTGTAAAGGTAGAAGCATTGATTGAATGGTCCATTGAAAGTATCAAATATGTTTCCAGTAACTTAATTTTTTCAGGTAATGGTTTTTCTCCTAAGAGCATATAAAGGTAATTTTCAACATGACCAAGAGACATATCAGGCTCCCTGAATTGCCTCCCTTTTCTTTTGTTGAATAAATATGCAATTATCACTGGAACTGCGGCAATCAATTTTATAGCTTCCTCCAGCTCGGGTGGATAACTGTGATCTTTCACTGGCATAGCTGATAATATGGTTCTTAAGGCAGCCATATAGCTAGCTTTTTCAGGGATGAGATCCATTATTTGATAGGCCCATTTTGGTAGATTACGGGCTTCTGACATTTTTTTAGAAAATACAATTAATTCTTCTGGTTCAGGAAACTTACCTAGCAATAGTAAATATGCCACTTCTTCGAATGAATATTTACTCGCAATGTCTTCGACTCGATACCCTCGGTATATCAATGTTCCATTAAGACCGTCAATAAAGGTGATTTTCGAAGTCCCTATTGCTACACCTTCCAAACCTTCATTTATTTTGTTCATGTTGTATTTCCTAGTTAAAATAAATTGAAATAGCATTCAGTTGTTTTTTAAAAGAATATTTGATCTATAACCTTAATGAATATTATCCACATGTGCATTAGTATAGATTAAACTAAAAAATCTCGTTCTATAATAGAATCAATTAAATCAATGTATTAATCTTAATTTGTTAATGAATAAAACAAAGATAAAAATTTAAAATAAAAGAAGATTATTTTTCTTTCAAGATTTAAATCGTAATTTAATATATATCTATTGTAAATTATTATTTTTGTTTTGCAAAAGAATGTATAACACTCATTAATTGTTATGTATATCTTAACTTTAATAATGTTTTTCCTTTCGTCTGGAAGAAAGCGTAAACGCTTTATGAACATAATCGACACAAGATTGTGATTAAGTTTAAAAAACAAAGGTGTCTCGCTATCAAAATAATCTATATGTCATTCATTTTTTTAATTTAAGCAATCATGCTCTCACCCTACTCCTTTCATTTAGCCAATAATAATTAGTTAATTAAGAAGATCTGGAATAAATAGTGATTTAATCCAAGAAAGCTATCGGGTTTTCGCAACCAAGAACAATTTACCATTACTGAGTAAAAATCCGCTTCTATGAAGGCGGATTTTTACTTGGAGAGTCTATGAATCAATTCCATTCCTTCCTTGGATTTGCATCATCAGAACAAAGGCAAAAAGACCCCCAGTGCCTGACACTCTTTTTTTGGATTCACCGGCAGGCGGTAGTTCCACAATCTTGTGCAGGCTATCAACTAGGAAAAGTTGTCAGTTAATGATGGCCACCCAGTGTTGCTGTTTTTCAGTGAATGTCATGGTGGTTTGTCTCCTTAATAAAAAAACACTAAAAATCTTAATCCGTCGCATCAAGCAAACCTGAAATGACGGCTAATAACAGTGCCAGAGAGGCTAATAACCCTCCTGCCAGATTAAGGGAAGTATAGCCATAATGAGAGGCGATAATTACACCCCCCAACCATGCACCAACTGCATTGCCCAGATTAAAGAATCCAATATTGACAGAGGAGACAAGATTAGGTGCACCAGCCTCTTGAGCTTTATCCATCACCAGACGCTGGATTGGCGATACGGTAGCAAAACCTAATGCCGCCATTAAAAATAGGCTCAAACAAGCAATGAATTGATTGTTACCATAAAGCCAGAAAATAAATAAAATTAAGGATTGTAGTCCTAATGTCCAATACAACAATGGCATCATTGCTTTATCTGCAAGTTTTCCACCCACAATATTGCCAAAGAAAAATCCCAAACCTAAAACCAGCAAAAGCCATGTTATTGAACTTTCAGAGAATCCTGCAATATTGATCATTAATGGTGCAATATAGGTAATCGTTGTAAAAAATGCGGCTGGGCCTAAGACAGTGATCCCCATAGCCAAAAGAACATGGATATTGGTGAAAGCCAGCAATTCCTTTTTAATACTGATAGGCGCTTTCTGATCGAACTTAGGTAATAATTTCAAAATCCCAACTAATGCGATAATACCAATAACGGTAATTATTACAAAAGTCACGCGCCAGGAAATCGCTTTTCCTATCCATGTTCCAAGCGGTATTCCAACCAAATTAGCCAATGTCATTCCACTAAACATAAAGGCGATCGCGGTGGTTTTTTTATTTTCTGGCACGAGTTCAGCAGCAATAATCGCCCCTATTCCCATAAAAGCGCCGTGGGTTAAGGAGGCTACAATTCGGCCAATAATTGCCAGATAAAATATCGGGGAAAAGGCAGTCAGTGCATTTCCGATAATAAATAATATCATTAACATGGAAAGCATCTTTTTCCTTTCTATGCGCCGCCCTAATATGATTAACACAGGTGCGCCAACAAATACACCAAGCGCATAACTGGTTACCATATACCCTGCAGTTGGTATTGAAATACTAAATTCAGTTGCGATTTCAGGAAGTAAACCAGCGACAATGAATTCGGTTGTAGCGATCCCAAATGTCGCTATGGCTAGAGCCAAAATAGCTACTGGCATGGAGAACTCCTAATAATAGGCTGAATTTGATTACAACAATGTGTCGTTATCTCCGAGAGAGATTGTAATATATTCGTGTAACCGCCAATTGGGAAGTAGTTCGACCAAGACAAAATAGTCATCCTACCCTATAAAATAGTGGGGCAAGGAATAATTTTTTCTCATCAAACCTTTGACTGTACAAAATTCAGGCTAAACTTAAGCTAATAATTACCCAATCAGGAGAATTTCTTATGGCTACTGGGCATTATGATCTTAAGAAAGCAAAGAACGGGCAATTTTATTTCAATCTGGTCGCGGCAAATGGTGACATTATTCTGAGCAGTGAAATGTATACCACCAAAGCTGCCGCTAATAAAGGCATTCACTCTGTGCAAGTTAATTCTCCCGATAAGGCTCGCCATGAAGTGAAAAAGAACAAATCGGGCAAACCTTATTTTGTCCTGAAAGCCCGAAACCATCAAGTTATTGCTATTAGTGAAATTCACACTAATGAAGCAAGCATAAAGAAATGTGTGCAATCTGTCATAAAAATTGGACCAACAGAAAGCATTCGTGACCTGACCAAACAAAATTAACAGATACAATGATGACCCGCGCCGTATCCGCGGCGCGCTTTCTGCTTTCTTTATATTCCCATAATATATTTGTGCTAACGACAAAATAAGCGTTAAAATCCCCCCCTTTAAACCTTACCCTTAGTAATGATAATGCATGGGTAAGGGCTGACTTGAACTCAGATCGAGAACGTTAAGAAACTATGTTTACTCCAGAATTACTTTCTCCTGCCGGCTCTTTGAAAAACATGCGTTACGCATTCGCTTATGGCGCAGATGCCATTTATGCCGGACAGCCTCGCTATAGCTTGCGTGTCCGTAATAATGAATTTAATCATGAAACGTTGGCGCAAGGTATTAAGGAGGCACACGAATTAGGTAAGCGTTTTTATGTCGTTGTCAATATCGCACCCCATAACGCAAAACTGAAAACTTTTATTCGTGACTTAAAACCCGTCGTAGAAATGGGGCCTGATGCTTTGATTATGTCTGATCCGGGCTTAATTATGATGGTGCGCGAGACATTTCCTGAAATAGACATTCATCTTTCGGTTCAAGCCAACGCCGTCAACTGGGCTACGGTCAAATTCTGGAAACAAATGGGATTGACGCGAGTCATTCTTTCCCGTGAACTTTCGCTGGAAGAAATTGCTGAAATCCGTCAGCAAGTGCCTGATATGGAGCTTGAAGTTTTCGTGCATGGCGCACTTTGTATGGCTTATTCTGGTCGTTGCCTGTTATCAGGCTATATCAACAAGCGCGATCCTAATCAAGGAACCTGCACCAACGCCTGTCGCTGGGAATACAACGTGCAGGAAGGCAAGGAAGATAGTGTTGGTAATATTGTCCATATGCACGATCCTATTCCGGTTAAAAACATTGAACCAACACTCGTCCAAGGTGCACCAACAGATAAAGTCTTCATGGTGGAAGAAGCCAAGCGCCCTGGCGAATATATGTCAGCGTTTGAGGATGAGCATGGTACTTATATCATGAACTCCAAAGACTTACGCGCTATTGAACATGTGGAAAAATTAACCAATATGGGGGTTCACTCACTGAAAATCGAAGGTCGTACCAAATCTTTCTATTATTGTGCCCGCACCGCCCAAGTATATCGCCGTGCCATAGATGATGCCGTGGCAGGAAAACCCTTCGATCCAACATTGATGACCACATTAGAAGGTTTGGCACACCGTGGTTATACAGAAGGCTTCCTACGCCGTCATACCCATGATGCTTACCAAACTTACGAATACGGTTATTCCGTATCAAACACTCAACAATTTGTTGGTGAATTTACTGGCAATCGAGTCAATGGATTGGCAGAAGTTGCCGTGAAAAATAAATTTCTTGTCGGGGATCATCTGGAACTCATGACGCCATCGGGTAATATTAACTTCACGTTAGAGTCTATGATAAATAAGAAAGGCCAGGCCATAGAAATTGCGCCAGGTGATGGTCATCTCGTTTATCTTCCTATTCCTGAAGAAATTAATCTAGATTATGCTCTACTTGTGCGAAACTTAAAAAGCGGCAATACCAGAACACCACATCCACAAGAATGACAAGTAGAATAATTCAAAATAGGATTTTGAAGAAATTGATCTTTATTTTTAGAAATAGATCACATCAATACTAATTTATTTCTCGTATTATTGACTATGAAAAATAAAGAACTAAAAAAGTTTTATTGAAGACTAGGAACCACCTCCTTGGCTAGCTCAATCTCCCTTGGGCTGGCCTTTTCTTTTACATAAAAAACCAATAAATTCAAAGAATTAATAAAATCCCTTATCTTAAAAATAATCAAATTCATGCATCCAAATTAAAATTGGACATTTATTAACCTTCCCCCATTAAAGTAGTATTTAAAATAATCAAAAAAACAATCTTTTGATAAATATCATCAGAATTTGCTCAGCTTAATGAAGGAAATTTGGAAAAAAATAAACCAAATTATCCAATTTCTAAATAACTTCAATATTTATCACTACACTGGATAAGTATTATTTCGCTTTATTGTTATGCGAAACGGTTAAATTTTAATAAAATTTGTATTAACTGAAGCGATCCACTGCTGCTTCCTTTTCTACTTGCCTTGTGATCAGTTCAAATATAAACAACAATTCGTGGCGCCTTTTGCAAACTGGAGTTAATCATGACTAATATCGTTAATTTGTTAGGAAAAGACGCAGAGAGTTTATTAGAACATCAATGTAATACCATTCCACGTGAAAATCTCTATCTTCCAGGTACAGATTTCGTTGATAGAGTAATGCTCGAAAATAACCGCCCCAATACTGTTCTTCGTTCCATGCAAACCTTACTAAATCATGGGCGTCTAGCGGGTACTGGTTATCTCTCAATTTTGCCAGTAGATCAGGGAGTTGAACATTCTGCCAGCGCTTCTTTCGCTACCAACCCTCTCTACTTTGATCCCAAAAATATTGTTGAACTAGCGATTGAGGCAGGTTGTAACTGTGTTGCTTCAACTTATGGTGTTTTAGCATCTGTCTCTCGCCGTTATGCCCATAAGATCCCGTTTCTGGTTAAACTCAATCATAACGAGACATTGACCTATCCCGCCCAATATGATCAAACTTTGTATGCTAGTGTCGAACAGGCATTCAATATGGGTGCAGTTGCGGTAGGCGCAACAATCTATTATGGCTCTCCCGAATCACGCCGCCAAATAGAAGAAATTTCAGCCGCTTTTGAACGGGCACACGAACTCGGCATGGTTACTGTGTTATGGGCTTATCTGCGCAACTCCGCTTTCAAGAAAGATGGGGTTGATTACCACACCAGCGCCGATTTAACCGGCCAAGCGAATCATCTGGCAGCAACTATCGGTGCCGATATCGTTAAACAAAAAATGGCTGAAACCAATGGTGGCTATACTGCTATTGGGTTCGGGCATACAGATAAACGCGTTTATAGTAATTTAACTACTGAACATCCGATAGATCTCGTTCGTTATCAAATTGCTAACTGTTATATGGGACGTGCTGGGTTAATCAATTCGGGTGGCGCTTCTGGAAACAATGACTTAACTGATTCTGTCCGCACTGCTGTCATTAATAAACGTGCCGGAGGGATGGGATTAATCCTTGGTCGCAAAACATTCAAGAAATCAATGAAAGAGGGTGTTGAGTTAATCCACTCCGTACAAGATGTTTATCTCGATAAGAAAATTACCATCGCCTAATCAGTTAGGTTCACTATTTTCAAGATGGGGACCTTTGCATCCCCATTATTCAAGGATTCACCACCATTGATGAAAATGGTGAACTGGCCCAATGCCATGGCCAACTTGCAAACTATCTGCCTGTATCAACGCATTTTGTAAATATTTTTTGGCAATCGGCAACGTACTTTGCCAATCAGAATAACGTGGACGCAATGCAGCAAGTGCCGCAGATAAGGTACAACCAGTCCCATGAGTGTGCCGTGTATTTACTCTGGGAGCGGTAAAACGCCACTCCCCTTCCGAAGTAAAAAGCCAATCTGGACTTTCCTTATTATCCAAATGTCCACCTTTCAATAAAACCGCCTGACACCCCATTGAACGCAATGCTCTCCCCTGCTGTAACATTTTCTCTTCGGTATCAGCAAGATCACATTTCAATATGGCTGCCGCTTCCGGCAGATTGGGCGTGATCAAAGAGACATTTGGCAGTAATTGCTCTACCATTGCGCTAATAGCCTCCGGTGATAGCAAGGGATCTCCGCTTTTCGCTACCATAACAGTATCCAGTACAATGTAGGGAATAGGATAACGTTGCAACGACTTTGCTATTACAGTGATATTGGCTGCATTCGATAACATACCAATTTTGGCGCTATCTATCCTAACATCTGAAAGTACTGATTCTAACTGAGCGGCAATAAAGGGGGGATCAAGCTCATAAACTGATTGTACACCCAACGTATTTTGTGCAACCAAAGCAGTAACAACTGTCGTACCATAAGCGCCGAGCGCAGAAAAGGTTTTCAAATCGGCCTGAATACCAGCACCACCGCTAGGATCGGTTCCTGCTATAGCCAGTGAGTTAATTCTCATGATAGTGATTCCTACCACCAGCTAAAGAAAGCGGTATCGGAATAAGAGATACCATGACTTCCCTACGCTGGCATTATCCAGATCAGGTAATACGGGTACTTCTCAGTTCAACAAAGAACGCCCCGAGTCAAAATAAAAATCACTCTATTAGTACTCTAATAGAGTGATATTTGCAATAGATTATCGTCAGATATTAAAACTAAACTAACGATAAGTATATTTAGCCAGTAATCAGATACCCGCTAAATTAAATTTGTTACTATAAAGTTGTGACGTTTGCAGCAGCAGGACCTTTAGGACCATCCTGAATTTCAAACTCAACTTTTTGGCCTTCAGACAGTGTTTTAAATCCATCTTTCATAATTGCAGAAAAATGTACAAATACATCTTTGCTACCATCAGTTGGAGTAATAAAACCAAAACCTTTAGACTCGTTGAACCACTTCACAGTACCAGTGATTTTTGCCATTTCAAAAATTTCCTTTGAATCACTTTATTAGCCTATTGGCATAAAAATAAACAAACCAGTATTAGTTTCTGTCGTTTATTAACAGAACGGTACTTCGTTTACCCATGTGTTTTATCACATACTCTTTATATAATCGCAAGCCATTTTTTTCAGCTGCTGGAGCCAACGCACATATTTAAAATTCTTAAACTTTATTCCGATTTGAAATTACTCAATAACTTTTAAGTCACATAACCATATAAATCAATGTAAAAAGAAAAATTTACCAAAAGAAATTTTTTTAATAAAACTAAAACATAATACTGTTTTCCATATCTATTATGGTGTATACCAGAGAATGATCCTATTATGCAAAATTCATTTTAGATAACTATAAAAATTATGGCTAATTTCACTTATTATTTTTGAACATACAATATGGGTTTTTACCTATAACCAGCTTACTTTTTGTTTATCATTTGTTAAATATTATTCAATTATAATAGTTGTAGAATGTTTTACCATTCATCCATATTTTTATACGATCAATTTATTTTATAAATCACATTTTGCTGAATTCTGCTGAATTAGTTAGAGTTTAAAATGAAATTACATTGCCAAAAAGGAGTATAAATACTCTTATTCCTGAATTATGGTAAAACACAGAAATAATATTTTATTAAAAATGGAATCTACCAGATAATGATGTTTAGTGACATAAAATAACGGTATATATTATTTAGCTGGCTATACTAGTTTTTGATGTAGTTAGCACTAAAAAATAATCAGCCGGGCATAATACCCGGCTGAAAGAATATGGCATGAATTGACAACTGATCTACTTATCTCTTAGCTTTTTTCTTTGAGCGAACAATCAAATAACCAACCCATAAGACACCAATCCAAAACGGCATCAAGATGACCGAAATACGAATTGGTGGCATCATTAGAATAATGATGAGTATGAATGCCAGGAATGCTAAACACAGGTAGTTCCCAAATGGATACCAAAATGCCTGAAATTTCGTCTTAACTCCTTCTTTATTTTTGGCTGAACGGAATTTCAAATGAGCACAACAAATCATAATCCAGTTAATAACCAGGGTTGTGACTACTAATGCCATTAGCAGCTCAAATGCCTTGCCGGGCATAATATAGTTAATCAATACACCAATTGATGTTGCCAGTGCTGATAAGGCAATAGACAAGACAGGTACATTGCGTTTGTTAACGTTTGTGAGTACGTAAGGTGCATTACCTTGTTTAGCCAAACCATATAGCATCCGGCTATTACAATACACACCACTGTTATAAACAGACAACGCCGCTGTTAGTACCACCACATTCAAGACATTCGCTACCCAGAAGTTATCTAGATCATGAAAAATCAAAACAAATGGACTACCGCCTTCTACTACTTTCTCCCACGGATACAACGATAACAGGATAGCCAATGAACCGATATAGAACAGCAAAATGCGATAAACAACCTGATTAGTGGCTTTTGGGATATTTTTTTCAGGATTTTCTGCTTCTGCTGCGGTAATGCCTACCATTTCCAGACCACCAAATGAAAACATGATCACAGCCAACGCCATAATCAAGCCAGAAATCCCATTTGGCATAAAGCCGCCTTGCTGCCACAAGTTGGTGATACTTGCCTGTGGGCCACCATTACCGCTAATCAGTAAATAACTCCCAAAGATAATCATCCCGACGATGGCACTGACTTTAATGATAGAGAACCAAAATTCGGTTTCACCATATAACCGAACATTAATTAAATTAACGAGATTAATCAGTACAAAAAATATCGCGGCAGAAACCCAGGTTGGAATTTCCGGCCACCAATATTGGATATACATACCAACAGCCGTTAATTCTGCCATTCCAACCAATATAAACATTGCCCAGTAATTCCAGCCTGATAAAAAACCGGCAAAATTTCCCCAATATTTATAAGCAAAGTGGCTAAATGACCCCGCGACTGGCTCTTCAACAACCATTTCACCCAGTTGGCGCATAATTAAAAATGCGATAAACCCGCCGAGTGCATACCCAAGGAGCACTGAAGGCCCTGCCATTTTAATGGTTTGGGCAATACCTAAAAATAACCCCGTTCCTACTGCACCGCCGAGGGCAATAAGCTGAATATGCCTGTTCTTTAAACCACGCTTAAGCGTAGATTGTTGTTCTTGTTGTTCTGCCATCTAATCCTCTTTTTACGATGCTTAGAACTCGTCTCATTAGAAGTTGTTTTATTTGTTGTTTTGAACCTTTGTACTTGAATAGAGTCAGAAACTCTCCTGCTCTTCTCAAATCGCGCACAATCTACCGAGTTCAAATTTTCTCAACATAATCCCTTCAACATATTATATGTGATTGAGTTATGTACTAATTTAACGCAATATTGAGTTTGTTAATTCGTATCAAGTGGATATTAAAACACCATTTACAAAGAATGAATACTGCAGATGCATATTAACACACATGCGGGCAGAATAATGGGGGGTTGAATATCAAAAAGGTAAGTATCGGGTGATGGAACAAACTCCTAATTCGAACACATCATTACCTTGCTCACAATGTACGTCCAACGCTAACAAATACAAAAACAGACATATCAATATCAAGCACAGAGCTAAAAGGATTTTTTTAGTATTCAATGAGATCACCTTAGAATTATTTCGTTGTAGTCAACTTTATACTAAAATATTATAGTAAGTTATCATATGATAGAGTGATGACAGTATATTAAAATTTTTTATCTAATCACTGTTTCTCCTAATTAATAATGGATTTTGTCATCTTGAAAAGAAGTTGTGTATACTGCCCCCAACTCAACCTTCAACCAATTTAAAATTGTAATGGCACAAGATAACCACTTAGCACTCGTATGCGCACTGAGTAAATGGATAGAAAACCATCTTGGCCGTGTCATTCATCTTGAAGAGCTTGCTGCTTATTCTGGCTATTCACTTTGGCACATGCAGAAAATATTCAAGGAAGTTACCGGCATATCTCTTGGAAAGTACATCCGTCAACGACGCTTGGCTGGCGCTGTTTACCTGTTGAAAAATAGTTCCTTGCCTATTTTCGATATTGCCCTGGATTTTGGCTTTGGTTCTCAATCCCATTTCACGTATATGTTCCGTAAAGAGTATGGCATTACACCTTATGATTTTCGCCAACGTACAGATATTGAACTTGAAGTTAAACGTCCACTACATCTAGCCTACAACTGCGAATCATAAAACCTGGTATCGTTAGCGGCCATTCACTATGGCCGCCATACCTCAACGTATTTATATCCACTTTTCTTTCCGAAAAATATCACTCTGTTTCTATATATTAAGCATAAATCGTTATTGGTATTTTTCGATCAATGCCAGGGCTATCGCTTCTGTTTCTGCATCGGCAATGCCACTAACGTCTGACGGGCGGAAATGCATCTGAAATGCTTGAATAGTTTTATGAGTGACACTATCCAAAACTCCCGTTTGAGGGATATTGTAACCATAAAGGGCCAGCGCTTTCTGAACTGATATCACTGACGTAGGAATACCCGGTGCCCTACCCGCCAAATATTTATTCACAGTTGCACGATCGGGCCAAGCACCAATCCCCTGTTCATAAAGCTCGTGCCACGGAAAAACAGATCCAGGATCTTCTTTTCTCAGTGGTGCGATATCACTATGGCCCACAACATTCACAGCCTGGATTTTATACCTGTGAACAATATCTTTTGCCAATCTGATGACTGCATCAATTTGTAATGGATGGTATGGACACCATTCTTTTTTGATAAACTCTTGTTTGAATCCGCAATTAACAATTTCAATACCAATAGAATGACGGTTTAAGCTTTGGTATCCATTCCACTCACTCTTTCCCGCATGCCATGCCCTTTCTTTTTCGGAAACCACTTGAAAAACAATCGGCTTTTTATCCTTATACCTTGGTTGCGAAGGAATAAGGTAATGAGTACTAACACGACCTCCCGTTAATTCCCGTAAAGATCTTTCATCATCTAACGCAGTATAGTGAAGGACAAGAAATCTAATTGAGTCAATATCTTGCTTGGTCGAATAAGGATAGGAATAGTCAACAATATAACCATTTCTACTTTCTTGCTGAGGGGAATAAGAACAACCAATCAACAACGTGATAAAGATGCATATTATTAATCGTTTTATCATGATCGGTCAGCTATTCTATAGAAAAAGATAACATTATGATGATTATATATTAGATTAAAACAAAAAAGATGTGGTGTTCCTATCTACTGTTTTTAAAAACAAATAAAAGCCAGCTATTCGCGGAACGAACGAATAGCTGGCTAATAAAGTTACTTGTTACGAGCCATCTTTTGTTACTGATATCCTAGAGACATTTCAGTATTAGCAATTACTCTTCCCGCTGTTATGCGGTGCATCATTATCCCAAATACCTTTTTCAACTTGCTGCTGGATCTCTGGGTAGCTATTAATATTGAATGTCGGTAATTTGCCTGATTTTCTCTGCTGGTTATAATCTTTCGCCAGTTTCATTGCGATGCCTGACAACATCAATATAGCAATCAAGTTAACAATAGCCATACACGCCATTGATAGGTTAGCCATATTCCAAACCAGAGGTACATCTGCCAATGTACCAAACATCACCATACCCAACGCAGCCAACCGCAGAATAAACAAGCCAGCAGTGTGGTTACGCTCCAGGAATATCATATTGCTTTCAGCATAAGCGTAATTGGCAATAATCGACGTAAAGGCAAAGAAGAAAATAGCAATCGCAACGAACATCGTTCCCCAATGTCCAACAGCGGATGACAATGCTCGCTGAGTCAATTCAATCCCACTGATCGCAGTAACGTTCTCGTTAAGAACACCAGAAGAGAGGATGATCATGGCCGTTGCACTACAGATAACGATGGTATCCATAAATACCCCCAACATCTGCACATAACCCTGGGAGGCAGGATGAGGTGGATATGGAGACGCCGATGCTGCCGCATTTGGCGCAGAACCCATCCCCGCTTCATTCGAGAATAATCCGCGTTGCACCCCCTGAAGCATTGCCTGGGAGATACCATAACCTAATGTTCCCGCTATCGCTTCCTGAATGCCAAAGGCACTCTTGATAACCAGTGCAAATACCGCTGGGATACGCTCAATATTATGGCCTACAACCCAAATTGCCAGGATAAAATAAGCAATCGCCATAAATGGGACAACGATCTCCGCTACGCGGGCGATAGAACGCAACCCACCGAAGATAATGATGCCACTGATAATGACTAATAGGATACCGACGTAAACTGGCTTGATATTAAAGGCAAAGGCAGCCGCTTCCGCAATTGAGTTTGCCTGAACGGCATTAAATACAAGACCAAACGCGATAATAAGGAAGAATGAAAACAGAATTCCCATCCATCGCTTCTTCAGCCCTTTTTCCATGTAGTAAGCCGGGCCACCGCGATAATTTCCTTGATCGTCTTTCGTCTTGTACAACTGGGCAAGCGTGCTTTCCACAAAGGCAGTCGCCATACCAATAAATGCCACTATCCACATCCAGAAAATAGCCCCTGGTCCACCGGCAGTAATTGCAATAGCAACCCCGGCTAAGTTGCCGGTTCCAACACGAGCGGCAAGACTGGTACATAAGGCCTGAAAAGATGAAATGCCAGAATTATCCGACTTATTACTATTTTTCAGCACTGAAAACATGTGGCCAAAGTGGCGAAGTTGTATAAAACCAGAACGCAGTGTGAAGTAAAGACCAACCCCAAGGAGAAGGTATATCAGTACATAGTCCCAAAGAATGTTGTTAATGAAGTTAATCAGATCCGTCAAGATATTTTCCCCTTACTAATTAGCAAACATTAGCTGACCATAGTGCCGTATTCGGCGAAATTTTATTGTGCTTAATTCCTTTTATAATTAACAAGTAACATGATTCTGTATACGAAAAACACAGAGGTACAAGCCATTAAAGCGGAAAGAATGTAACACAATATTTATTTCAATGGGTAACTTTTAATGAAATTTTTACATTTACTTTAGCGATATTGAACATTTGTCTTGATATCCATAAACGCATCATTTCTTATTTCAAGCCACTCAATTACATTTTTAGCGTAAAAAATACGCAATAATTTTCTTCCCATACATAAGCAAGAAACATAAATAAATTAACAATTGGACTTAAAATACGAAACCAGTTGGCAACTAAAATACAACCTATAAAAAACAACGTCAATCTAATGCCCACTCCGATGCTCATATAAAGAGCATCCGCTAATTGAAGTTACTGATGTTACGCCAACCAAAATACATAGAACAAATTTAGATAATCATGTTCTGATATATCACTAATGTAGTAATAACAAAATTTATTAAAAAAAACAGGACAATTACAAAATTTAATCTTGAAATTTCCAATATTTACGAAAAAATATGGAAATATTTTACTTAAAATGAGATTATTAAATTTTAATACTGTGATAATTGGAAAATACCATCATTGCATATTAAAATTTTCAGTTGTTATTTTTACAATAGGAAACAACAATAACAGGTTAGTAATATGTTAATAACACACTATCTGGCCATCAGATAATCTACAAGTGAGGTTATAATTGATGTTAGAGCGAAAAAGAAAGAATCCCGCAGACAACATACTGCCCAAGAGAGTTTATAGAGGAAAATCAAAGTATGAATATCATCCTGCAACAGGTGGTTCAATCTCTATCTGCTGTTTGAGCTCACCAGTATCTGTTGTTTGGAAAGAGTACAATAAGATTGTAGAAAAAATAGAAAAAAATAGTACATAGAGACTAATATATGTCGAAGTTAATAAAAAACGGGAGCTATGACTCCCGTTGATACCAATATTTATTATAACCCCACCTGAATAAGACTCAGTTATCACAACAAAAACAACTTATATTATAAAATATTATTTTTTACTCTCTATCATCAATTTTCCAATACAAAAATCATAAGTTAATCTAATATTTTACTTTAAAAATTTAGCACTATATTTTCAATAAGCTATATCATCCTTAATATCTATATCTTCAATAGTAAAAAGTAATAGGACTATCCTGTCCGTTAGGAATATGGTTTTCTCAAATTCGTGCTACGATATAAATCATATCTATGCATTTGTTAAAACAAGACAGTAGACGACGGAGCATCGCTTATGTTTATAAGTCACATTATAAAAACTATTGCTATTACTACTCTAATTACTCTAATGTTATCAACACCTGCTAGCGCAAGAGAGGGAAAATTGATTAACTTACCTGATAAACGATTTGCCGTGCTGTCCGAAGGTGATCTGGAAAATGCATCAATTGGCAGCTATTCCATTGCCATTTTTAAGGATAAAGATCTCACAGACTTTGAAACTGGAGGGATCTTTGAACGTGACGGTTCAGTATTTGAAGATAATGGCACTCCGAGGATCAAATTTGCCGATATTGATGGTGACGGTTCCAAAGAACTTATTGTTTCCAAACTTACAGCGGGTTCTGGAAATTATCTTGAAGTCGATGCACTCAAAATTACCAAGGAAAATGTCAAACTTCTCACCCGTGTCTATATAAATGGAAACAATGATCCTATCAAGCCACTCCGTGCAACATGTAAAAGAGGAACATGTATTAAACAAAAACCTTAATAATCAGCTCCTCACTTAAAAGTATTATCCGCTGAGATTCGGAGCAAACGTTGAATTATGTACTATTGTTAATGTTGTCGTTCCTGTTAAAGTTGTCACCACTATCATGGTATAGTCGATCAAGAGGAAATTATGAAACGTCTTTTATTGCTATTGCCAATTTTCCTTACCCCATTCTTCTCATATGCCGCACATGCTAATGCAGATAACATCGCAGAAACTTATTGTAACTTGTTCGGGAAAGCCTCTGTAGAAGCATTTAAAACCCATGATTCACCCGACACGATAGCGCAAAAGGCGTTCAATGAATTAACTCGCAAGGGATTTGATCTTAAAGAGATCCATAGTAATAAGGATGAATTTATTACATCTATCAAACAAACTGTCACAGAAGTCAGGAAAAATAAACAAACCTTCCCAAGCACTCATCATTTTGACGAATCACTGGATAAATCCGTTGAAGCATGTAAAGTTCAAACAAAACATGCTTTATCTAACAGTACAAAATAGATTCCTGTAGAGCGACTTACTGATGTTGTCGCTCTATTTTCATTGGATTTGTTGTTACTCGAATTACAATGACTGACAGTGTCTATTGGGTATGTATTCACCTTTCGGTATGAATTCTATTCCAACAAAAGTCCGCACTGCATTTCCCCTTTCAATCTGATGATGAAATAAACGTCGTTTGGCCTTGATCTGTACATGCTGTATATTTTGTAGCTGCTGAAGCCTATTTCCCAGCAATAAACGAGCAATTCGACGATTCGCGTGTTGGCTACGCTCAGATTGCACTTTAACACTGATCCCGCTAGCAATGTGTATTGCCCTAACCGCGGATTCTGTTTTATTGACGTGCTGACCACCTGGCCCAGAAGCCTTCAACCTTTCAAACCTAACGTTACTTTCCATCACTTCTCGCATAGGTTCAAATTGCATCACACCAATAAACCAGTTCTTACGACCAGCTCCTTTTCGCCACGGGCTTTCACAAATCCATTTGATAGTACCGTTCCAGCGCTTAAACAGTTGCCATTCATTTTCTCCTTGAATGGCAATTAACACAGAACGTAATGTACCCGCACGCACCCCGCGTTCTTCTTCCAGAATATCCACACTAACGTTTAATTCTGTGGCTTCTTGAACCAATCGATCCAATGCTTTTTTGACAGCTAACATGCATTCATCCGGCCCCTGCGCTGAGGAAATTTGCAACAATATCATTCGTTGCCTCCCCGTGTTTTATACGTCAGGACAGGTTTCAGCCGTGCTATCAACTTCACCAGACCAGCCTGTAACATAGCATCCATCACACCATTGATAGGTTTGTAAGCTTCTGGGGCTTCTTGGTAAATCAATTGCTTATCTAAGCAAATAACACGACTGCCTAATGTTGTGCGAGAAAGTTGAACGGCATTGTAACGGCCACTTAAACGCTCCTTGCATTCCCCGCGCATCCATTTCCGTCCGGCTCCGTGAGCCAGGGAAAACAGACTGTCTTCACGACTCAACGGTTGAACCAGATAGCTATAATCTCCACGAGATCCCGGAATAATCACTGCTCCTTGATCAGCTGGGGTAGCTCCCTTGCGATGCAACCAACCCGTAATACCGTCGATAGTGCACGGGGTAAGCAAATTATGTGAGACATCAAGCAGACGCTCCCCATTAGCTCGCCAACGTTTTAACATTCGTTCTGCAATTAACTGACGGTTAATACAAGCATAATCCAACGCGTGTTGATGTTGCTGGAGGTAATTCTGCGCCTGTGGACTAGATGCTAACAACCCGTGGTGCCCATGCTCACGAACATGTTGTTCAAGGATCATTTGCCCCATGCCACGCGAACCACTATGCACCAATAACAAAAGTTGCTGTTTGTTCAGTTGCCAAGTTTCAAGAATATCGGGTTGATAAATTTCATCTAATTGCTGTAGTTCAGCAAAATGGTTACCACCCCCAATCGTTCCCGGTGAATAACAAAAATGTTCAGGTATATTGTCAGATAACTCTTCTACGTCCAAAGGGGTATCAATGGAGCCAAGCCGTTTTTCCAACTTATCCAATGACCATTTACTCAACGTCAAATCTGTACGCCACAATGCCATACCACAACCAATATCATTACCGATAAGGGCCGGATAGAAACGTGACTGTGAAAAAAATGCAGCACCAACTGGATATCCCCTGCCGGGATGGAGATCCGGCAGACCAACGACACGCATCATGTCAGGGAGTTGTGCGGTTATTTCAAGTTGCTGGATAGCCTTACCTTCCAGCCAAGTATTTTCTGATACGATAAGCTGTACGTTCGATACAGCCGAATGCAAAGTATTGCCCATAGATCAAACCTTATGATCAATGAAAAAATAAGGGTACGGTCAGGCCTAGCCGGCAATACTGAAAATGTTGATGTAGTAATTAGCTATGGGCAGGCCTGAAAAGAGTCATTGTTATTGTCATCATTATGAATTCCTCCTTTTCGGTTATTAATATGAGTTCAGCGAATAGCTGCTTTTAGCAGGTGCTGCATCATACTTCAAGTTTTATGAATATTGCCAGTGTTTTGTTTGAATTTATTTAGTTAAATTAAACCATCCTAAAGGAATTTAATTTCAGTTTTTCAACGGCAATGCTATACCAAATATTAAAAACAATAAAATCACTAAAAAAGTATTTATTGATTTAAAAAAATGATATCGAAACGATAATTTTTTCTCATTGCCTTGATTAGACTCTCCTTTATCTAACAAGAACTTATTATCCTCAATTTCAGCAAGTATCACTTTTGCGCGTTCTATATCAACATGGTGGACAAGCAGTTTAACACCACCAAATGCCTGGGAATACATATAGTTATTCCATACAATGTCTTCATCTATCACTACTGCATAAATATCTTCTGATAACATTCTGCCCAAGACGATGTGAGCATCTATTGGCGATAGGAAATTCGCTAATAACTGCATATTTCCTCTTTGGGGACGACTATTCCACATAAGTACACCATGATCAGATGAGTTATAAATCAGTATAGCTTATTATTACGTTATCCCCCGTTATCTTATTTATTCAATAATGCAGCTGGATTAACGCAATAAGTGCCACAGGTGAAATATTAAAAAGCGCTTCTTAAGGGCTATTCAGGCAGATATGAAAAAACCACCAAAGCTTATTTACTGGTACTGAAACTATCCTATACCTGAAACACAACAACAAACCCGATAAATATCATGATGACCGCGGTAAAGATTGGATAAAAGTTGTCGTCTGAGTTGTTCTAAATTTGGTAAGTTTTGATAACTTTTTGATAACCGTTTCACGCGTTATAATAAAAAACGGGAACCATTAAGCCCCCGTTATCTATTCAGCTACGCAATTAATTACATATGTGTAATAATTGCATCACCGAATTCACTACATTTCAGCAGCTTAGCACCTTCCATCAGGCGTTCAAAATCGTAAGTCACGGTCTTCGCGGCAATCGCACCTTCCATTCCCTTAACGATTAAATCTGCGGCTTCTAACCATCCCATGTGGCGCAACATCATTTCAGCGGAAAGGATCACCGAACCCGGGTTGACTTTATCCTGGCCTGCATACTTAGGCGCAGTACCGTGTGTTGCTTCGAACAATGCGCATTCGTCGCCAATGTTTGCACCTGGGGCAATACCGATGCCACCCACTTGAGCAGCTAAAGCATCAGAAATGTAGTCACCATTCAGGTTCATACACGCAATGACATCATACTCTGCTGGACGCAGCAGGATCTGTTGCAAGAAAGCATCTGCAATCACATCCTTAATGATGATATCTTTGCCATTTTTAGGATTCTTGATCTTAACCCACGGACCACCATCCAACAATTCTCCGCCGAATTCAGTGCGAGCTAGTTCATAACCCCAGTCTTTGAAAGCACCTTCAGTGAATTTCATGATATTGCCTTTATGAACCAGAGTGACTGATTCACGGTCATTATCAATGGCATATTCAATCGCGGCACGTACTAAACGTTTAGTGCCTTCTTCTGAGCAAGGTTTGACACCAATACCGCACTGTTGAGGGAAACGGATCTTATTAACACCCATTTCATCTTGCAGGAATTTAATCACTTTGTCCGCTTCCGCTGAACCCGCTTTCCACTCAATGCCTGCATAAATATCTTCAGCGTTTTCGCGGAAAATAACCATATCGGTCAATTCAGGCTGCTTAACAGGGCTTGGCGTACCTTGGTAGTAACGAACCGGACGCAGGCAGACATACAGATCCAATTGCTGACGCAATGCGACGTTTAGCGAACGGATACCACCACCTACTGGTGTTGTCAGAGGGCCTTTGATAGCAACACGGTATTCACGGATTAAATCTAGCGTTTCATCTGGCAACCAAACATCTTTACCATAGACATGCGTGGATTTTTCACCTGTGTAGATTTCCATCCAGGAAATTTTGCGCTCACCGCTATACGCTTTCTGAACCGCAGCATCAACAACTTTTAGCATGACCGGCGTAACATCAACACCAATGCCATCCCCTTCGATATAAGGGATAATAGGGTTATTCGGAACATTTAATTTACCTTTGGCATCAATAGTAATTTTTTTACCTTCCGCCGGAACAACTACTTTGCTTTCCATTAACCTCTCCTTTCAAATAAGCGCAATGCCTTGTTAATTTTTTGTAAGGGACGTGTCAATACTACTTGAATATTCTGCAAACGCCAACGGTCACAGATTTAAGGTATAATACGCCCCCTAATTTTAAACAATGGCTTATCATGACAAATATCGCTTTTAAAAAACGCCAACTTAACCGATTCAGCCAAAGAAAAAATAATAGAGCCATAAAAAAAACAATCGGCCCTCGTCGGGTATTGATTTTTAACAAACCTTATGATGTCTTACCCCAATTCACCGATGAAATGGGCAGAACAACGTTAAAAGATTTTATCCCGTTTACTGATATTTATGCCGCGGGTCGTCTGGATCGTGATAGTGAAGGTTTACTGGTGTTAACCAATGATGGCAAATTACAGGCTAGATTGACTCAACCTAATAAAAAAACCGCTAAAGTTTATTATGTTCAAGTCGAGGGCATTCCTGATGAAACGGCTCTGAATCAACTTCGTAACGGTGTTTTATTAAAAGATGGCCCAACCTTACCCGCCGACGCTGAATTAGTGGAAGAGCCTGAGTGGCTTTGGGAGAGAATTCCCCCTATTCGGGAACGAAAAAGTATTCCGGTAAGTTGGCTTAAAATTACGTTATATGAAGGGCGTAATCGGCAGGTACGCAGAATGACTGCCCATGTGGGATACCCTACACTGCGCCTAATCCGTTTTAGTATGGGTTCAATACAATTAGGCTCATTATCCCCTGGAGAATGGAGAGAAATTAATCTTGTTTAGTCCACACGTCACGGTTGCCTGCATTGTTCATGCAGAAAATAAGTTTTTGGTTGTTGAAGAGTTTATCAACGGCAAACCTCTCTGGAATCAACCAGCAGGCCATCTTGAAGCTGATGAAACATTACTGGAAGCCGTTGAACGGGAATTATGGGAAGAAACCGGAATTCGTGCACAACCACAAGCATTTTTAAAACTGCACCAATGGGTTGCGCCGGACAAAACCCCATTTATCCGTTTTCTATTCTTGGTTGAAATGGAAAAAATCATGGACACCCACCCACACGATAACGATATCCATTGCTGCCATTGGTTAAGTGCAGAAGAAATCCTTAGCAGTTCACAATTACGTTCTCCTCTGGTTGCCGAAAGTCTTCTTTGCTACCTTGAGCACAGAACTTATCCACTCTCGATACTGGATTATTATGGTTCACCCTTCGCCAAATGAAGACGTTTGGTGCACCTTGGTTGCCAACGTGCTAAAGTATTGCGTTTGTTTTTTTCCGCAGTGAGATATATCCATGTCAGATAACAGCCAGAAAAAAGTCATTGTCGGCATGTCCGGCGGTGTTGATTCATCCGTTTCCGCCTACCTTCTGCAACAGCAGGGCTACCAGGTAGCTGGCCTGTTCATGAAAAACTGGGAAGAAGACGATAGTGAAGAGTATTGCTCAGCGGCTACCGATCTTGCTGATGCTCAGGCCGTTTGTGACAAACTGGGCATAGAATTGCATACCATCAATTTTGCAGCCGAGTATTGGGATAATGTCTTCGAACATTTTCTTGCTGAATATAAAGCCGGCAGAACCCCAAACCCAGACATTCTTTGTAATAAAGAAATCAAATTCAAAGCATTTTTAGAGTTTGCCGCAGAGGATTTAGGGGCTGACTATATCGCAACCGGGCATTATGTCCGCCGTCGGGATGTGAACGGCATGAGCCAATTGCTCCGTGGCCTGGATGACAACAAAGATCAAAGCTATTTCTTATATACCTTAAGCCACCAGCAAGTTGCCAAGAGTCTGTTTCCAGTTGGGGAATTGGAAAAACCCGAAGTACGCCGCATTGCCGAAGAAATTGGCCTGGTTACCGCAAAGAAAAAAGATTCGACAGGTATCTGCTTTATTGGTGAGCGTAAGTTCCGTGATTTCCTTGGGCGTTATTTACCCGCCCAGCCTGGCCCAATTATGACTGTGGATGGACAAACCATCGGCCAACATACTGGCTTGATGTACCATACACTCGGCCAGCGCAAAGGACTAGGAATTGGGGGAACGAAAGAGGGTAGTGAAGAACCTTGGTATGTTGTTGATAAAGATGTCGACAATAACATACTGATTGTTGCCCAAGGCCATGAACATCCTCGCCTGATGTCTGTCGGTTTGATCGCCCAGCAACTACATTGGGTTGATCGTCAATCACTACAAACAGAAATGCGCTGTGTAGTCAAAACACGCTACCGTCAGCATGATATTCCCTGTACTGTCGTCCCTCTGGGTGAAGATAAAATTGAGGTTCGTTTTGATAGCCCTGTTGCCGCTGTCACACCTGGTCAATCAGCCGTGTTTTATCAAGGTGAAGTTTGTCTCGGTGGTGGCGTGATCGAACAACGTATACAGGAGTAGTTGTGGCTAAAAATTATTACGATATTACACTGGCTCTGGCAGGTATCTGCCAGTCAGGCCGTCTGGTCCAAAAACTTGCCCATGAAGGCCAGTGTGATACGGATGCTTTTGAGATCATGATCAACAGCGTCCTGAACATGAATCCAACCTCTACGCTGGATGTCTTCGGCAATAACGCCGGCAACCTGCGTGTTGGCCTTGACGCTATGTTGGGTATGTTCAACGGTTCACATAGTGGCGTTTCTGCCGATCTTACCCGCTATATGCTGAGTTTAGTGGCACTGGAACGCCGCTTGAATAAAAACCCATCAGCTGTCAATCAATTGGCAAATCGCATTGAACAATTAGGACGTCAGCAAGCCTATTTTGAACCGATGTCAGAAGGAATGCTCAACGCCCTGGCTGGAATTTATGTCGATGTTATTAGTCCGCTGGGGCCACGTATTCAGGTGACCGGTTCACCTGACGTATTACGTAATTCATTGATTCAGGCAAAAGTCAGATCAGTGTTACTGGCCGGTATCCGCAGTGCCGTTTTATGGCAACAAGTTGGCGGTAGCCGCCTGCAAATCATGTTTTCTCGTCAGCGCCTGATCCGACAGGCAAAAGAGATCCTTGCTAACTGTTAGATGATAAAGACTGTTAGCGAAAAACTGTTAAATCTAAGCTGTTAAACATACATTGTTAAATAAAATCCGGGAGTTGCTACCAATGGAATTATCCTCACTGACCGCTGTTTCTCCAATTGATGGCCGTTACGGCGATAAAGTCAGCGCACTACGCGCTATTTTTAGTGAGTTCGGCTTACTAAAATTCCGTGTGCAAGTCGAAGTACGTTGGCTGCAAAAACTGGCTGCAACCACAGAAATCCAGGAAGTTCCTGCTTTTGACGCCGACGCAAACGCTTACCTTGATGAAATTATTGTAAATTTCAATGAGCAGGATGCACTGCGTATTAAAGAAATTGAACGCACCACCAATCACGACGTTAAGGCTGTTGAGTATTTTCTGAAAGAAAAAGTCGCGCATATCCCTGCCCTGCATCAGGTTGCAGAATTTATTCATTTTGCCTGCACATCAGAAGATATTAATAACCTGTCACATGCATTGATGCTTAAAACAGCCCGTGAGGAAGTTTTGCTGCCCCAATGGCGCCAAATAATCGATACCATCACACGCATGGCACATGATTATCGCGATCTGCCACTGCTATCGCGCACACACGGTCAACCCGCCACCCCTTCCACTGTCGGCAAAGAATTTGCTAACGTGGCCTACCGTATGAAACGCCAATTCCGTCAGCTTGAGCAAGTAGAAGTGCTAGGCAAAATCAATGGGGCGGTTGGTAACTACAATGCACACTTGTCAGCCTATCCACAAGTTGACTGGCACCAATTTAGTGAGTCATTTGTGACTTCTTTGGGTATTCAGTGGAACCCATATACCACCCAGATTGAGCCTCATGATTACATTGCAGAACTGTTTGATTGTGTGGCTCGTTTTAATACCATCCTAATCGATTTTGATCGCGATATCTGGGGCTATATTGCCTTGAACCATTTCAAGCAAAAAACCATTGCCGGGGAAATTGGTTCGTCTACTATGCCACATAAAGTCAATCCAATTGATTTCGAAAACTCAGAAGGTAACCTGGGTCTGGCAAATGCGGTCTTGGGACATCTGGCCAGCAAACTGCCTGTTTCTCGCTGGCAGCGCGACCTGACAGATTCAACAGTATTGCGTAATCTAGGCGTCGGTCTGGGATATGCATTGATTGCTTATCAATCCACGATGAAGGGATTGAATAAGCTGGAAGTCAATGAACAGCACTTACTGAATGAACTGGATGGCAATTGGGAAGTATTGGCTGAGCCTATCCAGACTGTTATGCGCCGTTATGGCATTGAAAAGCCGTATGAAAAACTAAAAGAACTAACGCGTGGTAAACGTGTTGATGCTGAAGGTATGAAAGCATTTATTGATGGCCTTGAACTTCCTGAAGCAGAGAAAGAGCGCCTCAAATCCATGACGCCAGCAAATTACATTGGATACGCGACTTCACTGGTCGACCAGTTAAAATAATCTGTGTTTATCCATATCAATGGGCGGATTCTATTCCGCCCATGTGCAATTTTACACCAACAGCCTCCCTGCTACTACGTGACAATCTGAATGTTATTGAGTATATGAACTTATACGCATTAAACTTCAAGCTGTAATTTACAACACGATATGAAACCTGATTTCTCCCCGCGAAACGGAGGGAAATCACATTCATCTTGAAGTTAGATTGTTATATATAGAAGTTAAATAAATTGTAAATTTATTGACTATTTCAACCTAACCATTTGTTTTCAAATGCACCAATCATTAATATACCAACAAAAGCCAAATAGTTACTATACTTAGTTTATTCATAATCATACACCTATAATTTTATTTAATCTTTATTGACGAAATTGATTACTTAGCTATTTTAAATTTATTTGATAAACATTAATTACTGATTAGCATAAGGAATCATTATGCGGATATTGATCGTTGAAGATAACGCATTACTTCGCCATCACTTAACCGTACAATTACGGGATGTCGGACATCAAGTTGATGCTGCAGAGAATGCTAAAGAAGCAGATTATTATCTTAAAGAAAGTCACCCTGATATTGCTATCGTCGATTTAGGGTTACCGGGAGAAGATGGCCTTAGCATGTTACGGCGCTGGCGCAGTGAGCAAATTAATTTACCTATCCTTGTTCTCACCGCCCGTGAGAGCTGGCAAGAAAAAGTCAACGTGCTAAATGCGGGCGCAGATGATTATGTTACCAAGCCCTTTCATCTGGAGGAAATTAATGCCCGCATACAAGCATTAATGCGACGCAATAGTGGTTTGGCATCACAATTAGTTGAGATATCACCATTTTTAATCAATCTTTCAAGAAAGGAGTTTTCTATCAATGAAACCAATATTAAGTTAACTGCTTTTGAATACATTATTATCGAAACCTTAATGCGCAATAATGGCAAGGTTGTCAGTAAAGAAACGTTAATGCGCCAATTGTATCCAGATGCTGAATTACGTGAAAGTCATACAATTGATGTATTAATGGGGCGTTTGAGGAAAAAAATATTGAATGAATGGCCAGAAGAGGTCATTGTCACTGTTCGTGGTCAAGGGTATCGCTTCGATGTGAAATCTTATGATGCTTAAGTTCTCAGAAACACCTTTTTCTTTGAGAACACGGTTTCTCATGGCTACGGCTGCGATTATTCTTGCATTGACACTATCATATGGCATTGTTGCTATCGCCGGATATTTAGTTAGTTTTGATAAAACAAGCTATTCCATACTCCGTAGCCAAAGTAATCTATTTTTCACCTTAGCCAGATGGGAAAATAACAAGCTAGAAATTCTTGTTCCCAAGGATTTTTCCATGAATTATCGCTCATTAGCACTGATCTATGATAATGATGGGAATATTCTTTGGCGCCAGAATAATGTGCCTGAATTGGAAAGAATGATCGATCCCGATTGGCTGAAAAAAAATGGCTTATATACACTAGAAGCATATTTTAAAGAAAAAGGGGATTTTTTCTATAATCCAACAGCGACACCAAACCAAGATAATACAAAAAAGGCAAAAAATAGTGAGGAAGTATTATTAACCTACTCGGTTGCTGTAAATATTTATCCTGCCACTGACAAATTGCCTGCCATGACTATTGTTATCATTGATACCATTCCACAAGATGTGCAGGAATCAGCAAAAGTATGGGAATGGTTTGGATATGTGTTAATTGCTAACTTACTTTTAATCATTCCATTAATCTGGCTGGCCGCTGACTGGAGTCTTAGGCCAATAAAATCTTTAATTACCCAGATCAGTTCATTAGAAAATGGGGAAAGGAAAGAACTAGATGAGAATCCTCCTACTGAATTAAAAGGGCTGGTCAGAAATTTAAACAATTTGCTATCCAATGAACGTAAACGTTATGCCAAATATCACACGACACTCTCGGATTTGACACATAGCCTGAAAACACCGCTAGCAGTATTGCAATCAACCCTGCGCTCTCTGCGTCCCCCACAAAAGCTGACCATTGAACAAGCTGAACCTATTATGCTTGAACAAATTGACCGGATATCGCAACAGATTGGCTACTATTTGCATAGAGCCAATATACGCAGCGACCATAGTTTGCTTCTGAGACAGATTTCTTCCGTCCCAATCTTGCTAGATGGCCTAATCAGTGCCCTAACCAAGGTATATCAACATAAAGGCATCAAAATGATGCTAGATGTCTCTCCTGAAGTGACATGGCTAGGGGAAAAAAATGATTTTCTGGAAGTGATGGGAAACATTCTGGATAATGCCTGTAAATACTGCCGGAAACAGGTCAAAATCACCGCCACAATGGGAGAAAACTCAGTTACTATTATTGTCGATGATGATGGGTTAGGGGTTCCCCTTGATAAGCGAGAAATGATTTTTCAGCGTGGCTTACGCGCTGACACATTACGATCAGGCCAGGGCCTTGGCTTATCGATAGCATCTGAAATTGTCGAACAATATGATGGTGATATCAACATAGAGGATAGCCCCCTTGGTGGCGCCAGAGTGAGTGTCGTATTTCGCGCCCAGCATAATCCCCAACACAAAGCAGCCAACACAATGCGAGCACCACGCATCACGATTAGGTGATGGCTAGCACTACACAGCCGAATTATTCTGTAATCAGAGAGTCCGATGGCAATAATGACATTGTTGTGCTCGGTTTTTGGCAGCAGCTTGCGCAGTACCAATACAGAGTGGGGTAAATATTTTACCATGATGCAAAGAAAATGCTCTGATGTTCCTGTTTTTCCATACGTATTCGGTTGCAATGCAAAAAACACATTAGCAGTTTTAGACTATGCATATGCATATGCCCCCCACTTGCCATAACCACGGATAAACTGGATGTCATCCCATCGAATTGGAGAGTGGAGGTTTAAGGGCACTGTGATTTTCCAAGTTCAAGTACCTGATGGTGATTAACGACGACGACAAGAAGCGTGGTAGCCAGTGACGCCGGACACTGTGTACGTAATGACAGGCGAACAAACCACGCTAGAATTATATTTCTATAAGAATTACTTGGGATTGTACTACCTATAGGTACTCGCATTTAAAACAGTTGTGTTCACATTTATCCGGTTTTTCTGCTCACACTAACTGCAAATGAAATCTTCTTCCCCCGCATAAACTTGTTATCTTTTTTAAGTATCCCATAGAAGGCAACATGATGAGATACTATCTATACCTTACAAGAATTCAAACCAGATTTTCGAGACAGTAAAAAAATCAACATCTAGATTCAAGAGTGATAATTTTTAATTGCGAGTCGTTACATTTAATCTACCAAAATTTTACAAGGAAATTTTGACATGAAACGTAATGCCCCCGAAGGTCTGTTCGAGAATACTAAGCCCGGCAACATGCTTCATTCGCTTGACAAACCCCAATCTGCTCCCGAATCAGAGATCTCAGCTAACACGCAGGCGGTATACATGTATGTGGTTGAATCTCGCCAGTATGTCAATATTGATGGATCCGGATGGGCGGTACTAGAAGCTAACCCAAGTACGAAATACTATCTTGTCCCATATTACAAAGGAAATTATATCGTTATCGCAAATGGCTCATACAAAAGTTACTACCTGAGCTATAACCATAACTCTTACGTAGGTGGTTATGGGGCTTGGTATAATGCCAGTTACTGGTCCTTCCATCCTATCGATAATTTGTACTATGCGGGGCTGTATCCGTACACTAAGGGTGGTGTCGAATACCTCTGCGTCAATGGACTCGTGGATGCAATTGATAGCGTTGTGACGGTTGTCCCCCTAAAAATTATAGTGGAATGATTTCGAACACCTCATAAGCCTGCTATTCTGATTAATATGACTATGAAGTAATAATCCACATGAAACAGACAGTACCGAAACGCCAGTATTCTACGGAAGTTAAGCTGGAAGCGGTTCAACAGGTTGTTCTTTATCAGCAGCGGGTTGTTAAGGTCGCCCGCTCACTGGGGATTGATGCCAGCACCCTGTGAAAATGGGATCGCCAATGTTAGCCGATGGCGGTTATACCGGAAAAACTTTTGCGGACAGTGTGCATCATACACTGGGTGCGACTGTCGAAATAGCCAAACGTAGTGAACTTCATACTTTCAAGGTGATCCCCAAACGGTGGGTCGTCGAGCGTTCCTTTGGTTGGCTGAAAAAATGTCGGCGGTTGTGGAAAAACTGCGAAAGATATTTGAATACCAGCCTTCAGTTTATCAATCTGGCATTCCTTGTTGTGTTGCTGCGCAGAAAACATACTGAATAGGCTCTTAAACGCTGGCGTGGTATAGCGACGCACTATGAAAAGCAAAAAATAGCACGTCTTTTCTTACTGCAGTACAAATTCGTTGTCCTGTTCTTTGGCCGAAAATCTCATGACGGCAACATCTAGCACAACCCCAAAATATTTCAACCAAATCTGATATCGTCATTGACTATTCGTTATAATAGCGTGAAATTCACTTCTCACTTCAGGATGTCACCATGGACTATCAGCTAAATCTGGACTGGCAGGCGTTTTTGCAAAACCATTGGCAAAAACGACCATTGCTGATTAAACAGGGTTTCCATCAGTTTATTGATCCTCTTTCCCCCGATGAGCTGGCGGGTCTGGCGATGGAAAATGAAATCGATAGCCGTTTGGTTAGTCAGAAAAATGGGCGCTGGGAAGTTTCCCACGGACCATTTGAAACCTACGACCATTTAGACGAAAAAAACTGGTCTTTGCTTGTACAAGCCGTTGACCATTGGCATCTCCCTTCTTCTGCACTGATGAAGCCATTCCGTGTACTGTCTGACTGGCGCATGGATGACTTGATGATCTCGTTCTCCGTACCCGGCGGTGGTGTCGGCCCGCATCTTGACCAATATGACGTTTTTATTATTCAAGGAAAAGGGCGCAGACGTTGGCGGGTAGGTGAAAAAATTCCCATGAAACAACATTGCCCTCACCCTGATTTGTTGCAGGTCGAACCTTTTGAGGCAATTATTGATGAAGAGATGTTACCGGGCGATATACTCTACATTCCACCAGGTTTTCCACACGAAGGCTATGCTATTGAGGATTCACTGAACTATTCAGTGGGATTCCGTGCCCCTAATGCCCGTGAATTATTCAGTGGATTTGCTGACTATATTCTGGCAAACGAGCTGGGAAGCCATCGCTACAACGATCCTGGATTAACATTTCGTGACAACCCAGCCCTGATCCAGAAAAACGAACTGGACACACTGCGTTCCATGATGCGTGAATTGTTGGAACAACCAGAAACTTTCCAAAACTGGTTTGGCGAATTCATCTCTCAATCGCGCCATGAATTAGATCTGGCACCACCTGAACCGCCTTATGAGAGCGATGAGATTTATGATTTGCTGAAACAAGGCGAAGCGTTAAATCGCTTGAGTGGCCTGCGCGTCCTGCGGGTTGGTGATCAATGTTTCGTCAATGGGGAATTGATGGATACTCCTCATATCCAGGCTGCTAACGCCCTTTGCCAATATGACAAAGTGAATGCTGAACTGCTGGGCGATGCTATCGACGACGTCCGATTTGTCAGTCTGCTTACGGCTTTGGTCAATAGCGGTTATTGGTATTTTAATGATTAATCCAGGCCAAGGGGCAAGATAAGTTGCCCCTTGTTTACTAAATAGGTGGCGGTTATTCGGGCGAGACATGGCTTACCGTCAATTCAGCAATCCGCATAATCACATTAACGGCTTGTTCCATGCCTTCCAGTGAAATAAATTCGTGCTTGCTGTGATAATTATATCCGCCCGTAAAAATATTCGGGCAAGGGAGGCCACGATAAGATAACTCTGCACCATCAGTCCCCCCACGTATCGGCTGGATTATTGGTTCAATATGACAATCGAGCATCGCTTGTTTAGCAATGGCAATAACATGAGGATATTTAAGCACCTCGCTATGCATGTTGTAATAATCATCATCAATCGCCAGCTCAATATAGCAGTCTGGATGTAATCCTTCTCCGATAGTTTCCGCAATAGCAATGAGATTTTTTTTACGTTTTGCAAAATTAGCCCTGTCAAAATCCCGGATGATATAGTGCATCTCGGCACGCTCAACAGTCCCTTTTATGCTATGCAGATGATAAAAACCTTCATAACCTTCGGTCTGTTCAGGCGTTTCTTCAGCCGGTAAAGCATGATGAATGCGCATGGCTAATGTCAATGCGTTAACCATAACTCCTTTGGCACTGCCCGGATGAGCCATATTCCCCAGAATCTTGATGACCACGGATGCGGCATTGAAATTTTCAAATTCCAATTCCCCCACTCCGCCGCCATCAACGGTATAGGCCCATTCTGCGCCGAAAGCCGCTAGATCAAAATAGTGTGCTCCCCTGCCAATTTCCTCATCTGGCGTGAACGCAATCCGAATATCACCATGTGGAATATTTCTCTGTTTCAAGCGCACCATCGCGGTAATGATTTCAGCGATCCCGGCTTTATCATCAGCACCCAACAGTGTTTTGCCATCGGTCGTAATTAATGTTTTCCCCAGTAAGCTATGTAATACAGGGAACATGACGGGAGATAACACGTCATCTCCTATCCCTAACGCAATATCACCACCACGATAATTTTCCACAATCTGGGGATTAACATGCTTACCGGAAAAATCCGGGGAGGTATCGAGGTGGGCAATAAAACCAATGACAGGAACAGGCGTTGCAACATTTTTTGGCAATGTTGCCATCACACATCCCCGTTCATTGAGAGTGACATCGGCAAAACCAAGCTGGATCAACTCCTCATATAATACCTTGGCAAGATCCAGTTGACCGTTACTACTGGGAATGGTTTTAGCGGATGGTTTTGATTGCGTATTAAATGCAATATATTTAAAAAAACGCTCTAATAATCTATCCATCTTCTTCTCCCGAGTTCATGTGGATTTATTATGAAAAAGATGGATAGCGTAGGCATTGCGTCAAGTCAGCTTTTATCCGTCTTCATCTGCTGAATTAAGGATTGAACATATTGCGTAACTATTTTACTGGCATAACCATAATGTTTTTCATCAAACAAATTCTCGACCTGGCTAGGTTCAAGGTTCAGCTCAACAGTGTGCGCCCCAGACAATTTAGCCTCATGCACAAACCCCGCTGCCGGATAAACGTGGCCCGATGTTCCAATAGCGATAAAGATATCTGCATCAGCTAAAGCAGAATAAATCTGCTCCATACCCAATGGCATTTCCCCAAACCATACTACATGAGGGCGTAATGGGGACGGGAATTGGCAACAATGGCAACGATCTTCCATAGTGAGATCATTTGTCCACTCAACGACTTGTCCAGATTGACAACACCGAACTTTCAGTAATTCACCGTGCATATGCAGAACACGACGACTTCCCGCACGTTCATGCAGATCATCAATATTCTGTGTCACCAATAAAAAATGGTCACCAAGCTCCTGTTCGAGTTCCGCCAGGGCATGATGTGCAGCATTAGGCTGAATATCCGGTTGTTGTAGCTGCTTGCGGCGGGCATTATAAAATGCCTGAACCAGATCAGGATCACGCTGAAAACCTTCCGGAGTCGCAACATCTTCGACACGATGCTCTTCCCACAGGCCATCGGCAGAGCGAAATGTTTGAATACCTGACTCAGCCGAAATTCCTGCTCCTGTCAGGATCACCACATAAGGTTTTTGTATTTTATTTGCCAATCGGATATCCCTGTAAAAGTTTTGTCTATGTGATCGCTGTCGCCGTAATCGCTTGGTTCGGTAAAATTTACTGTGCCGATGAAGAACCCGCATAGATTATTTCCTTGTATACGATAGCGTGCTTAGATACGCGTTGATTCCCCGATATCCTATTGTCCACTCAAAATTCGCGCTGGATCAAGTTTACTGGCCCGACGAGCAGGATACCAACTCGCCAACAAACTTAATACTAATGCCGTTAACAGAACATAAAGCACATCCATAACATGCAATTCTGATGGCAAAAAGTCGATAAAATAGATATCTCCTGAAAGGAGTTGGTGTCCAAGCAGCTTTTCTAACCCTTTAATGATAGCCGTCAAATTTAATGATGTGAAAATCCCGACAACGACACCAATTATGCTCCCTATCATGCCTGTTAGTAATCCATACCATAAAAAAATTGCCCTGATATGGCTATCCTTTGCTCCCAAAGTACGCAAGATAGCGATGTCACTGCTTTTATCCTTCACCGCCATAATCAGTGTTGAAATAATATTAAAGCAAGCAACACCAATAACCAGTACCATCGCCAGGTACATAATGCTACGTACCATCTGGATATCGTTGTACATATAACCGTAATCTTTTGTCCAGGTGCTGATATAGACATACTTTCCTGTCGCGTTACCTGCATCCCACACACGTTGCTCTGCGGCAAAAACATTATCGGCTTTAATGGCAATACCGGTGATTGCATTACCGTAATCCAGATAGTTCTGGGCATCAGGCAAAGGAACAAGGGCCAAACTGTGATCTAACATGCCACTCAACTGGAAAATACCCGCAACCTGTAAACGGATGCGTTTAGGCTGCAAAAGTTTCAGGCTCGCATCATTATTGGGGATCATGACAGTCACCCAATCACCCTGTTTCACGTGCAGTGAATTAGCCACCCCCTGCCCTAAAATCACCTGATTTTTTCCTGCCCTGAACGTTTTCCATGCCCCGTTACGCACAAACTGAGGTAAGGTACTCACATCCATCTCGGTATCCAGATCGACTCCACGCACCTGTATAGCATGAAGTTTTTCACCGCGCTCCATCAGGCCAGTGAACTCAATATAGGGAGAGGCTCCGGCAATACCTGGTGTCTGTCTCACCCGCTTAAGGGCGGTTTCCCAATCCTGGAAAGGCTGCTCCACAGCATAAATTTGTCCATGTGGCACAACGGAAAGTATCCGATTGTTCAACTCTCGTTCAAAACCGTTCATGGCACTCAAGCCAATAATCAGCACCGCCACACCCAACATGATACCCAGCGTTGAAATGACAGAGATCAGGGAAACCATGCCTGAACGACGTCGGCCACGACTAAATCGTAATGCGGTAAATAGTGCAAGAGGCAGATTTACCATTACATCTCCCCCGCCGCCAGGGTTAATTCATCCTGCAAATACCCATCACGCATTTCTACCTGACGTGCCAGTTGCTTAGCTAATTTCAGATCATGGGTGACAACAAGAAACGCAGTACCTTGCTGTTGGTTCAATTCTTGCAAAAGCTGAAACACACTGTCTGCATTTCGTTGATCAAGGTTACCCGTTGGTTCATCCGCCAACACCAATGACGGTTCATTTACCAACGCCCTAGCAATGGCAACACGTTGACGTTCTCCCCCTGACAGCTCAGATGGCCGATGATGCGCCCGATGCTCCAACCCAACCGCCGCCAGCATATCCAGCGCTTTTTGTTGAGAATGGCGTTTTTGTCCGCCAATCAGGAGCGGCATCGCAACATTTTCCAATGCCGTAAAATCAGGCAATAAATGGTGAAACTGATAAATGAAACCAATTTCACTGTTACGTAATTCTGCCCGCGCGGACGAAGACATGTGGTTGAGTGATTGCCCTTTGAACCGGACTTCACCAGACGTAGGTGAATCCAAACCACCAAGCAAGTGCAAGAGGGTACTTTTGCCAGAGCCAGAACTCCCGACAATGGCCATTATTTCACCCTGTTGCATGGAAAAAGTGACATTCTTTAATACTTCTGTAGAAATTTTTCCTTCCTGATATTTTTTGCACAGTTGGTGACACAGTAATAAAGGGTGTTTACTCATAACGTAAAGCCTCAGCAGGTTGGGTGGTCGCCGCGCGCCAGGAAGGGTACAGCGTCGAGATTAAGGAGATCAACATGGCACTGATGGCAATCAGCATTACTTGCGTAGTATCAATTGCAACAGGTAACTGAATGCCCTCAGCCAGCAATCCGATAATTGGCATGAGATTATTTAACTGACTGGAAAGCAATATTCCCAACCCTGTTCCCAATACAGCACCAATAATGCCGGCTCCCGCGCCCTGGATCATAAAGATGGCCATCACTTGACGTCGGGTCAGACCTTGCGTCTGCAAGATAGCGATTTCACCCTGTTTTTCCATCACCAATAAAGAGAGAGAGAGGTAATAATGTTAAAAGCAGCAACAGCTATAATCAGGCTCAGCAATAATCCCATCATGTTTTTCTCCATGCGAACCGCCTGAAAAAATTCCCCTTTGCGTTCACGCCAATCTTTCCATATCAGCCCTTTTGGCAAGGTTTGCTGGCTCAAGGCATCTACGGTGAGTGGCTCATTGAGAAACAAACGCCAGCCGGTAATATTACCTATGGGATAGCGCAACAATCTGGCCGCATCCTGTTGATTAACTAACATTTCCGTACCATCGGCTTCACTATTGGCGAAGAATGTACCCGCTACCGTGAATAAACGCTGGCTGGGAATTCGGCCCATTGGCGTTAACTGACTGGCACTCGGCACGATAATACGGATTTTATCGCCCCGTTTTACCCCTAATTTAGCCGCCAATTTTTCTCCCAAAATGACAAAATAACCTCCGGGTTGTAGTTGGCTTCGATTGACATTAACAAGATGTTCTGCCAATGGCGCATATTCGTCCTGGTTAATACCTAACATGACACCAACCCCTACATTGTGGTGACTCTGTAGCACCACATCTCCTTGTACGATAGAGGTGATGCGATTAACCCCCTTTAATCCCACCAGCTGACTAACCGGATGTTCAACCGGATTGATAGCGCCTTTTTCCGATGTAATGATAGCCTGCGGCATAAAGCCCAGGATGCTACTTTCTAATGAACGCTCAAAACCGTTCATGACTGACAATACCGTAATCAAGGCCGTGACGCCTAGCGTAATGCCAATCGCTGACAACCATGAAACAAAACGGCCAAATTTATCGACCGCCCGCCCGCGCATATAGCGCAATCCTATAAATAATGAGACCGATTGAAACATGAAATCTGTTACGCCCCTGTTGCCAAAGCAAAGTGTTCGGGGATAATAAAGGGTAGCAATATTTTATGGAACCACCCGTATCCCGGTTCTGTGGTTTTTTTTACTTTCTCTCAACCTACCAGCGTATTTATTGTAAGGCCACTGGGGCAAAAATGTGTTGGGAATGGACTGAATCTTAGAGAACACATCAAACGCTTATGTCAGCAAAATATCGTTATCAACTTCCTGAAAGCCGCGGCGATACCCGCTACTTAGGCCATTTGACGGGTGCCGCTTGTGCCGTTGAATGTGCTGAAATCATTGAACGTCACCCAGGGCCAATACTGCTGGTGACCAAAGATATGCAAAATGCCCTACGATTGCGTGATGAAATTCAACAGTTCACCGACGCACCAATAAATACGATGTCAGATTGGGAAACTTTGCCCTACGATAGTTTTTCTCCTCACCAAGAAATTATCTCCAACCGCCTGTCCACGCTTTATCACTTACCATTTATGACGAAAGGGGCATTAATCCTTCCCGTCAACACCTTAATGCAACGTGTCTGCCCTCACGATTATCTCAAAGGACATGCATTGGTCATGCACAAGGGGCAGCGTCTTTCACGTGATAAACTGCGGGCAGAACTGGAACAAGCAGGTTATCGCAGTGTTGAACAGGTACTTGAACATGGCGAATTTGCTACACGTGGTGCCTTGTTTGATCTCTTCCCTATGGGCAGTGAGTATCCTTATCGTATTGATTTTTTTGATGATGAGATAGACAGCCTGCGTACGTTTGATGTGGATAGTCAGCGCACCTTGGCCGAAATGGAAAAAATCAATTTATTGCCAGCCCATGAGTTTCCAACCGACCAGGATGCGATTGAGCTGTTTCGTAGCCAATGGCGCGAACAGTTCGAAGTCCGTCGTGATGCTGAACATATTTATCAGCAAGTCAGTAAAAAAATGCTCCCTGCCGGCATTGAATATTGGCAACCCTTGTTCTTTGAACACCCCTTACCCGCCATCTTTGAATATCTGCCCGAAAATACCCTGCTGATTACCCAAAATTTGGTCAGTGCGGCGGAGCGTTTCTGGCAAGATACGAAACAACGTTTTGAAAACCGCAAAGTTGATCCCATGCGCCCGTTACTCGCTCCCGAACAGCTTTGGTTGCCTGTCAATACGCTATTCTCGGAATTGAAAAATTGGCCTCGGATTGAAGTTGATAATTCCCCCCTTCCCCAAAAAGCAAGGAATACCAATTTAGCCTATCAGGCTCTGCCTGATTTATCGGTTGCCGCACAGCAAAAAGAGCCATTGGATAAATTACGCCGTTTCATAGAGCAATTCAGCGGTAAGATCGTGTTTTCAGTGGAAAGTGAAGGGCGCCGAGAATCCATAAAAGAATTGTTGTCCCGAATTAAAGTCCAACCGGAAAAAATAAACCAGCTCACTGACGCCAATAATCCCGGCCATTATTTGATGGTGGGTGCCGCAGAGCATGGTTTTATTGATGAAGATAACAATCTCGCCCTGATTTGTGAAAGTGATATGCTGGGCGAACGTGTCAGTCGTCGTCGTCAGGATAACCGGCGCACAATTAATACCGATACATTGATCCGCAATCTCGCTGAATTGCGGCATGGACAACCTGTTGTTCACCTTGAACATGGCGTTGGCCGCTATCAGGGACTGATAACATTAGAAGCGGGTGGCATTAAGGCAGAATATCTTATCCTGACTTATGCCGGAGAAGACAAATTGTATGTACCAGTCTCTTCCCTTCATCTCATCAGCCGTTATGCGGGTGGTGCTGAGGAGAGTGCGCCCTTGCATAAATTGGGCGGAGAGGCATGGAATAAAGCGCGCCAGAAAGCAGCTGAAAAAGTACGTGACGTTGCAGCCGAACTCCTGGATGTTTACGCACAACGAGCCGTGAAACCGGGTTTTGCTTTCAAGAACGATCGCGAACAGTACCAACTGTTCTGCCAAAGTTTTCCCTTTGACACAACGCCAGATCAAGAACAAGCCATCAATGCAGTCCTTGATGATATGTGCGAACCTATTGCTATGGATAGGCTAGTCTGTGGCGATGTCGGGTTTGGGAAAACAGAAGTCGCAATGCGTGCCGCATTCCTCTCCGTCATCAACAATAAGCAAGTCGCAGTGCTTGTGCCAACTACCTTATTAGCACAACAGCATTATGATAATTTCCGTGATCGTTTTGCCAATTGGCCTGTGCACATTGAAGTTATGTCTCGTTTTCGTAGTGCAAAAGAGCAACAACAGGTCATTGATATGGCGGCGGAAGGTAAAGTGGATATCATTATTGGCACCCATAAACTGCTGCAAAGTGATTTGCGCTGGAAAGATCTCGGTTTGTTGATCGTCGATGAGGAACATCGTTTCGGCGTTCGTCATAAAGAACGTATCAAAGCTATTCGGGCAAATGTTGATGTCCTGACACTCACCGCCACCCCGATCCCTCGTACACTCAATATGGCAATGAGTGGTATGCGCGATCTCTCCATTATCGCTACTCCCCCAGCCCGCCGTCTGGCAGTAAAAACGTTTGTACGTGAATATGATAGCCTGGTGGTACGTGAATCTATCCTGCGTGAAATTTTGCGTGGTGGACAAGTTTACTATCTGTATAACGATGTTGAAAACATCGAAAAGGCAAAAGCCCGACTGGAAGAGTTGGTTCCCGAAGCCAGAATTGTTGTAGGGCATGGGCAAATGCGTGAGCGTGATCTGGAACGCGTTATGACGGATTTCCATCACCAACGCTTTAACGTTCTGGTGTGTACCACTATCATCGAAACGGGCATCGATATTCCCAGCGCCAATACCATCATCATCGAACGTGCCGATCATTTTGGCCTGGCTCAATTACACCAATTACGTGGACGTGTCGGGCGCTCCCACCATCAGGCTTATGCTTATTTGCTGACACCGCATCCAAAAGCCATGACCAACGATGCACAAAAACGGCTGGAGGCTATTGCATCTCTCGAAGATCTGGGGGCTGGTTTTGCATTGGCTACCCACGATTTGGAAATTAGGGGAGCTGGCGAATTGTTGGGTGAAGACCAGAGTGGGCAGATGACCAGCATTGGTTTTACTCTCTATATGGAGTTATTGGAAAATGCCGTTGATGCCCTGAAAAATGGGCGAGAGCCTTCGCTTGAAGATCTCACCAATAACCAGACTGAGATAGAATTGCGTATGCCTGTGCTGTTACCTGATGACTATATTCCAGATGTCAACATACGCTTATCTTTCTATAAGCGCATTGCCAGCGCACAAAATAATCCCGAATTGGATGAGTTGAAAGTCGAACTTATTGACCGATTTGGTATTCTACCCGATTCAGGACGCCAACTGCTGCAATCTGCTTCTATCCGCCTGATCGCCCGACAACTCGGTATTAAACGTATTGAAGCACATGAAAAAGGGGGTTTTATTGAGTTTGGTCATCATAGTAAAGTCGATCCGAATTATCTCATTAATTTGTTACAAACGCAGCCCCATATTTACCGCTTGGATGGCGCTTATAAATTGAAATTTATTACTGAGTTAACCGAACGAGCCACTCGTTTATCGTTTATCCAGCAATTATTAGAAAATTTCGATTTACACAAAAGTGATGCCTAATCAAGCCACTTAAGCGATAAAAGTCATGTCACGATTGCACTATTTTTCCAGTTCGCCAAATTACCCCTTAATGCGAACTAACCGAGAAACAGTGCAATCTGTTTTTACTCTCCACTAAATAGTTAGAAAAACTCATTGTTGTGGATGTGATTTCAGGATCAATTGTCCTTTCTCATTTAAAGGAATAGTGTCATCAGGTTTGTATTCTATCCTGATTTTTCCTGGTTGCTCACCAATAACATAATTTACGTCATAAGCAACAACACGTGGTTTCTTAAAATGAAACTCTATACAGTTTTTTAACACCGAGTGGATTAGCGCAGGATATTTTCTATTAATTTTCAAATGATTAATGAGGGTTAAAATCCGATATTCATATTTAATCAAATGATTATGCACACTATTTTTTACGGTAAAAGGAATGGGAAATATGGCAATATGACAATAGGATTGACGAAAAGCAACTGTTGATCGGATAGGTTTCGCAGATAATACATGTGCAACGCTGGGGCGTGGAGGTTCAAAATAAAACGTTGCGGCTATACCAATGATGGCAATAGCGATAATAGTCATTATAAAACTCATTACATACTGTCTTATCGTTAGCTTAACCACATAGCACCTTGATATATTAATAATTTTCCACAACTATTTTAAATAAGCTAAAAATGCGCCAAGTTAATTATTGAGAAAAATCCTATTCCATTAAATCAGCAAATTATTAGGACTTATCCATGTAATTATTTATTATTGTGAATAGTTTCAGTGTTGACTTTACGAAAAAACAGCTTCTATACCAACCTAACTTCAAGATGCATGTGATTTTTCCCCGCAAAGCGGGAGAGAAATCAGGTTTCATATCGTGTTGCAACTTGAAGTTTAATGCGTATATACCTATTTCATTAAGAGTTAGTACATAATAAATTGTCACAATAAAAGTTGCCATATAAAAAGCACATACAATAAAAAAACAAAAGATATACCTATCAGGGCCTTAATCCTACAGGCTATCGCAAAATTCTAATACCAAGGTAACCTAACTAAAATAGGCTCTATTATAACGATTAATTAAATCTAATGATAAATTATTTGATTATCTATTAGGTAGATATACATAACTCAGTCAATTAAATGACTCTTGTATAACATATCAATATAATTATGGCTCATTATTTATAAAAATTATCACCTATACGCATTAAACTTCAAGTTGCAATTCACAACACGATATGGAACCTGATTTCTCCCCGCTTCGCGGGGAGAAATCACACGCATCTTGAAGTTAGATTGGTATATAACAATAATGAATTAAAATGAAGCCTGAATTTTATTCAAATACAGTTTTATTCATTATAGTAAATAACCAGGTTAACTTTAGAGAAGAATAATTATGATATGTATAATAATAAATATAATAAATAGGTAAATGACTCACCTTAACTAATTACTTTAAGATGAGCCATTTTTGGGCTAATTAATGCAACTTCAGGCGTGGACGAATAACGCGGTTAATTCCTCCAACCAGCATCATCAAACCTGTTTTAATATACCCATGCAGAGCTACCTGATGCATACGATACAAAGAGATATAAACCATACGAGCAATACGGCCTTCAACCATCATTGAACCACGCATCAAGTTCCCCATCAGGCTACCAACAGTACTGAACTTGGATAATGAAACCAATGAACCATGATCTTTGTAAGCATACTCTTTCAATGGTTTTTCATTCAACAATGCCAGGATATTGTCATAACAACGGCTTGCCATCTGGTGAGCAGACTGCGCACGAGGAGGAACAAAACCCCCCTCTTTTTTCGGGCATGATGCACAATCCCCAATGGCAAAAATACGATCATCCCGTGTGGTTTGCAAAGTGGGTTTTACAACCAATTGATTGATACGGTTGGTTTCCAGTCCACCGATATCTTTCATAAAGTCAGGCGCTTTAATTCCCGCAGCCCAAACCATCAAGGAGGCTTTGATCTGCTCACCCTCTTTGGTATTCAACCCATGCTCATCCGCACTGGTCACCATTGTCTTGGTTAATACCTTAACACCCAGCTTAGTCAACTCTTGATGAGCAGCACTGGAAATACGTGTCGGCAATGCAGGCAGGATACGCTCCCCTGCCTCAACCAACGTCACGTTAAGTGCATCTGAATTCAGGCTTTCAAAGCCATAGCTGTTAAGTTGCTTCACCGCATTATAAAGTTCCGCGGAAAGCTCTACGCCCGTCGCACCACCACCAACAATCGCGATATTCACTTTTTCTTCTGCACTGTGATTTGCAGAATATTTCAGGAACAGGTTCAACATTTCATTGTGGAAACGATGTGCCTGTTGCGGGTTATCAAGGAAAATACAATTTTCCTTCACACCTGCCGTGCCAAAATCGTTAGATTGGCTGCCCAATGCCATAACAAGAATGTCGTAAGCCAGTTCACGCTCTGGTACTAACAAATCACCATCTTCATTACGGATCCCAGCCAGAGTAATTTTCTTCCCTTCACGATTAATATTCGTGAGTGTGCCTAGCTGGAAATTGAAATAATGGTTGCTTGCATGAGCCAAATAACTCAATGCATCAACACCATCATCCAGAGAACCCGTGGCAACTTCATGCAATAGTGGTTTCCATAAATGGCTATTATTGCGATCCACCAAAGTAATTTCGGCTTTTTTCTTACGCCCTAATTTGTGTCCCAAACGCGTTGCCAGCTCTAAACCACCAGCGCCCCCACCAATGATGACAATTCTTGTCTTTGGCGTTGTCATGAATACCCCACTGAAAATACAACATAATGTTATGTAAGGCGCTAAGTTCGTTTCTTTGCGTAAAAACCTTGAATAACGTCCTTAAATAACTTCAAGCTAAACAAATTTCATATTGAAAATATCTCCAGAATATCATGGCAGGTCAGTTGGTCATACCAAAAATAATCACAACTAAATTCTTTTGATTAATTAGACATCAATCACAAAAATTGTTCACACAAACCCTGTAACGCCCGATTAGCCTTTTGCCAACGTTCAGATTGCTGTAACTCTTCCAAACTAAATTGTTTGCCTTGATGGTATAACTGTTTGACTTTAGGTGATTCAATGATCGGTAAGTTATCCAGCACACTGACTGCCCCTTCTCGATTGTTGCACATTAAAATCATGTCACAACCGGCATCTAATGAGGCTTTAGCCCGTTCAGCATAACCGCCCATCACTGCGGCGCCTTCCATCGACAAATCATCAGAAAAAATAACCCCTGTAAATCCTAATTGCTGACGAAGTATGGATTTCAACCAATAGGGTGAACCACTTGCAGGACGGTGATCTATCTGCGGATAAATCACGTGAGCAGGCATAATGGCATCCAACAGATTACGTTGGATAAAATCGCGGAAAATCACCATATCATGACAACTAATGGCATCCATAGGACGATTATCCCGTGGGGTTTCTTTATGGGAATCGGCTGTCACGGCACCATGTCCCGGAAAATGTTTCCCTGTCGATTTCATGCCCGCAGAATGCATTCCTTGAATAAATTTTTCCGCCATTGCCATCGCAGGTTCAAGTTCTTCATGGAATGAACGTTCACCAATGGCTATGCACTTATGCCCTAAATCCAATACTGGCGCAAAGCTGATATCAATATCCATTGCAATCATTTCTGATGCCATTAACCAACCAGACTCTTTTGCCAGATGTGCTCCCATAAGCATGTCATGTACACAAGCAAAAGATTGTGCCGCAGGTAAACGCGTAAACCCTTCATGAAAACGCTGAACACGTCCGCCTTCCTGATCAACAGCAACCACCAATCGATGGCGGGAAGCTGCGCGAATTTGGCGCACCAATTCACGTAATTGTGCTGTATCGTGGAAGTTGCGGGTAAATAAAATTAAGCCACCCACTAATGGATGCTGTAAAATTTCACGCTCTTCGTTATCCAATTCATAGCCAACAACATCTAACATTACTGGCCCCATAGCCTTCCTCACTTCTCTTTAAATTGGTTATTAGATTCACTACGCCAGGTTAAAAGCCTGGCGTAAGGGATGTGCCAGCGATAAAAATTGTTGTTCTCTTGTCTGCTGCCAACGCACTTCATACCACATTAACATCATATAACTGACCCACGGCTCCCATTGCTTAATCTGTTGCTGCAATAAGTGGATATCTGAATATCCTGATGCCTGGGTACAATAATACTCTAAAAAAGTTTTTTGCTGCACTTCATCCCATTGATTTCCCTTGAATAGTACAGCCAGCGAAAAGCCAATATCGACATCCGCAGCGTACTCCCAATCAATCAATTTTAACCCTTTTTCCGTCATTAATAGATTATCAGGGTGAACATCCATATGAGCCGGAGCGATTTTTAGTGCGGTGGGCATCCTACTTGTTATAAAAAATTTGTGCAGGCGTAACCAACAAGGAGATAAACGTTTTCTGTCAATCTGCTGCCATTGGAATGCAATTTGTTTTTTTAATTGAAAGGGATAACCCAATGGAGAATGGTTATGAAGAAGAGCAAGCAGTTGGGCTAATGGCTGCTGTAAAGCTGACTGGCCCAATGTATCGGGTTTTACTTTTGCCCCAATAAGCCACTCAAGCAATAACCAGGTTCCGTGCATAGACACGACTTTAGGCGCAATGCCAATGGAAGATAACCGCCGCAAAATCCGATTTTCTCGTTGGCGGTCCACACCAAGCATTTCACTATGCGGTGTTTGTACGCGTCCGACCATCTGACGCACTTCATTTGTCACTGTATTAGCAATAGAGTAACTTCCCTGTGTCAAACCCGTTAATGGCCTAATTTCCCAAGAGCCTGCGGGAATATCAGGCCATAACTGACACAACACCCTGAGCAAAGCGTCGCCATTAGTTAACGTCACCACTGCCCGACCAGAGTATTTCGCCAGTTTTAACCAGCATTAACTGCATCTCCAGATCACGCTGTCCATGATTATTGGAAACAACGGAATAGAGAACATAATCGGCATTTAAATAACGAGCCAATCCAATGGACTTACTACGCAACCCCAGGCTATCTTCCGATGATAACCCTAGTGCCTGTCTGGCTGAATAGACTTGGGATTTCGGTACAACCTGAAAAGTGTGTTTATTGCTGATGACATTCGTAATTGCATCTGTAGCTTTCAGGGTTCGCAATGAGCCATTCGTATTATTCTTGACAGAATCGACAAGCAGTAATTTTCCCGTTTCCACACCATCAGCATTAACCATCTGATCCACTAACGGCTGAACAATGCTATCCCAATTAATAGATTGAATTTTAGGGGGCTGGGGAACTTTTTCTGATGGTCCTACCGACGGTTCCGGTTTTTTCTCTGGCTTCACCGGTGTAACAGGAGCAGGCTTTTGTGTTTCTGGAACAACACAACTCGCCAGCAACATTGCCGATAATATAACAAAGAGAATTCTTTTCATTAATCTACTCCAGTTACATCACTACTTTGTACCGATACACATAAGTTAGGTTATTATTTTGCTAACAGCGGCCCCAATGGACGTCCACCCACTAAGTGCATGTGGATATGGAAAACTTCCTGTCCAGAATGGCGATTACAGTTCATGATCAAGCGATAACCATCTTCTGCAATGCCTTCCTCTTTTGCTATTTTGGCTGCGACAGTAAACAGACGTCCCAAAGCAAGTTCATGATCAGCGGTAACATCATTAACGGTTGGGATCAATACATTGGGTACGATCAAAACGTGGGTTGGTGCCTGCGGGGAAATGTCGCGAAATGCAGTGACCAAATCATCCTGATAAATAATATCAGAAGGAATTTCTCGACGGATGATTTTACTAAAAATAGTTTCTTCTGCCATTTTACTTCTCCTGTTTATTGTGAGGCCTAAAAACACCGTGTGACACGACTAACTTAGTTTTCTTTAATATTGATATGAAACAGTTCACAAAAATTTCTGGTTGTCACCGCTGCCAATTCTTCAATATTGACGCCTTTCAATACTGCCATATATTCAGCAACATCACGTACATAAGCTGGCTGATTCTGTTTGCCTCGATGGGGAACCGGTGCCAGATAAGGTGAATCGGTTTCGACCAGAATGCGATCGAGTGGCACATATCTTGCCGCTTCACGGATCTGCTCGGCATTGCGGAAAGTGACAATACCAGAAAAAGAGATATAAAAACCCAAATCCAGCAGAGCCTTTGCCGTTTCTTTATCTTCCGTGAAACAATGCAACACGCCACCACAATCCTGGACTTTTTCTTCCCGCAAAACCATCAACGTATCGTCTCTTGCGTCACGGGTATGCACAATCACTGGCTTATTTAATTCACGGCCAATGCGAATATGTTCACGAAATGAAGTTCTCTGGAGTTCAGCATTTTCTTGCTGATAATAATAATCCAGGCCAGTTTCCCCCATTGCGACAACGTCTTCATCCGCAGCCAGTCGGGCAAGTTCTTCGAAATCGTAACCTTCATCCAAATTCAATGGATGGATGCCGCAGGAATACGCTACGTTTTCCCGTTTACCAATCAGTGCCTTCATTTGCTGAAAACCAGGCAACGTGGTTGCCACCGCCAGCATATATTTCACATCCCGTTCGGCCGCTTTCGCCACAACATCATCTACACTTTGGTGCAGCGTTTCATAATCAAGGCAATCGAGATGACAATGCGAATCAACTAAAAACATAATATGCTCGTATCTAACTAAGTTATTGTGCAGGACAAAATTGCCTTTCCCAATTGAGTAATTGTTCCGTTAACAACAATTCCCGATTGACTCCCACCACAGATAATAATTGATGACGACAATGCACCCAATCATCAACTATCTTTAATAATGTTTCTACACTTTGGCTAGCAGCAAGATAATGAATCAGAGCCTGCTGATCCTGGTTAATACAGTAATTCTGCGCCTGCTGCCGCCATTTCACTGCATCGGATAATAAGCTGATCAACCAATGTAAAGATTGCTGCACATCATCACGATTCAGTAAGGGTAAAAGTGACAGGGTATCACATTTATGCAACGCCTGTTCAATTGCCTGGCAAAGTGAATTCCTCTGCTGCCATTTCTCCGTCTGGAGTAATTGCTCCGCGGCCAATGGTGCTCCCTGAGAAAGTTTCAATGCTGTTTGTGCATCTAAAGAGGAGATCGCCGGAAGCTGTTTTTGGAGCCAATAAAGTCCTATCGAAGGTTCAGGCACTGAAATAAAATAGTAAAAACAGCGGCTACGTAGTGTTGCCAGCAAATTTATAGGGTTTTGACATTGCAACAAAAAGTAGGTGTTTTGCGGTGGCTCTTCCAACGTTTTCAATAAGGCGTTAGAAGCTGCATCAGTCAGGGATTCTGCGGATGTGATCCAGGCAATTTTGGCACCCCCTTGCTGAGAATATTCATAGAGCTTCTCACTGAGCCGACGTACTGCGTCGACCCCAATAACATTTTTTCCCTTTTCAGGCGCAAGAACATGCCAGTCAGAATGCGTTTCCGCTAACATCAAATGACAGCCGTGGCATTCGCCACAGCTTTTAATGCCCTGTTTATTCTGACACATTAACCAACGACTCAAACCATACAATAATGCATCAGCCCCCATTCCGGCATGAGCATGAAGCAAAATAGCATGGTGACCACGCCCCTGTTGGTGGAGTTCAACTAACTGACGGTATGCATGATTGAGCCACGGATACCAGTTCATGTCTGAATTTCCTGTGCTTTTAGTCAATGTTCTTTAACCAGGCAAGTAAGGTATGGCGAATATCATCCTGCACTTTTTCCAGTGGTTGGGTGGCATCAATCTTTTTGATACTGTCATCTTTCGCCATAAGTTCGAGATATTTTGTACGGGTGCGATGGAAGAAATCTAAGGACTCCTTTTCAATCCGATCTAATTCACCGCGTTCAAGAGCACGTTGTAAGCCCATTTCTGGTGGTACATCAAGGTAAAGCGTTAAATCTGGCGAAAAATCCCCCAATGCAGCATTGCGTAGTGATGCCATCAACTGCTGATCGATACCTCGGCCTCCTCCCTGATAAGCCTGGGAAGAGAGATCATGACGATCACCAATGACCCAGGTTCCCTTTGCCAATGCTGGCTTGATAATATTTTCCACCAGTTGAACTCTGGCAGCATATAACATTAATAGTTCTGCTTTATCTGTCAGTGATTCTCCTTCAACCCCTTGTTTGATCAGCTCACGGAGTTTTTCTGCTAACGGTGTCCCACCAGGTTCACGGGTAAGCACCAAATCAAAAATACCCTGCTGCTTCAAGGTTTCAACCACTGTCTGAATTGCTGTTGTTTTTCCAGCACCCTCAAGCCCTTCAATTACAATAAATTTGCTACTCATTTATCCTGCTTTAACCTTTGGCGATAAAGGCTTACTGCCTTATTATGTGCTACCAGATTGGTGGTGAATGTGTGCCCTCCATCGCCATTCGCCACAAAATACAAATATTCTGTGACGGCAGGATGTGCTGCCGCCTTAATTGAAGCCAAACCTGGCATGGCGATAGGAGTGGGTGGCAACCCATCAATCATATACGTATTGTATGGTGTAAATGTGTTGAGATTGCTGCGAAAAATCGTACCCGTATATTTATCTCCCAATCCATAAATGACGGTTGGATCAGTTTGCAGTTTCATCTTTAACCGCAGACGATTCACAAATACAGAGGCAACTTTGGTTCGCTCAGATTCAATTGCGGTCTCTTTTTCAATGATAGAGGCCATGATCAACATTTCATAAGCACTGTTATATGGTAGGTTTTTTTCCCTGTTTTCCCATTCCTGCCCAACGACTGTTTTCATTTTGTTATAGGCTCGTTTAAGCAACTCCAGGTCACTCGTGCCTGCTGTATACAAATAGGTATCAGGATAAAACCAACCTTCCAGTGACTCATCTTCTTTCATACCTAAAGCATCAAGCAGCCCTTTCGGTGTCTTATTTTCTATGTCATGTTTTAAGTATGGCGCATTCTGCAATATTTTTGCCCAATCAGAAAAGCGACTACCTTCAACAAAACGAATAGTAAACTGAGTTTCTTTGCCACTGGCAAACAGTTGCAAGACAGACTGCAAAGACATACCTTTTTGCAAACGGTAAGTTCCAGCCTTAAACTTTGCTAACTCTGGTTTAAAGCGGAATAGCCATGGCAGTAATTGACTATCTTCAATCAATTTATGCTGAGCCAATAAGGCTTGCAGTCCAGCACGACCCGTTCCCGCCGGTACAGTAAATATAAGCTCCTGGTTAAGATTAATATCTTGAGCAGCAAAGTTCCCTATTTTCTTCATAAAAGAAAAAAATACGATCACAGCGATTGCAATAAGCAAGCCAGGCAGAATGAAAATGCGCTTTTTTAGTTTCATTCGGTAATCACTTTATTTGTACTTCTAAATACTGATCCGCTAAGGTTTTAAACATTCAGGTAATAAATATTCATGCAACTCTCTTGATTGATATTTCCACGCCGGTTGATTTTTATGCGCTTGAATTTGACTTACTGGCAACACGGGCATTAAGGAATTACAGATAATCACTTCGTCTGCATACGCCAAAGCTTCAGGATAGCGCATAACACATGATAAGCTATAATCACTTTTCGCCAACAATTCGATGATCTTCCGTCGCATGACCCCTTCCACTCCACTCTGGCTGAGATCAGGTGTATAAACATTTTTTCCTTTTCGCCAGAAGATATTAGCCGCACCGCATTCAACTAATAAGCCATCACTATCAAGTACCAGCGCTTCGTCTGCTCCAGATTGTTCAATGAATCGTTTGATCAAAACCTGCTCCAAACGATTTAAATGCTTAATGCCCGCCAGGTAGGGATTAATTCCCATCGAAATGGGGCTAAGAGTCAATGACACACCTTTTTGACGCTGAGTAATATATCGTTCAGGATATGAACCCAAAGATAAAATCTGTGTAGGCTCAATTGTGTCATCAAAGCCATAGCCACGGCCTCCCATTCCCCTGGAAAGAATGATTTTCAACACACCAGAATCACACCCTTTCACTACCTGGTTAATATGGTTCTCAAGTTGGAACCAATCCGGTGCTGGCATAAAGAGTTTTTCAACACCTTTCTGCAACCGTTTTATGTGCAAAGGTAGCAAAGCCGGTATCCCTTGCTCAACCCTTATTGTGGTAAAACAGCCGTCACCAAACTGCACCGCACGATCATTAACAGGTATATGATCGCACTGATTACCATTAATCCAATACGTCATGTTAACTTCTTATTTTTGATAAAAAAGCCCCAACATGTGTTGGGGCTTTTTATAAACACAAAGTGGTTTTAGATCTTGCGGAAAATCAATGACCCATTGGTGCCACCGAAACCAAAAGAGTTACACAATGCGTATTCCATCCCTTCAACGTTGCGCGCTTTACCCGGAACTAAATCCAGACGACAATTCTCATCCTGATTCTCCAAGTTAATGGTTGGAGGAATAATCTGATCACGCAGAGAAAGAATAGTGAAAATAGATTCAATCGCGCCCGCTGCTCCCAACAAATGGCCTGTCATTGATTTGGTTGAACTCACCAATACTTTCGTACCTTCACCAAAAACAGACTCCACTGCGCGTGCTTCTGCGATATCACCAACTGACGTTGAAGTACCATGAGCATTGATATAACCCACTTGCTCTGGTGAAATTCCCGCATCTTTCAGGGCATTTTGCATCGCTAAAGCAGCGCCTGCGCCATCTTCAGGAGGTGACGTCATATGGTAAGCATCACTGCTCATGCCAAAGCCAACAACTTCAGCATAGATTTTCGCACCGCGTTTTTTCGCGTGCTCATACTCTTCCAGTACGACAACACCTGCGCCATCACCCAGAACAAAGCCATCACGATCTTTATCCCAAGGACGACTTGCACCTTGAGGATCGTCATTACGCGTTGACAATGCACGTGCAGCCCCGAACCCAGCAACCCCAAACTCAGTACTCGCTTTTTCTGCACCGCCCGCCAGCATAATGTCAGCATCATTATAGGCAATAATGCGAGCTGCATGACCGATGTTATGTACGCCAGATGTACAGGCAGTTGCAATAGAAATGCTCGGACCACGAAGACCATAAAGGATGCTCAAATGGCCCGCCACCATATTGATGATGGTCGAAGGTACAAAGAATGGGCTGACCTTACGAGGCCCTGCCGATAACAGTGTACTATGATTTTCTTCGATCAGACCCAATCCACCAATACCAGAACCAATAGCAGCACCAAAGCGGCTAGCATTGGCTTCTGTTACTTCGATTCCTGCATCTTCAATAGCTTGTTTGCCCGCAGCAATACCATACTGGATGAAGAGATCCATCTTCCGTGCTTCTTTGCGCGAAATATTGAAATCTTCATGATTAAAATTCTTCACTAAACCTGCAAACTTCGTTGCATGGTTAGAGGTATCAAAATGTTCGATAAGGCCGATACCACTCTGTCCGGCACAAACAGCACTCCAAGAAGACGCTACTGTATTGCCGACAGGAGATAACATGCCTAGTCCGGTCACGACTACTCGACGCTTAGACACGGTTATCCTCCAGGGAGGGAAAAAATTTGGGACGAAAAACATAGGCGGTCGAACGACCGCCTAGGCATGTGTGCTTATTTACCTGCGTTTTCAACGTAGTCAATAGCAGCTTGAACTGTAGTGATTTTCTCAGCTTCTTCGTCTGGGATCTCGATATCGAACTCTTCTTCCAGAGCCATTACCAGTTCAACTGTGTCAAGAGAATCAGCGCCCAAGTCATCAACAAATGAAGCTGTGTTCACAACTTCTTCCTCTTTAACACCCAGTTGTTCAACGATGATTTTCTTAACGCGTTCGTCGATAGTGCTCATACTATTAAATTTCCTATCAAAACTCGCTTTTGCGATGGTTTTCGTAGTTTATAAAATACAGGAAAAGATGCAACCAAATCCCGGCTGGTCGAACCACAATCTGCTTTTTTTGTATAAAAAATACATCAAAAACAGTGAGTTCGCTCATTTTTAGATCATGTACATGCCACCATTGACATGCAATGTTTCACCCGTGATGTAAGCGGCCTCGTCAGAAGCAAGAAACGCTACAGCACTGGCAATTTCCTTTGCATCACCAAGACGATTAGCAGGTATTCCAGCAGCAATGCCTGCACGTTGTTCGTCTGTCAACGCTCTGGTCATATCCGTTTCGATAAAACCAGGTGCAACAACGTTAACAGTGATGCCACGGGAAGCGACTTCACGAGCCAATGATTTACTAAAACCAATAACTCCTGCTTTCGCTGCCGCGTAATTCGCCTGCCCAGCATTTCCCATTGTTCCAACAACAGAGCCAATGGAAATAATACGTCCATAACGTTTTTTCATCATAGAACGCATTACTGCTTTTGACAGACGAAAAATCGAAGAAAGATTCGTGTCAATAATATCTTGCCACTCATCATCTTTCATGCGCATCAACAAGTTATCACGAGTGATGCCCGCATTATTAACTAAAATGTCTATTTCACCAAATTCAGCACGAATATTCGATAGTGCATTTTCAATGGATTCTGAATCTGTGACATTTAGTACAAAACCTTTGCCCTTATCACCCAGGAAGGCACTGATTGCTTCAGCTCCCTTCTCACTGGTTGCGGTGCCAATAACACGTGCACCACGTTCAACCAATAATTCTGCAATCGCGCGACCTATACCACGGCTCGCGCCAGTGACCAGTGCAATTTTTCCATCAAAGCTCATGTTTTCCCCAGTTATTTGTTCAGAGCAACTGTGAGTGATGATACATCATTTACTGCTACAGCACTTAAAGTATCAACAATACGTTTCGTTAACCCAGTGAGGACTTTACCTGGCCCAATTTCCAGCAATTGTTCGACCCCAAGTTCTGCAATATATTCTACTGATTCTGTCCAGCGTACAGGATTATACAACTGACGGACCAACGCGTCTCGAAGAGCATCAGCAGATTTTTCTACTTTTACATCGACGTTATTCACGACAGGGAATTGTGGCTGGTTAAATTCAACGTCTTTCAATGCAACTGCCAGTTGTTCGGCTGCGGGTTTCATCAGTGCACAGTGCGAAGGCACACTAACGGATAATGGCAACGCTCGTTTTGCGCCCGCCGCTTTACACGCCGCTCCCGCACGCTCTACAGCCTCTTTTTCACCAGCGATAACCACCTGCCCAGGTGAATTAAAATTAACCGGCGTAACAATCTGACCTTGCGCTGACTCTTCACATGCCTTTGTAATGGACTCATTATCTAAACCAATAATGGCATACATGGCTCCCTGCCCTTCTGGTACGGCTTCCTGCATCAACTTCCCACGCAATTCAACAAGTTTAATAGCTTGCTGGAAATCAATCACGCCAGCACAGACCAGCGCAGAATATTCGCCAAGGCTATGCCCTGCCATTATGGAAGGAGCTTTACCACCTTTCTCCTGCCATACACGCCAAATCGCTACTGAAGCTGCCAACAATGCAGGTTGCGTTTTCCAGGTTTTATTCAGTTCTTCTATAGGGCCTTGCTGAACCAACGCCCATAAATCATATCCCAAAACCGCAGAAGCCTCTGCGAACGTTTGCTCAACCAATGGAAATTCTGCGGCTAAATCAGCCAACATACCCAGAGATTGAGAACCTTGACCGGGAAACACCATTGCAAAATCAGACATGTTTATTTTCCTGTTAAATTAAAAACGTACCAGCGCTGAGCCCCAGGTAAAGCCACCGCCAAATGCTTCAAGTAAAATAAGTTGGCCACGTTGGATCCTTCCATCACGGACAGCCTCATCGAATGCAGTCGGAACAGATGCAGCCGAGGTGTTGCCATGACGATCCAAAGTCACAACCACCTTATCCATTGTCATATCTAATTTCTTGGCTGTTGCCGCAATGATACGCAAATTCGCTTGATGAGGAACCAACCAATCAAGCTGCGAGTGAGGCAGATTGTTAGCTTCTAAAGTTTCATCAACAATATTAGCTAATTCACGCACGGCAACTTTAAAGACTTCATTACCAGCCATAGTGACATATTCTGGCGTATCACATTTTACCCGGCTTTGATGAGGCAATGACAGTAAATCACCATAACGGCCATCAGCATGAAGATGAGTAGACAAGATGCCTGGTTCCTCTGAAGCCCCGACGACCATCGCTCCTGCTGCATCGCCGAAAAGAATCACTGTGCTGCGATCTTTAGGATCGACAACTCTTGAAATAATATCAGAACCGATCACCAGTGCATATTTAGCCGCACCCGTTTTAATAAATTTATCGACAACACTCAACGCGTAAGTAAAGCCGGCACATGCCGCTGCAACGTCAAAAGCCGCAACACCTGGAAGGCCCAGCAATTGCTGAATTTGGCAAGCTGCGCTTGGAAAGGCGTGCGTTGAGCTTGTTGTGGCAACAACGATTAAGTCAATTTGTGCTTTATCGATGCCCGCCATTTCAATGGCCTTTTCAGCAGCTTTGAAACCCAAAATGGCAACATTTTCATCTTCAGCCGCGATACGGCGTTCACGAATGCCCGTCCGAGTAACAATCCACTCGTCAGACGTCTCTACCATTTTTTCTAAATCTGCGTTAGTACGCACCTGCGCAGGCAAATAACTGCCCGTACCTAAGATCTTTGTATACATTTATGTTTATTCACTCTTGGGTAATACTGCATCCAGCCGGGCAGCGATTCTGTCTGGAACCTGCTTCTCTGTAGCTTGAATAGCTTGATCAATAGCCGCCTTGAAAGCATGTTCATTAGCAGCACCGTGACTTTTTATGACGATGCCACGCAAGCCTAATAACGTTGCTCCGTTATACTGGTCAGGGTTTAGATGGCCGAACCGTTTAGTTACCTGTCTTAGTAACCATTTTTTAACTATCTTCATCTTGAATAGTTTCATCAACCAAGATGATTTTTTTTGCTGACCATCCGGTGACTTTACCAGAGATAAGATCACTCTGATCGCACCTTCCATCGTCTTCAGCGTAACATTACCTGCGAAGCCGTCACATACGAGCACATCTGTTTTTCCCGTCAGTAACTCATTTCCTTCCACATACCCGATATAATTAATCGTTGGGATATTACGCAAGGTTATAGCGGCTTCGCGGATATTATCCAGCCCTTTGGATTCCTCTTCCCCGATGTTGAGTAACGCAACACGTGGATTATCCACACCAGCAACATACTCCGCCATGACAGCGCCCATAATTGCAAACTGAACTAACATGCCGCTATTACAATTAATATTAGCGCCTAAATCTAATACGACTGTCTTCTGTTGTTTTAGATTAGGTATCACCGTCATCAATGCAGGCCGTTCAATTCCTTCAATGGATTTCAGCATCAATTTAGCCAATCCCATCAAAGCCCCTGTATTTCCCGCACTGACACAAGCCTGTGCTTCGCCCGACTTAACTAAGTCCAAGGCTATACGCATGGAAGTACCGTGACTGGAACGGATGGCCTGAGATGGCCTTGCATCATTGGAAACGGCATGTTCCGCAGGAATAATTTGCAAACGACTCAGCAGCTCAGCATTTTGATTTGCAAGCAAAGGAGAGATGGTTTCGGGATTGCCGACCAACAATAGCTTCAGTTGTGGATTAGATGCCAGTGCCTGCAATGCAGCAGGCACCGTAACGCGAGGACCAAAGTCCCCACCCATAGCATCTAACGCTAAGGTTAGATTAGCCAAGATATCAACTTGCTAATGGTTAGCTGAAATTACTTGTTGATTACCTTGCGACCACGGTAGTAGCCATCAGCAGTCACGTGATGACGCAGGTGAGTTTCACCAGAAGTTTTGTCTACAGAGACAAGTGTTGCAGTCAGTGCGTCATGAGAACGACGCATACCACGCTTAGAACGAGTTGGTTTATTCTGTTGTACGGCCATTGACCTTACTCCTTAAGTACTTTTCTTTAAACTGGCTAATACGGCAAACGGGTTTGGTTTTTCTGCTTCAGGAGGCAGCGTACCAAACACCATGTCCGCGTCGGACACTTCACAGTGTTCAGAATCATGTACCGGAACTACCGGCAGAGATAGAATTATTTCATCTTCAATCATTGCCAGCAAATCTATTTCGCCAAATTCGTTAACGTTTATTGGCTCATACTCTTCCGGTAATGCCTCAGCCTGCTCATCATTGACGACCGGGCTAAAACAATACGTTGTGTGAACATGATGACTGAAATTACTGCCACAGCGCTGACAGGCAAGCGTAACATCCACTTCAGAATGCCCTTTTACGACTGCCAGACGCTGATTATCAATTTCAAATGATAATGAGCTATCTACATCACCATCCACACTGACCACTGTTTCTGCAAGACGAGAAACTTGCCCAGCAGAATAACTACCGTAGTAATCCAATCTTTTCTGGGCTGCTCGAAGTGCATCGATGGTCAGGGGTAATTTTACCTTTTGCATAAGGCGCGCATATTATCTTTGTAATGAGACATAGTCAAAGAAAAAGGCCACACATCTGCGCCTTTCCGTCAAATATTCGCTTATTAAGCGGCGTATAGTTTAAAATGCCTGCAAATATTTCTCTACGTATTTTATGGAAAAAAAGATGCTTCCGATTGTTTTATCGTCAACTTCCGAATATCGCCGCCTATTGCTAGAAAAGCTGGGATTACCTTTTACCTGTGCTTCTCCCAATATTGATGAAAGCCCGCTGGAAAACGAAAGTCCAAAACAATTGGTAATGCGGTTGTCACAGGCAAAAGCTCGCACTTTACAGCGGGAGTATTCTAGCCACTTCATTATAGCTTCAGATCAAGTTTGTGTTTTGGATGACGAAATTACCGGCAAACCCCATAATTTTGAGAATGCTTTCTTACAATTGAAAAAAGCCAGTGGAAAATGTGTCACTTTTTATACTGGCATTACCTTATTCAATAGTAAAACAGAAGTGGTTGATACTCGTTGTGAGTTATTCTATGTTTATTTCAGAAATCTGACAGAAACAGAAATTATTTATTATCTAAACAAAGAAAAACCCTTCAATTGTGCTGGTAGTTTTAAAAGCGAAGGTTTAGGAATTACATTATTCGAAAAACTTGACGGCAAAGATCCAAACACACTTATCGGCTTACCATTAATAACGTTGACAGAAATGCTGATCCGCCAGGGGATAAACCCACTGACGGTATTTTCTCAATGATTATTATGCCGCAATATTCTTAAACATTTCCGCAACCCATCATCCATTGGAGCTTCGAAACGCAGCGTTTCCCCCGTGGATGGATGGGTAAACTTTAATGAGCTAGCATGTAAGAACAAGCGATTAAGTCCTGTTTCTGCCAGCTGAGCATCAAATGTTCTGTCACCATAACGATCATCAAACGCAATGGGATGGCCAGCGTGTAAAGTGTGCACTCGGATCTGATGAGTTCGCCCTGTCACAGGGCTTGCTCGCACCAATGTCGCAAACGCATACCGTTCTTCAACTTTAAAACGTGTTTCAGATGGTTTGCCTTCTCGACTGACTTTCACCACCCTTTCCCCACTTTGCAGGATGTTTTTTAACAAAGGCGCTTCTACGACTTTACAATGGGATTGCCATTGCCCACGCACTAGCGCCAAATAGTCTTTTTGCATCTGTTTCAAGCGTAATTGCTCGTGCAGTGCCCGCAATGCAGAACGTTTTTTCGCAATCAACAAAATACCGGATGTATCGCGGTCAAGCCGATGCACCAGTTCAAGAAAACGGGCTTCAGGCCGCAAAGCCCGTAATCCTTCTATCACGCCAAAACTCAGGCCACTGCCCCCATGCACTGCAGTTCCTGATGGTTTGTTGATGACTAAAATATGGTCATCTTCATACAAAATACATCCCGCCAGAGCAGCAACCTTATCCAGCTTGACAGATACAGGCGTTTCTTGTTTTTCTGCGACTCTAATCGGCGGGATCCTGATGACATCACCTGCTATCAATTTATATTCAGGCTTGATTCTTCCTTTGTTGACTCGCACTTCACCTTTACGCAAGATCCGATAGATCAGGCTCTTAGGTACACCCTTTAAACGGGCCAGCAAAAAGTTATCAACTCGCTGACCGGCATATTCGTCATCAACCGTGACAAACTGTACAATTTGATTATCTGTTTTCATGGGCAAGATTCTAATAATCCAACCAACAGAGCGCCACTCATTTTTAACTATGTCTAAATAACAACCATTTTCCCTACTTCATTGTTCCAAATGATTTAGGGTAAAGACCAAATATTAACAACTTATCACTATTTCCTAATAAAAAAACCGTAAAGCGATAAAGTCACCTTGCTATCACCCCAATAGCAATGGAATAATGCTTTCTGGCCACGGTTTACTAAACTATGAATGGCAAGATTAAAATTGTTTGTTATCTGTTTGATTGAGCAAAAACGCAGCAATGGCATAAGACGTAATGTTCGATCAAATAATTTATGGGCTGCGGGTGGCAGCTTACTGGATTGGGCAAAATCTGTACCTATTTATTACAGCATCCCAATAAAGAGTACTGTGTTCAAATGAAATTCAGACTCGCCGACAAATAGGCGCCTCTATACAAACGATAGCCGTGAGGCTGGCGGTTTTGTAAAAGACACGAGGCCATCGGTAACTAGTAGCTCGCCTCTTTTTTTACTCGCAGCTCTATATTCATGTAAAAAATAATGAGTAAGTTAGAATGAAAAGAATGTTAATCAACGCAACCCAGCAGGAAGAGTTGCGTGTTGCCCTTGTTGATGGGCAACGTCTTTATGATTTGGATATTGAAAGCCCTGGACACGAGCAGAAAAAGGCAAATATATATAAAGGGAAAATTACCCGAATTGAACCTAGCCTGGAAGCTGCTTTTGTTGATTACGGAGCAGAACGTCATGGTTTCCTACCCATAAAAGAAATTGCTCGCGAATATTTTCCAAGTAATTATCACTCCCATGGCCGCCCTAACATTAAGGATATCCTTAAAGAAGGCCAGGAAGTTATCGTCCAGGTTGATAAAGAAGAACGAGGTAACAAAGGGGCAGCTTTAACAACCTTTATTAGTTTGGCTGGCAGTTATTTAGTCCTGATGCCGAATAATCCAAGGGCAGGTGGAATTTCTCGCCGCATTGAGGGTGATGATCGCATCGAATTAAAAGAAGCGCTTTCTTCTCTTGAAGTTCCAGAGGGTATGGGGCTTATCGTTCGCACCGCCGGTGTAGGTAAATCGGCTGAAGCTTTGCAGGGTGACTTGAACTTCCGCCTGAGACATTGGGAAGCCATCAAAAAAGCCGCCGACAGTCATCCCGCCCCCTTCCTGATCCACCAGGAAAGCAATGTTATCGTGCGCGCATTCCGTGATTATCTGCGTCCAGATATTGGGGAAATCTTGATTGACAACCCTAAAATCCTTGATTTGGCACGCCAGCATATCACTGCGCTGGGACGCCCTGATTTTGCCAGTAAAATCAAACTGTACAGTGGTGAAGTCCCGCTGTTTAGCCATTATCAAATAGAATCGCAAATCGAATCGGCCTTCCAGCGTGAAGTTCGGTTACCTTCCGGCGGCTCTGTGGTCATTGATACGACGGAAGCTTTAACGGCTATCGATATCAACTCATCTCGTTCAACTCGTGGTGGTGATATTGAAGAAACGGCATTTAATACCAACCTGGAAGCAGCTGACGAAATTGCACGCCAATTGCGTCTGCGTGACCTCGGTGGTCTTATTGTTATCGATTTCATTGATATGACACCAGTGCGTCATCAGCGTGAAGTTGAAAACCGGCTGCGTGACGCTGTGCGACAAGATCGCGCTCGTATTCAAATTGGCCGAATTTCCCGCTTTGGCTTACTGGAGATGTCGCGCCAGCGTTTAAGCCCCTCTCTGGGTGAATCCAGCCACCATGTCTGCCCGCGTTGTAGCGGCACCGGAACTATTCGTGATAATGAATCACTGTCCCTGTCAATTCTACGTTTAATCGAAGAAGAAGCACTGAAAGAAAACACACATCAGGTTCATGCCATTGTCCCTGTACAGATCGCTTCTTACTTACTGAATGAAAAACGGCGGGCAGTCAGCGATATTGAGCATCGTCAAGGTGGTGTGGGTGTTGTCATTGTTCCAAATGATCAAATGCAAACGCCACATTTTTCTGTCCTACGTGTACGTAAAGGCGAAGAAATTTCAACTTTAAGTTATTTGCTGCCACAGCTGCATGAAGCGGAAATGACAAATGTTCAAGACGATGCCCAGCATGAACGCAAACGTCCAGAGCAACCGGCCATTTCAACTTTTGATCTGCCAGCAGCAGAAGCCGCTACACCGGCAACAGCAAAAGTAAAAACAAAAGAGAAAAAAGTAGTCGCTAATAACCCGCAACAAACAGAAAAACCAGGTTTGTTCAGCCGATTCTTAAGTGCCCTGAAAAAAATGTTCAGTGGTGAAGAAGAGAAACAAACCCAAGAAAAGGGCAAAAAACCGGCTGGCAATGATAATCGCCGCTCATCAGAACGTCGCAACCCACGCCGTCAGAATCAACGTCGCGAAAGTGAAGTACGTAATAACCGTGAACGTGATGAACAGCGTAAAGGGCGTAATACCCAGCAGAAAAACAATGTTCAGGATAGCACTGTGCTGGATAACGAAGCGCGTGAAGCACAGCAGCAACAACGCCGTGAACAACGTGCCGAACGTCAACGTCGTCGTCAGGAAGAAAAACGGCAGCAACAGGCTCAGCAGACCATCAATCGACCTGACATTGTCGAAGAAGAAGTTGAAGAGCGTCAGCCAGTCATGCCTCGCCGTCAGCGCCGCCAGCTTGAGCAAAAAATACGGATCACTGACGAACTGAAACCAGACACTAACATCGTGGCCTTACCCGCTGTGATGCCTGAATCTGTATCAGAAAACGCTCATAAAGAGGCAAAAGCGTCTATACCGGCCGTTATTGATACCCATGTTGAAGCCGCTAACCAACCTGAAATGCCGCAAAATGCAGATTCACAAAACTCTGCACCACAAGCCGCCGTTTCACAACCCAATAATGAGCAGCAAGACAACATCATGCCGCGTCGTTCCCGCCGCTCCCCACGCCACTTGCGTGTCAGTGGTCAGCGTCGTCGCCGCTACCGTGATGAACGTAATCTGTCTCAATCACCAGTACCATTGAACATGGCTGTCGTATCGCCAGAACTGGCATCAGGCAAAGTATGGGTTCGTTATCCTGTTACACCTGTGACTATGACTGAACCTGAAATCCTTGCTTCTGTTGATGTGATTAATGAAACGGTTGAAGAAAAAACACTACCTGTACAACAGGAAAAAGTTATTCTGGTGCCATCAATCACAGAATCAGCACCAACGACAACAGTACCTCACGTCGAAATAGCAGAACAACAAGACAGCCTCACTCATGATGACAAGGTGAAACTTGTTGTTGATAGCGTTTCCATTGCCACACCACTAGAACCGGAATTAGAAAAACCTAACGTTTCGGAACCAGCAAACGTGGAAGCTGTCATCAATCATGGTGAAAAACAGTGGTCAGAAATTTTAGGGAATGAAGAACCACATATCCTAGTTTCACATGATGCTGAAAAAATGCGCCATACGGTAGAACCCATCATTATGACGTCGATTGTTAAACAGGAACATCATGAAGAACAGCCAACTGTCGCAACGGAAATGTGCCTTAAGGCAGAGGAAGTTAAAGCGGAAAAGAAAACAGTTGTTGAGTCTTCGATTATCGTGGAAAAAAATCATCACGCTTACTCCCCAATGATGAAGGCGCCAGCACCGGACATGATGACCCAGCCTGTGATTATCACTGAATGGCAACGCCCTGCTTATCCATTCAAAGGTAAAGGTGGTGCGGGTGGACATTCTGCAACAAGTATTGCAACTTCTGCTATGTCTAAGCCACAACCATTCGAATAATTGGATACTGTGATTTGAGTTAAATGGCTCCCCTGGATTGGGAGCCATTTTTTTTACCTTACCCACAACAAAAACGAATTACCCTCATTCCTTTCAATCATCGATTCCAATAAACTTGGATGGTTATTATTATCATTTAAGATGGTTAATTTTATGGAGAGCTTCCCGTCTATGAAATCCTGGTTGATTTTTGGTGCTGGAAAAGGTGTTGGACGCCATTTGGTCACTATTGCGCTAAAACAAAACCGCCCTGTCACAGCCTTAATTCGTAATGCACAACAAGCTGCCGAACTCAGCGCGGCAGGCGTTACTGTAATACTCGGCGACGCTTGTGACAAAGACAGTATAGAAAAAGCGATTGCGCAGGCGGGAGAAAATCCCGTTGTTTTCTCAACAATTGGCGGAGGCAATGCTGATCATCATGGAAACATGGCAATAATAGATGCATTGGAACAAGCCCAAATTTCTCGCATGTTATTGGTGACATCCATTGGGTGTGGTGAAAGTTGGAAGACATTATCAGCACGGGCTAAATCATTATTCGGGCAATCTGTCAGACACAAGTCATTGGCTGAAAGTTACCTGCAAACCAGCACACTGAATTTTACAATTATCCGTCCCGGTGGTCTTACCGATCAACCTGGCACTGGACATTGCAAACGTTATCAAGAGGAAGTTCATGGTATGGTAAGCCGAGAAGATGTAGCAAAACAATTAGCACAAATGGCCGAAGATGAACGAACTTACTATCAAACCTATGCCTTAATTGATCCTGAACTCAAGCCACATTGGAACTCAAACTAAAAAAACAACCACGCCATAAGGCGTGGTCTATCACTTTATCCAAACAACTAAAACTACTTAACTCCACCATCCATTGCCTTAAGTTTTTTGGATAACTCACGGCGTTCTTTAGATAGCTCGGCATTTTTGATGATATATTCATCAACACGCTCTTCATAATCACTGCGCATATGAGCAATAATGCCTTGAATATCTTCAATCGACATTCCTGGTTTTATGTAGTCACTCAGGTTATCAAGCAGAAGTACACGTTTTTGGTTATCTCGGATCTTTTTCTCGTTATCTACAATTTCGCGCTGTAATTTATTTTTACGCCGAAATATACGCACAAACTCCAGTACATTTTGGAATGTTGGTTTATTTGTGTTGTCCATTTTTTACACCTTTTTAATCAGACCGATAATTTCTTATGCTAACTACACAATACAATTTCAAGTGGCGCATAGACAAGTCAGTTTCGACAATTTATTGATACAAACTCCCTTTCAGATACATTTCTTAATCAAATTCCTTTTCCCGAACAATAACCACTACTGCCACGGTAAGTTTGGGTTTGGATAGCCATACGAACTACTTCGCTCAAATCTTGTTATGGTTTACCATGTATGACAACGTAATTTAACGTCATCGAGAATAATCGTTTTTGGTGTGAACGAGATAAATGTGACACCAATGGAAACTTAATTCATTGATTAGTCGTAATTAAATTGGCGATAACGGAGAATACACAACCTTGAATACCCGTAAAGAAAACCAAAGTTTCTACTTTCATGATTATGAAACTTTTGGTAAACATCCGGCCTTAGATCGCCCCGCACAATTTGCAGGAGTTCGCACTGACAGTGATTTCAATATCATTGAAGAACCTTTGGTGGTGTATTGTGCTCCTGCTGACGATTATCTTCCCGATCCTGAAGCTGTCATGATCACAGGAATTACCCCCCAGTTGGCATTGAAAAAAGGCGTTAATGAGGCCGAATTTGCCCGACAAATCCATGAAGCATTCAGCAAACCCAATACATGTATTCTTGGGTATAACAACATTCGTTTTGATGACGAAGTCAGCCGAAATATCTTTTATCGTAACTTTTACGATCCTTACGCCTATAGCTGGCAAAAAGGCAACTCTCGCTGGGATTTACTCGACGTATTACGTGCCTGCTATGCCTTGCGTCCAGAAGGCATTGTCTGGCCAGATAATGAAGATGGGTTACCCAGTTTCAAATTAGAGCATCTGACAAAAGCCAATGGCGTTGAGCATACTCATGCCCATGATGCCATGTCCGATGTTTATGCCACTATCGCAATGGCAAAGCTGGTGAAAAAAGCTCAACCTAAATTGTTTGATTATTTTTTCCAGTTAAGAAATAAACAGAAAGTCAGTCATCAAATTGATATCCCCCAAATGAAACCTCTGGTTCATGTATCTGGCATGTTTGGGGTTATGCGCAGCAATGTTAGCCTTGTCGCTCCTTTGGCGTGGCATCCAAGTAACCGTAATGCGGTTATTATGTGCGATCTGGCTGGTGATATCACCCCACTTTTGGCACTCAGCGCAGATGAATTACGCGAGCGCTTGTATACCCGACGGGACGAATTACAGCCAGATCAAAGCCCAGTCCCCATTAAACTTGTACACATTAATAAATGCCCAATCATTGCGCCAGAAAATACCTTGCGACCAGAAGACGCAAAGCGAGTGGGATTAGATCGCAACCAATGTGAGCAAAATCTGGCTATCTTGCGCAACAATCCGCAAATCAGGGAGAAAGTCGTTGAACTGTTTTCTCATCCAGAAACGTTTCCAGAATCTGATAATGTCGATACTAAACTCTATAGCGGCTTTTTCAGCGATGCCGACAAAACGGCAATGGAAATCATCCGAGAAACGTCTCCCCAAAACTTGCCTGCCTTGGATTTAACATTCCAGGATGCCCGCATTACGCCGTTGTTATTCCGCTATCGTGCGAGAAACTATCCAGCGACATTGGATTATGACGAGCAACAACGTTGGTTACGTCATCGGCAGGATACATTAACCCAGGAAAATATCAGCCAATATCTTGCAGTCATTGAAGAACTTTTTATTGAATATCAATCTGATGAAGAAAAGTGTCGCCAGTTAAAAGCACTGGTTGATTATGCAATCCAAATAGCCGGATAAAACCTTTATACCAATCTAACTTCAAGATGTGTGTGGTAAATTACAACTTGAAGTTTAATGCGTATATACAGCTACCCAATAGATATAGATAAAGAAAAAGACAAACACCAAAGTGTTGTCTTTTTCTACTCTTACTCCATCAGCAAAGTACACTAATCATGTGAACGCCCTGTGGTAATCCCCCAATTTTTCAGCTTGGAGGTTTTCCCAATTCCCGGATTTAAGGTATTAGTTGGATCAATCGCTTGATAGAAATGCTTAAGCTGTGGTTTAGCTTTATACAAGTGACCAACGTTATGTTCGGCAGGGTATTCAGCGCCACGCTGATGCAAAATTTCCAGCATTTTTGTTTTCAAGGCGTGGATATCTGTCCCCTTTTTAACAATATAGTCCTGGTGGAATACATAGCACATAAAGTGCCCGTAATATAGCCGATGGACTAATGCTTCATTGATTTCGGCTGGCAAAGTTTCAAGCCATTCATGATCATTACGCCGCAAAGCAATGTCCAATGCCAAAATATCTTCCACTTCATCGCTGTGAACAGCCTGGTAGCGAATAGCGGCTCCTGCGGCTGCAAAACGATGCAAAAATGCCTTCGCCCCTTCTTCTGGAGTACAAGCAAAATACGCTCCATCCGCCTGCTTAAAGTAATTTTCCAGCCATTCATTCGCCTCTTTTATACCTTCACCTGACATTTTCAGCATTAAGTGATGTTCAAAACGATTTCGGTATTCTTTCAAGCGAGTCGGTAAATGGGAGGGTAATAAACGACTCAATCCCTGCATGACACGATCTGTTAAATGTGCGGGTAAAAATGGCACCTTACCCAAAATAGTGTCCATCCGTCCTTTCAAATCAAAAAACATTGGCATTTTATCTGTGCCTAGTTTATCAATCATAACAAAGGTGTCTTTTCCATATATTTCTGCGATATCAAAGATATCCCGATGCATATACTCGCCCGCGACTGGCAAATACTGAAAGTTTGATAGAATATGACGCCGTAATTCTGTCAACACTTCGGGTTGGTTAGTGCCGATATAAAAAACCTGTGAAGATGGCTCTGCCGGAAAAGTATCAAGTCGAACAGCAAAAACAACCAACTTACCCGCACAACCAGAGGCTTCAAACAGCCTGCGCTCATCAGCATTAAACCGTGATGGCGTGTCTGCATCGACATCCCGCACACGCTGTGAGTATTCATGATCAGAAGCGACTCTGTCACTATGCTGAATATCTTCGGTTCGATAACGTTGCTCTTCCAGACAAGTCAAGATATCTTCAGGTTGATCACCCAACGATATTCCCAAATGGTTAACCAATTCAGCGTCTCCCTGCTCATTAACCCTGCCATATAGAGCCATTTCAGTATAAGCTGGCCCACGCTGAACCAAAGATCCCCCTGAGTTATTGCAAATCCCCCCAATAACGGATGCACCGATACAGGACGAACCGATAACTGAGTGTGGTTCGCGTCCTAATGGCTTTAATACTTTTTCTAAATGCCACAATGTACTGCCAGGAAATGCAATAACTTGGTTTGTTGATGGAAGAACCTGAATTTTATCCATTCGTAAGGTACTAATAATAATGATATCGCGATCATAATCATTGCCACTCGGTGTAGATCCTTCCGTTAATCCAGTATTGGCTGCCTGCATCAAAATAATTTTGTCGGCTTCAACACAGGTTTTAAATACTTTCCACTGCTCTAATAATGAACCCGGAAATACAACGGCAAGGGCATCCCCTTGTCCAGAACGAAAGCCTTTGCGGTAACGTTCTGTTTTTCGAGGTTCAGTGAGAATATGAGAAGATCCAACAATATTCGTGAGAGTGGCAATTAATCGCTGATTTTGGGGGTTTATAGCATCATTCATATCGTCTCTTACCTTATTGGAGCCAAACAGACAGGCTCTTAGTGAAATCAGGCACGGCAAATTTTGTTATTATATGATGCTTTTTGATAAGATTTGTATGATTTATGTTCTCTTTTGTTATCCCAGATAAAAAAACAGCATCTGACGATGCTGTTTTTTAGAACAGAATACTGAAATGTTTTCTGATTATGATTCCGTAAACTGTGGCATTGGTTGGCGGAAGCTACGAGTCAGGAAAAACATGTAAATAAGACCAATGCCTCCCCAGATCAAGCCTAACTCCATTGAATTTGATTCTAAATTCATCCATAAAACACCCACTGCTGCAGCACCAAGAAGTGGCAAGATCAAGAAGTTCAGGGTGTCATTCAAAGTATTATTACGACGTTCACGGATGTAGAATTGAGAAATCACCGATAAATTAACGAACGTAAAGGCAACCAACGCCCCAAAATTGATCAGTGCCGTCGCAGTCACCAGATCCAACCAACATGCTGATAAGGCGATAATACCAACCAATATCACATTAATGGCCGGAGTACGCCATTTAGGGTGAATATACGCAAATATTTTTTCAGGCAATACGCCATCGCGTCCCATAACATAGAGCAGACGAGATACACCCGCATGTGCAGCCATACCAGAAGCCATTACCGTGACACTGGAAAATATGAGAATCACATACTGGAATAACGCACCAGCGACATAAAGAATAATTTCTGGCTGGGAAGCATCTGGGTTTTTAAACCGAGAAATATCTGGGAAATAAAGCTGTAAGAAATAAGATACAGCAATAAAAATTATACCACCAATTAACGCAGTCAGGAAAATCGCTTTAGGGACAACTTTACCTGCATTTGGTGTTTCTTCCGACAAAGAGCTAATGCCATCAAACCCAAGAAATGAGAAGCAAAGTATTGTCGCGCCAGTAATCATCGGAATTAATTGTGCTTCCTCTGATGTAAATGGCTGAATACTCAGTAACGTTCCTGCGCCTTCTCCATTATGAACACCACGGATCATTAACCCAACGAGTATCACCATAACAGCAATCTGGACAATAACAACGATGCTATTGATATTAGCAACGACATTGATACCACTCAGATTGATGATTGTCATAAGTGCAGTCAACATGACTACAAAGATCCATGGTTCAATACCAGGGAACAAAGCCTGTAGGTAAATCTTTGCCAATAATACATTGATCATCGGCATCAACATATAATCCAGTAAAGAAGACCAACCCACCATAAATCCAAGATGGGGGCTCATTGATTTTTGTACGTAAGTATAAGCAGAACCCGCCGATGGAAAACGCTTTATTAATTTTCCATAACTTAGCGCTGTAAATAAAATTGCAGTTAATGCAATAGCATAAGATGTCGCGACATGCCCACCAGTCAAACCAGAAACAATGCCAAATGTATCAAAAATAGTCATTGGCTGCAGATAGGCAAGCCCCATCATGACGACTTGAAACAGAGTCAATGTTCTTCTTAGTTGAACGCGGTTGTCAGCACTGGCTTGGTTGATACCAAGTGCAGTAGGAGTGGTGGTATTATGCAACATGAGCGAAACCTCCCATAACTTCGATTTGGGTACTGATACAACTACTTAATCGATAGTTACTGGGCAGACTTCGCTTCTGTCTATAAACAGAAAAGAAAGAAGAATTGGTGAACGGTAAATTGACAGAGGGCCGTGCCCCATAGTCATCGTTGCAGCAACGAGCGCCAATTGGCACAAGTGCAAAAGAGAATAATTGCTCCATATTTGCATTCCTCAGAACAGCAACCCCATTTCAATTATGGTTGCTTGTGGTCAATATCGATCCGGAACGGATCCGGCCTCTTGGTGTTGTAAAAAATAATTCAAAGCAAAAAAAATAACTGATGCATATTTACGCACCAGTTATTTTTAGTGCACGCATTTTGCACTTCAAGTCCAGAAATAGCAAGCGCGATAACACTAAAAATTTATTATTTTTTACGACACTACAGAGCCTTATGGAGTAGGCTCTTACTGAGTTAGTGCTGCAACCTAATGCCAACAGAGCTAATTGGCTTTTGATTAGTTTTTAGCACAGAGGAAAACTATTTGCCATTTAATTATGCTTTTCTGATAGCAAAAAAATCATCCCATCATGACAAAATTAATGACGGGATGATTCTATAGGATGTCCAGATGTTAAGTATAATGATTAATATTTATAAAAAAGAGAAATATTAATTAAAAATCATAATTAATACCAATGTGGTAACGGCGACCATCCAGGACTGCATCATAAGTTTGTTCAGTTACTCTTTTGTCAAGAATATTATAAACCCCACCTAATAAGCGTAGATTTTTATTTAAATTATAAGTTACCCCTAGATCGACAAAAGTATAAGAAGGCGTTCCCTCTCTCATACTAGAGCGGTACTGATAATTCTTTGTTTTACTACGGAAATTAATACGTGTCCATGTATCTAATTCAGGTAATGGTTGCCAATTTAAAGTTGCATTTGCCATATGTGTTGGCATTTTGTTTAATGGTTGACCTTTGAATTTACCACTTTTTTGCTCAGAATCGGTATAAGTATAGTTTGCTGCCAGTGATAAACTTTCAACAATGTTCCAATTCATGGTGGTTTCAATACCCCGAATATTAGCTTTATCAACATTTATACGCTTGTTAATAAAATCATAAACTTCACCACCGAGCTTACAACCCTTCTCGCAATCCCCAATTTCAGTAATTTTATCTTTAAAAGCAGTATTAAAGACAGTTACACCAATATTAAAGTTCTCTAAATTATTCCAGATAATACTAATTTCTTCATTGACACTTTTCTCTGGCTTGAGATCTGGGTTCCCTAAAATCATCCCATTTTTAAACCGCCCACCTGTTGTCTGTCCCCAATTAGGAGCAACTTGCCTTATATCAGGAGAGCGATAGCCGGTAGAAATTCCACCCTTAATCGTCCATTGTTCATCAGCGTGCCATACCCCATATAGACGAGGTGTCCAATGCGTTCCAAAATTTTGATCTTTATCTAACCGTACTCCACTAGTAAGAGCAAAATCATTAACCATTTGCCACTCGTCTTCTAAGACTAATGCCCAACTCCAGCGGGTTAACTTATTAACATCTTTAGCTGAAGGTAACTTATTGCTATTATCTCGTAAATCTTCATAACGGTATTGGCCACCAACACTTACTGTGTGGTCATCGAATACAAATGCCGTATGATTATTCAATACCGTATCATTGTTTGTCATTTTACGTTCAGGATTACGCGATTCGTCTCTTTGAATATAAGACGTCATCGTACCAAAATCATAAACACCATGATGTGTAATAGCGTAATTATTACGTTTATAACGACTTATATCATCTTCACAAGATCTTGGCTGACAGTCACGCGTCTTACCAATAGTTGAATCGCGATCTTGTTCATAGCGGCCAGCCTCAAAAGTGAAAGTATTTTTCTCATCTGGGGTTAAAGAGAACTCTACTGCACCATTGCGCATTTCCTGCTCTCTAAATCCGCCTAAAAATTTATCTTCATTGCGATGAGAATATAAACCACTCACTCTTAATCCCAATAATCCATCAATTATTGGCCCTGCAGTATAAATACTGTTCTGATAGCTGTTACCAGAATTTTTATTCTCAGTCAGAGTAGAATCTGCTTTCAGAGTTAAATGCCATTCTTTCTGAGCTTTACGAGTAATAACATTGATCACTCCCCCCATAGCATCAGAACCATATAGAGAAGACATTGGTCCCCGCACCACTTCAATACGCTCAATAGCGGCTAATGGTGGTAACCATCCTTGTTCAATTCCCGAACCATCACTATTTGGACGGGTGCTACGTGTATCAACACGTCTACCGTCAACTAAGATCATGGTATATTTAGAAGCCATACCACGAATGCTGATATCACTGCTACTACCACCACCAGTAACAACCACTCCCGGCACATCTTTCAATGCATCCGTTACATCACGGTAGGCTTTTGTTTCCAATTGTTCGCGGCTAACAACTGAAATAGACGCAGGTGCATCTTCAATCTTTTGCTGGAAACCCGCCGCAGTAGTTACAACAATTTTATCTTCGCTATTATCAGCAGCAAAAACTGCGCTGGATAAAATAGCAGCAATAATACCTAATACAATTTTTTTCTTTGCAAAAACAACCATTCCCAATTCTCCAAAAGGTAGAATAGAATTATTTAAATTAATATAAAAAATCGACACACAACCTCAATACAGGAATAATTAATTTATTCCTGCCAGTGTTATATTAATTAAATTAAACTTTAATTCTATTAAAGTAATCTATACGCATTAAACTTCAAGTTGCAATTTGCAACACGATATGAAACCTGATTTCTCCCCGCAAAGCGGGAGAGAAATCACATGCATCTTGAAGTTAGGTTGGTATATAACTTTTATTATTCTAACTGATTAATTCCGTCACTAAGCCATCAATTAATACTTGCGGTATTCCCTGAGAACAACGTTCAATTCGGCCCCTAATGCCATAAACTTCAGCCAAACTAGTTGGTGTAATAACCTGCTCAGGTTTACCTTCAGAAATTAATTTACCTTTTTTTAGCATTAGCACATGGTCACCATGACGCAATGCAATATTAATATCGTGAACAACAACAATCGTAATAATATTACGACGGCGCGTTTCACGTGCAACTAAATCCATTACATGGTATTGGTAATTTAAATCCAGTGCACTTAATGGTTCATCTAATAATAATAATGTCGGACGACGGATTAATGATTGGGCTAATCCAACTAACTGCTTTTGACCGCCAGATAGTTGATCCAAATAGCTAAACGCCAAATGTTCAATACCAAGCTGGCGTAATAGTTCCATGACTTCCTGTTCACATTGGCTATTGCTCACTCCCCCTGATGCTCGTTGAGCAACAATCACCGATTCTAATACATGAAGATGCACACCTGCTGGTAATGATTGAGGCAAATAAACGACATTTTGGGCACGTTGGGCAAAATTCATCTTCATCAGATCCTGCTCATCCAACAGCAACTTACCACTGGCTTTATTCAATCCCGCCAGCGAACGCAGGAGCGTGGATTTACCACAACCATTCGGTCCCAACAATACCGTGATTTGACCACGCGGCAATACGTTGATATCCAGCTTTTCAATCACAGAGTGCTTTGGATACCCCGCTGTCAGGCAATTGATTTTTAATCCCTGACTCATACATTCCCCCTATGGCGTAAAACGATACTCAGGAAGAAAGGCACACCAACCAATGAAGTCACTATTCCAACTGGGATAATAATACCCGGTATCAGATTCTTAGACGCAATGGAAGACATGGACAAAACTAGTGCACCAATCAGCGCACTTGCCGGCAAGAAGAAACGGTGATCTTCACCAAACGTTATTCTGGCGATATGAGGAGCCACCAATCCAATAAAAGCAATAGGGCCAACAAATGCAACTGCCGATGCGGTCAGGATACTGATACGCAACAATGTTCCCAAACGAAGGCGGCTAATATTGATTCCAAAACTGGTAGCCCGATCTTCTCCCAAACGCAATGCGGTCAATTTCCAAGAATTGCTCAATGAGAGAGGCATAATGACAGAGAAAACTAACACCATAATACCCAGTTTTTCCCATGTCGCCCTGGCGAGGCTACCCATTGTCCAGAAAACCAATCCCTGTAAGGTATCTTCCGTAGCGATAAATTGCATCATCGCAACTAACGCATCGAAGGTAAATACCATTGCAATCCCAAACAACACAACACCAGAGGTTGCAACTCTCGTCCAACGGGTAATGCCATCAAGCATTAAAGCAGCCAATAATGCAAAGAGAAAAGCGTTTGCAGAAATAAACCACTGATCCGGTATTCCCGGAATACCAATGCCAAGCACAATAGCTAATGCCGCGCCAAAAGAAGCCGCATGGGAAACGCCCAACGTGAATGGGCTAGCTAGCGGGTTATTTAAAATCGTCTGCATTTCAGCACCGGCCAGTCCCAGTGATAAGCCGATCACTACCGCCATCAGAGCATAGGGCAATCGGATATCCCAAACAATCACCCGTGTTGCTGCGTTAACACTCTCTGGTGAAAACAGGGTTTGCCAGAGGGCTTGCAGCGATAACCCTGATGGCCCCAAGGTAAAATCCAGTACAACAGAAATGCCAATTGCCAGGACGATGAATAATATCCATGCAATACGTCGGTACAGGATATGACGATAATGTGCTTTTATATCGCACTCATTCAATTGTTTTTTTACCATTGGCATAGGCTCGGTAGTGACGCTCATTCTTATTACCTGTTACTGCTTATTTCTCGCTGACCCAATATGTACCTACCGGTTCAATAGCCAAGAATTGATTGTGAAGTTCTTTCAATGTTTGTTGCGGATCTAAATCAGCGAATTTTTCAGGATAGAACCATTTAGCAAAAACTTGGGTAACAACAACATTATAAGGAGAATTATAGTAGTGATGCCAAATAGCATAGCTACGCCCTTCCTTCACGGCGGTTAAGTTATTGATACCTTTACGTTCTGTGATTTCTTTCAAGCCAGCACGGGCAGTATCGGCAGAAATTTGGGCTCCCATTTTGATCCCGTCACCTTTGTCACCTGGATCTTGCGCACCGCTTGCGATGTAAATATAAGGATCTTCAGCAATAACTTTTTCCAGATTCATTGTGCCCAATGGAGAAGGCAATACTTCTTTAGCGATATTTTTGCCACCCGCCAAATCAATGAAATTCCCCATATTGCCGTTACCTGCCGTACCACAGCAGTCTTCACTAGAACCAGCCCTTAATTCAATAAAGACGGAAGGTTTCTCAGCATCGGGTATGCGATCTGTAATATCAGTCACTAATTTAAGATTTTTTTCATAAAAATTAGCATAAGCATTAGCCTGATCTTCACGATGCAAGATTTTGCCCAGCATACGGATGCTAGGTAATGTATTTTTCAGGGGATCATTGCGAAAATCGACAAAAACAACAGGTACACCCGCTTTTTCTAACTGTTTCACCAACTCACTGTTTTTGCCTGGACCGTGCCCAGACAGACCAAAAATGGCAACGTCAGGATTGAGTGTCAGCACTTTCTCAGAGCTGACGCTATCCGCGCTGGTATTACCAATCAGAGGGATATTATCGATTTCAGGAAATTTAGCTTTATAAATAGCGTAAGTTTGTGGATCCAGTTTACGGAAATCACCTTGCCAACCAGCGATACGCGCCAGAGGTTTATCTCCTTCCAATATAGCGACAGAATGGAACAGACGACCTTCACCCAACAAGATACGATTAACTTTCTCTGGCACTTCAACAGTACGTCCAGCAATATCAGTGACTGTTTCAGCCCAAGATGCAAAACTTGCCATCATGGCAGAACCCGCAATTAGACTGATACTCACATTTTTCACGACTGTTCGAAATACAAACTTCACTTTAGTTAGCCTCTTCATGCAACAATTATGCTGCTAACAATAAAGCAAATAAGAATACTTATCAATGCGATTGGAGTGGTATAGCCGAAATTTACCATCGTTATTCCTTTCCTAATCCCTTGAAAAATAAAAACTGCCAATTCCATCACAGAACAGGCAGTTTTTTGTAAAGCAAAATCAATAATAATTTAATTAACAATTATCAGGTTATTGATAATTGGTTAACAAATCATTCTTTATCGGTATATTTGAATGCTGGAAATTCCATCTCACTGTATTTAACAAAGCGAGTTTTCTTTTTCAGCTTGTAACTAAGCCAAATGAGCAGAAATAACGGAATGCCAATGTAGGTCGCGGTCACTCCGTACCAATCGATCTTATCTTGCAAAAATGCCTGATAATTTTGGCCCAACGTAATAACCAGGCATAAGATAAAGGCAAAAATCGGCCCAATCGGGAAGAAACCTGAGCGATATGGCAGATCATTGAGATCCAAACCTTGGGCGACATAGCCTTTGCGAAAACGGTAATGGCTGATTGCAATGCCGAGCCATGCAATAAATCCAGTCATACCTGAAGTATTCAATAACCACAAATAGACTGTTTGATTACCAAACATGGAGCTAAGGAAACACAGCCCTGCTACCACAGTCGTAGCATAAAGCGCATTACGCGGAACACCACCTTTAGACAAATGACTAAAAATTTTCGGTGCTTTCCCCTCTTTTGCCAGGGTGAATAGCATACGGGTAGAAGCATACATCCCTGAATTTCCCGCTGACAGAACAGCCGTCAATATCACCGCATTCATTATTGCAGCCGCTGATAATAAGCCAGCGTTTTCAAATACCAGCGTAAATGGACTCACACTGATATCTTTCACACCATTGCGCAACAAATTAGGATCAGTATAAGGAATGATCAGGCTGATGATTAAAATCGCAAATACGTAGAACAATAAGATACGCCAGAATACCTTACGCACCGCACGAGGGATATTTTTCGCCGGATCTTTCGACTCCCCTGCGGTAATACCTATCAGCTCTGTCCCTTGAAAGGAGAAACCGACAATCATTGCCACCCCGATCATGGCGGCAAAACCACCCGCAAAAGGAGCGTCATCAACGGCCCAATTATGCCAACCTGCACCTTCAGCACCTTTCATGATGCCGACAATCATTAAAATGCCAACGGCAATGAACACAATAACCGTGGAAACTTTGATCAAGGAGAACCAATATTCTGCTTCACCAAAACCTTTGACGGAAACGAAGTTCAGCAGAAAAATCAGGGCAAGAAACAACGCACTCCATACCCAACCAGGAACATCATTAAACCAATATCCCATCACCAATTGCGCAGCAACAAGGTCAACCGCAATCGTCACCGCCCAGTTGTACCAATAATTCCATCCCAATGCGAAGCCAAAACCTTCATCAACATATTTGGAACCATAAGTTGAAAACGACCCTGAAACTGGCATGAACGCGGCCAATTCACCTAAACTGGTCATCAAGAAGTAGACCATTAAGCCAATTAATGCATAGGAAAGTAAAGCCCCACCTGGGCCAGCCTGAGAAATGGTTGCGCCAGAAGCAACAAATAATCCTGTGCCAATTGATCCACCTATGGCAATCATTGCCATATGTCGTGCTTTTAATTCACGGCGCAGGGTGTTGGGAGCCTGATCCCGTGGCATGCTTTCTTCTCGAGACATTCTATTCCTATATCATTTGAAATGAATTTAACGCGGGATTGTAACAAATCCTCGTCTCCAGAATAGCAACGATTCGTGGTTATAAGATACCTTCATAATCCACAGCCAATTATTAGCTACATGATTATATTCTTAATATTAGTTACAATAACTCAGTAACTTCTGTAACGCATTGGATATATGTTTCTGACGATGGTAAATCAGGTACAAGGTGCGATTGAGGCTAAGTCCGGGAATAACAAGTTCAGATAATGTGCCATTTTTCAGCTGTTCCTGAACAACTCGCCGTGAAAGACAACTGATCCCCATTCCATATTGAACAGCATGTTTAATGGCTTCCGAATTACCCAACTCCATCGCAATATTGAATCTCGACATTTGTGAGAATAAAAGATGTTCCAAAACCTCCCTTGTTCCTGAACCTTTTTCTCTTAATATCCAAGGGGCTTGGATCAAATCTTCCACACTCAATTCACGTTGCAACAAGGGACTTTCTGGAGAGGAAAAAACGATCAACTCATCTTTCATCCATGGTTGTGTGATCAACTCAGGATCGTGACACAATCCTTCAATCAATCCCAAATCAACACGAAACTCAACAACTGCTTTGATTACGTCCCCAGTATTACTGATATTCAATTCCAATGGCGTCTCAGGGTAATCCTGACGATATCTCGCCAGCATTTCAGGCAACATATAATTGCCAATCGTACTGCTGGCCGCCAATCGTAATGCGCCCAATTCAAGTTTGAAAAGCTGTTCCACTTCACCAGCCTGTTCAAGTAGTGCCAATGCCTTGGGATAGAGCAAACGCCCATGTTCATTGGTGACCAGGCGTTTCCCGACTCTGTCAAACAGTTGTACTCCTAACTGCCCTTCGAGATCTGTCAGTGAAGCACTCACCGCAGATTGTGATAATGCTAATTGCTGAGAAGCCTGTGTCGTTGAACCACTTTTCAGAACTTCTGCAAAAATCTCCAGCTGTCTCAGAGTGATACGCATATGGCCTCACGGGAAGCAAAATAAGAAGGAAGATAGTCTTGATTTTAGACAGTATTACGCAACTTAACAAAAGTTACCCTTAATTAATCTATTTTATTGTTTATATATATAAATATTATCAATTTTATTGATTTTAAATTCTTCTATATGCTTATTCCTAAAATGCATAAGATAATAGAGCCACCACTATGTCTGAAAATCAAGTAGGGGAATTTACCCAATTCCACCAGAATGCCGCATTAAAATTAATTCCGGGTATCCTATTAGCCACAGTCCTGACAGCAATTGCAATCTATATCGGGACTATTCCTTGGTTTATAAATATGGGATTAGGCGTCCTGACTCTGGCCATCTTATTGGGAATTATTATCGGCAATACGCTGTATCCTTTTTTAAAATCTACCTGCAATAGCGGTATCCATTTTTCCAAACACTATCTATTGCGAGCAGGCATCATTCTTTATGGATTTCGTCTGACATTCCAACAAATCACAGAAGTTGGTGCAACTGGAATATTGATCGATATCATCATGCTTTCATCAACATTTTTTATGGCATTATGGATTGGACGTACTTTTTTTCAACTGGATAGCCAAACCGTGATCTTAATTGGTGCAGGAAGCAGTATTTGTGGCGCAGCTGCGGTTATGGCAACAGAACCCATTGTCAAAGCCCCTGCCAGCAAAGTTGCTGTCGCCATCTCTACAGTAGTTATTTTTGGTACACTGGCAATCTTTATTTATCCGTGGATTTATCAACTCAATACCCACTACCCGTGGCTTAATTTCACTCAGGAAACATTTGGTATTTTTTCGGGTTCAACTGTGCATGAAGTAGCCCAGGTTGTTGCCATTGGACATACGTTAGGAAACGAGGCTGAAAATGCAGCGGTTATCAGTAAAATGATCCGCGTTATGTTATTAGCACCTTTTCTATTACTGCTTTCCGGCTACCTCAGTCGCGCGAAAGTTAAAAATTGTCATGCCCATCCCCAAAAATCGCCAATCACTATTCCGTGGTTTGCTGTATTTTTTATTGCCACTGCGGGTTTCAACTCTTTTCATCTCTTACCTGAATCCTTTGTTCACCATATTATTGCCATTGATACCATCCTGCTAGCAACGGCCATGGTTGCTTTAGGGCTAACCACCCACATCAGTGCTATTCGCCAGGCTGGGATTAAACCCATCTTGTTGGCACTTATTTTGTTTATCTGGCTAGTCGTAGGTGGATTAATCGTCAATCAAGGCATCCATCATTTATTGCGCTAAGGCAGAACGAGAGAATATTAAATTGACTTTTGCGGCCAAGATTTTATCAATCAGGTGAACAATGCCATAATGAGGAAAACACAGGAGAAAATAAGATGAAATTTGTTGGAGCCCATGTAAGCGCTGCGGGCGGTGTTGATCAAGCAGTGATCCGTGCCCATGAATTAAATGCAACTGCATTTGCCCTATTCACGAAAAACCAGCGCCAATGGCACGCCCCACCGTTATCGACAAATGTTATTGATCAATTCAAAGCAAACTGTGAACGTTACGGTTATGGTAGCCGACAAATTCTTCCTCATGACAGCTACCTAATTAACCTTGGTCATCCTGAAACAGACGGCCTGGAAAAATCCCGCGCAGCGTTCCTTGATGAAATGCAGCGCTGTGAACAATTAGGCATTGATCTGCTGAACTTCCATCCGGGCAGCCATCTCAACAAAATTGATATTGATAGATGCCTCGCCCGTATTGCGGAATCCATTAATATTACGTTGAATAAAACCCAAGGCGTTGCTGCCGTTATCGAAAATACCGCCGGACAAGGTACTAACCTTGGTTTTACATTCGAACAACTGGCGGCAATTATTGACGGTGTCGAAGACAAAACCCGCGTTGGCGTTTGTATTGACACCTGCCACGCTTTTGCGGCTGGTTACGACTTACGTACTGAAAAAGATTGCAATACGACTTTCAAGGCATTCGATGAAATTGTTGGATTCAAATATCTTAAAGCCATGCATCTAAATGATGCCAAAAGTGAATTTTCCAGCCGTGTTGACCGACACCATAGCCTTGGTGAAGGCAATATCGGTAAAACACCTTTCAGCTACATCATGAAAGATGACCGTTTCAATGGTATTCCCTTGGTTCTTGAAACGATCAATCCAGATATTTGGGCTGAAGAAATCGCCTGGCTAAAATCCCAGCAAAATTAATTACCTGACAGAAATTAATTCGATCTTTGCCATCATTGATGCAAGTTCAGTGCGACTTTTAATCCCAACATTTGGCTGGCTAACCGTAAGTGCAGAAACCGCGGTTGCCAGACGCAATGTGTGTTCGCTGGATTCCCTCATTAGCAAACCATAGACCAATCCACCCACCATAGAGTCCCCGGCTCCAACCGTGCTGACTACTTCACAATATGGTGGTTTTGCCAACCATGCACCAGAGGCATTGACCCATAATGCTCCCTCTTCTCCCAGTGAAATAACAACGTGGGCGATCCCTCTATTGCGCAATTCATGAGCTGCGTCAATAACACTATCCAAATCCGGTAATGGTTTACCTGCCCAAATCTCCAATTCATAGCGATTAGGTTTTACCAGCCAAGGTAATGCCTTAAGACCTGCAACAAGGGCTTCACGGCTACTGTCGAAAATAACGCAGGGACAAGACTGTCGTAATTGTATCATCCAATTCGCAAATGATTCTGATTTGATCCCTTCGGGCAAACTACCGCTGACAACAACCATATCGAACTGCCCTAACCATGTCAGAGAATCACTGACAAATCGATTCCACTCTTCTTCTGTTACATAGAAACCTGAAAAATTGAAATCCGTCACTTCACCGTGTTTTTCCGTCAGCTTGACATTAATACGCGTTCGCCCAGAGACGAGATGAAAACGATTTACCATCCTGTTTTCGCTAAAAAACTGCTGAAATCCTTCCTGATTCTCTCGTCCGAGAAAACCACTGACCGTAACATCAATACCTAAATCACGCAGTACCTTCGCAACATTGTTTCCTTTACCAGCAGCGTGAAGCCCTGCCGTCTGTACACGGTTAACATTTCCCTTAACAATATCTGGGCATAAGCCAACTAAATCATAAGCTGGATTTAAGGTAATTGTGGCAACTCGGCGGCTCATCTTGCCCGATATCTCCTGAATAAACAGTCATAAGTCACATTAAGTTTTATCTGTTATTTATAACATCAAAATTGAATCGTTTCAGTTAAAATTATAGCCCGTTTGATCATTGTGTTAACGCAAGCTAAAAGTCAGAATATGCAACGGAATAATTTCTTATTAGATGACTAAAATCAATCTGAACCAAAGTAAGTGGTCACTGGATGGAGGAATATATCAGTGTCAGTCGTTGTCGGAGTGGGTGTTATCATCATCAATGATAAAGGCGAAATTTTACTGGGAAAACGTACCAGCCAACATGCGCCATACTGGTCAATCTTCGGTGGTCATGTTGATCCCGGCGAATCCTTTGAAGAGTGCGCGATCCGTGAAATCAAAGAAGAAATTGGCCTAACAATCCAAGATCCCAAAGTTTATGGTATTTGCAATAATCTCGAAACTTACCGCGAGGAAGGAAAGCACACAGTTTCAGTCTGTTTGCTGGCACAGTATACCGGAGGTGAGCCGCAATTAATGGAACCTGAGAAGTGTGAACAATTAATGTGGTGTGATCCTAACCACCTTCCCGAACCTCATTTTGAGGCCAGCCGTAACGCCATAAAATTATGGCAAAAAGCGCAATTCTATTTCGCAAATTAATACCAAACTCCCTTCTGGCAGGTTTTCTTAGATAGCCTGTCTTACCTTTGTATATATTTTCTTAATTATTTGTTTACACATATAGTGGATTTATGTATCGTTGCGCTAGTACAAGGTGACAGCATTCATCAGGGAGTCTATATGACCATTGAGGTAACACAAAATTTAAAACGCCCCTCTATATTTGGGGGTGCTATGATCATTGCCGGTACAGCTGTCGGTGCAGGTATGTTTTCCATTCCTATTGTCACATCAGGTGTCTGGTTTACAGGATCAATAATTTTGCTGTTGTATACCTGTGCATGTATGTATTTCTCTGGCCTGATGATTCTGGAAGCCAATATGAATTACCCAGTTGGTTCCAGTTTTCATACCGTTACCAAGGACTTGCTAGGCAAAGGTTGGAGTTCTCTCAATGATTTATCCATTGCTTTTGTTCTATATATCTTAACTTATGCTTATATTTCAGCAGGTGGCTCAATTCTTTCTCACAATATCGCGAGTATTATCCCGCTACCTCAATCAATATCTGGGTTATGTTTTGCCTTTATTGTTGCCTTCATTGTTTGGTTATCGACTAAAGCCGTAGATCGCTTAAGCACTATCTTAATAGGTGGCATGATAATCACCTTTATTATGTCTGTCGGCGGTATGTTTACCGAAGTTAAGTCAGCCATTTTATTTGATCAAGCTAATACCAATTCAGACTATTTACCTTATGCTTTAGTCTCTTTGCCTTATTTACTAGCTTCATTTGGCTATCACGGTAACGTTCCGGGGCTAGTTAAGTATTACCATAAAGACAGCAAAGCCGTTACACACAGCTTGCTGTACGGGACATTAATAACATTAGCGATTTACATTTTATGGCAGTACGTCATTCAGGGAAATATTCCACGTGGAGCCTTCAAGCAAATTATTGCTGATGGCGGTAATATTGGTAACTTATTACAACAAATGAATAATACCTCTGATAATACGACAATAACCCAATTCTTAAATACCTTCTCATATATGGCTTTAGCGAGTTCATTCTTAGGTGTATCATTAGGATTGTTTGACTATCTGGCGGACTATTTTAAATTCAGCGACTCTCGCAATGGTCGTTTTAAAACAGCGCTGATTACATTCGTTCCCCCAACTGCATTGTCACTATTTTTTCCAAACGGTTTCCTATATGCAATCGGTTTTGCTGGCCTGGCAGCAACTATTTGGGCAGTTATTGTTCCGGCTTTAATGGCACGAGCTAGCCGTAAACGTTATCCAACATCCAGCTATCGGGCCCCGGGTGGTAAATTTTTGATTATTTTTGTTATCCTATTCGGTTTGATAAATATGCTAGCACACATTCTCTCTTTGTTTGGTTTGCTGCCAGTTTATCGTTAATGTTTTCCTTCCACCCCAGTATTTTTACTGGGGCATTCATTCACTTCTTGCCTAATAGGACAACTGCGAGTAATTTTGTCGCCACTTAAATATTCATTCCACTATTTCCTTGTTTTTACGGAAGGTATCTATGGCTAAAGCCAATGAAATTAAGCGCGGCGCCGCAATCAGCTACAATGGAAAACTATTATTAGTTAAAGACATCGACATTCAATCACCCAGCGCACGCGGTGCCAGCACGCTATATAAGATGCGTTTTACTGATATTCGTACTGGTCAAAAAGTGGAAGAACGTTTCAAAGGCGATGACATTCTTGAAACCATTACATTGACCCGCCGTGGTGTCAGTTTTTCTTATATTGATGGTGATGAATATATCTTTATGGATGACGAAGATTTCACCCCTTATCACTTCAAAAAAGATCAAATCGAAGAAGAACTGCTATTTATCCCCGAAGAAGGTCTACCAGGAATGCAGGTTCTGACAATGGATGGGCAATTGTTAGCGCTTGAATTGCCTCAAACTGTTGATATGGTCATTGAGGAAACATCACCAGGTATTAAAGGAGCATCAGCGAGTGCTCGCACTAAACCGGCTAAAATGAGTACAGGATTGACGATTCAAGTTCCTGAATATTTGAGTTCTGGTGAAAAAATCCGCATTCATATTGCAGAGCGTCGCTATATGGGACGTTGTGACTAATTCTTTATCCTGAAATATGAGTTGCTCTTTGTATCGCACGTTATTCTCGTCAAAAGAGCAACTCATGGTTTTTGAAGTTAGAAGTAATCCACATTAACAATTGCCACACGTTTCTGATTATCAGTCCACTTCACTCTGGAAACACCTATGTTACCAGGAAGCATGACATCGCCTTTCGTTTTGTGAGTTGAAATGATATGTTTAACAGTGAGATTTTTACCTAATCGATAGCAAGAGATATTGGCTTGAGTGTTTGTTATAACAACTTGACATCCTGGATCAACAATCGCACCTGAAAACCGAATGATTCCTCCGTTAGATTCGGCATATCCATAAGAAAGCCATGAAACTAATAAACAACTCATTAACAGCTTAAGATAATTTTTCATGGTGACCTCACTTTCGTTTTTCCATTAACTAAAACTCAGCTACCTTTTATTCCTTCATCTCCATAATAACTATTTCATGTAAGAAAAATACGACATTGAGAACTTTTGTTGATAAATATCAAAAGTCATTTTTTAATTAAAAAACAGGCACACTATTATTACTGATTAATTAACAAAACTGTTATTAATAGCCATTATTTGAACTAAATCACGGATAAGTTTATTGATTTTATATTATATTATTTAGCTAGAATAAATAATTATTATACTTTTATGTAACATTTAATGATAAGTTATAGTAACAATCCCCAATTCCTTATTTTTTCCCACCCATTTTATTTCGTCTTTTCCGATGTGTTTTTCAATCAATAACGCGGATTTTCTATCTTTTTGATATTCTATCATTTTCTCTTTAATTAATTGCTTACCATTATACCAACAGATTATCTCAGCATACTTTTTATCCCAACTCAGTTGGCATGGGGATTCAACAATAGCACCATGAAAATAAATAGTTCTAGAACTGGAGGTTGATGGAGAATTCGCCATTACAGGAGAATAAGATAAAGACATGAACAAAAAAGTCGTCATTTTTCGTAACATAAGCATTCAACCTCCACTACAAGTGTTGTTATCTTTTTCCAACTTTAGCCCCGCGCCAATTTGAAAACCAGATAATGGTGTAACGCTCTGCTCTATAACGATATAACGTCAAATGAAACTTTTTCTTTAATTATTTATTAACTACAACCACAATTCGATATAATACGCCAATAATTTAGGATATGATAAAATCAGTTGATGATTATATAATGATAGTCAGACACCAATATTGCATCAAATATATATTAGCGGTACTGCAATAGAGATTTAGCTATTTTTTCGATATCACAAAACTAGTTATACGCATTAAACTTCAAGTTGCAATTTACAACACGCTATGAAATCTGATTTCTCCCCGCCTCGCGGGGAGAAATCACACGCATCTTAACGTTAGATTGGTATACATCTTTAATAACGACAAAACTTAGTAATGATACAAATATTCTGATACAACTACACCTTGATCACAGTATTCGATGGTTATTACGCTTTCCCATAAATTTTGTTATAGTCCCTTCCCTAGTTAACCCCACATTATGTGTTAAATAGGTATCTCATGACTCGCAGTCACCCATTAGCTATACTCATTCTCAATATCCTTGGTATTGCCCTGTTTCTCTCATGGTATTTGCCTGAGAACCACGGCTTTTGGTTCCATATTGATTCTGCTATTTTTTATTTTTTTAATGAAAAATTACTGCCAGATTCGAAATTTTCCCTATTTGTCGCTATCGCGAATATTAGAGCATTCGATGTTATATCACTTTTATGCATGGGATTACTTTATTATAGTGCATTTCGCAAACAGAATTATGCCGGCAAGCGCCGACTTTTCATGATTGGATTAGTCATGCTGATATCTGCCATTATCATTAATCAAATAGGCCATAAAATCCCTGTCAGCCGCCCAAGCCCAACGTTGACATTTGAAAATGTGAATCGCATAAACGAAATGACAAGCTGGCATACCAAAGATGCATCCAAAGACAGTTTTCCTGGTGATCACGGGTTAATGCTCTTAATTTTCAGCAGCTTCATTCTGCGTTATATCTCCCGCAGTGCATTTTGCATTGCTCTACTGATTATGATTGTTTTTGCTCTTCCCCGTATTATGGCAGGAGCCCACTGGTTTACAGACATTGCAGTAGGCTCTTTATCTTTAACGCTGATCGGCATGAGCTGGGTACTGCTAACCCCATTAAGTGATATGATGGCAATATGGCTAGACAAGAAATTACCGCATATCAAACGTAATAATTAAACTTGTCATATTGAGGAGATATCTGTTAACTCCTCAATATCACCTCATATTCATCAAAGCAGTATAAAATAGCAACAACCCATTCTAACCTATTAGTTCCTAATCTAATTTTTTGTAAAGAACTCTTTTTGTCTCTCGCTTTTTATTCATGATTTCAGTAATCTTTCCTGCGTTCTGTCTATTAAAATAATATGTTTTGTAAAGATAATAATAAAATGCGTTACTTCGCACATTTTATAGACAGAAAATTTGTTAATTCGCCCTATTCTGACTAGGCTTTAAAACATTCAATGTTTTCATGATAGTGATAAGTCACTGTAAGGACTGCAAGGGAACATCAATAAATGGTTAAATCGAAACCCATGCTGAGATACATCTTGCGGCTAATACCCGCAGTTATAGCAACAATAGCACTGACTGCATGTAGTTCACCAGATTCTAACCTACGCAATAACCACACTGAGGTGCATGCAGTAAACACTGGAAAGCACTATTTACTGCAAGCAACTCAGGATGAATTTGAAAATCTGGTCAATAAGTTAGATATCAAGTCTAAAATACTCAGCCAATACGCAGACTGGAAAGGTGTAGCCTATCGGCTTGGTGGAAATACCAAACGTGGCATTGATTGTTCTGCTTTTGTGCAACGTACTTTTCATGATCAATTTGGTATGGAATTACCACGTTCCACGTCAGAACAGCAGAATATAGGGCAAACCGTGAGTCGCTCTAAATTGCGGGCGGGGGACTTAGTGCTGTTCAAGACAGGGGCTCGCAGGCGCCATGTTGGTATCTATATCGGCAATAATCAATTTGTCCATGCATCAACCAGTAATGGGGTTGTCGTTTCTAAATTGACCGATACTTACTGGAATAAACGTTACTATGGTGCAAGACGGGTGTTATCAGATAACATAAAAGCCTCGATTTAACCAACACCTAAAACGTTTTACAACTGAAATTTTCCCTTGCAAACATTAAAAAACGCTTCCATTCTTGAAGAAGCGTTTTTTATCAATGGATAAAATTATAGTGGATACAGCGCAGTTATATTTTCCGCAATTGCAGCACCTAACGTCTTCAAACGACATATCACCGCACTTTCATCTTCCTTAGCAAAAAACAAACATGGTTCTCCTTCCCATTCAATCACAGCACTTGGTATCTGCATATCAGCGATAGACTGATTTATAACATGCAAAATTTCTCGTGCTTCTTCGCCTTCATGACTTAATAATTTTAGCCCCATCAGGCTATTTCCTAAATCTGTTTCTTCTGCTGGTAAAATCTCAACTTTTGTACCAACGAAGCCAGTTGACCACCGATAACTTTGCGGCAGTCTGTGTACTACCGAAAGTTGGATATTATTCACGTATCATTCCTATCATATCGATTCGTCAAAACCGAATAACCGCCCAACAAAAAAGTAAACAAAAGGTTAAAATAAAAATTACGTTACCGTAATTACTTCGCTTTCCACTTCAAAAAAAGTGCGACCTACCTCGCATTTTATATATATTTATACTGTTTAGGTAAAAAATTCAACTTATTTTTATTCAAAAAAGCAACCTTTAGTTCAAAATTTATTTACATATTTGTTTCTTTCAAACGTTACTGAATGACAAAAAAAGCATAATTTTTTTATTTACAACAGGTTAGATAAGAATAGTTCTATAACCTTCCATAGTTATAAAACCATGATGAAATGTTAACAAAAAACCAACATTCAACGACCAATTGAATATGATAGAGTGAATAGTTTTCTATATTTGTTTGATGATTGCTCGATATTTCCTGTTTATCAGCTTAATCAATAACCTCTTTAAAGGCTTAGAGCACGTTAGAAAAAACACTTAAACAAACAATATCTTTTTTCTTTGATACGAAAAAAGAGCATCCGATAATAAACAAAAGGCCATCCCATACTGGCAGATGACCCCTAAAAACCATTTTACATCTAAGATTATTATTCTCAGCACATGCCCTGATTATTTATGCAACTTACCGCGTGCATAGATAATCAGCATCATTGCTAATGTCACGCATAATGCCATTGAACCTACCATCGGCCAGGCACTCTCTTCTGGCAATAAAGACAAAATAGCACCTACCGATGCAGCAATACCGAAACGGATAGTCCCAGCCAATGAAGAAACTGTTCCAGCCATATGAGGATAATCGTCCAACACAACAGCCATAGTGTTAGACGTAATCATGGAAATTCCGCTGATATAAATGGCAACCCCCATCACCAGAGAAATAAATCCCAAATCAAACAGGGTACTAAACAGCAACCATAAGCCCATGACAAATTGAACAAACAGGCCAATATGCAACATTTTTAATGGACCATATTTACGTACGCACTGGCTATTGATAGTTGCCATGATGAACAGAAAAATAATATTCAGCCCAAAATAGTAACCAAAATGCTGCGCAGGTACACCGTTCAGTTTGATGTATACAAATGCACCAACACTGAGAAAAGAAAACATTCCCGCGAAGGAGAAACCACTCGCTAAGATGTAGCAAAGTACCTGGCGTTGCCGAAACAACATGACGAACTGTTTTAAAGTCGTTTTTAAGTGAAATTTCTGCCTTTTCTCTTTAGGTAACGTCTCTTCTATAAAGAGAGCCACCAAGACAAAAGCAATTACGGCAACCAGAGCAATCGACCAGAAAATAGCATGCCAGTTAAACCATACCATCAATATCCCACCCAACATGGGAGCCAATAAAGGTGCAATGATCATCACCAACGTCACAAAAGACATACAGCGGGAAAATTCCTCTTTTGTGAATCTATCACGCATCAGAGCGTTGATGACTACACCGGCAGCCGCAGCAGAAAATCCATGTAAAAAGCGCATGGAAATAAAAGTATCAATATCTTGTGCTAAAGCACATGCAGCAGAAGAGATAGCAAAGACAATAACACCGCCCAAAATGACGGGCTTACGTCCCAAACTATCCGACATTGGGCCATAAATCATTTGCCCAATAGCAAAGCCCAAAATATAGCTACTCAGCGTCATTTGAACTAAACCGTCATTGACACCAAAATTCTCAGCAATCGTTGGCATACTCGGCAAATACATATCAATTGCCAATGGCATTAACATAGAAAGCAAACCAAGGATCAAGACTAATCCCAAATAGGACGAACGCTGTTGTTGCACGCAGTTACTCCTGAATCAATTGAAGGATAAAAAATTAAGGGGTTGGCATTTGTATGCTGTTGATTTCATTATCAGTCAGCGCCCGATACTCTCCTGACTCCAAGGCAGGATCGAGATAAATTTCGCCGATTCGTTCCCGATGAAGTGCAACAACATGATTCCCCACTGCGGCAAACATGCGTTTTACTTGGTGATAACGTCCTTCGCTAATAGTTAAACGAACAAGTTGAGGCTCGATAATTTCCATTTGTGCGGGTTTTGTCAGTGTTTTTTCTCCATTTAACTGCACCCCTGCCAGAAACTTTTGCTCAGTATCCCCAGAGACAGGGTGTTCCAACGTCACAAGATACGTTTTTTCGCAGTGATGTTTGGGGGATGTAATACGGTGTGACCATTGACCATCATCAGTCAATAAAACCAACCCTGTCGTATCGATATCCAAACGCCCTGCTGAATGTAATTTATGGGCAACAGGCTCGTCGATAAAATACAAAATTGTCGGGTTTGACGGATCATCTGCCGAACATACATATCCCTGGGGTTTATTCAGCATGAAATAACGAGGGCCATTGAGTTGTTGCAATATCGCACCATCATAGGCAACTTGCTGATCGGGCTTCAATTTATAGGCTCCTGTTTTGATGATCTCATCATCGACAGTGACTAGCCCTGCCCGCAATTCGCGCCCCACATCGTTGCGGCTAATACCTAATTGTTGTGATAAAAATTTATCCAATCGCATGAATAGATGTACCTGACAAAAATAAACACAGATGAACATGCCCTTGATATTATGAACAACCTCAAGGCCACTATTGGGATACAAGATTAAACAGATAATTTATAGAAAAATCATCACGCCGGTAACTATAGCAACAATAAGTTACACGTTATAGCCCACCTGATCCTAGAAAAATAATGATGAATGATTTCTCGACGGCAGGCTTCAATGAAAAATGTTATTCTCTACCGTAATTATCTTTTACCTGATATTTGTGACAGTAACATAAAAATGACTTTTACTTTACGTCCTTATCAACAAGAAGCGGTAGACGCGACCATTCGCTATTTTCGCCAGCACAGAGATCCCGCCGTTATTGTTTTACCAACAGGGGCAGGTAAAAGCCTTGTCATCGCGGAATTGGCAAAGCTGGCACATGGCCGTGTTTTGGTACTGGCACATGTCAAAGAACTTGTTGCGCAGAATCACAGCAAATATTGTGCTTATGGATTGGATGCAGATATTTTTTCCGCAGGGCTAAATCAAAAACAAAGTACAGGAAAAGTGGTTTTTGGCAGTATTCAGTCTATTGCCCGCAACCTAGATTGCTTTGACCACCATTTTTCACTGTTAATCATCGATGAATGCCACCGCATCAGTGATGACGAGAACAGCCAATACCAACAAATTATCCAACAACTTCGAAAAAACAATCCCCAAATCCGCATCTTGGGTTTAACCGCAACACCTTATCGCCTTAGTGCTGGCTGGATATATCACTATCATTATCATGGCATGATCCGTGGTGATGAACGTAGTTTTTTTCGCGATTGTATTTATGATCTTCCATTGCGTTATATGATTAAGCATCATTTTCTGGTTTCTCCAGAAAGATTGGACATGCCTATAATGCAATATGATTTCAGTCAGGTACGAGCCAGTCAGCAAGGGATATTCAATGAAGCGGAATTAAATCGGGAGCTTAAACGCCAAAAGCGTATCACTCCTCATATCGTTAGACAGATCATTGAATATGCACAAAATCGAAAAGGTGTGATGATTTTCGCCGCGACAGTCGAACATGCCAAAGAAATCTTCCAATTGCTGCCTACAGGACAAGCCGCATTAGTCAGCGCAGAGACACCACCATCTGAACGGGATCGCTTAATTACGGCATTCAAAGAACAGCAACTTCGCTATATGGTCAATGTTGCCGTACTCACAACAGGATTCGATGCTCCTCATGTCGATTTAATCGCCATATTGCGCCCAACAGAATCGGTCAGCCTTTATCAGCAGATCGTCGGGCGCGGCTTACGTTTATTTCCTGACAAAAAAGATTGCTTGATTTTGGACTATGCAGGCAATCCCCACGATCTTTACACGCCTGAAATCGGTAACAGTAAACCCAACTCACAAAGCCAACCCGTTCAAGTATTTTGCCCTATCTGTCAATTTGCGAATACTTTCTGGGGGATATGCACGACAGATGGAGAGATCGTTGAGCATTTTGGGCGACGCTGCCAAGGTTGGGAAGAAGACGAACATGGAAAACGTCAACAATGTGATTTCCGTTTCCGTTTTAAATCATGCCCTCATTGCGGTGCAGAAAACGATATCGCGGCTCGACGCTGCCATCGTTGTGAAGAAGTGCTCGTCGATCCCGATGATATGCTGAAAGCAGCCTTAAAACTAAAAGATGCCCTGGTGCTACGTTGTGGTGGTATGCAATTAACACCAGGTCACGACAGTAAAGGGGAATGGTTAAAAATCACCTATTACGATGAAGATGGTGCGGACGTATCTGAATTGTTCCGTTTATCGACCTCGGCCCAAAAGAAAGTATTTGAACTGCAATTCCTTCGCCAACATCAACGTGCACCAGGAACCGTTTTTCGCTGGAGAGCAGCAGCAGATGTTGCTCATCAATTTTCTTTATTGCGTCATCCTGATTTTGTTGTCGCGCGTAAAAAAGGGCAATTTTGGCAAATTAGAGAAAAGATTTTTGACTATCAAGGGCGATTTAGACGGGCTGATGACTTGTATTAAATATGCCAGATAGACCATCCACTGACTCACTGGAAAACAGATTTATATTTGCTGTCATATCGGTTTTTCGCTAGAATGCCGCCCGCTTAGCGTAATAATACATGTTAAGCCAAGTATCGAACCTGCTGCTGGGTCGCCTGTAGCAGGATTTATTTTCTTCTTTTACAGAGAAAAAATAATGTTAACTATTAATGCAGAAGTACGTAAAGAGCAGGGCAAAGGTGCGAGCCGCCGCCTGCGTAGAGCTAACAAGTTTCCAGCAATCATCTATGGTGGTAACCAAGAGCCAGTTTCTATCGAGCTGGATCACGATGCAGTTATCAACCACGAAAGCAAACCAGAATTTTACGAAGTTCTGACTCTGGTTGTTGATGGTAAAGAAACTAAAGTTAAAGTGCAGGCAGTACAGCGTCATCCGTTTAAACCTAAACTGACGCACATCGATTTCCTGCGTGCTTAATTAGCCACAGTCGAGCTTTTATCGGGACGCCGAGTAAATAACGCCGCAATTGCGGCGTTATTTATTTTTACAGCGGCCAATCTAGCGATTACCACCATGACGTTGCAATTGATCACGCAGATTCGGGGGCGTTCCCTTAATCGTCAATGTATCTGTGACTGGGTCCCAAAAAATTCGCTCTCCCATCAACATGGCATCAAAATTAATGGTTAACCCTCCCCCACTACCGGCAAATTTCGTTAATTGGCGCAATGTTCCGCGATCAGCCGGAAAACTCTCTTCCAATTCATAGCCCTTATCCTGCGAAAATTGCTGAAAATCTTGCCCATCTAACGAGGGTAACTCTTGGGCTAAATCTTGTAACTTAATTTCCTCGCCTGCCTGTAATTGTTCATTACAGTAACCATAAACTTGCTGACGATAAGCCTGGCGTTCATTTTTATCTAACTGTGCCGATTCACAATAATCATCTAAAGCCTGCAACAAACCTTTATTTTGAACTTTGGCATTCATACCTTCACTGGCGGCCAGGAAATCCATAAAAAAGTCAGAAACCTTGCGCCCTACCCGCCCTTTTAAAAAAGTCAGATAACGGCTGGATTCAGGATTGGTTTCCCATTCAGTTAGATCGATTCTTGCAATGATATCAGCATGAGGAATATCAAGATATTGCGTTGTATTTACATCAAGTTCATCGTTGACGGATGTGCTGTTACAACTGTTAAGAACAGCAATCAGTAAATATTCCACAGCAAGATAACGATATTGGCAAAACAATACCGTTCCCCCTTCTGCAAATGGATACTTCGCCAGCTCATCTTTTAAGCGAACAGTTGCAGCCCGGCTAAAACCGAGAAAGTCGTCATCTCCTTTACGTAGATGACGGAGTGATCCCGCCAGTTCACTTTCTTCATTGAACAAACCGTAAGCTTTACTTTTCGCGCTATATACACGATGCAACTCTGCCATCATCTCTTCAACCACTTGATTAGTATCTAGCAAAGCATCACGCAAAATCACTTCCAACGTCTGTTCATCACGCTTAATCAACCGATGTAGCGCGATCTGGGTAATTTCCAGGCTCATTATCTATACTCCTTTTGCAGCTTTGGCCATATAGGGCCACGCGGTTAGCGGCGTATTCAAACATCGTTATCTTTCTGCTGCAACTAAAAACCCAAGTGATGAAAAATACTCGCCATTTAATTGTCAACATCCTACATATCAAAGAATAAAATGATGCAACATATTCAATATTTGCAACAACTCTGGCAGCAGACAGGTAATTTGTCATAAAAAAAGCAGAAAATCCCCCCTCTATACGGTAAGATATGGGGCTTTGTACATCCAGGATATGATTTATGCCACAGTCATCTCGCTATAGCGATGAAAAAGTTGAACATTTATTAACTGAATTAGTAAATGTTTTCGAGAAAGACCATACTCCAACTGACCTGACCTTGATGGTTTTGGGTAATATGGTCACAAATTTGATCAATACGAGTATTACTCCTGCACAACGCAGACATATTGCAGACTCGTTCGCACACGCGTTGCAATCTTCAATCAACGAAGATAAAGCGCATTAATCTTCATTAACACGTTGACGTAAAGAAAATATGGTGACTAGCTGTCAGCATTACCGCGAAAAAGTTTCTCAGATGATCAGTTGGGGACACTGGTTCGCACTGTTCAACATTATGTTCAGTCTTGTGCTGGGCAGTCGCTATCTATTTGCATCTGACTGGCCGGGTTCACTGTTTGGTCGCATCTACGCGCTGGTCAGTTGGCTCGGCCATTTCAGTTTCATTGTCTTTGCCATCTATTTACTTATTCTATTCCCACTGACATTTATCGTTATATCTCAACGGCTAATGAGGTTTCTTTCAGCCGCATTAGCAACGGCAGGCTTAACACTACTGATATTCGATTCCTCGGTTTATATTCGCTTTCACCTGCATTTAACCCCATTGGTTTGGGATTTAATCACCAACCCAGAACAAGGTGAGCTAGCAAGGGAATGGCAACTGATGTTCATCTGTATTCCTTTAATTTTTCTAATACAGATGCTTTTTGGTACATGGAGTTGGCAAAAGTTACGCAGCCTAAACCGCCAACGATTTGGTAAGCCACTGGCCGCAGTATTTATTACTGCTTTTGTCGCTTCGCACCTCATGTACATCTGGGCAGATGCTAATTTCTACCGCCCGATTACTATGCAGCGCTCAAACTTACCTATTTCTTATCCAATGACCGCCCGCAAGTTCCTTGAAAAGCATGGCCTATTGGATAAGCAAGAATTTCAACGCCGCATCAACCAACAAGGTAATCCTACAGCCTTGGGCGTCAATTATCCGCTAAATGATTTATCTTATCAGGATGCCGGGCGAGGTTATAACTTACTTCTGCTTGTCGTGGATGGGTTAGATTATCAAGACATCACCCAGGATATGCCAACTCTGGAACATTTCGCGAAAAACAATATCCAGTTCACTCAACATTTCAGCACAGGCATTCAAGATGACACGGCATTGTTTGGTCTATTCTATGGCATATCATCGGGTTATCTGGACGGCATTCTTAACGCCAGGAAATCCTCGGCGCTCATTGATGCTCTGACACATCAAGGGTATCAATTTGGCCTTTTTTCTTCAGATGGATTTCAGACACCACTTTATCGCCAGGCCATACTGACCGACTATTCATTGCCAGAAACTAAAAAGCAAAATGATAACTTAACGGTGACGCAATGGAGCCAATGGCTGGATCTGCGCAATGGTTCCACACCATGGTTCTCATTTCTAGATATTAACGGCTTTATGCCTTCATCCGGAAAATTTGATAAGAAAGCGCTGGATACTGAAATAAACCACGTTTTAGAGGCCTTGGAAACTAAAGGTGACTTAGATAAAACAATCATTGTGATTACAGCTAAACAGAGTAAAGGCACAACAAGTAACAAAACAAAATGGTTTACGGATGACAAATTCAATCGTGAACAGATCCATGTTCCCCTGATAATTCAATGGCCTGGCACTCCGGCACAAACTATCGATAAATTGACTAGTCATCAAGATATCATGACAACCTTAATGCTCCGTTTATTGCACGTTACTAATTCTCCAGAAGATTATTCCCAAGGCGAAGATCTCTTTAATGCCCAAAGAGAAAATCCATGGCTTATTACAGGTGATAATGGTTCATTAATTGTTACGATGGCCCAACATACTGTCTATCTTTCCAAGAATGGAGAATATCATCTGTATGATTTAGATGGTAATGAAATTCAGGATGCCAAACCAAACCTTGCCCAATTGTTACAAATATTAACGGAAGTAAAACGATTTTTAGCAAACTAATCGTTTAAAAATCAATCACTCACTAAATTAGGGGCTTGCTTTGCAAATAAAAAACGGTAATATACGAGAAGTCATCGGCATGTAGCGCAGCTTGGTAGCGCACCGTCATGGGGTGTCGGGGGTCGTAGGTTCAAATCCTATCATGCCGACCAAATTTCCCTAGAAAAACCAACCTGTTAGGGTTGGTTTTTTTATGCTCCAAATTTGCTTGGGGTAAAATGAGGGTAAAATGGGGGTAAAATGGCCGACAAAAAATGATAAACACAGGCTAACTCTGGAGTGAGTTTTGTTATTGCTCAAAGGCGTTTGAAGCACCTTTTTTCTTGCTGTTTTTTCGATAGTTTCTGATTGAGATTCATTAGAAAAAATATTCATTGATATCTTCCCTATAGACCACCTTACCCAAAGTTACCTATTGTTACCTCTGGTTGCTTTTCAATGCCCGTCCCAAATCCGTCCCACCTAATTTTATGGCGACTGAAAAAAAAGCCGCATTACGCGGCTCATGTGTCAATCTAGCGTGGAATTACATTAAAAATTTATCGGCGTAAATAACGGTGTTAATTTTGAAACATCAACGGTCTTTTCGGCTTTATCGAGGCTATAAGACTCTTGCAATTTTAGCCATAGACGAGGGCTA